>CAZPHH010000096.1:0-17481 GCA_964586145.1 uncultured Phycisphaeraceae bacterium | reverse complement strand
GTACACGTCAAATCCCTGATCCAGGCCGCAGTGCCGATTCAGAACGGAGGCCGCCACGATGGCATGGGTCCGGTAGCCCTGGGCCTTCAGAACCTTGGTCAGCGTCTGCGTGGACTCTGCGACCCGGTGCCGACCGTTCTGGCGAACACCGTGTACGAACGGGTATTGCCCGGTCAGGATGCTGGCGTGCGAGGGCGCGGTCAGGGACGTGCAGGACGAACACTGGTCGAATCGGGTGCCCTCGCGGGCCAGGCGATCCAGGTTCGGCGTGCGGGCCGTGGCGCGGCCGTAACAGCCCAGAAAATCCGCCCGCGTGGTGTCCAGGGTGATCAGCAGAACGTTAGGCTTCTCGCCCGCCGGTGCACGGGAATCGACATCGTCGCGGCAGCCCGCGATCGCCATCAGCACGAGCGCCGGCACGGCCAGCGCGAAGAGACTCCGCATGCCGGGCGCCTCGAACACGCGACGGCCCGTCGCGACGACGGGTCTGCGATGTCTACCGGGTGCTCTCATCATCGTACGGAGATTCCCTGTTCCCTCATGAGTCGAAATCTACTCCGCCCCCAGCGGAGCGGATGCTGTTCCGGGCGGATCGCAAAAACCCGGCTACAGTACCGCCGGTTATTTCTCCACCCCGTGCTTGCGGAACACCTCGAGCACCTCTTGATGGCCTCGCTCTTGGGCCATCTGCAACGGCGACGTACGCAGCTCCGTAACGATGTCGGGATTCGCCCCCGCCTCCAGGAGCAGGTTGACAATCTCGGCGTTCCCCAGCTCTGCCGCGATGCAAAGTGACGTTCGCTTCAGCGCATCGGCCCGTTCCAGATCGCAGCCGGCGGCCAGAATGGCTCGCACGCCGTCCACGTTGCCTCCCACCACAGCCGATCGCAGGATGTCGATCCCGTCGTTCTTCGTGGTGTTGGCGTCGGCCCCCCGGGCGATCAGCCGCCGGACGGTCTCGCCGTCGCCGCTCAACGCCGCCTGCTGCAGCGGCGTGTAGCCCTGGTTGTCCCGTGCGGCGATGTCCGCGCCTCTGTCCAGCAGAAGGTCGCACATGTCCGCCCACCCACGATTGGCCGCCCCGTGCAAGGGCGTTCGGTCGTGGATGTCTCGAGGATCGATCTCCAATCCCTTCTCCAGAAGGGCTTTCACCATCTCCTGCTGGTTTTCCCATGCCGCGATATGGAGAGGCCCCTCGCCACGCCCGTTTTTGTCCTGAAGACTCCCCCCGGCCTTCAGCAGCAATTCCAGGGTCTCCGCTCGTCCGTTTCCAACGGCCATGAGGACCGGCGTCACGCCTGTTTCCGTGGCGGCGTGCAGATTGGCGCCCTTCTCCAGCAGAATCCTGGCCATCGCCGTCTGACCGAGGTTGGCGGCGATGTGCAGGGGACTGAACCCGTATTCATCGGCCGCATTGACGTCCGAACCGGTTGCGATCAGCCGTTCCGCGACCTCCAGATGCCCGCCGACGAGGGCCAGGGACAGAGGCGTCTTCCCACTCCATTCCACGGCGGCCAGGTCCGCGCCAGCCTGCAGCAGCGTGTTTGCCATTTCGAGATTGCCCTGCTGGGCGGCCCAGTGAAGGGGCGTCCAGTCCATTTCGCCCTGCGGATTGACCGCCGCGCCGCGTTCGATCAGCAGTTTGACGACCGCCGGCTGGTTCTCGTGGACGGCGGCGTGGAGAGGGGTCCAGCCCCGTTCGTTGGTTCCGTTTACGTCCGCACCGTCATCCAGGCACTGCCGGACGACCGTCACGTCGCCCGCCTTGGTGGCGTCGTAGAGCGTCCGGAACTCCTCTGTGACGACCGGAGCGGCCGGCTTTTCCCCCGGCCCCGGTGCGACCTGCGCCGGCTCCGGCTCGGGGGCTTCCGCGGGTTGTTCCACATCGTCTTCCGGCGGGCCCTTGGGCTCGACGAGCTCCTCCACGGGCACATCCGCCACCATGGATGGCTCGGGCACGGGTTCTTCGGGGGCGTCCGCCACGTGGGTCCTCTTGGGACCCCCGCATCCCGCCAACAGCACCAGGATTGCCAGCCCCGCCGTCCATCGTCCTGTCGGTGTCATCATGACTCTTGCGGTCCTGTGAAGTCCCTCGTCGAAACCGTGCGGCTGCGTCCACAAGCCCCGATCGAGTCAGTGATTATAACCCTTTCCGGCAGGGCGGCAAATGTTGGGGATCCTGCGCAGGAGGCCACCCAGGAGCCTGGCGAGAGCGTCCGATAACGAACCTGCGGCAGCCCACCTTGCCAGACTCGCCAGGAGAGGGCCGGCCAAAACCCCGCCGGGCAATTGGCCGTTAAGACAGGCGGATCGTTTCAGCCGGCCGGTCGACTTGTCCGCGTGAGATGACGTGCGGGGCGTTCCGGCAGTGCTTTTCAGGAGTCTCGCCATGCGTATCGCCTGCACGTTGCTTGCCTTGCTGGCCGGAGTGGCGGCCTCATCGGGAGCATCCATCGAGTTGAGTTTCGGTCCGAACACCACCGGCAGCATTGACCATGTGGAGTTTGAGGGGATGACCATCCCTCGCGTGACGCTCCGAGGATCGGACTACGCGTATATCGACATCGTTCTTCTGGAACCGGAGGACGGACTCTTCACCTGGATTCTCGGTACGAGCACGGATCCGGCAGACGTGGATGGCTTCACGTTTGAGCAGGTCATTCCCGGTCCGCAGATGTATGCCCCCCACATTCAGCCCGAGCCGGGCGATCAGCTCGACGACTGGAAGGCCACAAACTACGTTTACCCGTACATCTACGACAGCGGGGATGTCCTGCTGGTGACTCTGGTGGTCCATTGCACAGGGATTGCCAGCGAGACGCTGGTCAGGCTGGATGATCTGGACGGTTTCGCTTTCATCACGCGGCCGGACTGGACAGACTACGACATCGACTTCGCCGCTCCGATGGTCCTCATCCGGCAACTCGCGGGCGAGGGGGGCGGCGGCGGGGGAGGCGGCGCTCCGGTCGACGATGGCGCCGGCGATGAGGATGACGGTGATACGGACACCGGCGACGAGGACGACCCGGCCGATTCCGGCACCGGCGATACGGACAACGATGGCCTACCAGACGCGGACGACTCTGATGACGACGACGGCGTACCCGACACGGACGACACCGACCCGCTGAATCCCGACGCCGGGGACCCCACGGACGGGAATGGCGGCTCGAGTGGCGGCGGCACGTCCGGTGGTGGAGGCCGGTCGGCCGGTGCTCCCTGTGGGGCCGGCATGATCACGGCCCTGCCCATCGGCATCCTGGCTTGGTGTGGGCTGGCCGTTCGACACCGATCGCATCGTCGCTCTTGAGCTAACGCGGTTATTCGGCCAGGTCGCGCAGCGCTTGGGTCAGCGTCTGCCGCTGGGCGAGCAGGTCGGTGAGGCGCTGGCGCTCGGCCTCCACCACCTCGGGCTTGGCGTTGAGCACGAACTTCTCGTTGGCAAGCTTGGATTCCTTGCCGGCGATCTGCTTTTCCACACCGGCCAGGTCTTTCTCGACGCGCTTGCTCTCCGCCTCGTCGTCGCTCACGTCATGTACCAGAATCTGCACCGCACCCACCACGGTGGACGCAGAGTTCCTTGGTCGGGCGGCCTCAGACACCACGTGCAGCGTCTCCACGCCGGCCATCTCCTGGATGATGTGGGCCTGGCTGCGGAGCGATTCCACGTGGTCGGCCGGCACCTTCAGCGTGACGGTGACCTTCACCTTCGGCAGCACGTTGCACTTGCTCCGCAGATCACGCACGCCGCGGGTCGCGTCCTGCAGGTCCTGGAAGATCTCGATGATCTTCACATCGTCCAGCCCCGGCCAGCCGGCCTCCGGCGGGAAATCGGCGACCGTCAGCACTTCGCTCATCCGCGGCTCTGCCAGCCCGGGCAGCCCGCGGTGCGGGGCGATCATGGCAAGCTGCTGCCACAGCCGCTCCGTGATGTACGGGATGATCGGGTGGAACAGCCGCAGCACCTGGTCCAGGCAGAACGCGAGCACCTGCCGGGCCTCGGCCCCACGCCGGTCGGGTGAAGCATCCTCGGCCATGCGCGGCTTGGTGAGCTCGATGTACCAGTCGCACAGGCTGTCCCAGAAGAACTCGCGGATGCGCCGCACCGTCGCGGAGAACTGGTACCGCGCCATGAGGCTGTTCACCTCCCGCACCACGCGAGAAAGCTCCGCGAGAACCCAGCGGTCCTCCGGCGGCAGGCTCGTAATGTCCAGCCGGCTGTATTCCACGCCCTCCAGGTTGCGGAAGGCGAAGCGGGCGGCGTTCCACAGCTTGTTGCACAGGTTGCGGCCGAGCTCCACACGGTCAGACGTTTCGTAGGCCACGTGCAGGGCGATCTTCGTGTCCTCGTCGGCCCATTGCGTGGCGAACATTTCGCCGCAGTGCTTGCATTTGACCTTGAAAACCTCGGACGGCCGGCGGTTGCGCGGCACCACCTCCGTCTGCGGCGTCAGGTTCGTGCAGTGCGGGCAGCGGTACTCCACCGGCATGCGCACGTCCTGCAGCTCCGTGGCGATGTCGGCCATGGTATAGCGCAGGGCGTCCGCCCCGTAGAGCTGGATGATGTCCACCGGGTCCACCCCGTTGCCCTTGGACTTGCTCATCCCCTCGCCCCGGCCGTCGAGGATCTTCGTGTGGATGTACACGTGCTGGAACGGAACGTCGCCCATCAGGTACAGACCGCTCAGCACCATGCGGGCCACCCACAGTGTGATGATGTCCCGCGACGTGATCAGCACGCTGCCGGGGTAGTAATAGCGCAGGTCCTCCGTGTCATCCGGCCACCCCAGTGTGCTGAACGGCCAAAGCTGCGAGCTGAACCAGGTGTCGAGGACGTCATCGCTCTGAGTGAAGCTCGCAGCCTCAAGCAGTCTCTGGACGTCTTGGTCATCTTCCAGCAGGCACACGTCGATGCGACTTCCATCCGCTGTTCGGCGGACCGCGATCTTGTCCGGGTGTTTCTCCGTGATGGCTGAAATGACGTCGTCCGCCTGCCTCGAAAGGTCTCCGGGTGCAAGTAACGCATCCGACATCCGCGTTCCTTCGAACGGAAGAGACCAAACCGGAAGGCGGTGCCCCCACCAGAGTTGCCGGCTGATGCACCAATCGCGTTTTTCGCCGAGCCAGTCGAGGTAGGTCTTTGTGTAACGCTCCGGGAAAATCTTCACCCGGCCGCCGGTCACGGCGTCCATGGCAGCCTGGGCGAGGCCGGGCGATTTCGTGCCGTCGGCCAGCGTGATGCCGCCTTCCACGTCGCCCATCCGCACGAACCACTGGTCGGACAGGTACGGCTCGATCGGCGTCTTGCTTCGGTCGCTGTGCCCCACCTCCATTTCGTGATCGTCCACGTGATCGATCAGCCCGGCGGCTTCCAAGTCGTCCACCACGCGTTTGCGACCCTCGGCGGCGAACACCAGTCCCGCGTAGCGGTCGCTGTGGGGGTTCAGTGAGCCGTCCGGCTCGATGAGCGGCGCCACCTTGCCGTCCGGCGTGAGGGCGTTGACCATCGGCAGTCCGTGCCGCTGGCCGACGTCGTAGTCGTTCGGGTCGTGCGCGGGTGTGATTTTCACGCACCCGGTGCCCTTCTCCGGGTCGGCCCACTCGTCGGCCACCAGCGGGATGGGACGGTTGACCAGCGGCAGCATGACTTTGCGCCCGGCCCGGGCCATGTCGCGCAGCCGCAGCAGGGTGGGTAGGTATTCCTCACGACGCCGAGCGATACCCTCCAACCTCTGCTCGATTTCCTTCTTCTCGCGACCGGCTGCTGCCGCCAATTCCGAGCGAAGCTGCGCCTCCCGACGGGCCAGCTCGCCCTCGGGGTCCGGATGGACGGCCACCGCGGTGTCGGCCAGCATGGTCTCCGGCCGGGTGGTGGCGATGAGCACATGCTGAGGCTCGCCCGGCTGCGGATCGATCACCGGGTACTTGAAGTGCCAGAAGTGGCCTTTGACGGCTTCGTGGTACACCTCGTCGTCCGCGACGGCGGTCTGGAGCTGGGTGTCCCAGTTCACCAGCCGCTTGCCGCGGAAGATCAGCCCGTCCTTGAACATTTTGAAGAACGCGTGGCGGACGGCCTTCGCGCACACCTCGTCCAGGGTGAACCGGGTGCGTTTCCAGTCGCACGAGGCCCCCAGCAGTTTGAGCTGGCTGAGAATGCGTTTCTCGTACTGGTCCTTCCACTGCCAGATGCGCTCGACCAGCTTCTCGCGGCCCAGGTCGTGCCGGCTCTTGCCCTCTTCCTCGAAGATGCGGCGCTCCACGACCGCCTGCGTGGCGATCCCCGCGTGGTCGGTCCCCGGCTGCCAGAGCGTGTTCTTGCCCTTCATCCGCTGCATGCGGGTGACGATGTCTTGCAGGGTGTTGTTGATCGCGTGCCCCAGGTGCAGGGCCCCGGTCACGTTGGGCAGCGGGATCATGATGACGTGCCGCTGGTCTCGCGGTCGGGCGTCGGGTACGGCCCGGAAGCAGCCCTTCTGCTCCCACAGGGCGTAGATGCCTGCTTCGACGGCTTCCGGGTTGTAAACCTTTTCCAGCTCGACGTTTCCACTCATGATTCGCAAATCCCCGCCGGGCGGACACGCCGCTCCGCGAACCCGCCAGCGTATCGCCGGGGGCCGGTTTGTTCAAACGGAGGTCTGCACCGGCTCGCCGAACGCGGCGGCGTAGGCTCGGGGCTTGCGCTGCTCGAAGATGTGGGTGCCGGGGAAGACGGTCTTGTCGCGGACGGACGTCAAGTCGACCGTTGCGGTCACCGGCTCGCACGGGTTCGATGATGTCCGAGCCAGCACGGTGCCGTCCGGGCCGAGGATGAACGCGGTTTCGGCCCCGGCAGCCGCCAGCACCACGCGGTTCTCGACGGCGCGTGCACGGAGCAGCGGAAGGGCGTCCGGCGGATGGATCACGAACAGAACGGCGGCCCCGTCCAGCGTCAGGGCGCGGGTCGGGGCGAACGATCGCACGTCGTCGCCGGACAATGCGGCGTACCCGCCGAAAGCGGCCAATCGCATCCGCTCCGGCTCCGCGTAGCTGACCAGCTCGATGCCGAGTGTCCGGGCCAGCAGGGCCACATCGTCCGCCGCCGCCATGGACGGCAACGCGGAGACGGCCGCGACCACTCCGTCCGCCGCCAGGCGGCGGAGCAACTCCATCCCACCGTCCGCGTGAATCAGCGAGGCAGATGGAATGGCCGCAATCCTGACGGGTTCGTCCGCCTCCACCGCCGCCTGCTCCGCAGGTGCGGAATCAAATAAACGCGAACGAGCCCAGCCGGGAATGGCTGGCGGGCGAGGTGGGGCCGGCTGGACTTCGGCGCAGAGCAGGGCGGGCGCATCCGGTGGCGCCTTGGCCAGCACGCGGGCGTTTGCGTCGGTGATCAGGCTGAAGCCGCAGTAGCTCAGCGTGTCGGTCTCTACGCCGACCTTGTTGGCGCAGACGAACGGAAGGCCAATTTCCAGCCCCCGGGCCTCGATCAGAAAATCCGGCTGCGGGTTGTAGTACTCGCCGGGACGGCGCTTCACGTTCACCCAGCACGTCGGCACGGCGATGAGCTGCGCTCCGAGGGCGGCCAGGCCCGCCGTCGTCTCCGGCGCCCGGACGTCCGCGCAGATGGCGATGCCGATCCGGCCAATCCGGGTGTCAAACACTTCGAGCCGGTCACCCGGTCGGAACACCCGGTTGTCGTCACCCCACAGGAACGATTTGCGGGCAATCCCCACAACCTCGCCCACGTCATCCACAAGGGCCGCCGCGTTGCAGAGGCCGTCGCCCTGATCCTCCACGTAGCCGCAGATCAGGTGCAGGTGGTGCCGCCGGGCGCGTTCGCCCAGCCAAGCGAGGAAATCGCGATTCGGCATCAGCCCCGCCTCGCGAAACTCCGCGACGCCGGGCAGGTAGTAGGACGGGTACGCACCCTCCGGCAGGACCAGCAGATCAACTCCACGGGCGGCGGCGTCCGCGATGGCCGCGTCGATCAGATCGAGGGCACGAGGGCCCTCGGCCAGTCGGGTGGCGGGCAACTGGGCTGCCGCCACGCGGAGAATGGCGGGTGGCGCGGACATCTGCGGCATGGTAGGTGTGCCCGGCCTGCTTTTCAACGCGGCGGAGCCGGTCTATAATCCCTACGCGACTGCCGCCCTGTGATTTGGATTCCAGCAACAGCGATGGGACGTGACTATTACGAAGTTCTTGGCGTTGACCGTACGGCCTCGGCCGACGAGATCAAGCGGGCGTATCGCCGTCTAATCAAGAAGTATCACCCAGACCGCAACCCGAACGATCCCTCCGCGGAGGGACGCTTCAAGGAGGTGCAGGCCGCCTATGACGTGCTCGGCGACAAGGACAAGCGAGCCGAGTACGACCAGTTCGGCGAGGCCGCGGTCGGGCGCTGGGAGACGCAGCCGACCGGCCAGCGGGTCTACACCTGGGGCGGGGGTTCGCAGATTCCGTTCGATGATCTGCAGGATCTGTTCAGTGCGTTCGGCGGCGGGGGAAGCGGGGCGAGCGTGTTCGGCGATCTGTTTGGCGGGGGCGCCACGCGTACCGGACGAAGACGGCG
This sequence comes from uncultured Phycisphaeraceae bacterium, assembly GCA_964586145.1. Lineage (GTDB taxonomy): Bacteria > Planctomycetota > Phycisphaerae > UBA1845 > UBA1845 > JAFGJQ01. The sequence continues at coordinate 8,927 of CAZPHH010000096.1, read as the reverse complement.
GGCGGGGGCGCAGCCGGCCCAGGGCCGGGATGAAGAGAGAGTCGTTCGGCTATCGTTCGAGGAGGCGGTGCGCGGCGCCACGGTGGATGTGCCCCTTCACTCGGACGGGAAGGCTCGCGAGACCCTGCAGGTGAAAATTCCGGCCGGCGTGGAAGACGGGAGCCGCATCCGAATCCGCGGCCGCGGCGGCTCCGGCCGAGCGGGCGGGGCCGCCGGCAATCTGTATTTGCGCTGTGAGGTCGGCCGGCATCCGTATTTCCGGCGTGATGGGCTGGACATCCATGTGGACCTGCCGATCTCCATTGTGGAGGCCGCGCTGGGGGAGAAGCTGGAGGTGCCCACGCTCTCCGGGCCGGTTACACTGACGATTCCACCCGGAACGTCCAGCGGGGCCCGGCTGCGTTTGCGGGGCAAGGGCATTCAGCCGCCGAACGGAACGGCGGGGGATCAGATCGTGGTGGTCCAGGTTGTGGCGCCACGGTCGCTGGATGAGACGCAGCGGCAACTCCTGGAGCAGCTCCGGGGCACCCTGAACCAAGACCCGAGGTCCAATGTCCGCTGGCAAGTGGGAAAGCCATGACAAGGCAACGCAGTGACCTGCTGAACGGCGACGCGCAGAGTCCGCAGCGAGTGCGGCTGGCGCTCGTGGTGTTGCTGGTGGGGGTGGGGTTGCTGCTGCTTGCGCTGGGCTTGGGCGCGTTTCGCCACGAAGCCGCATCGGAGGGCGTCGTCATCGAGCCGCCCGCAGTGGCAGCCACACCCCCGACAGACCGCGAGCGGACGGTGGCGGCCACAGTGGCGATTGTCTATGGTATCATCCTCCTGCTTGTCTTCGTCGTGGCGGCCCTGGCCCTGGTGACGGCCTCACGAAGATACCGCCGGCGCCTGGCCCGCGGGAAGGCGGCGCCGACGCCCACGGATGACGTGTGGTCGCAGCATCGACTGCCGGACGAGCCGACGGAAGAGAACGAGCCACCGGGGGATCTACCTCCATCTGATCCGTGAGGTGCCGGGTGAAGCTGCAAGGCACGGTGGCGCTGGTGACCGGAGGCGCCCGCCGCGTGGGGCGGGCCATCGCTCTGGAACTCGCCGGCGCGGGCTGCGACGTTGCGCTGCACTGCCACCGATCCCGGGGGGACGCTCAGGAGGTGGCGAACCGGATCGTTGCGGCCGGACGCCGATGCGAGGTCGTGCCCGGCGACCTGCGACGCCCGGAAGCCGCCGGTGAGATCGTGGAGCGGACCGTGGCGGCTCTCGGCGGATTGCAGATTCTGGTGAACAACGCCTCCGTGTTCGAACGAATGACGCTGGAGAGCTTCTCCATCGACGACTGGGATCGGACGATGCGGATCAACGTCACGGCGCCCGCGGCCCTGGCCGCCGCCGCCCGCGAGCATCTGCTTCGGGCCGGTGGGAAAATCATCAACCTATGCGACATTGCGGCGGACCGTCCCTGGCCGGGGCATTTGGCCTACTGCGCCTCCAAGGCGGCGCTGGTCTGCCTGACCAAGACCTTGGCGCGGGCCCTGGCGCCGCGCGTGCAGGTGAACGGCGTTGCCCCAGGCATTGCGGTGTTTCCGGAAGACTACGAGGACCAGGTGCGGCAGCGCCTTGTGGACAAAGTGCCGCTGAAGCGGGCCGGCACGCCGGAGGACATCGCACGAACCGTGCGGTTCCTGGCGGAAAGCGGCGACTACATCACCGGGCAGATTCTGAACGTGGACGGCGGACGGAGCATTCGATGAGCGGACCGTTGACGGATACCCAGCAGAGAACACTCCTCGATCTCGCCCGCACGCAAGTGGAGATGCTGATCCGCTCGGGGAAGTTGCTTCGCGTCCCGAAGGATGATCCGCGGCTGGACGACGCCCTGCGGGCGCACGGGGCGGCATTTGTGACGCTGCGCAAGGGTGGGATGCTTCGGGGGTGCATCGGGTCCGTCCTGCCGCACGAACCGCTCTATGAGAACATTGTCCACAACGCCGTGCAGGCCTGCCGCGACCCGCGGTTTGAGGGCTTCCGCATTCAGCCGGACGAACTGGGGCAGGTCGACATCGAGATTTCGGTCCTGGGACCGCCCACGCCGGTGCGCGGACCGGACGACGTGCAGGTCGGCAGGGACGGCGTGATCCTCACCCTGGGCGGTCACCGGGGGCTGTTCCTGCCCCAGGTGCCCGTCGAGCAAGGCTGGGACCGCCAGACGTACCTCCAGCAGCTCGGCCGCAAGGCCGGCCTGGACACGGACGCCTACAAAGACCCCCGGGCCATCCTGGAGACGTTCACCGCCCACGTCTTTGGGGAGTCCCGTCCTTGACCGCGGGCTCAGACGCCACGCCCTGCGATTGACAGAGGCCGGTCACGGCCGTACAAAGAGCGGTTCGCAACCGGCGGCGGGAGCGGTAGCGGGGCGCTTCGTGACGGAACCGAACGGGCAACTGGATGACGTCCGGCGGCAGATCGATGCCCTGGACGAGCAGATCGTACGCCTGCTCAACCAACGGGCTGGGCTGGTGCGGGACATCGGTCGTCTGAAGGCGCAGGCGGGCATCGCCACGTATCGCCCCGACCGCGAGCGGGAGGTGCTGGACCGGGTGAAGGCCGGCAATACGGGCCCCCTGGCCGACCGCACCCTGCTGGCGATTTATCGGGAGTTGATGAGCGGCTCGTTCTCCTTGGAGAAACCGCCCCGGATCGCGTATCTCGGGCCGCCCGGCAGTTACTCCCACGTGGCCGCCACCCGGAAATTCGGGGGAACCGTCGAATACGAGCCTCTCCGCCATATTGAAGCCCTGTTCGACGAGGTGGAGCGCGAGCACGTGGATCTGGCCGTCGTGCCGATCGAGAACACCTCCGGCGGGGGGGTGGTGGACTCGCTGGACGCGTTCGCCCGGCACGACGTGAAGGTGTGTGCGGAAATTTACCTGGCCGTCCATCACCACCTCCTGGGCAACCTGAAGCTGGAGGAGGTTCGCCGGGTCTACTCCAAGCCGGAGGTGTTCCCGCAGTGCCTGCGGTTTCTGACCGACTGTGGCCTGATGGACAAGACCATCGGCGTGGCCAGCACCAGCGCCGCGGTCCGGCAGGCGGCCTCCGAAGAGGGGGCGGCAGCCATCGGCAACGAACTGGCCGCCGAGTTATTCGGCCTGGGGAAGATCTACGATCGGATCGAGGACGATCCGCAGAACACGACCCGGTTTCTGGTCATCGGGCACTCGCCGGCCCAGCCCACCGGGCGAGACAAGACCTCGCTGGTGTTCCGCGCGGCGGATCGCCCGGGGGCCCTGGTGGATGTCCTGGACGTGTTTCGGCAGGCCCGGGTGAACATGACCTACATCGAATCGCGGCCCAGCCGCGTGAAGAAGTGGGAATACGCCTTCTACATCGATGTGGAGGGGCACGCGTCCGACCCCGTGGTCGCGGAGGCCATCGAGAAGACCCGGCCCCTGTGCAGCGAACTGCGAGTGCTTGGATCGTTTCCCAGGGCGGATGAAGTCCTTTAGACCACGAGAGTTGCTACGATGAGAAAACCCTTTGTCGCCGGTAACTGGAAGATGCACAACACGCTGGCCGAGGCCCGAGCCCTGGCCAAAGCCGTGTGGAACGGCCTGCGTGGAAAAAACCGGGTGGACGTGGCCCTCTGCCCGCCGTTTACGGCCCTTACGACCGTGGCAGAGGCGATCAAGGAATCGCACGTCAAGTTGGGGGGGCAAAACTGCTACTTCGAGCCGAAAGGGGCGTTTACGGGGGAAGTGTCCGCCCCGATGCTTGCGGACGCGGGCTGCACCCACGTGATTATCGGACATAGCGAGCGGCGGCAGGTTTTCGGGGAGACCGGCGAACTGCTGCACAAGAAGGTCCGGGCAGCTCTGCAAGCCGGCCTGGACGTCATCTACTGCGTGGGCGAGACGCTGGAAGAGCGGGAGGCCGGACGGACAGAGGCTGTCGTGGCCAGGCATCTGGACGAGGTTCTTGCCAACGACATCCCCCCCGCACGCCTCACGATCGCCTATGAGCCGGTTTGGGCGATCGGCACTGGCCGGACCGCTTCGCCAGAGCAGGCCCAGGACGTGCATGCCTTCATCCGGCCGCGACTGGCGAAGGTGTTCGGGGCGGACGCGGCGGCAGCCATGCGGATCCAGTACGGCGGGAGCGTCAAGCCGAGCAACGCGGCCGGCCTGATGGCGTGCCCGGACATCGATGGGGCCCTGGTGGGCGGGGCGTGCTTGGTGGCGGCGGACTTTCTGGCTATCATAGCGGCCGCCGCGGACTCGGTATCGTAGTGACCGCGCGGATGTGAAATGTTGGATTCGGGGCGTACCCGCAAGCGGGTAACCCCCTGGAAAAGATAACCTTATACGCTGAGAGCTGTCGGTTATGAATCTACTGGCGTACAGTCTCCTGCAGGGCGTTCTGCTGGTGGTCCTGTTTGTGGTCTGCCTTCTGCTCATCGGGGTCGTTCTGCTGCAGAAGGGGCGTGGCGGCGGGCTGGCGGGCGCGTTCGGCGGTACCGGCGGCGGCGGCGGTGCGTTTGGCGCCAAGACCGGCGACGTCTTCACCGTCATCACCGTTGCCCTGGCCTTGGTGTTTCTGATGCTCGTCGTTGTCGGCAACTGGGTCTTCGCGCCCCCCACGGAACCGGCGAAGGCCACGACGATCAGCAGGCCCGTCGGCGCTCCGGTGATGCCGGAAGGGATGACTCTGCCTGAATCCGAGGATGAAGCCGACTCGGATCAGCCGACCGACACGGATGGCGAGGAGTCGTCCGTGACCGAGAGCGATGAGACGCCGACCGAGGCGCCCGACTCGCCGGAAGCGGAAGAGGAAGAGACACCTCCTGCAGACCCGGCAACCGAAGAACCCGCGCCGTAAGGTGCAGCCGGGCGGAATCGCCGTCGTGTTGTGGTGTCTTGCCCCCATCGCGATCTCCGCCGGCCGGGCGTGTGACGCTCCGATCGGCTCGTAGTCTGCGGTCCGGGATTCGTACAACATCAGGTGGTCTGACGCATGATTCGATCGATGACGGGCTACGGCCTGGCCCAGCAGTCGTGCGACGGAGTTTCCTGGTCGCTCGAGCTGCGGAGCCTGAACAACCGCTACCTCAAGGCCGCCATTCGCCTGCCGGAGCCGTTCCAGTTCCTCGAAGCGGAAGTGGACAAGCTGCTGCGGACGCGGGTGAACCGGGGCAGTCTGACGTATCTGCTGCGGGTCCGGGACGAGAGTCCGGATGCAGCGGTTCCCATGAACCGCGCTGCCCTGCAGAGCTACCTGGAGCAGGTCCAGCACGTGACGCCGCCTCCGGGCGTGCAGGTGGTGGTGGACTTGGCCACGCTGGCGGCCCTGCCGGGCGTCTGCCAGGCGCCCGCACTGGATGACTCGACAAAGGACGCGGCATGGGAAACCATCGCAGCCCTGACGAACCAGGCCCTGGACGAGTTGGTTGCCATGCGGCGGCGCGAGGGCGAGTCGGTGCATACCGACCTGCTGGGGCAGTGCCGGGCCATCCGCGAGCACCTTCAGGTCATTTCGGAGCGGGCCCCGGTTGTGGTGGACGAGTACCGCGTCAAGCTGCAGGAGCGGGTGAACAATCTGCTGCGCTCGGCCGAGCTGACCCTGCAGGAAGACTCGCTGGTCCGCGAAGTGGCCCTGTTCGCTGACCGGTGCGACATCAACGAGGAAATCGCCCGGCTGAACTGCCACCTCGAGCAGTTCGTCCGGGCCTGCGATTCGCCGGAGCCGGCGGGACGCAAGCTCGACTTCCTCGCCCAGGAAATCCTGCGGGAGACCAACACCATCGGCAGCAAGAGCAACGACGCCGAGATCACCCGGCACGTGGTGGACATCAAGAGCCTGGTCGACCGACTGAAGGAGCAGGTACAGAATGTCGAGTAACGGGTCCGGCGGACCGCAAAAGGGGAAGGTCATCGTGATCAGCGGCCCGTCGGGCACCGGCAAGACCTCGATCTGCAACGAACTGCTCAACCGGCTGCCCGGCGCCGTCTGGAGCGTGTCGGCGACAACCCGGCCCCCGCGCGGCGATGAGGCGGACGGATCGGCGTACGAGTTCATCCGCCCGGAGGAGTTCGACCGTCGCGAGCAGGCGGGCGACTTCCTGGAGACGGCCGAATACGTGGGCCACCGCTACGGCACGCCGGCCGGTCCGGTGCGTCAGGCCGTCGAGGCCGGCCACCACGTCATCATGGAGATCGAGGTGCAGGGCGGACTGCAGGTGGCCCGGCGGATGCCCGAGTCGGTGCGCATCTTCGTCCTGCCGCCCGACATGGAGTCGCTCAAGGCCCGCCTGGCGGGCCGGCGGACGGAGTCCGAGGAAATCATGAAACGCCGGCTGGCGAAGGCCGACGGCGAGATTGCCTTTGCCCGCGACAGCGGCATGTACACGTACTTCGTCATCAACGACGTGCTGGACGACACCGTCGAGGAGATTCTGGAGATCGTCCGCAGGGAGATGGAAACCGAATGATCGAGATCCTCAAGAATGACGACATCATCCGCAAGATCGGCGGCCGCTTCAAGCTGACGGCCCTCATCCAGCGCCGGTTGGTCGAGCTGATGCAGGGGGCCCGCCCCATGGTCGAGACCCGCGGCCTGACCGATATGGAGGTGGTGGTCAAGGAGATTATGGAAGGCAAGATCGAGCCCGTCCTGGCGGACGAGAAGGCCGAGGCCGACGAAGATGAATTCGACGTCTGACGCGCCGCCGGAACCGCTCCGCGGGTACGAAGTGCTGGTCATCGTCAGCGGCGGGATCGCGGCCTACAAGACCTGCACGCTCGTCTCGCGACTGGTCCAGCGCGGCGCCGGCGTGACCGTGGCCATGACCGACGCCGCCACCCGCTTCGTGGGACCGGCCACGTTTCAATCCCTCTCCGGCCGCCGTGTGCTCACCAGCCTGTGGGTCGCCGAATCGGACTTCGACGCCCAGCACATCCACCTGACCGAACGGGCCGACGTGGTGGTCGTGGCCCCGGCCACGGCAAACCTCATCGCCAAAACGGCCCAGGGCCTGGCCGACGACTTGTGCAGCACGCTGCTGGCCTCCATCGGGCCGACCGCCGGGCAGGGGGGCACGCCCGTGATCGTGGCCCCCTCGATGAACTCCCGCATGTGGGCCAACCCCTTCGTCCAGGCCAACGTGACTCGCCTGCGCGAGGCCGGGTATACGCTTGTCGGCCCGGAAGAAGGCTGGATGGCCTGCCGCGCGGCGGGGGTCGGCCGAATGTCCGAGCCCGATTCCCTGCTCGACCATATCGAATCCGCGCTTCGCAGTGCCGCACCAAAGGCACCATCGTGATCCGACGCCGCAATCCGGAACACGCCGGCGTGGCCAAGCGTGTGGCGCCGGCTCCCCGCCGGCTATTCCCCCAAAAACGCGTTCAGGAGACGGCCGGGCGGGCCAGGGGTTCGTAGAAGTCGGACTGGCGTTCCCACATGATGCGGCGTTGGGAGCCGGGTTCCTCCGTCTTCGCCTTGGCGCGGCAAACCTTCAGGATTCCGGCGGCCAGGACGCGCCGGCATTTGCGGGTCAGCCGGTTGCACTCGTCCGCAAGCGTGACGGATCGGGCGTGCTCCTCGCCGCCTCCTTCACGGGTTGCCAGGACAGGGCCGGTGTCTTCCAGGATGGATTGAATCCGCTCCGTGGCGTGGAACAGTCGAATCCAATCGCGAAGAGGCGAGGAAGGTGCGCCCTCCCGGCTGAGGGCGGACACGTCTCGGACCACCTGCCGCAGCAGGCGGGCGGTCCATTCGAGCCGCATCCGAGCGGCTGGCGGGACAATCGACCGCGGAATGTTCTCCATCGGCAGGAAGCCGGACCCGCCGCAGAACAGGCAGGGCGAATGGCCGGCGCCGTTGCACGTTTCGCAGAACCGGCCGTTGGCGGCGAAGGTGGAGGCGCCGCCGCAGACGTCACACGTCATGCGGCCTTCTTTGCAGAGGTAGCAGGGGGCCCGGGCGAAGGCCTTGGCCAGCGCCTGCCCGGCCTCCATGCCGCCGTGCTGGGCAAGGTCCGCGGCTACGTCGGACCGATCCCGCGGACGCAGGGCGCGGGCGAAGATTTCGAAGCGGCGCACGGCCTCTGCGTATTCGCGCCGTGCCACACAGGCGCGAATGACGGACGCACCATCCGAGATGGAAGTGCGGGCGGCCATGCGAATCCCTCGCTTCGTAGTGCGCCATACACGTCAGGGAGTCTCCAACGCCGGGAGGGCACGAACACGCCGTCCAGGCCCTCCACTGGATTATACGCACGCGGATGGGCATGTGTTTGGCTGTCGGTGTCAAATTGTCTACAGATGAGCGTCCAGGACTGCGCCGGCGAACGAATCGACGATCGGGCCCAAACGCGGCCGTCGACGTTGCGTGGGCCGGAAACAGCGCGGTACGCTGGGGTGGGTGCGGGCAGGCTTGGCAGATTCCGTTTGCGGAGTCATTCGATGGGGGGTTCAGGTCTGGCGCGAGCGAAGGGGGTTGTCCTGGCGCTGACGGTTGTGGCGAAGTTGGGCTGCACGGCAGGGGGCGGTGGTTGCAGCGGGGGCAGCGATGTCAACGACAACGACAAGACCACCTTGCCTGAGAAGCTGTCCCTATGGACCGACGGGACTCGACTACGCAGGGCAAACGTGTACCAGCGGCGGGTGTATCCGGAACTCGGCGGCGACGAGTTCGTGGGCGCCGATCCCGTCGGACCGCCGCGGCCGACCTGTTCGTCGTGATCACGTTTCGCACGGGGCCCGGGCGAAGCGAGTTCTCCTTCTTCTGGGGCGAGGACACGAAATCAAATGGGTGTACCTCGCCAATCGGGTCAGCGCAAAGTCCCATAATACAGGCACGTAGGAACGAATTTCGTGCGGCACACGCGCGATCCGGGGCCGGACCACGGGCGGTTGCGCGGAACGGTCGGCCTGTGGGGC
>CAZPHH010000095.1:0-17611 GCA_964586145.1 uncultured Phycisphaeraceae bacterium | reverse complement strand
TCCCTCGCCGCGCGGCGAACCACCTTCAAAAAACGATGCCCCATTCAACAGAATCCAGCTACCAGAACCGGGCAAGGCAATACAACCCCGGCCTCAAACGGTTCATGCAGCGGGATCCGCTGGGGAGTCGTCAAGCCGCGTTTCGAGGACTTGGGGACGAGATCAACCCTTACGTGTACGTGCAATCATCCCCGCAATCGGCCCGCGATCCGTCACGGGGCAACGGGCCCTTCATGCCCGGAGGAATCTCCACCAAGGACGAAGTAGATGCTGGAACCAGATCCAGCGTGTAAAACCTGGGGGAAGTAGATCCAGGAAGAAACAACCCCCAAGACGCTGACTGGACTATATGAGGTCCAGCTCTTCCTCAAGGACGCCGGGCGGGTGTACGTGCATCAAGACGCCAACTACAACGTCACCACCCTGACCGAAATCACTGGCCGGGTACTGGAGCGCTACTTCTACTCCCCCTACGGCCAGCTCGAGGCGGTGATCAGCAGTCACCCGTTCGACTACGACGATGACGGGGAGATGGACGCCACGGACGTGGCCGCGGCCGACGTCGGGGGGGCCTGCCGGGGCGACTACTCCGGCCACTGCCGGCGCCCTTCTTTCCCCGCGCCTACTCCGGCCCAGGGTGGGGGTCTGGCCCTCGGCCAGTTCGCGCAGGCGGGTCAGACACGCATTGCGACCGTCCAGGGGGGCGGTCGGCCCTGTGGGTGCGGGGGGGGCAGGACAGGCAACAGCGGCACGTGTTCCGGCCACTGCCGATAATCTCGTTCCGGGCGGCGCGGTGAAGGGCCATTGACATCGACCCCCTCTCTGACATTTAATGGCTGAAGACCCACTTCGCCGTGGAGGCCTGGTTTCAGGCCGACATTCGCAAGGGGGGAGGAAGCCATGTCGGTACTGCGCAAAGGACGCGTACCCGGTCTGATCGTTCCCGCAATCCTGGGTGCGATAACCCTGAGCCTGGCGGGCTGTGGAGCGGTCCCGTCCGACGGGGGCATCGCCCGTTCGAGCGGATCTTCCATAGAGGATGAGTCGCTGACGCCGCCGGCGTGCGGCCGGGCGCCGACCACCAACCGTGAGGCGCGTACGCTGATTGTGCTGGACTGGGACGGCGGGCCGAGCCCGCTGGATGCCCGCGCAACGCTCTCGCCGCTGAATCCGGCTGATTTGCCGATTTACGATGCGATCCGGTCTGATGCAGACGCCGAAACGTTTAAAGAGGCGGTCCGCGTGCAGATTGAGACCATTCTTTGCGACCTGGACCCCGTGGACATGCGGGTCATTACCGGACGGGCGTCTGATTATCCGGCCGCCACGCACGTGCATTTCACGCTCGACAGGGCGCCGTCGGGCGGGCGGCAGGCCGGACAGGCGGACTACGATCCGTGCAACCTGTACGTGGACGACACGGTCCTGATCTGGGGTGGCCGCATCGCCGACGTGGCCGGCCCCACGTGGCTGCGGCGTGAGTGGGTGAACATCCTGGCGAACGTGACGACGCACGAGATCGGGCACACGCTGGGTTTCGCCCATCCGGACGACATCGGGATTACCGTCGACGGGGACATCGCACGGCGGGCGATCATGATGTCGTCTCACACGGTCACGTCGTTGTCCCAGCCGCAGGCCTTTCTGATTCCGCAGACGACGTGCCCGGCGACTGCGCAGGGTGCGTCCCGCGGTGTGAACTACCAGATCGTGAGTGGGACCGTGAGCGCCGCCGCCCTGAAGGCGCCGTCGGCGATTGTGGACGACGGGTCGGGCGTCCTCTCCTGTCATCATGACGACCAAGTGCTGGAGTACTAGCCCCGCAGCGCGGTGGCCAACCCCAACGCAGCCAACTCGGCCTGATACTGCGAGTACAGGTAGTCATCGCCCCGGCGTGTGCCGGCGAGGTGTGACCAGGGCAGCACCTCGGTGGCCGGACGCTCGCGGTGCGCATACCAGGCCTTGTCCAGTCCGTGCCGGTCGAAGGCCTGATCCCACAGTTCCGACTTGAAATGCTCATCCCACCCGTCGAAGCGAGCGCCGAGCCGCCAGGCGGTTTCGATCACGTCGGCCAGTCGACGATCGCCGCGCGAGAAGACCGCCTCCAGGATGGATCGGTCGATGCGCGGCATGCTGAGTCTGACTGATTTGTTACGCCGGCCGAGCGATCGCAGGCGGTGCCGGACTTCCTCGAAGTATTCCGGCCTGGCCTGGGGGGCATACTGCAATGGGGTGTGGGGCTTGGGTACCAGCCAGCCGATGGACGCGGTGACCTTCGCCGGGCGGCCGCAGAGTTCCCGTCGCACATTGCTGACGGCCTCGCTGAGATCCCAGATGCCGTCGATGTCCTCCGGTCGCTCGCCGGGGAAGCCGGCCATGAAGTATAGCTTTACGCTTCGCCAGCCTGCCTGATACGCCGAGCGCACGCCGTCCAACAGGCGTCCGTCCGACACCTTCTTGAGGATTGCCGCTCGCATGTCGTCGTGGGCGGCTTCGACGGCGATGGTCAGGCCGCTTTTGCGGACAGATCGGACCATCAGCGGCACGTTTTCGAGCATTCGGTCGACCCGTAGCGAGGGGACGGAGATGCTCACGTGGCGGTGCGCGAATTGGGCTTCGACGCGATCGGCCAATGCGCGCAGGTGGGGGTAGTCGGCCGTAGAGAGCGAAAGGAGCCCGATCTCGTCGAATCCCGTGGCCCGCCACGCCTGCTCCGCAATACTGAGAATGCGGTCCACGCTCCGCCATCGCAACGGTCGCTTGGTGTGTCCTGCGTGGCAGAACCGGCACCGTTGAGGGCAGCCGCGCATGATCTCGATGGATACTCGTTCGTGGACGGCCTGCACGTGGGGCACGAGCGGTCGGGTGGGGACGGTTGCCCGCTCGAAGTCAGGGGTCTGGCAGCGGAGGATTCGGCTGGGCAGGCCTGCGATGGTGGGTTGGATGGCCGCCACGGTGCCGTCCGGGTCATACCGCACCTCGTAGAGGGACGGGGCATAGAGCCAGGGGAAGCAAAGGGCCAGGGCGCGTACGATTTCCTCGCGTGTGGCTCCCGCCCGTTTCAGTTCGCGAAACTTCTCCGCGATGCTGATGATGGCGATTTCGCCGTCGCCGTTGACGATCAGGTCGAAGAACGGCGCCACGGGTTCGGGGTTGTCGGCCTGGGGCCCGCCGCCGATGACGAGGGGGTGAGACTCGTCGCGATCCTGTGCCCGCCGGGGGATGCCGGCCAGGTCCAGCAGCATCAGCACGTTGGTATAGAGCATTTCGTATTGAAGCGAGATGCCCAGGATGTGTGCGTCTTTCACGGGCTGGCGGGTATCCCAGGTGAAAAGCGGGATCTGCCGTGCTCTCATACGGGCCTCGGCATCCGGCTGCGGGCAGTAGGTTCGTTCGGCGACAACCCCTGGCATCCCATTGCACGCCCAATACAGGACCTGGCAGCCCAGGTGGCTCATTCCCAGGGTGTAGGTGTCGGGGAACGCCAGTACGACCCGGACGGCCGCCCGTTCCCAGTCACCTTCGTGGACGAGCTGGTTGATCTCACCGCCGATGTACTGGGCGGGTTGCAGGACGCAGGGGAGCAACTCCGTACTGATGCGTTGGCGAAGGTCAGCCATTAAGTCAGTCTCACTGGAATTGTTGGGCTCTCAATGAGAGTCCATGGAACCGGGCGAACCGATTATCACCCATCCGGCCCGAGAGGATTATACCGCATAAGGGGTTCATTTCACAGGGATTGTGACATGTGGGGTGGGGATTGACGGTTGGTTTGGGGTGCTGTCTGTCGATGAATGGAATGTGGAACAATCTTAGTTAAGCCTTGCATGGTGCGGGGTTCCGATGTAATTTTATGTAGGGGAGGCGGCAACCAGAGGCGGACGAATGGGCAACATGCGTGCTCTCGTCAAAACCAGTGGTGACCAGTCAGCGGCGTTCACCCTGCTTGAACTGCTGGTGGTCGTCGTGCTGATTACCGTTCTGTTGAGCATTCTGGTGCCTTCGCTGGGCCGAGCGATTCGTCAGGCGGAAGACACGGTCTGCCTGCACAACCTGAAGGAAGTCTACCAGTCGCTGCAGGTATATCGTCTGGATCATGACGGGTGGATTCCGATCAGCGATCTTCCCGGCGGGCCGGGCACGCCGGACAGTTGGTTCGGCAAGTTGTATCCGCACTATCTTCACGATCCGGGTTTGGTGCGTTGCCCGGCGGATCCGATGCAGCCGGGGCTGACGGATTTCGCGCACCTCTCGGGCAGCAGCTACGGGTTGAGTGACTTCTTGCAGTCGAGCCCGCAGGGTTTCCTGGCGAACCTGGATCGTCGACAGCCCCGTCGGCCGATGGATACGTTGCTCATTGCGGACGTGGGTCCGGATGCGACCTATTCGGCGGCGGGTCCGAACATCGGGCCGTGGGTGGCGCACCGCACAACCGGCCGGCTTCCCTGGGATGACAGCTTCAGCGAGGGGAGTTCCGAGGTTGTACTTCCGTGGTTGACGTCGCGTCATTCCGGCGCGATCAACGCCGTGACGGTGGGCGGCAGCTTGCGTCGCGTCCCCACGTTGGATCTGATGGGCCGCACGATATCGACGTATTACGCGACGTGCGCTGCGGGGGACTGTCCGCTTTGCACCGAGTTGCACGTGCCGCACTACAGCTTTGCCCACGCGGGCACGTACTGGTGGACGGGGCCGGTTCCGCAGCCCTAGCTGGTTCCAGGCACACGATGACGGTATGATTCTGGTGCGTTTGTGCATGCGCGTTTGTTGCGCGCGCTGCGATGGGGACAGAGGGGGAGCGGGCGGCAAGTGAGAGCCGTTCCAGGGAGTTCTTCCGTCGCCGCCGGTGCGGAGCGGACGGGGTTCGGATCAGTCCGATGGTGAGGGTTCGTCAGGGCAGTTCCCAGCGTCGCACGGCCGTGCTGAGCCTGATCGCTGCGGCAGCGGTGGCATGCGTGACGTACGCCGGCTGGCGGGTGTATCGGCGTGATGCGACGCAGGTGGGGGTTCAGCGGACGATTACCGACGTGACGGTCACGTGGGAATGCGACACGGGGGTCCGGTTCCAGGCGCCCGGTGCGTACGGGCCGCGTCCGTGCGACGACGGAACACACAGCGCGGACATCGTTCAGCGTTACAACTGTCCCGAGCACGGTGCGTTCGAATGCTACGTCCGATACCGTCGGGACGTGATGGGGTTGAGCTGTCTTTCCGAGGTCCGTTACGGAAAAGGGGAATGGCAGGCGGTGGCCGATTCCATACACTGCCCGACCTGCAAGCGTCCTGCGCGGCCGGGCAACGACGTCTTCCGATCCGCCCGAAGCGGCACGGGCAGGTGAGACGGCGCTCACCTGCCCGGGTTCGGGGTCGCGCACCGGACGGATCGAGGGAAGGCCGAACCGGGCCCGTCGATCCGCCGATCCGCGGCGCTTTTGCGTCAGATGTCCTGGGGCTTGACCGTCTTGCGGCCGTTGGCCTTGGTGCGTTCGACGGCGGCATCCAGCAGATTGTAGACCTGCTGGGAGAGGCAGCCGATCGCCTCCGCGGACGTATTCATGTTCTTGCTGTGCATGTAGGCCTTCACCTTGCTGGCGACGATCAGGACGTCTTTCTTCTTGCCCTTCGTCGTGCCGGTCTTCTTCGCTTTCTTTCTGGCCATCGGAATCAGACTCCTTGTTTGCGGTTGACATCAATCCATGACGCGTGATGGGACGGGCCATCCGTCCGATCGACTGCGGATTCTATCTGTGGGCGAAGGCGCCCGCAAGGCGACACGGCCCTTTCGGCCGCATGCACCTGCGATCTTGACGCATGGGGGGAGAAGCGGTCTATTGAGAGCCTGACGGCGGCCACGCGGCGCGGTAACGTGGCTTGGCGCCCATTCACGGCGTACAGTCTCTCAGGCATTCCGGTCCGATCGGCGGTGCCCTGCCGGGCGCCGGTAACAAGGAGGGAATTCGTTGACGCTGTCCCCGTTCGACATCGTGACGTTCCTGGCCTTTATCGTGGCCGTGGTGGCGATTTCGCTCTACGTCTCACGCAGGGAGAAATCCGAGGAGGATTACTTCCTGGCCGGCCGGAAGCTCACGTGGTGGTTGATTGGCTTCTCGCTCATCGCCTCCAATATCTCCACGGAGCACTTTGTGGGAATGGCCGGGCGGGCCTTCACCCAGGTGGGGCTGGCCATCGCGAGCTACGAATGGATGGCGGCTGCCACCCTGGTGTTCGTGGCGTGGTGGCTTCTGCCGAGGTTCCTCCGGGCGGGCATCTACACGATGCCGGAGTATCTGGAGTACCGCTACGACCGCACCACCCGGACCATCATGGCGGTCTATCTGCTCGCCGGGTACGTGTTCGCTCTGCTGGCCACCGTGCTGTACAGCGGGTCTCGGGGCCTGGACGGCGTGTTCGGCTTCTCCGAGATGTTGGAGTCCCGCGGTATGACGCCGGAGGACGCACAGTTCTGGGCCATCGTGGGCGGGGCGTGGTTCATCGGGATTGTGGCGGCGATCTACACGATTTACGGGGGCCTGAAGGCGGTGGTGTGGTCTGACCTGATCCAGGGAGCGGGCCTGCTGCTGGGCGGAGCGATCTGCCTGTTCTTCGGACTCAAGCTGCTCGGCGGCGGCGAGCTGCTGGGGGCCGGGGGCGTGAGCGGCGGCAGCCTGGTCGACGGCTGGCACGTCTTGCGGGAGAAAGCCGTCAGCGTGGACCCGCAGACCGGGGAAACGATCAACCGGTTGAGCGTGATCCGGCCCTGGAACGACCCGGAGATGCCGTGGGTGGCCGTCTTCATCGGCGGCCTATGGATTCCCAACCTGTTCTACTGGGGCCTGAACCAGTTCATCACACAGCGAACGCTCGGGGCCAGGTCGCTGGCGGAGGGGCAGAAGGGAATCTTCCTGGCCTGCCTGATGAAGCTGCTCATTCCGTTCATCATCGTGATCCCCGGCATCATCGCCTTTCAGCATTTTGGAGATGCGATCCTGGCGAAGGCCGGCGGAGACGCGTCCAAGGCCGGCGAGATTGCGTACCCGCATCTGATCACCCAGATCATGCCGCCGTTGCTGCGCGGGGTGATGCTGGCGGCCCTGGCCGGGGCCGTGATGAGCACGTTCAACTCCGGGATCAACTCGGCCGCCACGATCTTCACCATCGACGTGTACCGGCAATACCTGAACCGGCAGGCGACCCCCCGGCGGCAGATATCGATCGGCCGGATCACCACGGCCGTCATCGCGATCTGCGCGTGCCTCATCTCGCCGCTTCCGGGGAAGTTCGAGGGGGTCTTCAACTACATCCAGGAGATCTGGGGGTTCATCTCGCCGGGCATCGTGGCGGCGTTTCTGTTTGGACTGGTCTTTCGCAGGGCCCCGGCGCTGGCCGGCCGGACGGCCCTGATCCTGGGGCCGATCCTGTACGCCGCCTCGCGGATTCCCAAGTGGATATGGGAGGGCGTGTACTCCTATAAGCTCGATCGACTGGCGGACGGTTCGCCGGGCGTCGTGCAGGAACTGGCCGATGGGTCGATGGCGACTGTCACGGGGGTTTCGGCGGCACTGTACAAGTTCTGTGCGATGTCTTTCCTGCACCACATGGCGATCATATTCCTGATTCTAGTCGCGGTGATGCTGGTGATCACCCGGGTTCGGCCGCGGACGGAGCCGATCGTGTATCCGACGTCAAAGCTGGACGTCACGGTGCCGAAGTCGTCCTACGTCTACGGCACCCTGATTCTGCTGCTGACGGTGGTCTTGTACATTCTGTTCCGCTGATCGTCCGGCGGAGAGCGGCGTCCCTCCTGGGGCTGTGAGGTATCGCCGGAGATCCGATCCAGAGTCCAAGGAGCAAAGGACCCAAGCATGTACTGCAAATCGCAACTCATTTTGTCTCTAATCGCAATGGCGGCGCTGGCGGGTGGGGGCTGCGCCCCCCGCGCTGGCGAGGCCGGGCAGCCGTTGCTGATTCGGTCGACCGCCATGCAGCCGTGGGGCCGGATGCCGGACGGCCGGCCGGTTCACCTGTTCACCCTGAAGAGCGCCGGCGGTATGACGATGCAGGTGAGCGATTACGGCGGCACCATCGTCTCGCTCACCGCGCCCGACCGGAACGAGCGATTCGCGGACATCGTGCTGGGGTACGATCGGATGGAGGACTACCTGAAAGCCAGTCCGTATTTCGGCGCCCTCATCGGCCGCTACGGCAACCGCATCGCGGGCGGTGAGTTCACGCTCGATGGGAAGACCTGCACGCTGGCGACGAACAATGAGCCGGGCGGCGTTCCGTGTCATCTGCACGGCGGCAACGTGGGGTTCGACAAGGTCGTCTGGGACGCGCAGGCCATCGTGAAGAACGGCGCGGTCGGCCTGCGGCTTCACTACCTCAGCCCCGACGGCGAGGAGGGCTATCCGGGAAACCTGGACGTCACGGTCCACTACTGGCTGACGGACGGCAACGTGTTGCGCATCGAGTATGAGGCCACGACCGACCAGGCCACGCCGGTCAATCTCACGCAGCACAGCTACTTCAACCTGGCCGGGCACAACAGCGGCACGATTCTGGACCACGAACTCATGATCGACGCGCGGCACATCACGCCCGTCGACAAGGGGCTGATTCCCACGGGCGAGCTGATGCCGGTGGAGAACACGCCGTTCGACTTCACCACCCCGACCGAAATCGGGAAGCGCGTCAACGCCGATCATCAGCAGATCGAGTTCGGCCTGGGCTACGACCACAATTGGGTGCTTTCGGGCTGGGACGGCACGCTGAAGCCGGCCGCCACGGTGTACGAGCCCCGGAGCGGCCGCTTCATGGAAATCCTGACGACCGAGCCGGGCCTCCAGTTCTACTGCGGCAATTTCCTGGACGGCAGCAACGTCGGCAAGGGCGGGCACGCCTATCAACACCGTACGGGGTTCTGCCTGGAGACGCAGCATTTCCCCGACTCGCCGAACCAGCCGAAGTTTCCCTCGACCATTCTGCGGCCCGGCGAGGTGTACCGGCACACGACGGAATACCGATTTTCCGCGAAATGACGGGGGTTGCCCGTCAGGGTGCCCGGAACCGCCGTCTGAGGGCAGAGAAGCGAAACCACGCACGGGGGCCCGGACGGCAACGGCCGAACGGCGGTCGTTCCGTGTACCGGTCTTCGATGAAGGAGTATCCCTCGATGGGCGCGCCCGTTCAACGGTCACTTCAGAAGCGTCTTCTCACGGCAGCGGCCGTTGCGTCATTCTGGATGGGTGTTCAAATGGCAACCGCAACCGAGGCCCTTCCGTGGCTCAATCCGCGCGTCACCGGCATCAACCGCGAACCCCCGCGCGCCGTGCGGTGCATTTACGCAGACGTTGCGACCGCCCTGACCGGGCAGCCTGCAAACTCGGCGTGGCACCGCACGCTGAACGGCACGTGGGCCTTTCACTGGGCGCCCCGGCCGGCCGACCGGCCGGTCGAGTTCTATCGCCGCGATTTCAACGACTCCGCGTGGGCCCGGATTGCCGTACCGTCCAACGTAGAGCTGCAAGGCTGCGGCGTTCCCATCTATACGAACGTCAAGTACCCGTGGGGCATCGCCGATCCCCCCAACATCCCGGCGGACAACAACCCGGTCAGCTCCTATCGCCGGACGTTTGACCTGCCCGCGGAGTGGCAGGGCCGGCACGTTCTGCTGCGGTTCGAGGGCGTGGAGTCGGCGTTCTACGTCTGGGTGAACGGCCGGCAGGTCGGTTTCAGCAAGGGCAGCCGAACGGACGCGGAGTTTGACATCACGAAGTATGTCCAGCCGGGCGAGAACCTGCTGGCCGTCGAGGTCTATCGCTGGTCCGACGGGTCATACCTGGAGGACCAGGACTTCTGGCGACTCAGCGGGATCTTCCGCGACGTGTACCTGCTGGCGGTGAGCGACGTGCACGTCTGGGACCTGGAAGTCCGTGCCGACCTGGACGACGCCTGCCGCAACGCCGAGCTAATCGTGCAGGGCACCGTTCGCAACTTCGGCGACGCGCCCGCGACCGCCCACATCGCGGCATCGCTGCTCGGGCCCGACGGCCGGAAAGTGTTCGCACCACTGTCGGCCACCGCGTCCATCCCCGCGGGCCAGACCGCGCAGGTTGAGCTGCGACAAAGCGTGGACGCCCCGGCCCTGTGGTCCGCCGAACATCCGAACCTCTATCGCCTCGTGCTGTCGCAGTACGATGCCACCGATCGGCTGGTCGAAGTGATTCCCGCGAAGGTCGGCTTCCGCAAGGTGCAGATCAAGGACGGCGAGCTGCTGATCAACGGCCGGGTCGTGCTCTTCAAGGGCGTCAACCGCCATGAGCACGAGCCGGATCGGGGACACGCGATCACCGCCGATTCAATGATCGCCGACATCCGCCTGATGAAGCAGCACAACATCAACGCCGTGCGCACGTGTCACTATCCAAACCAGCCGGTCTGGTACGATTTCTGCGACGAATACGGCATCTACCTGATCGACGAGGCGAACATCGAATCGCACGGGATGGGTTACGACGAGCGGACGCTCGCGAAAGACCCGGCCTTCGCGGCCGCCCACATGGACCGCACCGTCCGCATGGTCGAGCGGGATAAGAACCATCCGTCGGTCGTCATCTGGTCGCTGGGGAATGAGGGCGGTTTCGGGCCGAACTTCGCAGCCACCTCGGCCTGGATCAAGCAGCGCGATCCGTCCCGCCCGGTCCACTACGAGCGGGCCGGCGACGACCCCGCGACCGACATCATCTGCCCGATGTACGCGCGTCCAAACCACCTCGCCCAGTATGCCGAGAAGCCGCAGGAACGCCCGCTCATCCTCTGCGAATACAGCCACGCCATGGGCAACTCGAACGGCAACCTGTGGAAATATTGGGACCTGATCTACTCGAAGAAGCACCTCCAGGGCGGATTCGTCTGGGACTGGGTCGACCAGGGACTGCGCAAACCCGTCCCGCCGCGACACGTACTGCGCGACCGCAGCCCGCAGAAGCTCACCGGCGTCTTCGTCAAAGAGGGTGAGATCGACGGCGTGCCGACCGGCTACGGGCGCTTTGACCCTCACGCCGCCCTGGATCTGACCGACAAGTTCAGTCTCGAGGCCTGGATCAAGCCGTTGGCCGAACACGGACATAGCCCGTATCTCGCCAAAGGCGACACGCAGTACGGACTGAAGCAGCGCGACGACCGCGTGGAGTTCTTCGTCTTTGGAACGCCCGACGGGCAAACCAACCCGAAATGGACCAGCGTGAGCGTCAAGGTGCCGGACGACTGGTACGGCCACTGGCATCACGTTGCCGGCGTCCGCACCATGGAGGAGTTGCGGCTTTATGTCGACGGGAAGCCGGCCGGGGCCACGCCCTACAACGGCACTGTTTCTTCAAACACCTATCCGCTCGGCATCGGCACGAACCCGCAGCGTACGGAGCGCAAGACCAACGCGGTCATTCGTGAGGTACGCCTGTACAAGCGGGCGTTGACGGAATCGGAAATCGCCGACCCCGGCTCGCGAGCAAACGCCGACTTGGTGCTGCACGTGGACCTGCGTGAAGCCGTCCCGGAGGGCGAATGGACCGGACCCGGGACCGAGCGCGGCTGGTTCTGGGCGTACGGAGGCGATTTCGGCCCGCCTGGAACGCCGCACGACGACAACTTCTGCATGAACGGGCTCATTACGCCCAACCGCCGGCCGCATCCGGGCCTGGCCCAGGTGAAGAAGGTCTATCAGAACGTCCAGGTGAAACCGCATGACCTGACTCGCGGCGAAATCGAAATCACGAACTGGTATGACTTCACGACGCTGAGTGACGTTGTGGACTGCGTCTGGACGGTTACGGCCGATGGAAAGGCTGTTGCCGGAGGGAAGCTGGACGGTCTCGACCTGGCCCCGCACGAGACCCGGACGGTGGCCGTCCCCCTGCCCGAGATCGCCGCCGAGCCAGGGACGGAGTACTTCCTTGACCTGTCGTTTCGGCTGAACCAGGAGCAGAAGTGGGCGAAGCGCGGCGAGGAAATGGCCTGGGCGCAGTTCAAGCTGCCGATTTCCGCGCCGGTGTCCGTTCTCAGGCTCGACGAGATGGCGGAGGTGAGGGCTACGGAAGGGCCGGACGGCGTCGTCGTGGAAATCGGCGAATCGCGATGGACGATCGACGCTCGGACCGGCTGGCTGAACTCCTGGAAGCACGGCCAGACCGAACTCCTGACGGCCGCGTTGCATCCGCATTTCTGGCGGGCGCCGACGGACAACGACCGCGGCAATGAGATGCAAGTGCGGCTGCACGTCTGGCGCGACGCGCATCAAAGTTGGAAGCTGAATCAGCTCCACGTCAGCCGGCCGGCGCCGCAGCTTGCGGTCGTTCGCGCCGAAGGCACGCTGGCCGCCGTGGGTTGCGCATATGCGCTGACGTACTCGTTCTACGGCTCGGGCGACGTCGTCGTGGAGGCGACCTTCGTGCCCGGTCGCGAGGGGCTGCCCGAGCTCCCTCGCTTCGGAATGCAGGTCGGCCTGGCCGGCTCGCTTGCGAACGTGGCCTGGTTCGGCCCCGGCCCGCAGGAGACATATTGTGACCGCAACGACGCGCGGATCGGACCCTACGCGGGTCCCATCGCGGAGCAGTTCTTTGCCGACTACTCCGAGCCCGGCGAAAGCGGCAACAAGATCGACGTTCGCTGGGTTGCCCTGACGGGCGACGGCGAGGTCGGCGTGCTGGCCGTCGGCCGGCCCCTGCTGAGCGTCAACGCGCTGCCGTTTGCCACGGCCGCGCTGGAAGGCCCCAAGCATCCGTTCGAGATCGAACGCAGTGACAGTGTGACGCTGAACCTGGACCTGAGGCAGATGGGAGTCGGCGGCGACGACAGTTGGGGCGCCCTGCCGCACGAGGAATACCGCCTCCCCGCGCAAGCGTACGCGTACGGCCTCTGCCTGCGGGCGTTCCACCCGGCAAAGGACTCCCCCGCCGTCCTGAGCAAACGCGGCCTACCGCAGGCCCCCGCGCCGCGCTGAGCATCGCGCCCTTTCCGACACGGTCGGGCACGTTGTCAAACGTCAGACCGAGTTCCTCGGTCGTCACGTGTTGGCCGGACCACCTGGGCCCCGGTAGCGGTTCCCCGTCTGTGGTGGCACGTTTTACCCGCAGGCCGTGCTGCACGATGCCATTGATTCAGACCCCGTTTTCTTCAATAATACGTGGGGCTGTAACGAGGGTCGAGGCCGTACCGGCCGTAACGCGGGGTGGGTCCTTCCGATGAAATCTATGCCTGATTGCCGTCGAAACTGCCGTCGAATTACGCTCTGGGTCCTGCTCGGGACGCTTCTGTGGGCAATGCCGGCCCCGGCGGACATCTGCGACGAGACCGCGCCTCCGCTGATCCCGCTGGGCAGCCCGTCCGGGTGCGACCATTGCCGGTACAACCTGTTTCCGGGCGGGCTGGAGCCCCACCCGGACACGCAATACTACATCGAATCGGACCTGCCGGAGCGGCTTCTGACGCCCGGCGTCCTCTACGCCACCGTGCCCGTGTTGCCGCCGGACCTGCTCGGAGAGCCCATCCTGGCCATGCGGACGCAGATCGTCAGCGGCGGCTTCACCACCATCGACGGCGATTTCGATGTCATGCTGTGGCACACCAGCAGCCCGGGCGACGGCAGCCAGCCGCGCCGCATCGTGGTCTACGTCCGCAACGACGGAACCGGCCCCGTGCAGGTGAGCCCGCAGCAAGTCGTGGTCACGGACGGCGGGTACATCCAGATGTCTGAAACCCTGGGCGTCCGCGTCCTGGAGAACGACTGGGACGCGCCGGTCGGGCCGGTCAGCTTGGCGGCCGGGGCCGGCAACGTCATTGCGTACTCCAAGCGATTCGCCGCGTCCTACAACTCGTCCGACACCAGTGCGAACGTCAACTGCTTTGGCCGGGTGCGGGCCGTCGTCACCAACACCGACCCGGGCTCGCACCCCACGACCCTCACCGTGTACGTGATCGCCATCCCCGGCGCCAACGTGAATCAGAACAAATCGCTCGCGGAAAGCCTGCTGGACCAGGGCGCCCAGTCCGGCGAGCCGTTCGACCTCAACACGCCGCCCAGCGGCTGCGCCAACCGGCGGGCCACCGGCGTGATGGAGACGTTCGTCTGGCGAAGCAGCCTGCTCACGCTGGATGCGGCCGACCTGTCCGCCGACGGCGAGCGATTTCGCATGGCCATGGCCGCCATCAACACCCAGACCTGCCCCGACGGCCGGCAGACCGCGGACATGATTCTCCGCCCGGGTTACGTGCGCCCGGACAGCATCGGGAACTACCTCAAGGACTACCGCGTCACCTTCCGGCTGATCAACACCGACCCGTTCATGCCGCGCACCGTCGATATCACCTTTGAGCAGCCCTCCGCCCTGATCGGGCTGGCCTGGCAGGTGGTCATCGGCGGCGCACCGGCCGCCGATGCCGCCGTGGACGCCCAGTCCGTGCGGACGGGCTGGGGCAGCTCAACGGCATACTCGTTCTTCGCGCAGGACGGCGGGCCGCCAGAGATCGGCCCGTGCGAAGACCGATACGTCACCCTGCGGTTTCAGATTCTCGGCGGCTCCTCGCTGCCGTTCGATATCGCCGTCCGTTCGGAAAGCTCGATCACCCCGGTCAT
This sequence comes from uncultured Phycisphaeraceae bacterium, assembly GCA_964586145.1. Lineage (GTDB taxonomy): Bacteria > Planctomycetota > Phycisphaerae > UBA1845 > UBA1845 > JAFGJQ01. Next base: position 2,982 of record CAZPHH010000095.1, on the reverse strand, counting down.
CGTCGACAACCTCGACCCCGAGTTCTCCACCACGGGGACCTGGCTGGTATCCGCCAATCCCGGCTACTACGGCACGAACTCGCTGTACAGCGCGGGCGACGGCGGGGCCTCGACGGCCACCTGGCAGCCGGTCCTGCCCGATCCCGGCCGCTATCGCGTGTCAGCCTGGTGGGTCGTCAGCGGCAATCGCGCGACGCAGGCCCCGTACACCGTCGCCCACCGCGGGGGCACCACCACCGTGTACGCGGACCAGACGGACCCGGCCACCGCCAACCAGTGGAACGCGCTGGGCGATTTCAACTTCAACGCCGGGAGTGACGGGGAAGTGACACTGGCGGCCGCCGTGCCGCCGACCGAGCTGGTCTCCGCGGACGCCGTGCGGTTCGAGTGGATCGGACCCCTGCCGGCGCCCGAGCCCGGCGACATCGACGCAGATGGAGACATCGACCTGGAGGATTACGTACTGTTCGCGGCGTGCCTCGATCAACTGCCCGACTGCACCCCTGAACATGCACAGCGGTCGGACCTGGACGGCAGTGGCGACGTCAACCTGTCGGACTTCCAGGTTTTCCAGACGCTGTTCCCGGCAAGCCCGCGCTGATCGGATTCACCGGCGTGACCGACGGCCAGGACATCCTCATCATCCTCGGCGCACCAAACGCGACCGACGGATCGCTTTCGCCGATGGCCCTCCGTCGGGCGGATTGTGCCCTTGCGGAGTACGGCCGGCGGCCCGGCTGCAAGATCGTCATCACCGGCGGATGGGGCCGCTCCTTCAACACCACGGACAAACCCCACGCTCACTACGTGGCGGAGTACCTGCGCCGCCGCGGCGTGTCCGACGACGACATTCTCCCCTTCGCGGAAAGCAGCAACACCGTACAGGACGCCGTGTACGTGCGGGCGATTCTGGGTGACCGGCCCGTCCGCACGCTGTGCGTCATCACGTCCGATTTTCACTGCCCGCGCGCCGACTACGTCTTTCGCGCCGTGTTTCCGGGCTGCGACGTTGTCACGCTGCCCGCCGCCGCCCCGCTGTCTCCGGAAGAACGCGAGCGACGCGAGCGCCACGAGGCCGCCGCGATGAAACAGTTGCACGACCAGGGCGGCGTAATCCTTCCGCCCGCGCCAGGCGCCCAAGATCGCCCATAACCCCGCGTACGGCCTGCGGCGCGTATCGCGCGCAATCGACGAGGCCGGTTGAATTCGCGAGGCCCAGCCGGTACCCTGGAGTCTGATGCGATGGGATGATGCTCCGGGCGCCGAAGGCCGCGTGCCTCGCTGTGCCGACCATCCGCAACCGTTCACCCCAGAAGGTCTACCGGAGGTGCCGTACACATGAACCGATCCACCGCCGCGATCCTCGGTTTGGCCGTTTCACTCTTCGCGATCTCCGCCTGCGCGCACGCCCAGTACACGCTCATCTGGTCCGACGAGTTCGACGGCACCAGCCTCAACACCGCCAACTGGGAATACATGATCGGCACCGGCACGGCCTACGGCCTGCCCGCCGGCTGGGGAAACAACGAGCTCCAGTACTACACCAGCCGCACGCAGAATCTGTACGTGGCCGACGGTCTGCTGCACATCGTGGCCCGGGCCGAGTCGTACGCCGGCGCGGATTACACCTCCGCCCGCATCCGGACGCAGAACAAGCAGGAGTTTCTCTACGGCCGGCTCGAGGCCCGCATCAAGCTGCCCTCGACGAAGGGAATCTGGCCGGCGTTCTGGATGATGCCCACGAACTCTCCCTATGGCGGCTGGGCGGCCTGCGGCGAAATCGACATCGTGGAGTCCACCAACATCGCGACGACCGTGTACGGCACGATTCACTACGGCGGCGCCTGGCCCAACAACGTGCATTCCGGCGGGTCCTTCAGCAACGGCACAAACTTCGGCGATGACTTCCACGTGTACGCCATTGAATGGGCGCCCGACTCCATCCGGTGGTTCGTCGACGGCGTGCCGTACCATTTGGAGACCAGCGCCACCTGGTACAGCGCGAGCGCGCCCGGCAACAACCGCGCGCCGTTCGACAGCCCGTTCCACTTTCTGCTGAACGTCGCCGTCGGCGGGAACTGGCCCGGCTATCCCGACGGCTCCTCCCAGTTTCCGCAGGAGATGGTGGTGGACTGGGTCCGCGTGTACTCGCTGGAGGTCGAGCAGGCGCCGTTCCTCGGCCAGCCGCATGCGATCCCCGGCCTGATCGAGGCGGAGGATTTTGACCTCGGCGGCGAGGGCGTCGCGTATCACGACTGCGACGCAGCCAACAACGGCGGCGCGTACCGTCCGGTCGAGGGCGTCGATATCGAGGTTTGCACGGAGGGCGGCTACAACGTCGGCTGGATGTGCGCCGGCGAGTGGATGGAGTACACGGTGGACGTGCAGCAGGCCGGCCCATACCTCATCGAGGCCTGTGTGGCGTCGCAGAGCACCGGCGGGCAGTTCCACCTGGAGTTCGACGGCGAAGACAGGACCGGCGACATCGTCGTCCCCGTCACCGGCGGCTGGCAGAGTTGGACTACCGTGACCGCGACCGCCGACCTGGCTGCCGGCGAGCAGATCATGCGTTTTGTCAACGATAGCACAACGGCCGAGTACAACCTCAACCGCTTCGTGCTGACCGCCCTGGACCCGGAGGACATCAACCGCGACGGTACCGTGGACCTGGCCGACTTCGTACTTTTCGCCGAATGCCTGGCGGGCCCGGACGTTTCGTCGCCGCCGGCATCCTGTCCGGCCGACCGTTTCGCCCGCTGCGACTTCGACGCCGATACGAACGTCGACCTGGCCGACTTCGCGGTCCTCCAATCCGCGTTCGAATAACTTCGGGGTCCGCACGGCGGACCCTACGGTGGAGCCGGCTCTCCTTGTGGGACCAGCTTTCCTTGCGGAACCGGCTTTCCTATGTGGGACCGGCTTTCCTATGTGGGACCGGCTTTCCTATGTGGGACCGGCTTTCCTATGTGGGACCGGCTTTCC
>CAZPHH010000094.1:0-17935 GCA_964586145.1 uncultured Phycisphaeraceae bacterium | reverse complement strand
CCAGTGCCGCCACCTTCAGGTGGGGGTGGCCGGAACCTCCATCACTCCCGTTCTTCTCCCTCTTCTGCGCGAGCCGGCTTCCAGCCGGCTTTCCCCTCTCCCTCACGCCGCACGCCACCCCCGCCCCTCGCTCACATGTCCAGACCAGATGGGCGCCTGGCGCGTGCCCGTCCACGGAGGCACGAGCTCCAACGTCGCGAAGACCGGGGCGCGTACCGCGCGGTGCCGGCGGAGGTCGGTGCGATCCGGCGTTCGTCCGAAAAGGGAAGAATCGCCTACGGGAGCTTTTTCGCCTTGACGAGCGGGGAGCTAATGGGTGATACCTTTGTCTGACCCAATCAGGCGTCACCTTGTAAAGGTTGGCTCTTGGGTACCGCCCACGAACGCTCGAACTCGGTCAATGATTCGAACTTGATGTTCGTCACCTTCGCCTTCGTCAAGGCGAGCATGACCTTCTCAACAACGATGGTAGACGCGCATGCCTCTGGCAGAAAGATATCACTGCCGTCCCACGAGTCGGGATCAAAGTACATGCCCACCCACGCATCGTAGCTCTGTCCCCAGGGAACGGGAGGCGGTTTCCGCACCTTCTTACCCTTCGACCAGACAATGGGCCCGCAGCGGCCCGTGACCGCAAACCCGTGATACCCCTCGATGCGCTCCCCGTGCTTGCCGTAAACCTCTACTGGGAACGTGGTCCAGCCGGTGTAGCCGCCGTCCCGGAAGATCTGGATCACACGATCGGACAGCAGATCGACCGTTCCATAAGCTGTTGCCACTAGGTCTCGCGGCTTACCACCCATATGGTGTCGGCAGACCAGAGGTTGCGAAGGCAGACTCTCGGCTCTGGCGATGGCCATGTCATCAATACCCAATCCAGGCGAGACACGGAGCGCTCCTCGGAGAAACGCATCATCGAGAAGGTATAGCTTGCTGAAGTCCATAACTCACCTAAAACGCAATGTCGAGCCCGTTCTCGCGACCGATTCGTCGCCCGAATTGCAGAATTTCATCCGGACTCGGGTCGCTCGTCAAGAACTTCCTCCAGCGGTCATTGTATCCGTGCCTGTGTGCGCCAAGGTGTTCAGCGCCGGGCCACCATGCACCGAACTTCGGATCGTTGTGATTGATCCCCTTTGCAGCGAACTTCTCTGCGAACTCACCCGGCAGGACGTGGTGGGCGTGGACGTTGGATGGCGGGTCAACCCCAGTGCGAACCTTCAGATTGTGCCGGAAGTGACTTCTATTGAAGGGCTTGTATTTCAGAACAGTTCGGCCTGCTTTGCTCCCCTGCCGCGTCCACTTCGCCGCCTTGCCGATGAGCTTGGCGGCCTTCAACATTGTGACGCCGCCGGAAGCCGCCCCCAGCCCGGCCGTCAGGTAGTCCATCAATCCCCCGCTACCGCTGCGAATGATCTGCACCGATTGGTAAGCTTCGTAAATGCCGTAACCTGGGAGGAGCGACAACGCGATATCCACCGCCGTCCGAAGGCCGAGGGATGCCCATTTGGCTCCCTCGTTCAGCTGAGAGAGGGCGTATATCTTGTGCCCGGTTAGATCGTCAAGAAGATCGTCGATGTCCTCATCCCAGGAATCGAGGCCCAATGGGTCGGTGAAGCGCAGTGGATTGCCCTGGGCGTAGGCGTACAGGTTCAGCAGGTCCGGGTATTCGTCCGCGGGGCCGGTGACCGGCGGAGTGACACCGGGCGCGCCGCCCTGGTATCCGAGGGCGATGCTGGCGGTTACGAGGACGCCTTGCGCGTCTTCCTGCAGAAATCGCCCCAGCGTCGGCGAGTAGACGCGCGCCCAGAAGTGGTAGAGGCCGGTTTGGGGTTCGTAGCGCTGGGCAGTGTAGGCGAACGGGTTGCCGTAGAGGCTTTCCGTGCGCGGCGTCGTGCCGTCGGCGGCGGTGATCTGCGTCTGGCCGTACGGGGTGTACGTGTACCGTTCGACCACCTGGCCTGTGCTGTCCGTCAGTGCGCCCACGCTGCCCTGCACGTCCTTCAGGAGGTAGAGCCGCTGCGGCGCCCCGAGGGTGCCGCCGCCGGCACCCGTGTAGTCGACCAGGACCAGCGGGTCCGGGAACGATTCGCCCCAGACGAACTCGCGCAGGATGGTCTCCGTCGTGCCGTCCACCGCGTACTCCGCGAGGACCTCCGCGCCGGAGCCGTAGACGTGGCGGGTGACGCCCGATGGGTCCGTGGTCCTGACCCGACGGCCCAGGGCGTCGTGGCGGTATTGCTTCAGCGTGGGCCCCGGCGAGCCGCTCATCAGCCCGGTCTGCGGATCGACCTGGATCGTTCCAGCGGCGTGAATCGCCACCACTCGGTTCCACGCGTCGTAGCGGAAGAAGTGCTGGCCATCGGAGATCGGGGGACACCACACCCGATTCTTGCGTGGGGGGGGCGTGCGAAAGGGGACATCCCTCCGCCGGCGAACGCCGGTGAGCGGTTGTGGGTGCAAGAGTCCGCCGAGGCGGGTTGGGGCAGGCTGGGCGGGGGAAGGGAAAGCCGGCTGGAAGCCGGCTGACGGGAGGTTGTTGAGACAAGAGAAGAAGGTTCCGGCCACCCCCACCTGAAGGTGGCGGCACTGGCCGGTCGGCTGAAGCCGACCACAAGGTGGAGGCAAGAGACTAGAAACTGGAAACCAGAAGCAGGGAAGACCGGCTGGAAAGCCGGTCCCACAAACTCTGGAGAACTGGAAACTAGAAGCAGGGAAGACCGGCTGGTCTCCGCAGGTCCCGGCGCGCCGGGATGGCGAGATGGCGAGAAAGCCGGTCCCACAGGAAGGATGAGACCGGCTGGGGAGCCGGTCCCACACCATTCGGGACAGCCACCCATTACGAACGCAAGTGCCAAGTAAAGGGCACTACCAATCCTGGCAGGCGGCCCCGGAATGGGAGGCACGGCCGGCTTCAGCCGGGCAGATAGTGCCCTCGGCTTCAGCCGAGGGAGGGCGGGCCCCTCATCTTCTCCGCTCTTTGGCGGCCGGCTTCAGCCGGTCTTCGTCTGTGAATGCGACCCACGGAGAGCGCCCGAGAAGCCGGCTGGAAGCCGGCTCGCGCAGACAATTTCCGCGCGCGTCATCGGCGCGGCAGGCATCAATCACTTATCCGGCAAGGAATTCCGCGGCGGCGGGGGAAAGGACGCGGCGGATCTTGGCGATGGCCTTCTTCTCGATCTGGCGCACTCGCTCTTTCGTGACGCCGAACCGCTTGCCCAGCTCTTCCAGCGTCTGCGGCCGGCCGGTCCCGAACAGGCCGTAGTGGTTCGTCACCACCGCCCGCTCGCGCTCGCTCAGCTCGTTCATGCTCTCGGCGAGCATCTGCCGGATGTGCTCGGCGTCGCTTTCGGAGGCCGTCTCTTCGACGGAGGCGCTGGCCGTCTCCAGCAGCTCGTCCTGCCCGGTGACGAACCGGCGAACGTGGTAGTGCGATTCCGGAATGGTCCGGGCGTAGTTCTTCATGATCGCCCAGTGGGCGTACGTGCTGAACTTGTAGCCGCGGGCGAAGTCAAACTTCTCCACCGCCCGCATCAGCGACATGTTCCCGTCGCTGATCACCTCCTGGAAATTCGGCGACCAGCCCACGTGCCGCTTGGCGATGCTGACCACCAGCCGCAGGTTCGCCCGCACGATTTGCTGCCGGACCTCTTCCGACTGCCGGATCCACCCGCGAATCTGCGCGAGCGCTTCGGCCGACACGGTGCATGCCTCCAACTCCGCCAGGGCCCGGGCCGCCTTGTACTTCAGGTAGTTGTACCGGCGGAACAGGTCCTGCTCCTGCTCCGGTGTCAGCAGCGGGGTCTCGTACAGCGACCGCAGATACGGCGGCAGGTCCTTGGGCGCCCGGACCGTACGCGGCGCCTCCGCCGGCTGCGGCGCCGGAACGTCCAGAATCAGCGCATCGGCCGTCGGGGCGTCAAACAGCTCGTTGTGCATACACGAGGGAGGCGAAGCCGCCAGGGCCCGGGCCTCCACTTCGCGAAGCACCTGCTCCACCCCCGCTACGGTCAGGCCCAGCGTGGCGGCGATCCGGGCGGCCGGCTCGCCGGCCTCGTGGCATCGCCAGATCGCCAGGTGTCGCGGGCTCAGCCGCGGCTGCCCGCCTTGGCCAAAGAGGGCCTGGTCCGGGTCCTCCCGGTCGTGCCGCCGCAGCGTGTACCGAACCGTTTCCACCGCCCGCCCGGTCTCTTCCGCGATGGCTTTGGCCAGCACGTGAAGCTTGCACCGCTGCTGCTCCAACTTCTGGCGGGCGCGGTCTACAATATCCGTCTTCTCGGCCTCGGTGAGCTGGCGAAACGAGGCGCCCCGGGCCACCATTTCCGCGTTCTTCTCCACGAACCGATCTACCACGCGGTTGCGGAACACCACCCGGGCCACGCCGTCCTTGTCCCGGACGCGGATGCCCATCAGGCCCCGCGTCCGCCATCGACGGATCGTCTTGGTGGAGACGTGCAGGTGCTCGGCCAGCTCCTCCAGCGTGCGCACCCCGCCCCCAAGCTCACCGACCGACACCTCGGTCTTGCGAGTCAGGTGCTCGGCCATGGTGACCAGATCGGCCATCAGTTTGTCGCCGGGGATGGCCGGCCGGTTGTGGTCGCCCTGCCGCTTGCGGTACCCGGTGATGTGGTAGCACACCAGGTCGTACGGATACGCCTGGTCGCGCTCGATGATTCCCAGGAGTTGCTCGATTCCTTCCAGTTGCCCCAGACGATGCCGCACCGGCGACAACGTCAACTGGTGTGCCAACTCGGAAAGATCAGGATTCGAATACTTGAGCATATTGGTTCACCTCACCTTGGCTACGGGCTACAGCGCCAAGTGTTGAGGAGTTCCGCATCTCGCAGGCGCCTCGTTACCATCAGGGGGGCCAGGTTCGACGCCTGCCATGCAGCCCTGCCCATCCCTAATCCACTGCATGAGCAAGGCTTACAACTTCTGCCGCATCCGGCGGTTCCGGCTGGTACGCCAATCGGTTCACCCCAGGGCACTCCGACAGGCGTTTCAGCAATACATTATCGCTTCGAGGCAGGCGCTGGTCAAGAAACGGACCGAATATCACTGCCCCGGAGCCCCGGACGCCCGCAGAAAAAGCCCCCCAAACCCCCCAGCCCACCGAGAAGCAGACAAAACGCCCGACGCTGTATAAATAACAGTGACACTTTTTCCCAGGGGAGCGGGTGTCTCGGCGTTCCCCTCGGGCCATGTGGGGCGGGCAGAGAAGGGGGCAGGCGCAACGTCGTGTCTGGCAGTGCCATAAGAATCGATCGCCGGAACGGAATCACCGGGCCCGACCGTCCGCCCGGAGCCACCAGGGGACGAAGCCGTCCGACCCCATCACCGTCGTTCGATGGCCTCGATCCTGGCCTGGTAGACGTCCGCAAGGTCGGGGGCTCGGTCACGCACCGCGTCGAGGACGACTTCGTAGTTGTCCTTGACCGCTTCCAGAGCGTCGCGGTCCCCGTAGAGAACCAGCACATACTGAGCGGCCGCCGCCTGCGCCGCCAGCGTCCAATGGTTCTGCAGTTGGCCGGCGGTCCGCTCGACCAGGGTGGCGGCTTCCCGAGCGGCCTCGACGCCCGCCGTCCGCGCCTCGTCACGCAGGGCCGCCAGGTCGGTGGTCGCCGCGTCAAGCTGGAGCGCGGCCCCCACCCGTTCCATCAGAGCGATGTCCACCGACACATCTCGATACTGGTCGAGCCGGACCAGACTCTCGCGAACCAGCACGTCCGCCGTCTGTACCCGCAGGTTGCCCGTCCACCACCGATCGTCCTGCATCTTGCTTTCGGGCATCCGTTCCAGCCTCTCCGGGCTGATGTCGGACGTCTCCACGCGTGTTCGTTCGTCTGCCGCCTGCTCGGCGGTTCGCAGGACCGCGCGCACTTTGCCGAGCGTCGCCAGGGCGTCCGCCTGAACGGCACGGACGGCCTCGGCTTTCTCCATCAGCGTCGCGAACACGTCCGCGGCCGCGGCTCGGTCCTGCGCAACGGCCCGCTGCGCCTGGCTCTCTTGCTCGGCCAGGCGGGCCTTCGTCAACTCGAACGCCGCGATGTTGTCTTTGTCCCGCTGGATCTGAGCGGTCACGACCGCCAGTTCACCCTCGTGCCGATCCAGCTCCCACTGAATGGCGGCAATGCCCCGCTGCGGCTGGACCTCGCCGCCGGAGGCCGGCACGTATCCCCCCGTGATGAAGTCGCCGCTGTCGTCGAGACGCGCGTTTGCCAGCGTCCCGAACTGAAGCTCCTGTGTTCTGCGGATGGCATCGCGGTAGGTCGCCGCCTGAGCGCGGTACGCGGCGATGAACGTTTGGTATCCCTGCGGATCGGCAGGGTCAACGCCCGCGTCTTCCAGGCTCTCCAGGGCCGCCCGAGCCGCGTCCGCCGCCTGCTGAGCATCCGCCAACTGCGCCTGCAGGGCCGTCACGGTGCCGCGAAGCTGATTCACCTTCTCCTGCAGATCGGCCTGCCGGCGGGTCAACTCCCGGACGGACTCCCCTGTCGCCGCAATCCGTGAATCCACGCCGCTGTCCGCCACCAGTCGAGTCTGCGACTCCGCGGCCTTGACCCGCGTGGCAAGAGCTGCCAGGTCCACGGCCGACGCGTCCGCGTCGCTGCGCAAGAACTGGGCCTTGCGGTGCGCCGACAATCCCTGTTGATACAGGATCGCCGCCTTCACGCGATTGGCGACCACGTGCCGCGATGCGTCGACGCCCCCGTACGAGACAGCCAGCGCGGCATCGGCGGCGGACAGGGCTTCATCCAGAAGGGTCTGGTTTCGGGCGAGCAACGCATCGCGGGCCTCGCGGGCCTTGGCGATCTGGTGGGGGTCGCGTGGAACGCTCGTGGAAATACGCGTGGCGTGCTCCTGCCACCTCTCGCCGTGGATTTGCCGGAGGTAGCGTTCCTCCAGCTCCGCCCGGGCACGCTCGCTGGAGGCCAGATGGGCTTTCAGACGCTCTTCCTCCATGCTGAACGGGTCGCCCGTGTCCCCCCACGCGGCCGCCTCGAGGGCCGCATCAACCGTCTCGGCCGGCAACGACACATCCAGGCCCGCGCTGGACAGAGCATCCAACAGGACGGCCAGCCGTTCCTCTTCGGCGCTGTACTGCCAGACCAGCCGGCGGGCCTGCTCCACGGCACGGTCCGCCTCCTCTTTGACCTTCGCCTCGGAACTCTGCAGCATGGGGGCCGCCCAATACAGGACGGCAGCCACGACCACGGCTGCACCCGCTACTGCCCACGGCATCATCGGTTTCTGCACGGTGAACTCCCGCTGTCTTGCCGCTTGTACTGACGCGCCCCGCACCAGGAACGGGGCTGGGGCGGCCATTGTAGGGCCGGCCGGGGCGGAAGGGAAGCCGGACGCCGTTCGGACCGGAGGCCTTTGCGTGGTTCCCAAGTGGCGATCGCAGGATGCGTTGGGACACACCCGCGATTGGCCTTCCCCACGGCGAGCGCGTTTCCCGAGCGCAAACCGCGCGAAGACAACCCCGGCCTCGCCACCCCGCGGAGTTCCTGGCGGCATAGGACTGCATGTTCCTGGGGGATCGCCAAGCGGAGGTCGGGCAGCGAACAGCCGGCAAGTTACAGAAATGTGACGGAGGATTGCCGAGCAGCAGGGAGGGTCGCCAGGGAGAAGGCGCCCCGGCGCTCGGCGTACCCCGGAGACCGGCTGGAAAGCCGGTCCCACAAACACTAGAGAACTGGAAGCGAGAGACAGGAGACCAGAAGTAGGGTCCGCCGTGCGGACCAATCCTGCTGGAGACTGAGAGTAGGGTCCGCCGTGCGGACCAATCCTGCAGCCCAGGATCTACAGCCCACAGCCTCCCAGGACCGGCTGGAAAGCCGGTCCCACAAAGACAAGCCGGTCCCACAGGGGGATCCGGTCCCACAGAGTAAAGGCGCAGCTTGTCGGGCGGTTTGGGCGCGCTATCATCGATCAGGGTGTCCTGTGCCGTTCAGTGGCGGTTCGCGCGGACGAACGCCAGGACGGCCTCTCGTAACGGGTTGGAGACCAGATCCCATGTGCCGGATTCACGCCATTCTGTGGACAGCCGCGGGTGCCCTGTTTCTGGCCGGCTGCACTTCGAAAATCGCGGACCTGCCCGCCCCGAGCGATCCGGAATTGCAGGCGCGCATCGTGGCCGCACGGTACATCGCCGGCGAGTACCCGGATGCGATCGACAGCACGCGCGGCGGGACCCACGTCATCTATCACTGGAAATACACGCAAGGTGTCACGCTGTGGGCCCTGCTGCTGCTGCACGAGCAGACCGGCGCGCCGGCCTACCTGGACCAGGTTCGCGCGTCACTGGCCAGCTACGACGCCAACGGGCGCATCCGCGTGCATGTCGGCACCGAGCCGATCGACTACATCGGCGCCATGGCACACACCATCCTGGAGTACTCCATTCGCAGCGGCGATGATCAATACCTCGACGGCGCGCTGGAAGCGGCGCGGTTCTTCCGGGACGACGTCGCCCGGACGCCCGACGGCCTGATCGCTTACCACGCCAACCCGGAGCGCGGCCGCATCTGGGCCGACGCGCTCTTCATGGTCGCACCGTTGATGGCGAAGACCGGCACCTACCTCGGCGACACGTCCTACTACGACGATGTTTTGGAGCAGTTCCGGGGGTTCACGCTCAAGCTTCGCAATCCCCAGGTCGGGCTGTATCACCAGGGCTGGAACTGGCACGGCTCCGGCGCGTCCCCCGGCCACTGGGGACGCGCCAACGGCTGGGTCGCCCTGGCCATGGTCGAGGTGCTCGACACGATTCCCGAAGGATACCCCGGCCGTGACGAGCTGCTCGCGTTGTATCAGGACTTCGCCCGGGCGATCGTCCGGCACCAGGGTCCCCGCGGCATGTGGCATCAACTGCTGAACCGCCCGGACAGCTACGAGGAGACATCCTGCACCGGCATGTTCCTCTACGCCCTGGCCCGGGGGGTCCAGCGGGGCTGGCTGGACGCGTCGTACGTCAACGCGATCGAACGAGGTCACGCCGGCCTGTCACGCATGATCTCATTGAAGGGAAACATCGACAACATCTGCCCCGGCACGCGCACGCAATCATCCGAACAAGCCTATCTCAATCGGGGTCCCCGGCGCAACGAGTCGCACGGTATCGGCCCGGTCCTGCTGGCGACCTACGGCGTGGTGGCCGTGCGTGACACGGCGGAGTAAGGCCGGCAGGAGCACCACTCACCCCAAAGACCGGCTGGAAAGCCGGTCCCACAAAAGAGAGGGCCGATCCCGCAGAAGAAGCCGGTCCCGCAGAAGAAGCCGGTTTCACAACAAGCCGGTCCCACAAAACAGGAGTAGGGTCCGCCGTGCGGACCAATCCTGCAGCCCACAGCCTCCCAAGACCGGCTGGAAAGCCGGTCCCACAAGGAGACGGTCCCAGAGCAAGCCGGTGTGACAGCAGAGCAGGCGGCCCACGTGTGGTCAGCGAGAGGATTACTCTTGCGAACGAAATCGCTCCCGGAGGAATTCCGCCGTGCGATCGCGAAGCTGCTGTGCGGCCGTCGCCGGAGAGTCGGGCACGGGGTCTTGCGGACCGCTCACCGCGCAGACCGCGGCAATCCCGTCGGCCTCGCAACGCACGGCCTCGCCGGCGACTTGGCCGGCGATCACAATGACGGGCACACCGGCCCGGCGGGCGCACGCCGCCACGCCCCACACGGTCTTGCCCATGCGCGACTGGGCGTCAAACCGGCCCTCACCGGTAATCACCAGGTCGGCGCCCTGCACGCGCTCGAACAGCCGTGTCAGTTCGATGACACTCTCCACGCCGCTGTGCATCCGACCGCCCAGAAACGCGACCAGCCCGGCGGCCAGCCCACCCGAAGCACCGCCGCCCGGCAGATCGGCAACGGCAATGCCCAGATCACGCTCGATCACCTGGGTCAAATGCCGCAGATTCGCCTCCAGCCGGCGCACCTGCTCCGGCCCGGCGCCCTTCTGCGGGCCGTACACCGCAGACGCACCGTTCGGCCCGCACAGAGGGTTCTGAACGTCGCACAAGACGACCAGTTCCACGGCGTCCAGCCGAACATCCCGGGCCGAAACATCAACGTGGTGGACTCGATGCAAATCGCCGCCGGCCAGCCCGGCCGGCAGAACCGTACCGTCCTCCGAAACAAACTGAACGCCAAGCGCCTGGGCACAGCCGCAGCCCCCATCCACCGTGGCGCTGCCGCCCACGCCGATCAGCACGCGTGTCGCCCCCGCGTTCAGGGCGGCCGCCAGTTGTTGGCCCGTGCCAAACGTGCTCGTACGCAGCGGGTCCCGCTCGTCCGGGCTCAGCAGCGTCAGGCCGCTCGAAGCAGCCATCTCCACGATGGCCGTCCGCCCGTCCGGAAGTCGGCCGAACGCGGCCCGCACCGGTCGGCCCAGCGGGTCGAGCACATCCGCTTCGATGCGAGTGCCGCCCGCGCCGGCCAGCACGGCTTCCACCGTGCCCTCGCCGCCGTCGGCCATGGGGACGACCGTCACCTCTGCATCGGGTCTCACTCGCAGCACACCGTCGCGTATCGCGTGTCCGGCCTCCACGGAGGAGAGCGTCCCCTTGAAGCTGTCCGTGGCAATGACGATCTTCACGGATTCGCTCCTTCGGTTGCGTCTGCCGAGCCCTGCGGCAGCAGGCGCAGAACGTCCACTTCCGCGAGCTCCCAATGCCCGGCAATCACCCGCACAGATCCGATGTCCCCCCAAACCTGCTCAAAGTGGTTCTCGCCGTATCCACGCACACGCGCCAGCACCATCCAAGCCGGTCCGTCCTGCTGCCCGAGCCGGTCGAGCATGTCGTCAAACGGAATCGCGGGATTGGACGTGTACCCCTCGAAATCGCTGCGCCGCTGATTCCGGGCCAGCACGGAGACGATTCGCGCGTCGCCGCCCAGGTAGTACGCCAGGGGAAACGTGCAATAGTCGCGGTACATATAGACCGGGGCGGCTGCGGGGCCCGCGTCCTGGATGATGCGGGCCGCGCCCCGCCAGTCCTCGATCACCAGGGGGTAGTCTGCGCTGGGAGGTTGTCTCAGGCTGACCGCAGCCACAATGACCATCGCCAGGATCGGCCGGCGCACCGCCAGCCGGGCCAGAAGCAGGATCGCCGCCGGCTGGGCCACGATGGTGTACTTGATCTGGAATATCGGCGTGGCCACGCACGACCAGACAAACGGCAGCCCGATCGGAAGGATCAGCCACAGAAGCAGCAGAAAGATCGGAGACTTACCGGTGTTTCCACTCGGAGGCAGCATGTCTTTCACGCCCCCCCGCACTCTTCGCACGACCGCGACCACCGCCACGGCCACGGCCAGCCCCGCCACGGCATAGCGGGTGATCACCCAGCGCAGCGGCGTCAGATGGTCGTAGAGGCACACCAGCGGCTCCACGGGACGAGGACGCGGAATCCAGTACCCGCCCAGGACGGTTCGAACCTGGTCCGTCAGGACTGCAACCCACGGCAGGAAACTGATGATGACGATCCCGCCTGCCATCGCGGCCCCGCGCAGCAATCGCCTGCGTTCGGCACGGTCCGTGCTCCGCCACGCCAGCCGCACGACCCACGCCAGGTGCGCCGCCAGAACCGGCCAGGCAAACGTATGCAGCCAGACGAACGTCACGGCCAAGGCCGTGTACGCCAGACCGGTCCGTCGGCGTGGGACACGAATCCACGCATGAGCCGCCCCTGTGCTCAGAATGGCCATGAGCTCGATCAGGGCATAGAAGCGAGCCTCCTGGGCGTACGCGACGGCCATGTTGCTGACGGCGAGCAGGCCCGCCGCCCACAGGCCGGTCGAGCGGTCCCACAGCCGCCGGCCCAGCCCGTAGAGGGCCCAGACGGACAGCACGCTGAAAATGACGGAGGGCGCCCGAACGGCAACCTCGCCGGCGCCGAACGCGTCGACCCAGAGGGAAAGGAGAAAGTGGTACAGGGGCGGGTTTGTTCCGGTCCGACGCAGGGCGATCACGTCCGGCCAATCCAACTGGGCGTAGAGGACGCTGAACGCCTCATCCAGCCAGAGGCTGCGGGCCCCAAGGCCCCAGATGCGCACGAGGGCGGCCAGCGCCAGGAGGAGGGTCAACAGGACGACCGGCCTGCAAGCCGCCGACGTTCGGAACGAGGGCGTCGCTGGTTGCGTTGTTACATCCATGAGAAACGCCCTTATCGGACGGGGGCTGAAACGCCGCGCCGGCGCATTATGCAGGCGGCCGGTCGGCAGGGCCAGTTCACCACGCATCGGTGCGGCCACCGGCCCCCCCCGGCTCTCGGCAAACCGGTGCGGCACTGTTTGCCGCGACGCAAACTGACGAAGAAAGAGACACGGAGCCGAGGGGGTGGCGTCCGGTGCCGCAGCGAGCTGGGTCCCACGGGCGCACGTCGGTCCACGAGGGCCGGTGCCGCCCTGCCCGCTTCCACTTGTCGGGGGGCGGCAGACAGTGTGTAATGACGGGAGCCCGAGCGGGCGGTTCGACCCGCGGCAGAAGGGGATCGCGATGGAAGCTGCGCCATGACCGAGGAACGCTCCGTTCAGCCCGCGCTCGCCGACGAAGGCGGTCCGCCCGATCACACGGCGACCTTCATCGCCCGACATCGGACGGTCATCTCGGTGTTTGCCCACGCTTTCCTGTTTGCCCTGGCCCTTCTGATGGCCTTCGGCCTGGCCTACAACTTCTACCAGGTGCTCCCGGAGACGCTCTACTCACCCGACGAGGCCCGGGTCATCACCCGAGGCGGCTGGCTGCTCTACCTGTATCTGCCCATGGCCGCGATGGCCATCCCCATCAAGTTGATCGTCTTCGCGCTGTTTCAGCAGTACCGGCGGTCGTGGCGATACGTGGGTCTGCGCGACCTGCTGGGCGTGGTCTCCGCGGCGTATGCCGGCTCGTTCCTGTTCATGCTGTCCTACTTCGGGCTGGCCATGCTCCGGCCGGGAGTCGCGGAGGGGCTGGTTGAGGCTTCCGGGTTGGGATTCCGTCAGGCGGCGGTGTTCCTGTCGGACCTCGTGGCCACCATCGGCCTGGTCTCGGTGACGCGAGTGGTCTGGCGACTGTATCACGAGGAGGTGCGTCGAGGCTCGCAGGAGGGCCGACGACGCATGCTGGTGATCGGGGCCGGCCGGGCGGGCGAGACCGTCGCGCGGGAGATTCTGACGTCCGGCGAGAAGCACGAGTTGGTCGGGTTCCTGGACGACGACAGGTCGCGCCTGCACAACCGAATTCACGGCGTGGAGATCCTGGGAAGCATCGCGGACCTGGCCCGGGTCGCGGAAGAGGAAGAGGTGGAGGAGATCCTGATCGCCCTGCCGGGGGCCCCGCCGAAGGAGATCCGGCGGATCGTCGAGTCGTGCCAGGGCGCCAGCATCACGTTTCGCACCATCCCCTCCGTCAGCGACCTGATCGAGGGGCGCGTCGAGGTCAGCCAGATCCGGACCGTGAGCATCGAGGACCTTCTCGGCCGGGATCCCGTGCAGTTGGACACGCAGGCGATCGGCCGGGAGCTGGCCGGCAAGCGGGTTGCGGTCACGGGGGCGGGCGGCAGCATTGGCTCGGAAATGTGCCGGCAGATTGCCCGGTTCGGTCCGCAGCGCCTTCTGCTGATCGAACAGGCGGAGAACGGCCTGTTCGAGATCGATCGAGAGCTTCGAGCGAGCTTCCCGGGCCTGGATATCGTGCCTTGTGTGGCGGACATCTGCGACCGCGAACGGCTGGACCGGCTCTTTGCCACGCACGAACCGTCTGCGGTGTTTCACGCGGCCGCCCACAAGCACGTCCCCATGATGGAGTTGAACCCGGGCGAAGCGATCAAGAACAACGTGGTGGGGACACAGACGGTGGCAGACGCGGCCGTGGCCGCCGGCGTCGCCAAGATGGTGATGATCTCCACAGACAAGGCCGTCAACCCCACCAGCATCATGGGCTGCAGCAAGAGGGTGGCCGAGTTGTACGTGCAGCAGCTCAGCGCGCGGACCTCCACGCAATTTGTAACGGTACGGTTCGGCAACGTGCTCGGCAGCAGCGGAAGCGTTGTGCCCATCTTCCGGCGGCAGATTGAGGAGGGGGGGCCGGTCACCGTCACGCATCCGGAGATGAAGCGATACTTCATGACCATCCCCGAGGCGGCCCAACTCGTGTTGGAGGCGGGGGCCATGGGGGGGGGCGGTGAGATCTTCGTGCTGGACATGGGTGAGCCGGTGAAGATCGTGGATCTGGCGCGAGACATGATCCAGCTTTCCGGGCTGCGCCCGGACGTGGACATCGACATCGAGTTCACGGGAATACGTCCCGGGGAGAAGCTGTTCGAAGAGCTCTCCATCGCGGGGGAAGACGTCAGCGTCACCAAGCACCCCAAGATCGGCATCTGGCGTCACCGGCCGGAAGACTGGGATCGGCTTTGCGCGGGTATTCGATCGCTGGTGGCGATTGCGGATGACGCGGCCCACCCGGAAATCGTGGCGCGCTTGAGATCGCTGGTCCCGGAGTTCCAGCCGGAGCAGAACGGACTGCCCGTCGGCGACGCATCGCAGAAGTGCGCCGCCACTCGCTGACCGGCGCGAACTTGCTCCGAAGTCCGCCCTTCAATCGCCCCAGCGCGAACGACACCTCAGGCAACCCGTGATCCTACTCCGATGGTTCCGATTCGGTCTCGGGCGCCTCCGCGTCGGGGGCGGGCCCAGCGGTCGGCTCGTCGGAGGCGGGTTCCAGCGTGATGACGGGCTCGGCTGCGACCTCCGGGGAGGTAATGTCCGGGGTAAACGTGATTTCCGCCGGCAAGGCGGTGGGCGGTGCCGCCGCCATCTTCACCGATTGGAACGTGTGATCCAGTTCGTTCAGCGCCGCCAGGGCCCGCTGCATGTACGGCGTGGCGGTAAAAAGCTTCCGCTCGTTCCGGCTAATCTGCTCGAGGTACTCCCGGGCCTTGTCCTTGCGGCTGGGATCGCCGTCCAGAACGAATCGGTTGCCCTCGATCGTCGCCAACTGCAGCAGGGCCGTCCCCACGGCGACGGGCTCATTGCCATAGTCACGGATCAGCCGTTTGCAGGCGCCTTCCGCCGCCAACAGCGCTTCCGGCGTCATGCTGCCCGGATCGTTAAACGCCAAGGCCAGCACGCCGGTGGACAGTTGCAGCAGCGCACGCCTCGTCAGGTCCGGTTCCTTGTTCTCTTCCGCCACCCGCTCGAGCATCTGGATCGCGTCGGTCAGCGCCGCACCGCTCACCGGCTGGCCCTCCACGTCGACGAACCGGGCCGATTCGATCCGCTGGACGACGTCCACCCGAGCGGCCGTCTGGGAGTGCCGCACGTACATGAACAGCACGGCCACGGCGGCCACCACCACCACGCCGCCGATCAGGTAGTTCCCGTACCGGGACAGGTACTGGCGTGCGTCCAGGAGCATCTGCGCCAGTTCGTTCGTCTGCAGTTCGTGCTTTCGCTCTTTCTTCATTGCCTCGTCCGCGGCTCGCCAGGCGACGTGCCGCGCTCCTCCTGCACCACCACCACCTCAATCTGCGTGTTTGCGCCGAGGCTACGACCCGCGTCGCGAATCGTGATCGTGCAGGCCTCACCGCCCTTCTCAAACCGGAGGGCAAACGTGCCCTTCACGTTCCGGTTGCTCACCAGGGTCCACCGGGCCCGCGGCATCTGCTCTTCGTAGAACCCCCGCACCGCATGTTTGTCCCGAGACCGCCCTTCATACGTATGCCGCAAATACAGCCGGCGGGTTCCCGTCAACTGGTCCTCGCACGCATCCTCCACCATCTTGAACCCCATCGGCACGGGGATGTCCCGCGCGTACGGGTTGGCCTGCGGCAGCAGTCGACCGTCCTCGCCAGTCTGCGCACCCTGTGAGCAACCGTTCGCCATCATCCCGGCTACGGCCAGGGTCGCCAGGATGCCAACTCTCGTAACCTTCTCTGAAATCATGCGTTACGACTCCTGGTACCGTTACGCCAGCCGGGGCGCCGCTGCCGCGACACGAGCCACAGGGTAGAGCAACCCGGCCAAAGCGTCAATCCGGCGGAGTGGGACCCTCGGAGGAACCGAAAAGCTCAAACAGGATCGCGTCGCCCGGCGCCAGCTCCACGGGAATCGCGATCCGCCCACGGCGCGCGTCGAACACCCGACCTCCGACCACGCCCGGATCCCCGGGCACCTCCACGGCACGCGTGGCTGTAGCGCCGCCGGCTTCCGCGGGCAGGGACAGTTCGCTCCGCATGAACCGCGAGGCAGACGCATTCCACAGCAGCACCCACCGGCGATGCTGCCTCGTGAACAGCGTCACCCGCAGGTTGCCGTCGTGGCACTGCCACCCGTCCAGCGGGACAACCACCGAGCCCCTCAGCCTCGGTGACCACGCCCCCGCTCGATGAATGATCCGCTTGACCGCGGCCGCCCGGGCGACGACCACGCTGTCTGCCGCGTCGACCAGTCCCTCCCGTCGACCGCGAACCTCGGCCCAGGCGTCGAGGATGAGGCCTTCCGTGGCCCCGGCGGACAGCCCGGCGTGGTACATCCCCAGCCAGGTCCGGACCGACTGGACAAGGTCTTCCGTCTGCCCGGACACCGGGATGATCATCATCCCGGGCCTGGGTAGAGGGAGTGGGCTGCTGAACGTTCCGGTCAGGTCGGCCGGTTCGCAGACGCGCACCATCGGTGTGATGTGCCGCAGCCTGGCGCCCGGCAGGGGCAAGTCCGCCCGCACGGTGGCGGCGACCGGGAGCGATGGAAGACGGCGCTCCACCCTCGCCGCGATCTGTGCCGCCCGGCCGGCGCCGGCGTCATCGCCGATTTCACCGACGTGCAGCATGCGCGGCAGGCCGTCCGCGTCAGGGGGCAACACGGTCCGGAGCCGGTCGTCGATGTCCACCGCTCGGCCACTCGCCGGTCCCGCCCGGCAGAAGCGATGCAGGACCGGGTCCGTCAGAATCAGCATGAGCGCCTGCGTCCGGGCGGCCTGCACGACGGCTTCTCGCCGATCGTCCGCCACGTGTGCCGCGAGCACACCGTTGAAGCCCAGCTCCCGAATCCGCTGAAAGTCGGTTGACAGCCGGTGTTCGGGGTCGCCCGTCTCCGCCATCGAGAGGGGCTCCACCGGATAGCGGACCGCCACCAGGAACGGGACCGATTGCTCCACCGCGGACGGCTGAAGACAGCCGGCGGCCAACAAGCCACACGCAGCGGCCGGGAGCCAGCGGATCGCTCGGCGAGAGGAGCCGCCGGGGGGTCCTTTCTTGACACGATCCGACAGGGCCGAATAGACTGCCGCCGGTACGACGGGTTCGGTTGGCGCGACCGTCGATCCGGATGCATGCCCGTGAAAATGAAACACTGGATTCGATCTCTCCTGCTGCCGGTCGTGGTGGCCGGCGCCGCGTGTGCCCCGAAGACCGCCTCCCTGGACGATCCCCAGACGCGGGAATCCCTTGCGTTGCTGATGCCCGAGCGAATCGGCATCATGCCGTTCACCCGGGTGGAGAGCTTTGACGACGACAATCGCCCGGACGGCATTGCCCTGCTGCTCCGCCCGATCAACATGCTGGGCGACCCGGTGAACATCGTCGGGCAGGTCCGGGCCGAGCTGTACGAGTTCACGCCGGCCTCCGGGCTGCGGACGGGGCCCCGCCTGGCCATGTGGGAGGTCCTGCTGAACACCAAGGAGGATCAGCGGCGATACTGGAGTTCCACGACGCAGATGTACGAGTTCCATCTTGAGCTCAACACGGACGCGGTGTCCCAGCGGCCCAAGTACGTATTGGCCGTTACATACAACACGCCCCTCGGCACGTTCCTGACGGATGAATATATCCTGGAAGTGCCGATTGCAAGCGAGCCGTTCGCGGGCCAGAAGCCGGACCGCGGCTGACGGGCGGCACTAACCCCCGCCCGCCCGCGAGGGTCTATCCAAGGGAAACGCCCGGCGCCGGGCC
>CAZPHH010000093.1:0-17952 GCA_964586145.1 uncultured Phycisphaeraceae bacterium | reverse complement strand
AACAGGGCGCCCAGGGTGAGCGTGGCGAACGCGATGAGGCAGTAGACGGCCACGCGCGACGGCGGGGTCCGGACCTCCGCGTACGCCGTGCCGTCGTCGGAGGTGAGGGACGCGGTGTAGATCAGCGGCGGCCCGCTGCTGGTCTGCCGGGTGAGCCGGTCGTGCTCGTCATAGTGGTAGGAGGTGAGCCGCTGGCCGGTGCCGTTGGACTCGGCCATGGTCAGCCGGTTGCCCACGCGGTCGGCACGCGAAGCATCGATCAGGATGAAGACGGTGTTCGGGCGCAGCGGCGCCGCGGGATCGGAAGAACCGTGCTCTGCGGCCGGCCGACTGCCCGGACTGCCAAAGCAGGGCAGACCGGCACTCAGCAGGAACATGATGGCAAAACGTGGCATGGAAGTCCCGAAGCCCGCGCCGGGCTGTGCCTCCGTCGCGCATGGTATCTCCTGGATTCGGTCCTGTCGACGCCGCATCGCCTGATTTCCGCCCTTTGGGGACCGTTGCCACCCGTGTACAATGCGGTGAGCGTAGTTCAGCGGGTGGAGTCTTCAGGATACGGAAGAGGATCATGCACACTTGGAACGTCGGACTCATCGCGATGGCGATCACCACGGTCTTTCTCGCGTTGGCTCAGAATCTGATTGCGGAATCCCCTTCAGATGACGCGAATGCGGTGGTGGACGCTCTGTATGCCGGCTACATCGCGGAGTACGAGCCGCTGTTCATCCAGCAACGCCGGGCCTGGTGGGACGCCAGCATCACCGGGACGGACGAGGCGTTCAACCGCCGGCGCGACGCCGAACAGCGCATCCTGAAACTGCACGGCAACCGCGAGACCTTTGCCCGCATCAGGGAACTGCGGGATGGCGGCAAGGTGACTGACCCGGTCCGCCGGCGAATCCTCGACGCCATGTACCTGGAGTTCCTTCCGGCACAGGGCGACCCCGAGCGGGCAAAGCGCATCGTCGACCTGGAGTCCCGGGCCGAGCAGATCTTCAACCTGCACCGCAGCCCGATTGACGGCCGGGAGCATACGGAAAACGACATTCGCGGGATTCTGACCGAAACCTCCGACTCCAAAGCGGCCGAGAAGGCGTGGAAGGCCTACATGGAGGTCGGCGCCAAGGTGGATTCCACGCTTCGTGAGCTGGTCCGGCTGCGCAACGAGACCGCTCGCGAGCTGGGGTTCCCGAACTTCTTCGCCCTGACGCTGGCCACGCAGGAGATTGACGAGGCCGAACTCCTTCGCCTCTTCGATGAGCTGGACACGCTGACCCGCGAGCCCTTCGCCCGATTCAAAAAGGAGTTCGACGCGCAACGGGCGGCCCGCTTCGGCATCACCGCCGATGAGCTGCGCCCGTGGCACTTCGGCGACCTGTTCTTCCAGGAGGTCCCGGCGGCCGGGCGCGGCGTGGACCTGGATTCGCTGCTTGCGGACAAGGACCTGGTGGCCCTGGCCCGGCTCTACTACCTGTCCATCGGGATGCCGGTGGAGGACGTTCTGGCCCGAAGCGACCTTTTCGAGAAGGCCGGCAAGAGCCCTCACGCCTACTGCACCGACATGGATCGGGCCGGCGACATCCGTATCTTCTGCAACCTCGCGCCGAACCTGATGTCCCTGGACACGCTGCTGCACGAACTCGGCCATGCCGTGTACGACAAGTACCTCGATCCCGAGTTGCCGTTTGTCCTGCGCCAGGCCGCCAGCCCCATCACGACCGAGGGCATCGCCCTGTTGCTCGGCTCCATGGCCAAGAACGGGGAATTCCTCGAGAAGATCGTCGGCGTGCCGCCCGAGCAGGCCAAGGTCGTGGCCCAGGCCGTTCGGCAGACCCTGCGTGACGAGAAACTCGTGTTCTCTCGCTGGGCGCAGGTGATGGTCCGGTTCGAGCACGGCATGTACTCCAATCCGGACCAGGACCTGGGGAAGCTCTGGTGGGGTCTCAAGCAGAAGTACCAGTTGTTGAACCCGCCGGACGACCCCAGCCGCCCGGACTACGGCGCGAAGAACCACATCGTGGCCGCCCCGGTCTACTACCACAGCTACATGATGGGCGATCTCTTCTCCGCCCAGCTTCAGGAACACCTCGCTCGGCGCGTCCTCAACGTGTCCGACCCGATGGCCACCAGCTTCGTCGGGCATACGGAGGTCGCCGCGGTGATGCGTGAGAAGGTCTTCGCCCCCGGCCGGCGTGAAACCTGGAACAGCCTGACCCGTCTGGCCACCGGCGAGCCCCTCAGCGCGCGGGCGTTTGTCAAGCTCTACCTGGAGCCTCAGCAACAGACGGGCGGGGGAAACGAACCCCGCATTCCGTAACAAACGCGGCGCTCTCCCGTTGCCCGGATTCTGCATTGCCCAGGCCGAACGGCGGGACCCCGCGCGGATGGCGGCGAGACTGGGGAGACACGAAACCGGCGTAGCGCGTCACTCCCTTGCGCCGTCGAAGAAGGCTTCCAGGGCGTCCGCCACGGCGATGGCCTGCTGCCGGTGGTAGTCCGGGTCCAGCAGGCGCGCCTCGTCACCCGGATGCGACATGAACGCCTGCTCGATCAGGATGGCCGGCACGCGCGTGTTGCGCAGCGGCATGTACGAGAAGTTGCCCACCACGCCGAACTCGTCCCAGCCCAGGCCCAACAGTTTTTCGTAGATCAGCTTGGCCGGCCGCTGGCAGTGGATGCCGTGGTAGTACGTGCTCGTCCCGGACGTACGCAAAAAGCCGCCCGCACCGCCGGCCGCGTTCGCATGGATGCTGACGTAAAGATCTGCGTTCGCCCGGTTGGCCCGCTCCGCACGCTCCATCAGCGTCGGCGCTTCGTCGCCCCGCCGCACCTGGACCACGCGGGCCCCGCGCGACTCCAGCTCACGCTGGAGCGCCCGGGCCGCCTCCCAGTTCACGGTCTTCTCCTTCGTGCCGAAGAGGCCGACCGCGCCCGAGCCCGTCCCCCCGTGACCGGCCTCCAGGGCGATGGTCCGCCCGCGAACCGGTGAATCCGGAAACGCCGCGATGGCCGGCGGGCGCCGTACGTGCAGCGTAAAGCGCCCGTCGCGCATTTCCGTCCAGTACCCCCAGTTCTGCTTGCAGTTCAGAGGCACCGTCAGGCGCAGCCAGTCCTCTTCCATCTGCTCCGCCTGAACCGGACCGATGACCTGGGCCCCGGTCCTGTGCGTGATCCACGTCGTCGCATCGTGGGTGTTGAAGAAATCAATGTAGAGCCGATTCGTCGGATCGATGGCCGGTCGAACCGCCACAACCACCGGGGCGCCCATTCCGATCGAAACAACGTCGTGATCATCGCGCTCACCCACGCTGCACGACGTGAAGAAGTTGTGCGGCACGGCCGTCCCTGGCGGCAGCCAGCGGATGTCGTCCTGCGAAACCCAGCCGGTCATCGACGCGGAGAGGCGAACCTTGCAGTTTTCCCCCTGACGACCGACCACCTCGAATCGTGTTCCCCGCGGGACCCAGGCCATCCAGGGGCCGCCCAGCCGCACGCGGTGCAGCCCGTACGTAATTCCCGTCTGGTCAGACGTCGTTTCGGCCACGCGGACCTGGGCCGGGTCCCACACGTCCACGGAGCCGGGGGCATCGCCTTTCAAGGCTGGCGCCTGCTCAATTCCGGCCAGTTCGACCTTCACCTCCGTTTGCCTGCCGATCGCCGATTCCGGCACGCGCATGACCGCGGAATAGGTTCCGGCGGGCTTGCCCTCGGCGTCGACCGCCTCGGCCAGCGGCAGTTCGAATTTGCCATCAAAGACCGAAACCGTCCCCGTTCGTCCAGATGGCCCTTCCAGGCGAACCTCCAGCAGTTGACCCGGTTGCACGGTGACTTCTTCCGCCGGCTGCAGGAAGCGCAGCGCGGTGACGGCCTCCGCGGGTTCGGGCTCGACGCGGGTGACGGTAACGACGCGGGTGTGCGAGCGGCGGCGCTCGGCCACCGTGATTTCGATTTGGTTTTCGCCCAGTTCCAGCGGGATGCCGTCCTTGGCGAAGCCACCGGTGCTGTACACGTCCACGGCGTTGCCGTTGACAGTGACGCGATGCCCGGGCCGCGTGCGGCCCAGCAGGTGAACCACGCGGCGAGTGGTATGGAGGCCGTCCTGAGGCCGAAGGATGGCCAGGAACGGCTGCCGCTGCGCCTCGGCCGATTCGGGCACGGTCACGTTGATGCGTGCGGTCTGGCCGACTTCGATCTCCACCGGTTCCGTAGTGACTGCCGGTGCGCCGACGTACTCCACCCGGCATCGCACTTGGCCGGGCGGAACGTTGAGGAACGCGAACCGGCCGTCGGCGCTGCTGGTCCACGTCTGGCGGAAGACCCCGCGGGGTCGCACGTTGTCATCGACCGGCTCGAGCGACACCCAGGCATCCTCCAGCGGCTCGCCGTCGTCAGTGAGAACGGTGCCCAAAACCGCGCCGTACTGCGGGTCCGTCACGCGGGCGGGCACGGGCACGGGGGCCCTTTCCTGGTAGAGCTCTTCGTGGGCGTGTTCGATGACGCCGCGCTGGAGCGCGGATCGGAAGTTCCACAGCACGGTGCCCAGGCCGCCGGCCTCGCGCGTGAGGCGCATCTGCTGCAGATTCTCCTCGGGGCTGAAGACGTTCTGCCCGCCCACGAAATGGTCCGGCCCCACGCCGCGGATGAAGTCTTCCATCAGTTCGTCGTAGTTTGGCTTGGGATCCGCGAGATCCCAGTAGATCATCGGCATGAGCACGTCCATCGCGCCCAGGCGGCGCCAGTTCCACGTGTCCTGGTAGTAGTCGTGGAAGCCGCTGCTGAACCCGCCGTACCCGTCGATGTGGTGGCGGTTGTAGATGCCCCACGCCGCGCAAGACATGAGGAGGTCCGGCTTCTCCGACCAGGTCTCCGCCGCCAGGTCGTTGACGAATTTGTCAAGCTGCTCCCGCTGCCAGTCGGACCATTCCAGCAGGTTCGGATTGCCCCGCTCCATGAACCGGCGACGGCTGACGGGATCGTGGCTGTACTCGGCGCCCGGGTAGCGGATGCGATCCAGGTGGATTCCATCCACGTCGTACCGCCTCACGAAATCCATGATCACATTGCGAAGATACGCATGCACGCCGGGCACACCCGGGGAAAGGTAGAAGTATTCGGTACGGGCAATCCGCCCCTCCGGGTCCATGCACACCCACGGCTGGGACGCGACGGGGCCGTGGCGGTAGAAGAGGTGCTGCGGGTCTTCTGCGACGTTCGGCCGGCGCTGGGAGCGCAGCGGCATCGGGTTGATGTAGGCGTGGAACGAGATTCCGCACTCACGCGCCTGCTCGAGGGCGAACGCGACCGGGTCGAACCCGGGACTTTGCCCTCCGAACAGCACCGACCACGGCTCGAGGTCGCTGGGGTAGAGCGTTTCGGCCTCCCCGCGGACCTGGAACACCGCCGCGTTGAAATTCGCTTCCGCGAGCGTGTGGAAAACCTGGACGATCTTCGCCCGACATTCCTCCGGGTCCCGCGAGGTCCACTCGAAGCGCGAAACCCAGGCCGCGCGAAACTCCGCCGGCGCCTCCGTCGGCGTGGCCGGTGTCGGCTCCGCAATAGCTGACAGTGCTGCGATGAAAAGGCAAGCCCACATGTTCGTCACCTCCTCGAACTTCCGACAACAGTGCTGCTCGACCCACACTCGCGTGCCCCGCGCCACTATACACCCCGACCTCATCGCCTCAAACACGACGATACGAGAAGCCCCCCGCAATCCCGGTCTTTTCACGCGAACTCGCCACGCGGACGCGTTCGCCATCCCCAATTCAGGGCCGCGCGTCCCCCTGGACGGCCAAAGCGGTTATGATCCGCGGGTCGACCCGCGCATCGTGGTGAGGCGGCCCTTCGGACGGCTGGTGCAGGAGGAATACCGTGATGCATCGCACTTGTCTGAGTCTGTGTGTTCTGTTCGGAATGAGTTGTGTTGATCTCGCTGCCGCACGGGCCGAGTCCGACCTCAAGCTGGAGAACGCCTTCGTGCGGCGCGTCTTTCACGAAACGGACGGCACGTGGCGAACCGTGCGACTCGAGCGGGCCGACGGATCAGACCGGCTGGATCTGGACAGCGACGAGCTGCACATCACTCTGCTGGACGGTACCACGCTGACCCTCGCGGAATTCCGGTGCGACGGCAGGCCGACCCTCACCCGGGACGGGGCGACGCAGACGCTCACGATCCGCTATGTCCCCAGACGGGCGGAACCCACGCCTCTGCGCGACGTGACGATCGAGTATCGCCTGGGCAGCGAACCGTACCTGCGAAAGACGATTCATCTGACGCTCGCCCCTGGAGCAATCGTCGATCGACTTGACGTGGAGCAGTTTCGCGTGGGCGCGCCGCTTGATCGCGGCGGACGCGGCGAGCCGGTCTTCATCGGCGATGCCTGGTTCGCCGGGCTGGAGTATCCTGGTGGCCGGACCAGCCATGAAGAAGGCCAGGTGCGCCTGGCGCATTTCCCCGGCCGCCCGCCGCGCCCCGGCGACGACGCGGCGACAACCGTCGTCAGCAAGACCGCCGTGGTGGGCGTCGGCGCCAAGGGCGATCCGCTCGAGCTGGCCTTTGCTGATTACCTCGATACGATCCGCCGCCCCCTGCGCCTGATGCTCCACTACAACAGTTGGTACGACTTCCGAGAAACGGAGATCACCAACGACGCCATCGTCTCGACGTTTGAAGCGTTCAAAAGGAGCGTGCTCCATCCGTACGGAATCGCCATGACCTCCATGGTGCCCGACGACGGGTACCAGGAGCCGAAGTCCATCTGGGTCCCCCGGCCGGCCCTCTTCCCGGACGGCTTCCGAACACTGCGACAGGCATTGGAGGAAAGAGGAACGCGGCTGGGACTGTGGCTCCCCTTCAACGGCTTCAACCTGGACGTGGCGTGGGGCCGCGAGCAGGGATACGAGATATCCAACCGAGGGCCGTACTACTGCCTGGTCGGCCCGAAGTACAACGCTGCCATCCGTGCCGCCCTCGATCGCATCATCCGAGAGGGCAACATCAACTACTTCAAGCACGATTTCAACCAGCTCCAATGCTCCGCCGAGGGCCACGGCCACCTGCCTGACGAACACCACGGCCACGAGGCCAACCTGGACGCCCAACTCGACCTCATGGCGTTTGAGCGCACGCTCCAGCCCGACATCTTCCTGAACGTGACCAGCTACGTCTGGCACTCCCCGTGGTGGCTGATGCACGCCGACACGGTCTGGATGGACTCCAGCGATTACGGCTACAACAAGACGTGGCCGCAACTGTCGCCGCGAGAATGGGACATGAGCTACCGAGACGTACACTTCCACAACGTGTACGTCCGCCAGCGCGGCCTGGTCCCGGTGTCCGCCATGATGACGCACGGGATTATTCACGGAAGGTACCAGCCGCTCGGCGGCCCCGACGAAACGCTGCGGGAGTTCGCCGACAACGTGATGATGTACTACGGCCGCGGCGTACAGCTCATGGAATGGTACATCACGCCCGACATGATGACGGCCGACCGCTGGGACGTTCTGGGGCGGGCGACCCGCTGGGCCATCCAGAACCGCGATGTGCTGGAGCCGTCGGTTTTCGTCGGCGGGGACCCGGCCGCCGGCAAGCCGCACGGCTACGCCCACTTCAAGGGTGACCGCGGCATCCTCGTGTTGCGGAACCCCGACCTGGCGGCCCAGGAGCTGAGCGTCCCGTTCGACAAGACCACGCGCTATCGCGGTCAACCCGGCCGATCCTTCGCCGGCCGCGTGATCTACCCGTACGTGGAACCGCTGCCGGATCGTTTCGCATCCGGCCGGCCCATCAACGTGACCCTGCCCGGCGCATCCGTGACGGCCATCGAACTGACGCCCGGCGAGCCGAGCGGGCCTGCGCGGGCCATCTCTGCCCCTGTGGCCGGCCGCGCCGAGCTGTCCGCCTCCGAGGCCGGTCACCCGGTCATTCGGATCGACGTCTCCGTTCCCGACGAGGCCATGCTCCGATGTGAAGTGCTGATCGTCGCGCGGACCGCCGCCGCAGGCCCGCCGGCCCCGGCAACGGTGACGCTGGACGGTGCTGCCGTTCAACCGCGTCGCGCCGACGGCCCGACCTGGCGAATGCAAAGCGTGGATTTGCGGGCACATCGTGGCCAGAGTACCAGACTCCTCTGGACAACGGATCGTGATGCATCAGTCTTCAGCGCGCCCGCAACGACTGTGGACGTATGGTTGCTGGCCGACCGGCCGATTGAGGCTGCAACACCTTCCGACGATGCCTTGCCGCCCGCCATCGCACAGACTTCTCGAAGGCAGACGCTCCGCCTGGCCGAGGACTTGGCGTTTGCCCGCGAGGACCCGCGCCGCCTGCCGGACGGGGCGCTGGCCGACATTCGGGCCGCCAAACTGCGCATTCGGGTGTTTGACTCGAATCCGGAACCCCGCTATCGCGACAAGTTCATCCACCTCAACGGCCAGAAGCTCGCCACCGTTCCTGCAAACACCGGTCTGCTATCCGCCTGGCAGGAGCACGTGATCGACGTGACCGGTCCCGCGCTGGCAGCCCTCCGCCGGAAGAACGAGCTGATCGTGGACAACTCCGTCGGCGACTTCTTCAAGATCGGCGGCCTCGCTCTGGCCGTCCAACGGCCCGACGGCTCCTGGGCCGAGACGGTCCCACACGACGCGGTCTACAGCAGCATCCGCGAATGGGCCCACTTCGAAGGCACGCCCTTCGACCAAGCCCGCACCCCGGCTATCCTTCTGGAGTTTCAGCCCTGACACGCATAGGCCGGTTGCCCCCGGACCGGTTGCGTCCACGCACAGCCCGCTCAAGTGTGTCTTGTGGCGATCGCGGCAGGGGTTGGCTCAAATGGACGACCACATTCGGGGCAGCGCGCCTCCGGCAGCCCCCGCAGGTTGTATCTGCATCCCGTGCAGTGGCCGGCAGGCACGAACCATTCCGCCCGCACCTTGCGCGTGATGGCGAGCAGCAAGCGCAACACGCCGAAGAAAACGATTGCCGTGAGCAACGAGTAAACGAACAGACGTCCGTGTTGAACGGTGAACCAGCCACGCACTCGTTCCCCATGCTGTGATCCAGGAGCGCTGCAACGAGCCACGGCCACGAAATCGGGACCGGTGGCGACCAGCAGATCGCCGTGCGTCCCGTGGAGCCCACCCAAAAACCGCTCCCAGAATCCATCGTATCGCACGACTTGCCCTGGAGTTTGCATTGTTTGCCAGGTTCGGGGGGAGCACTTCCCAATCCCTGGGCTGAGGGGAAAACGGGCGTCCTGATATACCAAAGTGGGTCCGGCCTGTCCCAGTCCCCACAAGATCACGCTGACCAGCACCGGCAGCGCGGCCACCGCAACGATGCCGAGCGTGGCCGGCGAGCAACCCAGTTGCCTCTTTGTCCAGGCTCCGAGTCCCATTCAAATGCAACCTCGTGCCCAGCGCACGTTTGCCACGCGCCTGTACCCATCGCCAGAGCACCCTATCGCGTCTGCCACACGTGCAGCAACAGCAGCAGCGACACGGTGCCGTCGACGATGGGCTCGTTGGTAGAGAAGTCGTAGAAGCTGTCGTGATACACGCCGATGTCCGACTGGAAGCGGGCCAGGGGGTCCTCGCCGAAGTCCGCGAACTTCAACCCGTCGTTGATGTCCTTGTACACCGGGCCGTCCACCAGTCCGCCGACGGGTAGGTGGTTCTTGAGCTTGAAGAAGAGATGGTGCGGCCGACTCGCCGAACCCTCCGGCGGCATGCCGATCACAAACGAAACGCCCCAGGGATTGCGGCCGAAGATCCAGTCCCGCGCCTCCGTGGCCAGCGCCCGGTAGCGGCGATCGCCGGTCATCTGCTCATACAGAACGGCCTGCGTGGCGAATGCCACCACGTTGTTGGTGGAACACCAGACCAGCGGCGTGCCCAGACGATACGGGTTCTTCTCGGCCTGCTCTCGCACGCGCTCCAGCCCGGCCCGGTAGGCCCCCGCCAGGAATTGGCGCGTCTCGGCATCGACATGCGGGTACAGCCGCCAGTGGGCGAGATTCACGTAAGGAAAGAACTCGTAATGCCCGTGCCGCGCCTTGCCCATCCACCGGCTCTCGCCGGCCTGCCGGGCATACTCAACAGCCTGAGCGAGGAACTCCGGCTCGCGCGTCTTCAGAAACAGCTCCGTCGCGGCCCATTCCATGTCGTCGTGCCACGTGCTCTCGCCGTAGTAGTGGGGGGCCTTCACCGGCACCGACATCGCGCAGCCCGGCCGCGCCTGACCCAGACGGTAGAGCGACCGTGCGGCTTCGACATCACCCGCCAGAACCATGGCCGCCGCGCATCGGCCGGCCAGGCTGGCCAGCCCGGTGGAGGCGTTCTGGTGTTTCGGCCCGTCCGGTTTGCCGGTCGCCGGCCACGCGGCGCGCGGTCCGCCGGGGCCGTGGCCGTAGTCGGTTTCGTCCTCGTGCCAGAGCCGCTCGGGTGGGCCGTGGTCGCGGTCGTCGGCCACCTGAACGTACAGCGTGTTCGGGTCCGGGTGGATCTTTCGCAGAAACGCGGCGCCGTACAGCCCTTCGTCCTTTGCATCAGCCAGCAGCAGGGCGGCCACGCAGTACGAAGTGGTGATGATGTGCTTGATGCGGTCGGCCGCATCGTGCCAGCCGCCGGTCAGGTCGACTTTCCGGCCGGTGTGAGCGTCGATCGCATCCTGCTGGTGGCACTTCCTGCCGGTGACCGGATTCTCGCCGCAGCGCTGCAGCCGCATGAACGCCAGCAGCTTGCCCGGCACGTCGCGATAGGCGTCGCCGCCGATCCGGAACGTCGGAGAGTCCGTCCCGGCGAATCGCACGCGGTACGTGCCGGCGGCCTGCACGGGTGTGAAATCCAGGCGGTAGTTGTGGGCGAACGGTCCCCACGCACCGCAGTCCGGGCCGATGTCCGCGGAGAAGTCGCCGACGGAAAACCGACCTTCCAGCGGCTGACCGCTGGAGAGAATGGCGATCTTGGCGTCGTCCGGCAGGTAGCCGACCCGGTTCACGCGAATCCACGGTCCGGCCTGGCCCGGCTGCGACGCCGGCGGCTCTGCCATGACAACCGCAAATGTTCCCATGAATGCCAGCATGGCAGTGAAGAAGGTGGGATGCATAGGAAAGACCCTCCGTGATGCGGATGCAGAACCTGCACGGATCATACGGGGATTGGGAAACTGGGCAAGGTCGGCACAGGTCACAGCATCGTGACGACGAGGGGCTATCCGGTTGGTTTGGCCGGGTCTATAATCCGCCCCGGCGCGGGTTGCGGGTTGGGCAGCCCACCAGTAGGCCAAGTCTGAGGTTTGACGCTGAGGATCACACTCATGGCCGGTACAGGTAGAGGAACGCGCGTGCTGGCGGCCGGGATCGGCATCGCGCTGATGGTGATCGCGGTCTGTTCGGTGTTTCTGGTGGACTGGGCGCCCGAGCCGGAGGTCAAGCCCCCGCCGATCCGGCCTCTGAAGACAGTGGTGATCGGCACGGCCTACGCGACGGTCCCGCGGGAATACCCGGGGCGGGTGCGGCCGTCAGAGGAGGTCAAACTGGCTTTCCAGGTTGCCGGCCAGCTTACCGAGTTCCCGGTTCGGAAAGCCCAGAAGGTCGAGAAGGACGAGCTTCTGGCCCGCCTCGACCCGCGGGACTACGCCAACGCCCTGCAGGCGGCAAAAGGTCGGCTGGAGCGGGCCCAGGGCGAGTGGTCACGTCTGGAACGGCTCTACAAATCCGGCAATGCCGCCGAGCAGGAGATGATCAACGCCCGGGCCGCGTTCGAGGTGGCGGAGGCGGAAGCCAAAACCGCACAGAAAGCCCTGGATGACACGAGCCTTCGGGCGCCGTTCTCAGGCATGATTGCCGACACGTACGTGAAGAATTTCGAGAACGTTACCGCGCTGCAGCCGATCCTGAGCCTGCAGGATGTCTCGCAGATCGAGATCGAAGTGAACGTACCTGAGGAACGCGTGGCCCGGGCCCGACGGGATTCGGAACAACGGTTGCCTGTGATCGTCACGTTTGCCTATCCCAACCTCCGCGGCCGCCAGTTCGAAGGGAGACTCAAGGAGTTCAGCACGGACGCGGATCCCGGTACCCAGACGTACCTGGCGACGTTCGTCATGTCCCCGCCTGAGGACGCCGTGATCCTCCCCGGAATGACGGCAACCGTTGTGGAGCATCCCCCGGTGGAGACGGACCAGGAGCCCGCGGGCTACGCCGTTCCCCTGAATGCCGTGCCCGTGGACGGGCAAGGCCAGTACTTCGTCTGGCGCGTGCAGTCGCAGCCGGACGGAACCGCCACCGTGCATCGGGTGAACGTGGAAGTCGGCGAGATGACGGCTGACACGATCTTCATCGTGGGTGACCTGCAGAAAGACGCTCGGATCGCGGCGGCGGGCGTGCATTCGCTGCACGAAGGACAGAGGGTCCGGCTCCTGAACCCGGCGGAGGAGGGCGGCGCATCATGAACATCGCCGAGGCTTCCATCCGCTACAGGACGATCACCCTGGTATTGACCTTCATGCTTCTGGGGGGGGGATATCTCGCGTACGAGCACCTCGGCCGTCTGGAAGACCCGGAGTTCACCATCAAGGAGGCCCAGATCATCACCGTATATCCCGGCGCCACGGCCCGGGAGGTGGCCGAGGAGGTGACGGACGAAATCGAGACGGCCGTGCAGCAGATGGGCCAGTTGGAGAAGGTGACCAGCATATCCGAAGCCGGTCGCTCCACCATTCGTGTGGAGATGAAGGACAAGTACGACAAGAAGACACTGCCGCAGGTTTGGGATGAACTGCGGCGCAAGGTGTCCGACGCGCAGGGGAGCCTGCCCCCCGGCGTGCAGCCGTCGATCGTCTACGACGATTTCGGCGACGTGTACGGCGTATTCTACGCAGTCTACGGCGACGGCTACTCGTACGCGGAAATCCGGGACTACGTCGACATCCTGCGCCGGGAGCTCTTGCTCTGTGACGACGTGGGCAAGATCGCAGTGTATGGGGCGCAGCCGGAGCAGGTGCTCGTGGAGATTTCCCGGGCCCGGCTCGCTCAGCTCGGCATCTCGCCGGAGGCGATCTACGCCTCGCTGTCCGGGCAGAACCTCGTGGCTCCGGCCGGCCGGGTCCGCGTGGGCGACGCGTACCTCCGCATCCAGCCGACCGGGGAATTCACCTCGGTGGACGACATCGGCGACCTGCTCATTCTTCAGGACGATGCCACGGCGACAAAGCTATTCCTCCGGGACGTGGCCACCATCCGGCGGGATTACGCGGACCCGCCCGGCACGCTGATGCGCTTCAACGGCCGGCCGGCCATCGGGCTGGCCATCTCCACGGTTCAGGGCGGCAACGTGATCACCATGGGCAGGTCGGTGGATCAGCGGCTCCGCGAACTCGCCACCCAGACCCCCATCGGGATGGAAATCGGCGTCATCGCCCATCAGGCCGACGCGGTGAACACCGCGGTGAGCGGCTTCGTGATCAGCCTGGCGGAGGCCCTGGCCATCGTCATCGGCGTGCTCATGCTGGCCATGGGGCTGCGCAGCGGCGTCCTGATCGGCGTCATTCTGCTTCTGACCGTGCTGGCCACCTTCATCCTGATGCAGCTCACGGGAGTCATGCTGGAACGGATCAGCCTGGGCGCCCTGATCATTGCCCTGGGCATGCTCGTCGACAACGCGATCGTGGTCGTGGAGGGCATCCAGGTCAACCTGCAGCGCGGCATGGGCCGCGTGGAGGCATCCGCCCGCATCGTGCAGCAGACCATGTGGCCGCTGTTCGGGGCCACGGTGGTGGCCGTGCTGGCCTTCGCGGCCATCGGCGTGTCGCAGGATTCCTCGGGCGAGTATTGCCGGTCCCTCTTTCTGGTCATTTTGTACTCGCTCATGATGAGCTGGTTGCTGGCCATCACGGTGACGCCGCTGCTGGGGACCCTGATGCTCAAGGGCGGCAGCGCCGCCGATGCCGATCGTGATCCCTACGGCGGCTTGCTGTTCCGCGGCTATCGCGCGTTCCTGGACGTATGCCTTCGGGGGCGCTACGCCACGGTCTTCGTGCTTGCGGTTTTGCTCGGGCTGTCCGTCTACGCGTTCGGCTTCGTCCGGAACAGCTTCTTCCCGGACTCCACCCGGCCGCAGTTCCTCGTCCACTACTGGCTGCCCCAGGGCACGCATATCCGCCGGACCGAATCGGACATACGGAAGATCGAGGCACACCTGCGGACGCTCGAAGGCGTGACCGACGTATCCAGCTTCGTCGGGCAGGGCGCGGTACGCTTCCTGCTGACCTACGCCCCGGAAGAGGCGAATAATGCATACGGCCTGCTGCTGGTGGGTGTGGAGGACTATCGCAAGATTGTCGACCTGATGCCACAGGTGGATGACCATGTCGCCGCGAACTATCCCGACGCCCAGGGTTTCTGCCGACGGTTCGTGCTGGGACCGGGCGACGCTCAGAAGATCCAGGCCCGGTTCCGCGGGCCCGACACCCAGGTCTTGCGGGCCCTGGCCGCGGAAGCGGAAGCCCTGATGTGGACCGAGCCCACCGCCCGCGACATCGTGAGCGACTGGCGGCAGCGCGTCCCGCTGGTTCGGCCGGTCGTCGCGGAAACCCAGGCCCGCAACGCGGGCATCACCCGCTCCGATATCGCGTCTGCCATGGCCTCCACCTACGACGGGCTCCGGATCGGCGTCTACCGCGAGCGGGACAAACTGCTGCCCATCGTGGCCCGGGCGCCGGAGGCCGAGCGCGGCCGGGTGGACGACTTGCAGAAGATTCAGATTTGGAGCCCGGTGGCCCGGCGCGCCATTCCCATCCGGCAGGTCGTGCTGGACTTTGAGACGGTGTCGGAGGACTCCATCATCCGCCGCCGCGACCGGCTGCCCACGCTGACCGTCAAATGTGACCCGGCCGTCGGCATGGCCAGTGAAGTCTTCGCGACCCTGCGTCCCAGGATGGAGGCCCTGTTCGACCGGTTCGTGGAGGAGCGAAACCTGACGGGCTATTCGCTCGAGTGGGGCGGCGAATATGAGAGCTCGAGCGACGCCCAGGCGGCCCTGGCGGGCAAGCTGCCCGCGATCGGCCTGCTCATGGTGCTGGTCGTCATCTGTCTCTTCAACAACCTGCGGCAGCCGCTGATCATCTTCCTGACCGTTCCCCTGGCCATCATCGGAGTGGCCGCCGGGTTGCTCATCACGAGCCAGCCGTTCGGATTCATGGCATTGCTGGGTTTCATGAGCCTGTCCGGCATGTTGATCAAGAACGCGATCGTGCTGATTGACGAGATCAACACGCAGCTTCGCGAAGGCAAACCGCCGTTCCAGGCCGTGCTGGAGTCCGGCGTGAGCCGCGTTCGCCCGGTGTCCATGGCCGCCCTGACCACCGTGCTGGGCATGATCCCGCTGCTGGCGGACGCGTTTTTCGTGGCCATGGCCGTCACCATCATGTTCGGCCTGACCTTCGCCACCGTGCTCACCCTGATCGTGGTGCCGGTGCTGTACGTGACGCTCTACCGAGTCCCGTCGCCGGCGGAGTGATGTGAACTCGGCTGAGACTTGTTCCCAAAACAGCAGCAAACGCGAACTCTCTCACATCAATCCGTCCACGAAGCGGCGGATGTGCTCGTTCACTTGATCCGCGTGCGTCCAGTTGACCAGGTGGCCGGCGCCGGGGATGACCACGTCCGGGTTCACTTTGCGGACGGGGATCACCAGATCCTGGGCGCCCTGGATCCAGAGCCGCGGGAACGGCAGGCCGTCCACGCCCGGCCAGTTGAAGATCATGCGAACGGTGCGCCGCAATCGCATGATGGGCGTGCGGGCCAGCATGTCGGCGAACATGGCGTGCTCTTCGTCGCTGAAGTCGCGGAAGATGTTCAGGAACGGGCGCGAATACCCGCCGGCCGCCCGCAACGCGCCGTCTGGAATAGCCTTGCCCAGCATCGCCCCGAAACGCAGGATCGAGGGGATGTTGCGGGGCGACAGCGTCGTGGCGATCAGCACCAGCCCGGCTGGCCGGACCTCCCGGGCCAGCTCCGCCGCCACCATGCCGCCGAACGAGACGCCGCCCAACACGCATCGCGCCGGCCAGTCCACCCGGGCCGCCATCCGCCGGGCATATTCCGGCAGCGACTCGCCCTCGTGCGGGTCCACCCAGTCCGGCGTGATCCACCGATACGGCAGTGCCCGCTGCCGATCCAGCAGCCGGCCGTCACTGGCCGTGCCTGAGAAGAACACCACGGTCCGCTCCGTTTCCATGCTCCGAGTATAGGGAGGGCCGCATCCCGCGGACAGGACGGCGCCACACGCCACCGCCGACACCGGTCGGTCTTGCACGTTACCACCCCGGCCAGTAACCTACGGCGTTGCAGGTAGCCTGTCGGATGAGCCAGCCGTTCCAGCCGGACGGTATGTCCGGCCCCCGTGGCCAATCGCGGAGAAACCCGTCATGAAAGACATTCTGTCCAAGTTTGGCATCGAAGACGTGAACGCCGGCGGGTTCGCCGGGGATTGGTGCGGCAGCGACAAGCCGCTCGAGTCGGTGTCGCCCGTCGACGGCCGGCTGATCGCCAAGGTCAACCAGGTCACGCCGGACGAATACGAGAAGATCATGACCCGGGCCCAGGAGGCATTCGTGAGCTGGCGAAAGGTGCCGGCCCCCATCCGCGGCCAGACCGTCCGGGAGTTGGGCAACGCCCTCCGCGCCGTGAAGAAGGACCTGGGCGCCCTGGTTACGCTTGAAATGGGCAAAATCCGCGCGGAGGGTGAGGGCGAGGTCCAGGAGATGATCGACATCTGCGACTTCGCGGTCGGCCTCTCGCGGCAGCTCTACGGCCTGACCATGCACTCCGAGCGGCCCGCCCACCGGATGTATGAGCAGTGGCATCCGCTGGGCATTGTCGGGCTGATTACCGCGTTCAACTTCCCCGTGGCCGTCTGGAGCTGGAACTGCGCCCTGGCCGCGGCATGCGGCGACGTGACCCTGTGGAAGCCGTCGTCCAAGACGCCGCTGACCGCCATCGCATGCACGAAGATCGCCGAGCAGGTCTGCCGCCGGAACGGGGTGGACCCGGCCATCTTCAGCCTGTGCATCGGGCGGGGCTCCACCATCGGCGAAATGCTGATCCAGGACCGGCGGATTCCGCTTGTGTCGGCCACCGGCAGTTGTCGGATGGGCTACCGCATCGGTGCAGTGGTGGGCGAGCGGCTCGGCCGGACCATTCTGGAGCTGGGCGGAAACAACGCGATTATCGTCTCGGAGCACGCCAACCTGGACATGGCGACCCGGGCGATTCTATTCGGGGCGGTGGGCACGGCCGGCCAGCGATGCACCTCCACGCGGCGGATCATCGTGCATGAAAGCCGGCGGGCGGCGTTGGTCGAGCGGCTGACGGCCGGCTACCGGCAGGTGCGAATCGGCAATCCGCTGGAGCCGTCCACGCTGATGGGCCCGCTGGTGGACACGGGCGCGGTGGACGACATGATGAAGGCGCTGGATCGCGTGAAGAAGGAGGGCGGTGAGATTCTCTGCGGCGGCGAGACGCTCTCGGGCGAGAAGTATCCCGGCGGCTGCTACGTCTCGCCGTGCATCGTGTCCGTGCCGGGCAACCTGCCCATCGTGAAGGATGAGACGTTCGCCCCCATCTTGTACATCATGACGTACAAGACGCTCGAGCAGGCGATTGAGCTGCACAACGACGTGCCGCAGGGTCTCAGCTCGGCCGTCTTCACGCAGAACCTGCTGGAGGCGGAGCGGTTCCTGAGCTGCGAAGGCAGTGATTGCGGCATCGCGAACGTGAACATCGGCACCAGCGGCGCGGAGATCGGCGGAGCGTTCGGCGGCGAGAAGGAAACCGGCGGTGGCCGCGAGTCCGGCTCCGACGTCTGGAAGGTCTACATGCGCCGCCAGACGAACACGATCAACTACGGAACCGAACTGCCGCTGGCCCAGGGCATCAAGTTCGGCGA
>CAZPHH010000092.1:0-18267 GCA_964586145.1 uncultured Phycisphaeraceae bacterium | reverse complement strand
ATGCCCAGGTCCGACGAGGTGTACAACGAGGCAAACGCGAAGCCGGCGCCTTCGATGTTCTGCCGCGCGCCCTCCTGGCGGTCAATGACGGCCACGATCTTCTCGACGATTGCGCCGAACTCCGTCAGGTCCTTGGCCGCTTCCAGCACCTGGCCGCCGGTGGTGGCGATGTCCTCCACCAGCAGCACGCGCTCGCCCTTTTCCAGCACGCCCTCAAAGAGCTTGCCGGTGCCGTAGTCCTTCTTCTGGTTCCGCACGATCAGGAACGGCAGGCCGCAGGCCATCGACGTCGCCGCCGCGAGCGGCACGCCGCCCAACTCCGCCCCGGCGATCCGCGTGGTGTCCGGCCCGACATGCTCGGCCAGCGCGCTCCCCACCGCCTCCAGAATGCGTGGCTGGGTCTCAAAGCGGTATTTGTCGAGGTAGTACTTTGACTTGCGCCCGGAGCGAAGGGTGAAGTCTCCCTCGAGGTACGCCGCCGCCTTGATCGCCTTGCCCAACTCGTCCCGAGTCATGCGTTGTCCTTTCGTTCCGCTGGCCTTGCCTCTGTCCCAAAGCGAGTCGCGGAGTATAGCGTGGGGAACAGAGGGTTGAGAAGACACCCAACGTCAGACGTTCAGGTCCGCGGCGCGGCCCAGGGCCCGCCGGTGCCGCCGGCGGATGGGGGCCACGAAGTCGCGGAGGAACGCGTCGACCTGCTGCGGGGCGGCGCCGATGAAGACCCGGGGGTCCGTGACCGCCTTGACGTTGACCTTCGCGAAGGCCGGGTCGGCTGCAATGCGGTCCAGCAGGTCGTTCTCCCGGCCTTCCTCCTTGACTCGCCGGGCGCTCGCCTGGGAGTGCTTGCGGATGCGCTCGTGCAGGGCCTGGCGGTCGCCGCCGGCCGCCGCGGCCGCCATGAGAATGTTCTCCGTGGCCATGAAGGGCAGCTCCGCCCGAACGCGGGCCTCGATGACCTTCGGATACACCACCAACCCCCGGGCGACGTTGGCCACGATCCGCAGCATGCCGTCGGTGGCCAGGAAGGGCTCCGGGACGGCCAGGCGCTTGTTCGCCGAATCGTCCAGGGTCCGCTCGAACCATTGTTCGGCCGCGGTTTGCAGAGGGGAGGATGCCAGGGAAATCACGAATCGGGCCAGCCCGGTGGCCCGTTCGCACCGCATGGGGTTGCGCTTGTAGGCCATGGCGCTGGAGCCGACCTGAGATTTCTCGAACGGCTCTTCGATTTCCTTGAGGTTGGCCAGCAGGCGGATGTCGTTGCAGAATTTATGCACGCTGGCGGCGACGCCGGCCAGCGCACAGACCACCTGGGCGTCCACTTTGCGGGAGTAGGTCTGGCCGGTCACCGGCTCGACGTTTTCGAAGCCGAACGCCCGGGCCACCTCCCGCTCCAGGCGGGCGATCTTGGCCAGGTTGCCGTCGAACAGTTCGACGAAGCTGGCCTGCGTGCCGGTGGTGCCTTTGACGCCGCGGAAGCGCAGGCGGTCCAGGCGGGTTTCGATTTCTTCCAGGTCGCGGACGAAGTCCCAGCACCACAGGGCCGCCCGCTTGCCGACGGTGGTAAGCTGGGCCGCCTGGTAGTGCGTGAGGCCGAGCGTGGGGCGGGCCCGGTGCTGCCGGGCGAACCGGCCGAGCGCGTCGATGACGTTCACCAGCCAGTCGCGGATGAGGCCGAGGGCGTCGCGCATGATGATGAGGTCGGCGTTGTCCACGATGTAGGCGCTGGTCGCCCCGAGATGCAGGATGCCGCATGCGGCGGGTGCCTGGTCGGCAAAGGCGTGCAGGTGGGCCATGACGTCGTGCCGGAGGTTCTTTTCGTAGCGTGCAGCCGCGGCGAAGTCGATGTCCTCGACGGCGCGGCGAAGCTGGGCGACCTGTCTGGCGGAGATGGGCAGGCCCAGCTTGCGCTCGGCCTCGGCCAGCGCCACCCACAGCCGCCGCCAGGTAATGATGCGGTGGCGTGCCCCGAACAGCCGACACATTTCCTCTGACGCGTTTCGGGCGACCAGGGGCGATTCGTAAACGTCATGCGTCCTCATGCTGCTGGTTCACTTTTCCGGTTGCGATCCACGTACCGACAATGCAGCGTCCCGGCCGCGCCAACCGGGGTCTGGATCCAAAGGGGGTGCCGCAACCTGGTTAGCGCCGTCGGCCAAGACGTCAGTCCCAAAGGGATCCCGGCGCGCCGGGATAGCCAGGGGCGTAAGCCCCTGGAACCCGGTGTCCCGGCAACGGAGCCCCATCGGGGCGACACTCCTTACCGCGATTGCCACAATGAACAACCGCATCCAGCCGGCATTGTACCGCGTGGCGGGGAGGTTGCACGCCCGAGGGAATCGCGAATGGCGAAATGGGAATCGCGAATTGGCCGGCAGCGCTCGCGGCAATGAGTTTTGACGGGGATGGCCGCACAAGATACGATCCACCGATGCGTGGAATGGGGAGCCCCTCATTTATGCATTCCCGCGATGCGTGTGATCACCCGCACCGATGCCGGTTCGGCAGCCGCCCGGCCGATCATTCTCCGGGATGATCTGTGGCCTCTCGGTTTGCGGCACCGCCTCGACATTCCGTCGAACGGGCACTATCGTATGGCCCCACGCCAGGCCGAGTGCTGCGGATTCTGACAGCAATGCGAATCGCGACGCGGAACGGTCTGACTGTGGCACGTTCGCCACTGCGTTGGCGAACCATTACCTGCCAGGCAAAATCCTGAAGTACTGGAGCGTGAACGAATGTCTCGGAACCTGCTTGCGTCAGCCACCCCGATCGCCCTGTGTGTTTTCTGCCTGCTGAGCACACTCGTCGCGGCCGCGCCGCCCGTTGAGGTCCAGTCGCCGGGCAACGTACTGAAGGTCACATTCGAGTTGAAGGAAGGCGTCCCCACCTACCGCGTGAGCCGGCTCGGCCGGCCCGTGATCGAGACCTCGAAGCTCGGTCTGGTTCTCCAGCAGGGGCCGGATCTGGACCGCGGCTTCGCGATCGCGTCCTCCCGCACGTCGAGCGTCGACGAAACCTGGACCCAGGTCTGGGGCGAAAAGACACGCATCCGGGACCGCCACAACGAGCTTCGCATCGAACTGGCCGAGGCCGCCGGCGACCCCCGCCGACTCCAGATCATCTTCCGCGTCTTCGATGACGGCATCGGGTTTCGCTACCACATCCCGGCGCAAACCGGAGTGGGCCCAATCGAGATCATGAACGAGGCCACCCAGTTCGCCTTCACCGGCGACCATCGCGCCTGGTGGATCCCCGCGTTTGAGCCCAACCGATACGAGTACCACTACACCGACTCGCCGCTGAGCCAGACCACCAAGGTCCACACGCCGGTCACGTTCCAGACGGCCGACGGCCTCTACCTGAGCATCCACGAGGCGGCGCTCGTGGACTTCGCGAGCATGACGCTGTGGCGCAAGGCCGGCAACACCTTCGACGTGGCGCTCGTGCCCTGGTCGGACGGGGTGCTGGTGCGCGGCCAGGCGCCGATGACCTCGCCCTGGCGTACGATCCAGATCGCCGACTCGCCCGGCGGGCTGATCGACAGCTACCTCATCCTCAACCTCAACGAGCCCAACAAGCTGCGCGACGCTTCCTGGATCAAGCCCGCCAAGTACGTGGGCATCTGGTGGGAGCTGCACCTGGGGATCACAACCTGGAATTCGGGCCCCAGACACGGCGCCACCACGGAAAACGCCAGGCGATACATCGATTTTGCCGCGAAACACGGCTTCGACGGCGTTCTGGTCGAGGGCTGGAACCTCGGCTGGGACGGCGAGTGGTGGCTCGGCAAAACGGACATTCGCTTCACGGAGCCCTATCCGGACTACGACCTCGTCGCCCTGGCCGACTACGCCCGGCAACGCGGCGTCCGCCTCATCGGCCATCACGAAACCGCCGGCGGCGTCGAAAACTACGAGCGGCAGATGGAGGACGCGTTCGCCCTGTGTCAGAAGCTCGGCATCCGCGCCGTCAAGACCGGCTACGTGGCCCACGGCCAGAGCATCCAGCGCACGGACGAGGCCGGCCGCACGCACAAGGAATGGCACCACGGCCAGTACATGGTCCGGCACTACCAGAAGGTGGTGGAAACCGCCGCCCGGTACCAGGTCATGCTGAACGTCCACGAGCCGATCAAGGACACCGGCCTGCGCCGCACCTGGCCCAACATGCTGACCCGCGAAGGCGCCTGCGGCATGGAGTACGACGCCTGGGGCGGAGACAACCGCAACCGCCCGGACCACACCACCGTTCTGCCGTTCACGCGGCTTCTGGCGGGCCCCATGGATTTCACCCCGGGCATCTTCGACCTGACGTATGAGGAGCACCGGCCGAACGACCGCGTCAGCACGACCCTCGCCAAGCAACTCGCGCTGTACGTGGTGCTGTACAGCCCGCTGCATATGGCGGCCGACCTGCCGCAGAACTACGAAGCGAGGCCCGGGCCCTTCCAGTTCATCAAAGACGTCCCCACCGACTGGGACGACACGATCGTCCTCCACGCCCGCATCGGCGATTTCGTCACCATCGCCCGCAAGGACCGCAACAGCGACGACTGGTACATCGGGAGCATCACGGATCAGGACCCCCGGACGCTGGAGGCGCACCTGTCCTTCCTGGACGCCGGCCGCCCGTACATCGCCGAGATCTATCGCGACGGCGGCGACGCCGACTGGGAGAAAAACCCGTACGCCATCGTCATCGAAGAGAAACGGGTGAGTTCAACGACAAAACTCCCCCTGCCCCTGGCGCCCGGCGGCGGCGCGGCCATCCGCCTCCGCCCCGCCACTCCCACCGCCACCCTGCCGGCGAGCGATGCACCGCCCAAACCCGCGGAGGTCCGCTGAGCCCCCGACCGGTCTGCTACGGCGTGGCTGAACCCCGTCCCGGCCGAGAGGCGGGCGTATCCTTCAAACGCGGGTGGATGCGATCACCACCGTTCATTGCGGCGCCGCTTCCTTCCCAGGGCCGAAAGGCCGGCGAGGGCCAGCAGAAGCAACGATGCGGGCTCCGGAACCTGGACAACGCGGAACCCGACGAAGTCGGCCTCGCCCTGCGGTGCGCCGTAGATTCCGCGAATCGACGCCCTGGCCGAGGAGCCGGTGGCGTTAAACGACCCACCCCGCAGCCAGCGACAGGCACCAGGACCCGGGGACACATAAACCGCTTCATTCCACTCAAACACGTTTCCGGCCTGGTCGAACGTGCCGTAGGGGCTGTGACTATCCTCGAACTCGCCGGCCTCGGTCCGCCAGTACGGGCTTCCGATGGTGTAATCGTCTGGCTCGACGTATACATTGGCGCTGTCCCCCGGGTCGGGATCCATCAAGTCGTTACTCGGCATGGTGTCGCTGCCTGTGGGGTACTGCCAGAAGTTTCCGGTCGCCCCGTCGTTCTTGTGATAGGCCGCCTTGACCCACTCGTCCTCGCTCGTCACCGCCCACGTCCAGTCGTCGTTGCGCTGGATCGCCTGACCGTCAGAGCCGTTGTAACCGTTCAGCGTGTACGCCCCGGCCTCCGTTGTGCCCGGGCCCTGCTGGCCGGTCGGCTGCCCGTTGTGGAGCCAATTCGCGAACCGACAGGCGTCCCAGTAGCTCACGTAGTTCACCGGACGGTTTGCCCAGTCTGCGGCGACGCTGTAGGAATAGCCGCCCGCTGAACCGCTGCGCGCGATCTTGCAGCCGTACGAGTCTGACCACATCAGTTCGTTGTACAGATCGTACGTGTCCGTTGCGGCCA
Organism: uncultured Phycisphaeraceae bacterium; assembly: GCA_964586145.1. GTDB lineage: Bacteria > Planctomycetota > Phycisphaerae > UBA1845 > UBA1845 > JAFGJQ01. The sequence continues at coordinate 12,531 of CAZPHH010000092.1, read as the reverse complement.
CCGCGTTCAGGAACTCGCAGTACTGCCCGGCCGTAACCTCGTACTTCGCGATGTTGTACACGTAGTCCACCGCGCCGCAGATGCGGTGGGCGCCGGTCTCTCCCGCCATCGAGAGCACCCCTGCGTTTCCCGCGTTGCCAACAGGCACGGTCTCCATGCTCACCGCTGCGCGGGTGGCGGGCGCGAGCAGTCCCGCGAACATGCCGATCAACAGGAGTCGTCTGGATGAGTTCATACTGTCCCTCCTCGCTGCCGCGTGTCCGGCGGGAACATTTCCGTGGCTCCATCCAGTCGATGGAGGGCACAACAGCCGTCGCCATGCCTTTCTCCCCGCCTCAAGACACCGCTGAACTGTACGCCCTCATTCTACCACACTCCCACCCTCCTGCGCCTACTCCTGACCGACCGGTTTCCGCCCAATCACGCGCAACGCCGGCGGAAAGTCATGTTCGTACCGGTATGCCCCCGCCGTTGCTCCTGCCGGAGGCTTCTTTGCCCCTATCACCGCAGGGTAGCCTCAAAAAGACAGGCGACGGTCCCTGGCTGCTTGCCGTTGGAGATCAGCAGGGTTCGCTGAGCGTAGGGGCAGGCCCGAGGACACCTGACCAGCGCGAAAGCCGGTCCTGCCGATCCAAGCACTGGCCGCTGTCGCAACCGGGCGATGAGCAGTCGGCGAGCCCGGCGGCTTCCACCCCTAACGCCGGCAGACAGGCCGAAATTGTCTGCGGACACGTGGGACTCACGGTTCGGGTTCACCCAGCAGATACCCACCCACGCAGTTCCGCTCCAGGTAGTCGAGCGTGTCCGCCTCCGGAAAAACGAGCGTGAACGCCGTGGTGAATTCGCCGCCGGCCGCGTAGCTGACGCCCTCGATGTGCTCGCCGTCGCTCATCCGGATCGCCCCCTGGTTCGTACCGCTGAACGAACCGCTCACCTCGATGAAGACGAGCTTTTCCGGCCCGGGCTTGTCCGGCGAAAACCAGTCCAGGGGCAGCGACCGCGTGGTCAACTCGCATTCCGTCAGGACAAACGTGCCGGAGCTGCCGTCTATACCGGCCGTCAGGTCGCCCTCCGGGCTGGGCACGACAATCAGGAAGGTGTCGGCGACGTTGTACGGCTCGTTCAGCCGGAACCCCGCGGTCGTCGAAATGGCCACCTTGCTGCTGCCGTTACTGACCGTGAGAGCCACCTGGTGCCCCATGCCGATGATGCCGTAGTTGTACTGCTCCGGTCCCCATGCAATCTCAGGAGCGTTCAGGGTCGAGCTCGTGCTGTAGCTGCCCGAGATTCCGTAGCGAATAAACCCGCACATCCGGTTCACGGCGTAGCCGGAGGGGTCCGGGATACCGTCCGGCGGACCGAAGGCGTCCATGATCTTGTCCACACCGACGCCTCCCGCCCCCCGCGTCAGCAGAGCGCTGCCCGCCGTCCTGAGCAGGGCCACGCGCCGCCCGCCAACATCCACCGAGGCCGGCCAGGTGTGAGCCTCATCCAGCAGAAACGCCTTGAGCCCGGCGCCGGTCAGGTTCGGATCGATCGACTTCACAATGGCCGCCACCGATGCGACGAACGGCGCGGCAAACGAATTGCCGTCGAGCGAATACCGCGCCGGCCCCACCATGTTGTCGCCCACGAACCCGGGGATGGTCGTGGCCGGCCCCGCCAACTCGACTCCGGGGCCGGTACACGACTGCGGATAGCGAACCGCAGGGTCGCAGCTTTGATGGCCACCGACGGTCAGCAAGTTTGCATTCGGCATGCCGGCCGGTGCGTCGTTGCCGTTCAGGACGAAGTTGTCGTTCCCGGCAGCCGCGATGAAAAGGGTTTCGGGCGACTCATCGAAGATCCGGCTGAACTGGGCCTGGGCGTCGATCAACCAGCCCGGCCGATCGCTGCCGGCGACCCGCCCCAGACTCAGCACCACGACGTCCGCCCCTGCCAAGGCGGCTTCACGCGTCCGAGCCAGCGTTCGGGCCAGGCTGTACTCATTGCCCCAGATGTGGGCCTCGCCCACGATCAGGCGCAGCCGGTCGCCCAGAACCCGCAGGGCCACACCGTTGATCAGCCCGTCGCCGTTGTCGGCCGCAATCAGCGCGGCGATGTTCGTGCCGTGCTTGTGCAGGTGCCAGTCGTAGGGCGTCACGCCGGCCGGCACGCCCAGGAACTCCGTGCGTGGCAGGATGTCGTCAAACTGGCCGCTTTCCACCCACAAACCCGAGTCGATGACCGCTACCGTCACATCGCTCAGGTTCACGTACCGCATCACCTCGTCGAAGATCGGGATCGCCTGGTAATAGTCCAGCACCGCAAACGCACAACGGTCGCTTCGCTCGCTGTCCGAGTTGTCGTCGTCGTTCTCCACCGCCCGGCCGGCGAGCAACTCGTTGTACCCCACGACGGCTACTCCCGCGTAGCCGCGCAGGGCCTCGCAGACCGCATCCAGCCGCAACATGGCCGCGTCCGATTCCGTCTCGGTATTGGCGATTTCGAGCTGGTAGATGCCCACGTCCGGGATCTGCCCCACACGCTTCAGGCCCGCGTCCGCCAGGTCCGCCTGCATCTGCTCCAGCGAGTCCTCGGCCTCCGCACGCGAAACGTCGGCCTCAAACATGAGCATGATCTGATGGCTCGGCACCTCCCGCGTGTACTCGGAGCCGTCGTCGTTGATGCCCGTCAGCGTGGCCAGTTGCTCCGTGACGGGGTCCTTGACGAAAATATCATCCCCGCCATCGGCGGCATCATTCCCGTTGTCGACAACGTCATCCCGATTGCCGGAACCTCCGCCTCCGCCGCCCGGGGCCGGTCCCGAACAACCCATGACGAGAATCATGAACGCCGCCGACCACGCAACAAGCTGCATCCGCCATCGCGCACGGCGAATCACGTCTGTGCAAGACGCGTGGACGCGAAAACCCAGATCGGCGAAAGAGGAGGATCGTGCGTTGCCGCGACTTGCCTGCATGAGCGCTCCTCCCGTCAGCGGGATGAATGCCATTGGAATCAAGCCTCTTGCGGAAACCACCGGGCCGTGGACCGCCAGCGTACCGGGATCGTTGGCCGGAATCAAGACGGGAGATCGCCTCCGCGGCGAACCCCGGAGAATCGGGAAGCACGGTTTCGATTCCCCCGCAGCCTGACGGTCGGGAGGACGCCGCGCCCCAACGCACCAACCGCAACGAGAAAGTATGCGAGAGCAACACGCGGCAGGGAGACATTCATCGAGAGACTGCTATACTACGAACCGGATCAAGCCCCGGCCGCACGGGCGTGAGGCGTGCCGGGCGGGGGCCATCGAAAGGAGTGTGTCATGCTGACGTATCGGAAGTCTCTTGCGGCAATCCTGATCCTGACGTGTGCCCTCACCGCCCGGGCGGCGGATGCGCGGCGCGAAATCGCCTTTCCGGACATACCGGGCTACCAGACCCTGAAGTGTGATTTTCATACGCACACCGTGTTTTCCGACGGCAATGTGTGGCCCACCGTGCGCATCGACGAAGCCTGGCGCGAGGGGCTCGACGCCATCGCCATTACGGACCACATCGAGTACCGCCCGCACAAGGACGACATCAGCGACAACCTCAACCGCCCGTATGAGCTGGTGGTGGAGCGGGCGAAACAGCAGGACATCCTCCTGATCCGCGGCGCCGAGATCACCCACGACACGCCCCCCGGCCACTTCAACGCGATCTTCCTGAACAACGTGACGCCGCTGAACACGCCCGACCTGTACGCGCAGGTGGAGCAGGCGGCCGGCCAGGGCGGGTTCATCTTTTGGAACCACCCCGGCTGGAAGGGGCCGGAGCGGGGCCGCTGGGGCGAGGCGCAGACCCACCTCTTCGAGAAAGGCTGGCTCAAGGGGATCGAAATCTGCAACGGGGAGTACCACTATCCGGAGGCGTACCAGTGGGCCACGGAGAAGAAACTCGCGTTGATCGGTAACTCCGACATCCACGGGCCGTCGCCCACCACGCCGTGGACGCCGGAGAACCATCGGACGCTGACGCTGGTGTTCGCCCGGGAACGCTCGCTCGACGCAATTCAGGCCGCCTTAGTGGACGGACGAACGGCCGCGTGGTGTCAGAACCGCCTGTACGGCCGGGAGTCGGAGCTGTCGGCGCTGTTCGCCGCGTCCGTCCACCTTCGTCCGCCACACCACCGCACGGAGGAGTACATCTCGTTTCGGATCGACAACGCCTGCGAACTGGACCTCGAACTCGAGCGGACGGGCGCCGTGGGACCGCGGACCCTGCGTCTGCCGGCCCGGTCCGGCACCCTGGTTCGCCTGCGCGTGCCGACGACCATCCCCGAAGAGGGCCTGAGCTACAAGGTCACCAACATCCTGATCGGCCCGGACCAGCCGTTGTCGGTGCAACTGGTCGTGCCGCCGCAGATAGGGCGCGGCCCGGCCGGGCCGACTGCCGGTTACGGGGGGCATATGCCGCGGTCCATGCAGGCCGGGGGTTCTGGCCAACGCGCCGGGCAGGCGATATGATACGCGGCCTTTGGCGTGGAGCCGCCGGACGCGGCCGCCTTGGAACGCCCCGTATTGTGCAGGAGAATCCCAATGCCCGTTGCCGACTACAAGACCTATTGCCGGATGCTGGACAACGCCCGGAAGGGCGGATTCGCCTATCCGGCCATCAACGTAACGTCCACCAACACCGCCAATGCGGCCCTGGCCGGCTTTGCGGAGGCCAAGTCGGACGGGATCATCCAGGTCTCGACGGGCGGCGGCGAGCACGCCTCGGGCACCGCGGTGAAGGACATGGTGATGGGGGCCATGTCCATCGCGCAGCACGTACACCTGCTGGCGCAGAAGTACAACGTGTTCATCGCGCTGCACACCGACCACTGCACGTCAGACAAGCTGGACAAGTTCGTCAAGCCGCTGATTGCCGAGACCGCCAAGCGGCGTAAGGCCGGCCAACCGAACCTGTTCAGCTCGCACATGTTCGACGGCGGGAACCTGCCGCTGACCGAGAACCTGCGGATCGCCAAGGAACTGCTGGCCCTGTGCCACGAGAACGAGATCATCCTGGAGATCGAGGCCGGCGTGGTGGGCGGCGAGGAGGACGGCGTGGCCCACGAGAAGTCGGACAAGCTCTACACGACGCCGCAGGACATGCTCCAGGTGGCCCGCGAAATGCGCAGCGTGGCGGGCGCCCGGTTCATGTTTGCCGCATGCTTCGGCAACGTACACGGCGTATACAAGCCGGGCGACGTGGTGCTCAAGCCGACCATTCTGCGGGACGGGCAGGCCGCGGTGGAAAAGGAGTTCGGCAAGGAAGGCCGGTTTGACCTGGTGTTCCACGGCGGGTCGGGCTCGGACATCCAGGACATCCACGAGGCCATACGCTACGGCGTGGTGAAGATGAACATCGACACCGACACGCAGTACACCTTTACCCGGCCGATCGTGGACCACATGATGAAAAACTACGACGGCGTGCTGCGCATCGACGGCGAAGTGGGCAACAAGAAAGTCTACGACCCGCGAAGCTACCTGAAGGCGGCCGAACAGAGCATGGCGAAGCGCATCGTGCAGGCGTGCGCGGACCTCAAGAGCACGGGGACGACGATGGCGGGAAAGTGACCCCGGGGGACGGGATCAGGGGTAAGGGTTCGGGGCGCGGGTCGAACGACAGCGCCTGCTCCGCCGTGGCGCGCGGCTGCGATGAACGCGCAGCTCGAAACATCGAGGCGCAACGATGAGTTTTCAGGCCCCGCGGGGCATGCGGGATTTTTACCCCGAAGACATGACTTGGCGCACGTGGCTGTTCGACACCTGGACGACCACGGCCCGCCGCCACGGCTTCGAGCAATACGACGCGCCGGTCGTCGAGCACCTGGACCTGCTCACCCGCAAGGCCGGCGAAGAAATCGTCGACCAGATCTACGCATTCGAAGACAAGTCCGGACGCCAGCTTGCCCTGCGGCCGGAGGTCACACCCTCCCTCGTGCGCCTGGTCGCCGCCCGGCGGACGCAGATTGTCCTGCCGGCCAAGTGGTTCACCATCGCCCAGTGCTTCCGGTACGAGCGGATGAGCAAGGGCCGAAAGCGAGAGCACTTTCAGTGGAACCTCGACATCATCGGGGCCGAGGGCATCACCGCCGACCTCGAGGTGATGGCGACGGCCATCGACGCCCTGCGGACCCTGGGGCTGTCGGCCGAGGACGTCACGCTCCGGATCGGCAGCCGCAAGCTGGTGGCCGCCATGCTGACGGCGCTGGGCGTGCCGGACGCTCAGCAACTGGCCGTACTCATGGTGCTGGACAAGCGGGGCAAGGTTTCGGACGCGGTTCTGGAGGAGATGCTCCGGGACGCGGGAATCACCGCCGACCTGGCCGCACGGATCATGGGCATTTTTGAAGTCGGCAGCCTGGATGACGCCGCCCGGCAGGTGCCGGCAGACTCGCCGGCCGTGGCTGAATTGCGGCAGCTCTTCACGCTGGCCGAGAAGGCGGGCGTGGCGCCGTTCCTGCAATTTGACATCGCGGTCGTGCGCGGACTGGCCTACTACACGGGCATCGTGTTCGAGGCGTTTGACGCCCGGCGGCAGTTCCGGGCGATTCTCGGCGGCGGCCGGTACGACCGGCTCTTCGAGTCGCTGGGCGAGCCACCGCTGCCGGCCGTCGGGTTCGGATTCGGCGACGTGGTCATTCGCGAGGTCCTGGACGCGAAGAATATCACCCCGCCGGGCGACCAGGGCGTCGATGTCTGCGTGGGCGTGTTTGACGCGGCCAATTGGCCGGAGGCGATGGAAGTCGCGAGCGGCCTCCGACGCGAGGGACTCTGCGTGGATCTTGCCCTGGGCGCGGAGGGTCCGAAAAGTTTGTTCAAGTACGCGGACCGGCGGGCCGCCCGCCGGGTGGTGTTCCTCGCTCCAGAGGAACTGAAATCCGGCAGCGCGGTCCTGCGAAACATGTCCACCCGCTCGCAGGAGACCGTCGCGCTGGCCGACGTGGTGACGGCCGTCCGACGCTCATTGTCCGGCGCCGTCGGTTCGGCGTAGGTCCCTCTTCATTTCCCTCCCGCCGGGGTTGTGCCGCAGATCAGGGATGGGTTCGCACGGCCGTCGTGGGGCATCCGATTCTCGGACGCGCGGGTCGTTGCGCGGCGTCACTTGTTCATGCCCGCGTCGGCGAGCGCCGATACTCCCTTCGCGGACGGACCCGCAACCGGGACGACGCGGGTCGTCGCGGTCCGTGCATACCTGGACGGGTTTCAGAAAGATGAGGGTGTTTTTATGTTCCTGGTCATTTTCGGCACGCTTGTGACAGCCATTGTCAGCATGCTCTACCAGCTTGGCGCAGGGCCGGCGTTCTTCTGATCCGGCGCGGAATGTGGAAGCCGGCGCAAGGCCGGCGCTCGGAGTCAGCACGCGACGGTCAGGGCCGGCTCGCGGTGAGTGGTCCTCGGTTTCAGGGTCACGGAAGCCGGCCCCTGTCGGAGGCTCCGGTCGCACGCTTCGAGAACGCGCACCACGCGCAACCCCGCTTGGCCGTCAACCCGGAGGGGGCGGCCGCGTTCGACGGCTTCGATCAGATGCCGGGCCTGGGCGTTCAGCACTTCGTGCGCCGGGATGGTCAGGTCCCAGCCGACGCTCGTGGGGGCGCCCAGAGGGTCCGGCCGTTCGCCGGTCGCGCCGAGCGGGTCGGCAATGGACGCAATGCCGGCGTCGTACTCGCGAACCTCCGTCTGACCGGAACAATCGTCAAACACGAGCGTCCTGCGATCGCCGCCGAAGATCGTGCGGCGGACCTTCACCGGGCTGAGCCGGTTCACGTGAAGGCTTGCCGCCTGCCCGTCGTCGAAATCCAGGTGGATACAGACGACATCCGCCCGCCCGCCGACCGTGTGGCAAGACCCCATGGCCGCCACCCGACGAGGAGCCCGCGCCAGCACGGCATCGACGATGGACAAAACGTCCGGAGCCAGGGCCCAGATCACGTTGTTCTCTTCGTGAAACCGGCCCCGGTCCATGCACACCGAATCGACATAGCGGATGGGGCCGAGTTCGCCGGCCTCGATCCGTTCGCGGATCTTCTCCACCGCCGGAGTAAACAGCGACGTGTGGTCCACGGCAATCAGGACTCCGTTGCCCTTCGCGCGGTCGATGAGTTCCTCGCCTTCAGCGCAGGTTTCCGTGAACGGGCTCTCGACCAGCACGTGCCTGCCCGATTCGACTGCGGCCCGGGCGAAAGAGAAATGCGAGTCCACGGGCGTGGCCACGACGACCAGGTCGATGTCGTCCCGGTCGATCAGCTCGCGACCGTCGATGTGCCCCTCCACGGCGGGATATCGCTTCAGAATCCTCTTGACCCGCGATCCCTGGCGGTCGCACACGGCTCGGACCTCCGCGTCGTCGCAGTCGTTGAACGCGCGAATCAGGTTCGGGCCCCAGTCACCGCAGCCGACCACACCGACACGAAGCATGAAACGTATCTCCCTCGTCGAGCGGGTCCGGCATCCGCAAGCCTCGGCCGCGCCCGCGCGCATATCGGCACCGTACGAGAATGACTTGTCTTCGCCGGACCGCGCGTCCGCACCCGGGCCCGATAACGCCCATTTGTCCGGGCCGCGCTTCACGCCCGGCGGAACAGAGGCCCGCATCACCGGCGGACACCGCTTCCGCGGGCATTCGGCACAACCGAACCCCGCGGGACCCGGCCCACCCGATCGCAACGGACCGCGCGGAATCCGGGTGGAGTCGGCCCCGGCCAGCCGGTACAATGCCCGCCCGACGGAACCGGTCGCTGCGCGGTCGCGAGCAGGTTCCCATTTCACCGGATGATCAGGAGGCATCTCATGGGAATGATGAAGGAGTTCAGGGAGTTCGCATTCAAGGGAAACATGATCGACATGGCGGTGGGCATCATCATCGGCGGCGCGTTTGGCGGGCTGGTAAAATCGCTCGTCGACAAGGTCCTGATGCCGCCCCTGGGTCTTCTGATCGGCGGCCTGGATTTCACAGACTACAAGATCCGGCTCAAAGACGCGGTCATCGAAAATAGTGAAATCGTGCAACCCGCTGTCGAACTGGGCTACGGCGATTTCATCAGCGTCTTCATTAACTTCCTGATCGTTGCGTTGGCCGTGTTCCTTCTTGTCAAGACGATCAACACCGCCCGCAGACGCCTGGAAGCCGAGGAGCCGGCACCCGCACCCGCCGGGCCGACCCAGGAACAACTGCTGGCCGAGATTCGCGACATTCTGAAGACCGCGCGCTGATCCGCACCGGGCTGCGGGGCTGCAGGTGAGGCCGAGAAAGCCCCGGCGCGGCAAAGTCCGCTCTGACTCCGGCCGCCACGCGCGCGTTGCAATACGACGGGCGCGGCGTACCATGCGCAGCCATGTGGAGGGCTGGCCGTGGAGTTCGCGACGCCCCGGGTGCGGCCGAAGATCCGGCTGATCAACCCGAACAACCCGCTCTCGACCGTGACCATGCCCGGACTCATCCGGCGCATGACGGTCTCGCGCAGGGGGGTGTTTATGCCGGTGGGCGTGGCCGTCTGCGCGGCGGCCGTGCCTCGCGAGTGGGACGTCGAGATCGTCGACGAGTGCATCCTCGAGCAACCGCACCGCCCCACCGCCGACGTCGACATCGTCGGCATCTCCGCCATGACCACGCAGGCCCGGCGCGCCTACGCGCTCGCCGACGCATACCGGGCCCTCGGCGTCACCGTGCTGATGGGCGGAATCCACCCGTCCGTCATGCCGGAAGAGGCGCTGCGCCATGCAAGCGCCGTCTGCATCGGCGACGGGGAGACCGGCCTGCCCCCCATGCTGGACGACTGGCGGCACGGCCGGCTGCGCCGCACGTACAACTGGGCGGAATTTCCCGAAGCGCTGATCGGGACTCCCCGCAAGGACCTGCTCAACCCGGCCGATTACCTGATTTTCAACCCCATCCAAACCACCCGCGGCTGCCCGCACAACTGCTCGTTCTGTACCACGCCCGCTGTGTTCGGGCGAAAGTTCCGGCAGCGAGCCATCCCGGACATCGTGGAGGAAATGCGGGAGGCGAAGGAGCGCTTCAACACCCGGGTTTTCATCTTCTCGGATGACGATTTTGCGGGGAACCACCGCTGGGCCATCGAGCTCTGCGCGGCGTTGGAGCCTCTCAAAATCCGCTGGGCCAGCCAGTGCGATATCCTCATCAGCAACAACGACAAGCTGCTGGCCGCCATGCAGAGAAGCGGCTGCCTCGGGCTCATCCTCGGCCTGGAGAGCCCGGACCGCGCCACCCTGGCGGAGGCCGGCAAGCGCTACGTGGACCCGGAAACCTACCCCTGGCGAATCCGCAAGATTCTCAGCCACAACATCAGCCTGTGGGGCGCGTTCATCTTCGGCTTTGACACGGATGACTGGCGCTCATGCATGCGCACCGTTCGCTTCGCCCAGCGCTCCGGGCTGTCGATGAGCTGCTATCCCATTCTCACGCCCTACCCCGGCACGGCCGTCTGGCACAAGTACAAGACGCAGGGCCGCATCCTTTCCCAAGACTGGGACCGCTACAACGGGACCTCCGTGGTCTTCCAGCCCGAGCGCATGACGCCGCTGGAATTGCGACACGCCCAGATCGCGGCCTTCGCCGAGTTCTACTCGTTTCGATCGGCCGCCCGAAGGCTGGGCGTGTGGCCGTTTAAGAAGTACGGCTGGCTGACCAATCTCGCCATCTGGCGCGGGATTCACTACTACTACCACCGCAAAGGCCGGCAGATTCCGTCGTTCGCGGACTTTCTGGACCCGTCGCACCCGGCCTGGCGACACGACGACGGAACGGCCACGGACGCCCGACCCGTGCCGGCCGTGGAGGCTGCCGCGGCCGGGTCCGACCCGTTCCGGCAGGCCGCCTGTGCCCTGGCCGCCGCCGACAGCCCATCGGAGCACCTATGAGCGACCCGCTTCCGCCGCCTTCGTACGCCGCAGTGCCGACCGCTTCGCACGGCGATCGGCCCGACCCCTGGACGCCGCAGGCCGACGCGATGGCCGACACGCTGCGAGAGCAACGAAACATGCTGAACAGGCGGCGCCGGCGGGACCAACTCATCTGGGTCGCCGCGGCCGCCAGCCTGGTCAGTCTGGCCATCGTCCTGGGCAGCGTTGCCGCGCTGACGGCTGTCGCGATCGCGGTCCCCCTGGTCGCCGTCTGTTATGTATCCCTGAGGGCCCGCCCGCGGGCCTGGGCCATTCAGGAGGCGACCACCAAGCTGGAGATCATCGACCCGCATTGCGAGGGATGCGGGTACTCACTGCGGCACCTGCGAAGCGATCGCTGCCCGGAATGCGGCCGCCGCGCCGCCCTGCCCATGCCGGAGCAGATCGACCACATCGTGCAGGGCGGGTCCGTTCTGGTGCCGCGCGGCAGCCTGGAGTCCGACCTGGGCTGGGTGGCCGCGTTGACGATGGCGCTTGTCGCCGTCGTGCTTGGGAAGCTTGCTTCCGCTACGGTTGGCGTGGCGGCGATGGGTGTCACGCTGGTGACCTTCATCCTCACGCAGAACATCATTCGCTATCGCCAGGGCCGGCGCGTGCCCGAGGCTGCGGTCTGCGACGCTTGCGGGCGGACCACGGGCATCCGGCAGAATTACTGCGAACACTGCGGCGCTCCCATTCTCGCGGAGCACGTGTACGTCCGGCCGGGGATGAGAGGCAGCTTCGACCCGCGTTTGTACGTCGGCTGGGCACAGGTCGCCGCCGCCCTGGCCATCGGCTGGATGCTGATGGTGCTCGCGGCTATCTTTGGCGCTCACAATGGGGCGGGATTCAACGCATCCGCGATGAAGATGGCATGCTACCAGCCCATCTTCGCCGTGTCGGGAGTGCTGCTGGTATACGTGGACCATCGCCGCCGGACCCCCGGCCGCCTGCGTGCTTTCGGCCTCTCGCTGGAGCCGCTGTGCCACCATTGTCTGGGCGTCCTGAAAGGCGAACCCGCCAACGGCCACTGCCCCCGTTGCCACAGGCCCTACCGGGCCATCGAATTGGCCGGCGGGCGCCCCCGGTCCGCTTGAACGATGCGGGCGGCGACGGTAGGGTGGTTGTACGAAGCTCTGCCGGCCTGCGGGACCACGGCGCGGTGACGTGCCCGCCGGTCCCCACACGCCTCGCCCGAGCCTGAGAGACTGCAATGAAGCGGATACAGATCGCATGGTTGTGCGGCGCCCTCCTGATCCTCGCGGGCTGCGGAACGGACGCGGAAGGCTTGTGGGGTGATCTGTTCGTCACGCCGGCCATCCGGGACGCATGCGCGGAGGTAATGACGGAGTCGCAGATGCTCACCGCGGTGACGATGGCCCAGTTCGACCAGATCAACGGCTACACCAAGGTCCAGGAGTTGCAGGCCGCCGCGGAAGGATGCAGCACGGACCTGCTCGCCGGCGACATCACGTACGAACAGTGCATGGCCTGCAAGACCGCTATCCTGGACCAGGTCTTCGGCCAATAAGGCCCCGACCACACGTCGGGCTACGAATCGTCCTCGTCGGGTTCGTCGTCCTCGTCGTCGGCAGCGGCTTCGGCGGCGG
>CAZPHH010000091.1:0-18490 GCA_964586145.1 uncultured Phycisphaeraceae bacterium | reverse complement strand
CGCGCGTCAAGGGTTGAAGGAGTCGTAGACGGGCAAAGGTGATTTTTCTGGACAACCGGGGCAGTTGGAGGTGGGTTGGGGGCATGGGGCGACCCGCACGCATCACGGAGGCGAGGGGGGCGCTGGATCTCCTGGCCGTTGAGGCGGTCGGTGAACGTGATGTAGGGGTTCGGCAGGGCCCTACAACCGGCAGGAGCCCGTCTGACAGGAGCGGTTCAGGGCATGTCGGTTGGCGGCTATCCAGGCGTACGCCCGACGGGACAGGGCGCCGACCCCGGGCAGTCGATACACCGGGGACAGCCAGCGAACCGCAGGCAGGCGCTGGGCGATCGCGTGGACGGCGTCGGCCCCGAGGCGGACCTGCCCGTCCGGCAGGATCACTCGCAACCCGTCCGCCAGGTCCGTCCCCTGCAATTGCGGAAACCGGTCCGGCAGGTCGGGATCCTGGGCCGCGACAAACTCGCACCTTCCGCCGCGGTCCCACTTGCGAATGGCACGAATCTGTGCCCGGCAGAAGGCGCACTCGGCGTCGTACACGATCACGATCGGCTCGGTCTTTCCCGCTGCTCGCATACCTGAGTATAGGCCCGCCGCGCCGGGACCGCCGTTTTGCCCCCTTCCGCCGCCGGCGTTACCATGATCGACCCTGGCGTGTGTGCCCCGGCGCTTGTTTGTGGAGCACGTGATGGCCTACCGGCACTTGTGTCCCTACTGCCCCTGCCGGAAGCTTGCCGAACGCCGTCCGCGGTCGTGGCTGGCCCGGGTCTGGCGATGGCACATCCGGTGGTGTCCCGGCTGGAAGGCGTACCAGCGGGGCCTCGCCACACGTACCGAGGAGACGGAACACCGCTCCTGATACCGGCGACCGATACGGCGCCAACCTGGAATGGAGACCGCCCATGCCTGCAAACCCCCTGATGCGAAGCATGCTGATCGCGGTTCTGGTCGGCCCGACGGCCCTTGCCGCCCCGTTTGATCTGGCTCCGAAGTTCAAGCCCGACACCGAGGTCTACTACATCACCAACAGCGTCATCCGTCATGAGGTGGCCGTTCCGGACGCGGGCGTGGGCCAGCAGGTCACCGTTCGCACCGAGTCGGGCATGTCGCTCCGCGTGACGACCGTGGCCGACGACGGCTCTGCCGAGCTGCAGTGGCGGCTGTGCTACATGGCCCTGAAAACAGACGGCGAAATCCCCGGCATTTCCGAAATGCTCGATTACGACTCTCGCCAGAGCGGCAGCTCCTCGCCGCTGGCCCCGGTTTTCGCGCGGCTGCTGGAGCGGCCGGTCACAATTCGGGTGGACCCGACCGGGCGGGTAATCGACTTCGTGGGCCTGACCGCGGGCGCCGGCGGATGGGGCCGGCTGGTCGACCCCCTTGGCAGCCTGGCGGATTCGTTCTTCTCCCGGGAGACGTTTGAGCAACTGCCCCTCTTTGTGACGGCGGGCGCCCCCTGCCCGGCCCGCGTCCGGGCTGCCTGGCCGCGGAAGACGTCGATCGCCCTGCCGCTTGGCGTGGGAACGCTGGTCATGGAGCAGAAGTTCGAGTTCCGACGCGTGAACGCCCGGCAGCAGACGGCCGAGCTGGCGATGAAGGGCACGCTTACCAAGGGGGCGTCCTCCGGAGGCGCATCATCTCTGTTGAGCCTGGGCGACGCCTTTGTGGTTGAAAGCGGCACCGTCGGCGGGCAGTACGTCTGGGACTACGACGCCGGGCAGCTTTCCTCGGCGGAAACGAGCCTCGATTTGACCTCTCGGCTGGATTCCCCGCTGGGCCGGATGCAGTTGCGGCAGAACATGACCTCCGCCGTTCGTCGCGCGACGGCCGAACAGGTGCTCGGCCACCGCCCGCCGCCCGCCAGTCAACCGGCCTCGCAACCGGCCCCGCGGTGACGGTTCGGCTCGCGTGATGTGCCTTGGCCCGAGCGGAGAGAACCTGTTGGTTCAGGATTCTGAAGAACCGTCCGCCGCGTTTCTCTCGCTCTCACCACGCCCGTCGTGGGTGATTCGCGCTCCCTGGCCGTTGGTGGCGGCGATGCTCGCCATCCTGTTGACGCTGCCTTCCTTGCGTGCCGGCTGGGTGGTGGACGACCATTTCCACCGCATGGTGATGACGGGCTCCGCGCACTACGGAGAGCTGCTGCCGCCCTGGTGGAACATGTTCCGGTTCTTCGACGGAGACCCCGAGCGAATGCACCGGGCGATGGACATCGGGTTCCTGCCCTGGTGGACGTACCCGCACGCCAAGGCCGCCTTCTTCCGTCCGTTCACCGCGTTGAGTCATCGCATCGACTACTGGCTCTGGCCGTCCGGTCCTGTCTGGATGCACGCGCAGAGCATTCTCTGGTACGCGGTCGCCGTCGCCGCGATTGCCTGCGCATACCGCCGCCTGCTGCCCACCACCGGCCTGGCCGCTGCCGCCGCCGTGCTCTACGCCGTGAACGACGCTCACGGCATGGTTGTCGGTTTCCTGGCCAATCGAAACACGCTGATTGCCTTGGCCTTCGCCGCGTTCACGCTGATCGCTCACGATCGCTGGCGGCGCGAACGTCGACCGGCCTTCGCGGCGTTGGCCGCGGGCGCTTTGCTTCTGAGCCTGCTGGCCAAGGAGGCGGGAGTGGCCGTGTGCGGCTACCTGGCCGCGTATGCACTCTGGCTCGACCGGGGCCGGTGGCAAAGCCGGCTGCTTTCTCTGACGCCGTTCGTCGTGGTGGCTCTGGCCTGGCGGGTGGGGTGGACGGCTTTTGGTGCCGGGGTGGAACACGTGGGCGGCTACGTGGACCCGCTGGTGGAGCCCGGACGGCACGCCGCCGCCGTCCTTCACAATCTGCCCCTGATGCTGCTGGGGCAATGGGCCTTGCCTCCGGCGGAGACGAGCCTCGTTCTCAAGCCGGTGCTGGGTGAGGGCTTCGCACTGTGGCACTGGCGAGCCGCGACGGCTGCCTGCGTTCTGCTGGCTCTGGCCCTGTGGCCGCTGCTGCGGCAAAGCCGATCGGCTCGGTTCTGGGCCACGGGCATGATGCTTTCCGCGCTGCCCGCCTGCGCCGCGTTTGCGGCGGACCGCCTCATGATGTTCGCGGGAATCGGCGCCTATGCCCTGCTCGCTCAACTCCTTGCTGCCGCGTTTCGTCGCGGTGATGGCCGACCCGCCGGTCGGGCCGGCCGCGCGGTCTTCGTCGTGCTCGGCGGGCTGCTCTTTCTGATTCACGCCGTGCTGTCGCCGCTGGCCATGCCGCTGCGCGCCGGCCGGCCCGTGGGCGCGCGCACTCTGGATGAGCAACTGCAGGTCCGCACGCCCCTGGATGATTCGCTCGCCCGGCAGGACCTTGTGCTGGTCAATCCTCCCAGCATGGTCCATGCCGCCTACACGCCCATGCTCCGCGAAGCAACCGGCCAATCCGTTCCGCGTCATCTGCGAACCCTGGCCCCGGGCATTGACCGGCTCACGTTGCGCCGACCCGATGCGCACACGCTGGTCATCCGGCCGGACCAGGGCTTTTTCACCGGCCCGCTCGATTCACTGGTCCGCGACGACCGAAACCCCATGGCGGTGGGCCAACAGGTCCACCTGACCGGCCTGACCGTGACCGTCAACGCCCTGACTCCCGACCGCCGCCCGGCCGAGGTCATGTTTCGGTTCGAAAAACCCCTGGGAGACCCGTCCTTGCGCTGGCTTCACTGGGAAGATGGAGAGTTCGTGCCCTTCGTTCCGCCCTCTGTGGGTGCCACCGTCGTCCTGAACCCCGGCCCGCCCCGACTCTGGTGAGGTCGCATCCATTGGCCGGCGCATAAGAAAGGGGCCGCCCGAAGGCGACCCCGCACATTGCTGATTCAGCCGTGCTGTCTAGTACCGATCGCGGTCCCGGCGACCGCCGCCGCCACCATAGCCGCCCCGTCCGCCGCCGCCGCCGCCACCCGGGCGCGGAGCGCGAGGCTTCGCCTCATTCACCGTCAGGGCCCGACCCCCGTGCATCTGGCCGTTCAGGGCGTCGATGGCCGCCTGGGCGTCCGACTCGGACTCCATCTCGACG
This sequence comes from uncultured Phycisphaeraceae bacterium, assembly GCA_964586145.1. Taxonomy (GTDB): domain Bacteria; phylum Planctomycetota; class Phycisphaerae; order UBA1845; family UBA1845; genus JAFGJQ01. The sequence goes on along the minus strand of CAZPHH010000091.1, from coordinate 14,460 downwards.
AACCCGAATCCCTTGCTCCGGCCGGTCGCCCGGTCCATGATCACCTCGGCGCTGACCACAGTTCCATGCGCCGCCACCAACTGCTCCAGATCGGAGCTGCTGGTGTCATAGGACAAATTCCCCACGTACAACTTCTTGCCCATCGTTTTCTCCTAATCGATGGTAACTCCGACCCGCGTTTTCTCTTTCAGGGTCGCATGTGAAAGTGGCCGACGCTTCGGCCCGAAGGACGGGAGGCCGATCAGAACAGTGCGACGAAGAAGTGAAGAATCCACCTTGCAAACCTGCTGACTCGACGATCCAATCCCCCGCACTATAAGCGGACTTCCCCCGCGCGGCAACCCCCCCGAAACCCTCCCATCCAGATTCCAATCCTTTGTTCACCACGACTTTAAGGGGGCGGCGTCGGGGGGGTATCAGAACCTTGTCCGTACTGACCGCGACCTCCCAGGCGGCTGAGGGGCCGGGGCTGCCGGGGCTTACCGAGTTTTCGCATATTGCACGGCATCCCGGGGCTCTGGGCTGACATTCGGGTGTCTGCCCCGTCGGCGGAGAAGGCCCTCCCGGATGAAGCCGGCCTTCTCCAGTACCCGCCCGGAGGCCGGATTGTCCACATCGTGCAGGGCGTACACGCGATAAATCGGGGGTTGGGCCAGTGCCCAGTCGGCCAGGCATCGGACGGCCTCCGTGGCGTAACCTCGGCCCCAGAACGCCCGTCCAAGGTTGTATCCGAGTTCGGCCTGGTGGCCGGCCGGCCGAATCGCGATGGCGCCGATCAGTTCGCCGTCCTCGCGCCGTTCGATGCCGTAATCGAATGCGGCACCGGACGCCCACCGCTCACGCACGTATTCCAGGTAGGCCCGTGTATCGGACATGTCGCGATGCGGTTTCCAGCAGAGATACCGTGAGACTTCCGGATCACACGCCCAGTTGGCGTGGATCGCTTCCGCATCCGATTCGGCCAGAGGCCGCAGGAGGAGCCGTTCAGTTTCCAGTCGGTCAGGCGGCTGCAGGTCGCTCATGATCGCCATGATCAAAGCGGCCAGGGCTTGCGTCAACCGCGAACTTCCTGCGGCCCGGCCAATGGGCGGAGTCGCCGGCCCCGGAACATGAAGGAATCCGGAGCCTCCTGCTGAGAGCTCCGGATTCCCTGGTGATCACCCACTGTGGTCCTCGGATGGTCGTCGTGTTGGTTCTTTCGGTGCTACGGCACGGGGCCGATCAACCCGCCCTCGAAGAACAGGTAGTCGGCCATGTCCACGTCGTCGTCTTCGTCGGCGTCAAACACGAGGCACGGCCAGCCGAGGATGGTCGGTCCGCTGCCCGTGTAGCATTCCTGGAAGAAGGCGAAGTCAGCCAGGTCGGCGTCGTCGTCGCCGTCGGCGTCCGCCCCGTCGTAGAAGTTGGTGACCACGGCCTCGCAGGCATCCATGTAGGCGACGCCCTCGGTGGCCGATCCCTTGGCGATGATGTTCGTGAACTTCACACGGGCGGCCGATCCGGCGGGCATGGTGTAGTCAATGTACAGGTCATGCCAGACGTCCGTTGCCGCGCCGGCGAGGATGGTGTTGGGCGGGCCGCCGATGTCCACGTTTTCGGGTACGCCGCCCGCCGCCCACTCCACCTTTACGCCGGCCCGGCCGGGACCGGTCAGCGGCTCGCCCACCGGGCCGCCGGTGAACAGGTATGCGTTGGCGTCGAGGCCCTCCCCTTCGGCCACGTCGATTTCCTGGTAGATGCCCGCGACGGCCTGCCCGGTGGCCTTCATCGTGCAATTGCCGTCCAGTGGTGTCCACCCCGGAACGAAGCAATCCTTCTGAGCGGACGACACGTCGCTGCCGAACTCCGTCCAGTCCGAGAGGCCGTTGACGCCCCCGTCGCCGAGTTCGAAGCTCGGGTTCAGCAGCACATTCGAACCGCCGTTGCGGGTGGCGGAGGCGCTGTCGAATCGAACCGCGCCGGTGGTTTCGCTGTCTCCAACATAGATCATCACGATGCGGGCCTTGGTCATTCCCGGGGGAACGGTGGTGCTGATTCCCACGGGCACCCAGGCGTTGCTCGTTACGTTCTCGTCAAAGGCCAAGTTCTCCTCCGGCGGCGGCACGGTGGCCGCGGACGAAAACTCGAGCTTGATGCCCACCATCGCGTTTCCGTTGAGCGGTTCGGACGACGGAATCATTGCGCGGGCCTTCAGGACGATGCGGTCGCCGGCGACGAGGTCCCCCATTTCCTGCACGAGGCCCGAGTACAGCTCATCGATTCCCAGTTTCACGCTGGACACGCCGTGGAACGCGGCTTCGTCCGATTTCTGCTGGTCATTGAACCCGGTCCAGTCTTCGATGCCCTGCGGGTTCGGGTCATCGCTGACGCCGGCGGCCTCCATGTCTCCGTTGAGCAGGGCGCCCGTAGCGCCGGTCAGCGTCACGTCGTCCCAGTAGACGGACCCGGATACGCTGCCCACCGTGTAGCGCAGGATGCAGGTCAGCCGGACCTTCGCCGTTCCGGCCGGGGCGGTCAGCGGGCCTCGTGTGGCCTGAATCCAGGTGTCGGCCGGGGAACTGGAATCCACCACGAGGGTTTCACTGAAACTGATCGTGTTGCCGAACAACCCCAGGAACTCCACGCGAATGCCCGCCTGCCCGGTACCGCCCAGTTTGTCCGTGCCGCGGGTGTAGAGCCAGGCGCCAGCCGAGATGCTCTGTCCCGGGGAGGCCTGCAGTTCCTGGTATCCGCCGGCCGCGTTATTGACCGAGTCGCCGAAGGTCTTCAGCGCGGCTTCACCACCGGTGGTGCGGTTGACCTCCAGCGACCGTTCCACGTTTTCGCCGAACTCCGTCCAGTTTGCCGCAATGAACGGATTGGGGCCGCCCTGGCCCTCACCCGCCTCCAGACTGCCATTGCTGACTATGTTCTGGCGGGCCAGCGCTGACCAGGGAAGCACCAGACCGACGGCCACGACAAGCACAAACCATCGCCGCTGAATCATCTTTCGCACCTCCATCGAAGATCGATGAGTCCTCTGTTTCGCGTCCGGTCGTGCCCGTTCCCGAGCGGATCGGGCGGCCCCGCCGCGTTTCCTGCGATTACTGGTCCCCGTTCACCGGGTTCTTTCCTCTTCCCAATCCCCAGGACCAGAACGGCCGGTTGCCGAACCTGTCCTTGTCCAGGGCGTTCGCCCATCCGCGCACCCCGCTGTTGTGGCCTTCGCGGTCGTGATGGTTGTCCAACTTGTAGAACTCCACGTGCGCGTCCACGAACATCAGGTGACTGCCCGTGCCGCCGCGGTGCCGTGGGTTCCAGTGGACCGCATCGCTCATCATGACCGCCATGCTCGGAAACGTAATCCTGTTGACCTGGTTTCCGTTGATCGCGGGAATGGCAAAAGTCCCCGCCGTGGCCCCGTAGCTCCAGTCATTGAACCAGAACTCGGAGTACAGCTCTTTGACGTAGGGAGTCCCGGCCAACGGGATCGCCGGAAACAACGTGGCCTGCTTCTCCGGCCAAAGCTCGTCAGCCCGCCGGACACTGTACGCGGCAATGCCCATGTCGGTTTCCTTGCCGGCATACGTGTCGGGTTCGTTTGCCACGGGGTACCCGAGGACGGAGCGGGGTCCCCGTCCAATGCGGTTCCGAACGGACGAACCCCCCTTGGCCTGTGAGCAGTCGAAGACCTTGGTCGTCTTCGTGTACGGCACCAGGTGAAACAAAAGATGGTATTGCGAGTAAGGCGCTCTCGTGTATCGCAGCCGGGGATCGGAATTCCCGCTCCCGTTGTCCCGCCCTTTCATCCACGGAAGATAGTCACCGTAGTCCTGCGTGTAGTACCCGACGGCCAGCCCATGTTGATGCTGGTTGGACCGGCAGACCGTGTCCTTGGCCTGGTCCCGCGCTTTCTTCAGCGAGGGCAGCAGGATCGCGATGAGCAGGGCGATGATGGACACCACCACCAGAAGCTCGATCAGCGTGAACGCTCGATTTCCCTTCCCGTCCATCCGCGCCGTCCTCGCCATGGGAAACCTTCCTTTCTGTCTCCCGCCTCCGCGGTCCCGCGACACCGGCGCGGCCGTCCCCCGGCCACCGCCGGTGTCGCGGACCGTTACCAATCTGTCTTTGATCCGTTCCTTCCGGATCGGCTTTCCTTCCGGATCGGATAGCCTCTCAGACCCGCCTTCGAGCCGGTCTCCTTTGTGGGACCGTCCCGGCGCTGCGGGGTCCAGCCGGTCAACTCCTGTGGGACCGGCTTTCCAGCCGGTCATCCCTGTGGGACCGGCTTTCCAGCCGGTCATTCCCTGTGGGACCGGCTTTCCAGCCGGTCATTCCCTGTGGGACCGGCTTTCCAGCCGGTCTCTACCGCCGGCGCAGCATCGCCAGCCCGCCCAGGGCCAGCAGCGCCAGTGCCGCCGGTTCCGGCACGTACACGATGTTCCCGAACTCAATCTGACCCCAGTTGTCCGGGTTGCCGTCCTGCACCTGAATCTGCACGAACCCACCGAGTCGGGCGTCGTTCAGGCAGCCCCACAGCCCGTAGGGCGGATCCTCGTCGGGGTTGCCCATGTCGAACCCCAGCGGTCCGGACGTGTAGGTGTTCCCACCCTGGATCAGGACGTACTCGATGGTGGCCGGATCTTCTTCCGTCAGGCTGTTGGGGGTATAGATGATCCCCTGCCGGACGGTCTCACCCTTGGTGTACGTCAATCCCTGGCCGGCGGTGAAGCTGTAGAAGGGCAGCCGACCGCCGAAGCATGCGATCTCGCCGCTTCCGGCATTCAGCATGAACACGCCGTCCACGTCTTTGGACCACCAGGGCGAGAGATTCAGTCCGCCTTCGACGGGGGCCGGGCCTGTGATGGTTACGTCCGCGAAGAGAGAGAACTGGTGGTCATTCATGAACACCGCATCCGACACCCCGCCGTTTTCCGACAGGCGGAAATTGTGCCGGTTTGCCCAGCCGCCGGGCCCGTCCACCTTCTCATCCTTGATCAGGATGGAGGCCGGGTAGTTGTTGTTCGTCGTCAGAATGGAATCCGGATCGTCGTTGAAGATGCGCGTCTTGATGATCGCGCTGTCCACTGCCGGCGCCGCGTTGGCCGAGACCACGGCCAGCCCTGCGACCACCAGCACCGCCACAATCACTGCTCTTCTTGCCATTCGCTCCATGAGAGTCCTCCTCCATCGAGAGATGAGCCTCGTGAGTCCTTGTTTTCACCCGGGGTCGCATCGGCCGCGACGAGACACGCGGCCATCGCCCCACACCACGTCGAGAGAGACGGGTTCCTCCAATGAGGCGTACTGTATCAAACCCAGAAAGCTATTGCAAGCGCTTTCATTCCATGATACCCTGAATTCTATGGATCGGGGGCTGCCGCAGTCCATCGGCGGTCCACCGAAAGCCCGGCAGAGAAGTTAAGTCCATGCAGAAAAAGGCATTAGGAAAAGTCTCGCAGTCGGTTTCCAGGATTGGATCGACCGAATTGGCCCTGTCCTGCGGCACTTTTGCCCACCTCCGGCGGGCTGGATCGGATAAGATGGAAGGCGGAGGTTCCGGCCGTTTCTCCCGGCTGGCGGAGTGCAGGATGGCATGAAAGCGTTTCCCGCCAAATTTTTCTGGGGGGCGTCAACCGCCGCATACCAGGTCGAAGGCGCCGCGCACGAAGATGGACGCGGGCCCAGCATCTGGGACGTGTTCTGCCACACCCCGGGCAAGACGGCCGGCGGACAGACCGGTGACATTGCGTGCGACCACTACCACCGCTGGCGCGAGGACGTAGAACTCATGCGCCGGCTGCGGCTGAACGCCTATCGGTTCAGCGTGAGTTGGCCGCGGGTCATGCCGCTCGGGCGCGGGACGGTGAACGAAAAGGGCCTGGATTTCTACGACCGCCTGGTGGATCGACTCCGCGAGGCCGGCATCGAGCCGTTTGTCACGCTGTACCATTGGGACCTGCCCGCCGCGCTGCAGATGGAGCTGGGCGGGTGGCGCCATGAAGATTTGCCGCGGCTGTTCGCCGCCTACGCGGAGCGCGTGTACGACCGGCTGGGGGACCGCGTGCGCTTCTGGCTGACCGTCAACGAGCCGTGGGTGGTGGTGGATGCGGGGTACTTCGTCGGGTGCCATGCGCCGGGGATCCGCAACCGGGCCTGGGGCTACCGCGCCGGACACAACCTGCTGCGGGCGCACGCGTACGCCGTGGCCGCGTATCGCGCCTCGAAACACGCCGGCGGCGCCATCAGCTTCGCCCTGAACACCGAGTACAGCTTCCCCGCCGCCGAGACCGCGGAGGACCGCGCGGCTTCCGAGCGGGCCATGCTCGGTTTCGGCGGCTGGTTTGCCGATCCGTGCTGTTTCGGCGACTACCCGACCGTGCTGCGCGAGCGGCTGGGCGACCTGCTGCCCGCGTTCTCCCGCGAGGATGCGGACCTGCTCCGCGGCTCCTGGGATTACATTGCCCTCAACTACTACATGAGCAACGTCGTGTGCCATTCGGCGAACGACGGCGCCCTGCAGTACCAGAAACAGGCCCAGCCCCAGCGAGCGCACACGGACATGGGCTGGCCCATTATGCCGGACGGGTTCGGCCGGCTGCTGCACTGGCTGGCGCAGCGCTACCCGGGCCTGCCCTTCTACATCACCGAAAACGGCGCCTGCTACGATGACCAGCCGGGCCCCGACGGTCACGTGCATGATGCGAACCGCATTGCCTACCTCCGCGATCACATCGCAGTGTTGCGCAAGGCCCTGGACGACGGGCTGGACATTCGGGGCTACTTCTGCTGGTCGCTGCTGGATAATTTCGAGTGGGCGGCCGGTTATGAGAAACGTTTTGGGCTGATCCGCTGCGATTACGCGACCCAGCAGCGGATCATCAAGGCCAGCGGCCTGTGGTATGCAAAACTCATCGAAACCAACGGGATGGGAATGGAAGATGCGAAGTAACCGACGAGATCGACTGGATGCCCGTGCCACGCGCATCGGCGCCGCCGTTTTTGCGCTCTTCCTGGCGAGCGCGGCGGCGGCCGACACCTACACCCCACTTACCAGCTATGAACCGTGGGAAACCGACCTGACCGTCAGCGCCGGCGACGCCGGGCTGGTGGTCGCCCGTGTGGCCGGGGGCGTTGCGGGGGCCCCGCCCGCCACCGACGGAGACTACGTACTGAAACTCACCTTCACGGGTGAGGACGGCAAGGTGGAGTACCGCCATTTCTGGTCCGGCACCACGTACGACCTGGACGGGGAGGAGGAGTTGCTGGCCGACGTGTACATCGCCACGTCGTCCGCCCTGCCTTCGATCATCGGCATCTGGAGCCCCAACTGGGACCCGCCGGACGCCTGGCAGGTCGCCACCGGACTGCCCGCGACCACCGGCGTCTGGACGACCGTGTCCTTCAACGTTTCGACCCGCACGCAGACGGGCCTGGATCAGATCTGGGCGTTCGTGCTTGAAGGCATGCCGGGTGCCAACGGGACCCTCTACGTGGACAATCTCCGCTTTCGCCGCCCCACCTTGGTGACCACGCCCACAAATCTCGGGGTCGTCGCCTTTGCGGAGCACAACCTACTGGCCTGGAACCCGTCGACCGACGGCGGCACTCAGGGTTACCACGTGTACCGATCCGCATCGGCCGGCGGGCCGTTCACGCGGCTGACCACCAGTCCGCACCCGGCCGCGACGTATGCGGACCCCGTGGGGCCCGGCACGGGGCGAAGCCACTACTACGCGACGGCCGTGATCGACGGGCAGGAAACCGCGCCGTCCACCGTGGCGTCCGCCGAGTACAACGGCCTGACGGATGAAGAGCTGCTCGACGCGCTCCAGCAGGCCACCTTCAGCTACTTCTGGGACTTTGCCCACCCGGTGAGCGGGCTGATCCGTGACGGGTACACGCACGCGCCGGACATTTGCGCGACCGGCGGCACCGGCATGGGCCTGATGATCCTGCCGATCGCCGTGGAACGCGGCTGGGTCACGCGTGCGGAGGCGGCCGCCCGTGTGCTCCAGATTGTCACGTTTCTCCAGGAATCCACGACCCGGTACCACGGCGCGTGGGCGCACTGGGTCCACGGGACCACCGGCGCCACCATCCCCTTCAGCGCGCAGGACGACGGGGCCGACCTGGTGGAAACCGCGTACGTGGTTCAGGGCCTGCTGACGGTGCGCCAGTATTTCACCGGTTCCGACCCGGTGGAAGCCGAGATTCGGACACGTTCCACGACGCTCTGGGAAGAGGTGGAATGGGACTGGTTCCGTCGCTATTCGGGCGGCCAGGTGCTGTACTGGCACTGGTCGCCAAACCACGGATGGGCCATGAACATGCCCGTGGTCGGCTACAACGAATGCATGATCGTCTATCTGCTGGCCATTGCCTCCCCCACGCATCCCATGCCGGCCACCAGCTACTACAGCGGATGGGCCGGCCCGAGCCACTACGCGAACCCCAACACGTATTACGGCTATCGCCAGTGGGTCGGCCCGCCGCTGGGCGGTCCGCTGTTCTTCACGCACTACTCGTTCCTGGGCTTTGACCCGCGCTACAAGAGCGACGCGTACTGCAACTACTTCGACAATGCCCGCAACACCTCGCTCATTCACCGGGCGTACGCCCAGCACAACCCGGCGGGCCACGTCGGGTACAACGCACTGGCCTGGGGGTTGACCGCCAGCTCGAATCCGTGGGGCTACGACGCGCATTCGCCGACCAACGACAACGGCACCATCGCCCCCACGGCCGCCCTGAGCGCCATGCCGTTTACGCCGGCCGAGTCCCTGGCCACCCTGCGCTACTTCTTCGACACGTACACCAGCGGGCTGGTGGGCCCCTACGGCTTCCGCGACGCGTTTCATCCAGGCCTGAACTGGTTCTCCGACACGTACCTGGCCATCGACCAGGGCCCGATCGTGGTGATGATCGAGAACTACCGCACCGGGCTGTGCTGGAAGCTCTTCATGCGGAACCCGGAAATCAAGCCCATGCTCCGCGCCATCGGCTGGACGTACGAGGGTGATTTGAATAACGACGGGTTCGTCGACGCCGGGGACCACAGCCCGTTCGCCACCTGCTTCAGCGGACCGGGCAACAGTGAGGTGCCCGTCGGCTGCACGGCCGCCCGCTTCGCCGAGTGCGACCTGGACAACGACAATGACGTGGACCTGGCCGACTGGAGCATCTTCACCCGGCTCGTGGATGGACTGTAGGCTGTAGGTTTTGGCCTGTACGGTCCGCCGTGCGGAACGGCTAGACCGGCTGGAAAGCCGGTCCCACAAATAGGAGTAGGGTCCGCCGTGCGGACCGCGAACATCGGTGAGCGTTGAGACGCCACCAACCCTTGCAGCCCGCAGTCGAAAGGCCTACAGCCGGATTCCAATGACTTTGCGTGGCACTCTCATCTTTCTTCTGCTCGTCCTGCCGGCGCTGGCCCTGCTGGCGTTCGGGCCGCGGCAGGCCCCGCACGTGCCGCCCGACCGGACCGTCGTCCGCTACTGGGAGAAATGGACCGGCGTCGAAGGCGCCGTCATGAAGCGCATCGTCGCCGAATACAACCAGACCCAGGGCGCCGAAGACGGCATCTGGGTCGAATATCTGGCGGTCAGCAACGTCGACCAGCGCACGCTGGTGGCCGTCGCCGGCGGCGATCCGCCCGATCTGGCCGGCCTGTACGACCACATCATCGCGCAGTTCGCCGACCGCGACGCGCTCCTGCCGCTCGACGATCTCGTGCAGGAGTCTGGCATTGACGCCGACGCCTTCAAGCCCGCCTGGTGGAACATCGGCGTGTACAACGATCGGCTCTATGCCCTGCCCAGCACGCCGTACGTCATCGCGCTGTATTACAACAAGCGGCTCTTTCGCGAGGCCGGGCTCGATCCCGACCGCCCGCCGCGGACCCTCGCGGAACTGGACGAGTACTCCCGCAAGCTCACGCGATTCGAAGCAGGCCGGATCGTCCAGGCCGGTTTTATCCCCGCGCCCAAGCTGCTCGGCTGGTGGCACTGGGTGTGGCTGTATTTCTTCGGCGGAAACCTCTGGGATGGGCAGCAGTTCACGCTGGACACGCCGGCCGGCCGAGCCGCCCACCGCTGGATGTACGAACAGCGGGTGGAGATGGGCCTCAAGCAGTCCGTCGCCTTTGAGGCCAACGTCGGCGCGGTGGAGGGGCCGCTGAACCCGTTCCTTGCCGAACGACTGGCCATGGTCTACCAGGGCCCGTGGGTGGCCAACTGGGTGCGGCAGTACAAGCCGTCTCTGGAATACGGCGTCGCCCGCTTCCCCGCCGATCGGGAGGACCGGCACCCGGTGTTTGTCAGCTCCGACGTGTTCGTGATCCCGCGCGGCTCTCGGCACCCCCGCGAGGCGATGCGGTTCCTGCGCTACCTGTTGCGGCAGGACGTGCTGGAGAGGCTCTGCCGTGAGCACTGGAAGCTTTCGCCCTTCCGCACGCCCAGCGAGGATTTTTTCGAGAACCACCCGATCCGCGAGCACATCCGCACCCTGGATGCCCTGGCCGACTCCGACGACGTGTTCGGCTACCCGCGCATGCCCACCTGGTCCGAGGCGTCCGTGGAAATGCTCTTCATGATCGAGAACATTTTTCAGGGCCATCGCCCGCCGGACGAAGCCCTGCGTGAGACCCAGGCCAAAATCGACGCCATTGTGAACGAATACCAGCGGATGGCTGCCCTGCGGCGGGCGGCCGAGGCCACGCCGTGAGTTTTCGCATGAGACGATCGCGACAACTCGCTGGCCTGCTCTGGACCGCTCCCTGGTGGCTGGGATTCCTGTTCTTCCTGGCCGTCCCCATGGCAATGTCGCTGTACCTGAGCTTCTGCGACTATCCGCTGCTGCAGCCCCCGGTGTTCACCGGCACGCAGAACTACCGCCAACTGGCGGTCGACCCCGTCTTCCACAAGGTGCTGGGCAACACCTTCATCTACGCCGCCGGCGCAATCCCGCTGGGCACCCTGGTTGCGGTGCTGCTGGCCGTTCTGCTGAACCGTCGCGTGCGCGGGCAGGGCATCTTCCGAACCTGTATCTTTGTCCCCACCGTCGTGCCCGTGGTGGCGACGGCCGTTCTGTGGTTGTGGGCCCTGAACGAGCAGTACGGCCTGCTGAACCAGGCCCTCGGCGTGGCAGGTATCGGCGGGCCGGCCTGGCTCGCCTCGCCCGGCTGGGCCATGAGTTCGCTGATTCTGGTGAGCCTGTGGGGCGTCGGCTCGCCGGTGGTCATCTACCTGGCCGGCCTGCAGGATGTGCCGGAAGAGCTGTACGAGGCCGCCCGGCTGGACGGAGCGAGCCCGGTCCGCCAGTTCTGGCACGTAACGCTGCCGGGCATCAGCCCGGTGATCCTGTTCAACGTCATCATCGCCATCATCGGCACGTGGCAGATCTTTGCCCTGCCGTACGTGATGAGCAATCCCGGCCCCGAGCGCGGGACCTACTTCTACACGATGTACCTGTACGACAACGCGTACCGCTTTCTGAAGATGGGCTACGCCAGCGCGATGGCTTGGATCCAGCTTGTGATCATCCTGGCCCTGACCGGCCTGGTGTTCTGGGTCAGCCGGCGGATGGTCCACTACCGGGGAGCGTGACAGAAATGGAAAATGACCAATGGCAAATGTCAAATGAAGAACGCCTGTCACCCCCTCCTTTTGCCATTGGACATTGGACATCTGACATTCTTTTGACATTGGACATTTGACATTGGACATTCGCAGCACAGCGCCATGAACCTACGGAACGCTCAACTCTTCCCCCGCCTCGCGACCTACGTCGCGCTGATCGGCGTTTCAATGCTGTTTGTGCTGCCGTTGGTCTGGATGGCCATGGTCAGCCTCAAGCCGAACACGGAGGTCATCGCGTATCCGCCGAAGTTCCTGCCCCAGGAGCCGCAGACGGACGCGTACGAGGCGATCTTCCGGTCGGAGCACTTCGACTTTCTGCTGTACACGCGCAACACGCTGATCATCGCGGGGCTGAGCCTGGTGGGCATGCTGGTATCGAGTTCCATCGCCGCGTACGGCTTCGCCCGGGTGCCGTTCCGCGGCCGGACGGTGATGTTCGGGGTCTGCCTGGCTACCATGATGATCCCGTTCCCCGTGACGATGATCCCGACGTACATGATTTTCCGGCACCTCGGCTGGATCGGGACGTACCTGCCGCTCTGGGTGCCGGCCTGGTTCGGCAGTGCGTTCAACATCTTCCTGCTGCGCCAGTTCTTCATGACGATTCCGCGCGAGCTGGAGGAGTCGGCCCGCATCGACGGCTGCACCACATGGGGCGTGTTCTGGCGGATCGTGCTGCCCCTCTCGAAGCCCGCCCTGGCCGTCGTGGCGTTGTTCCATTTTCTGACGGTCTGGAACGACCTGCTGGGCCCGCTGGTCTACCTGACCCACCAGGGCCAGTTCACGCTGGCGCTGGGGTTGCAGTTCCTGCAGAGCCGGTCCGGCAACACGGAATGGAACCAGCTTCTGGCCGCCGCGACGCTGACCGTGATTCCCGTGCTGCTCCTCTTCTTCCTCGCCCAGCGCACGTTCATCCGCGGCATCGCAACCACGGGGTTGAAGGGGTAAGGGGAGAACCACGGCGCAGGCCGCGCCCGCCCCGGCAAACGCGCCGACAGAACGCAAGAAAGATTCCTGACCCCGATCCGCGTGACCTGTGTGGGACAGGCTTTCCAGCCTGTCTCTGGAGTCTCGATCCGCGTTCTGCTCGGGTCGGCCCTTCCTGCTGCGCGCTGTGGCCTTCCAACCTCCCTGTCCGCCCCCCGCCCCATCCCCGCCACGCGAGCACGCTGTGTGCCGAACACGATTGCGAAAAACCCGCCTGGCGCCCTCGCCACGCCCGTTTCAAACGCCAAACGGCGCAACCTGAGCCAGGTGTGTGAGGGCAATCGGCGACGCTGTGGTTATTCGTTGAATCGCGCATTTCGTTTTGGTAGAGTGAAGAAGAGCGATCCGGGCGGGTGTCGGAGAGGCGGCCCCGTTCGGTTGCTGGAGGTATCGAAGTCAATTCCCGTTTCTCAAAAGGAGCGAGCGAGGGATCTCAAGAACCGACGGACCGATCGGATGTGATGCAGGTTCGGATGGCCGGTGCGGATCGCGGCGGCACCGGCCTCGAAGGCATGGCGGACCGTGCCGGCGAAGGAGTCGAGGACGATCTCGACCGCAAGCATCTGACCGATGAGCACGGGCCCAACGCTTTGCCGCGAAGTGCGCTGGCCTGGCCGCGGGTGTCCGACTTCGACGGCGACCTGAACCGGACGGATCCTGCAGGCTTCCAGGCCTGCTGCGGGCAAGCGGTGGCCGGCACTCGCGAAAAGGCGGATTTGTCCGGCGACGGCCTGATCCACGCGAATGACGTTCCATCGTTCGTGGAACACCTGGAGAGCCCGTAACGCGTGAGGTCAGGCACCGAACACAACGAACTCGCGAGCCGTATGCACTCGACTGCAGCCGACCTGTGTGCGACAGGCGGGCCGGCAGGGTGCGCTGCCGTTCGTCGCCGGTCGACCGGGACGCGACGTGGCTGACACGGCGCCGATCTGACAGGAGTGTGTGTCCAGTCTTTCAAGCAAGGAGAACGCGATGGATTTGGGAACGTGGGAGAAACGTGTGCCGTGGACGATTGTCCTCTCGATTTGTGCGGGGTGGCTCGCTTCCGCGCCGGCAAGCGCGGCATCGCGCACCGTCCTGGCGGAGGAATGGTCGATGATGGGGTGAGGGGCGTGTGGAAGCGCCGGTCAGGCGTTCAGCCAGATGCTCGATACTTATGCCGATGACTTCACACTCGTTCAATATCACGTGAGCGACGGCTATGGGACTCCCTGGTCCAATGATCGAGCCGTCAACTTCTATCCCTGGCCTGGGGCCGTTCCCTGTACGTGGTTCGACGGCCTGACGAACATTGTGGGCTCCAAGCCCACCGAGTTCAACGCCGAATACGACGCTCGTCGACAGGTACCGACGGACGTGACCATCGCACTGACCGGCGATCCGGTCAGCGATTCGACGTACGAGGTGACCGCGATGGTGAGCCTCGAGGTCGGAGGCGCGGCCAAGACCGTGCGCCTGTACATCGTTCAGGTTCTCGATCACTGGCCAACGGAGGTGAGTTACTCCCGCCACGGCTTCAAGCAGGCCGCGGCGACTGCCGACCTGACGCTCAGTCCGGGAGGATATCGAGTGGTTACTCGGCAGTTCACGTTTGACGCAACAAGCTGGGCCAATCAGGGAGACATCCGGATCATTGCCTGGGCGCAGGCGCCTCTCTCGATGGGTCCCGCGGAGGTGTACCAGGCCGAGGTTATGGCGTGGCCGTTCCCTGCCGGGCCGGACTGCAACAACAACGGCCTTCACGATTGGACGGAACTCGCGAGCGGCGCATCGGAGGACTGTAACAACAACAGAGTGCCGGACGAGTGCGACATCGCCGACGGCACGTCCGATGACTGCAACGGGAACG
>CAZPHH010000090.1:0-18713 GCA_964586145.1 uncultured Phycisphaeraceae bacterium | reverse complement strand
TCCGTCTGTGGGACCGACTCCGTCTGTGGGACCGGCTCCGTCTGTGGGACCGGCTTTCCAGCCGGTCTTGGGAGGCTGTGGGCTGTACGTCGCCCCGGCGACTCGCTGTGGCGAGCTTTGGGCTGCAGGATTGGTCCGCACGGCGGATCCTACTCCTGTTTCGTGGGATCCGCTTGTCTTTGTGGGACCGGCTTTCCAGCCGGTCTTCCGCCGCTTGGGTTGCCCATGACGCCCGCGCCGTGCGTCACTGCGCGAGCAGCGCCAGCCAGGCGGCGGCGATGGCCAGAGTGGCAAGTGTAACAGGGATGCCGGTGCGCGCGTGTTCGCGCCAACTGATGCGCACGCCCAGCCGTGCGGCCTGATCCACCACGATGATGTTCGCGATGCTGCCCACGATCAGCAGGTTGCCGGCCAGCGTGCTTGCCAGCGCCAGCACGGGGCCGGCCAGTGGGTGCGTGGCCGCCGGCAGCAGAAGCATCACGGCCGGCACGTTGGACACCAGGTTCGAGAGCACCACCGTGACACCGAACAGGCAGCCGGGGTGCGTGACATCGATCCCGGCGGCGCCCAGCCGAGTCACCGCCTGGTCCGTCAGGCCCGATGCCTGCAGCGCATGATTGACGATAAACAGGGCCGCAAACAGCACCAGCAACTGCCAGTCCACCAGACCCAGCATTTTGTGGGAATGCATCCGGCGGCTGGCCAGGATCATGCCGGCGGCGGCCAGGGCCAGCACTTCCCGCGGCACCGGCGCCGCCAGGAACCCCGCCACCAGAAGGATGAGGATGACCGCGCCCTTGGCGGATTGCCAGGAGTTGAACGTCGGAGCTTCCACGTGCGGCACGGGGGTCGCGGCGTGCCACTTGCCGGCGTAGAGCCAGGCGATGATTCCCCAGGCGGCCACCAGGCCCAAGGCGGCCGGCACGCCGCCGTCCAGCAGGTACGCGGCGAACGGCAGTTGAATCGTCTGGCCGATCAGCATGTTCTGCGGGTTCCCGATCAGCGTGGCGGCCGAGCCGATGTTCGACGCGCAGGCCAGCCCCAGCAGGTGCGGAACGGGATGAAGCCCCCGCCGGGCGCAGGCCTCGACCAGCAGCGGGGCGACGGCCAGGCACACGATGTCGTTGGCCAGGAGGGCGGAAAGCAGGCCGGCCACGGCCATCATGACGCCCAGGAGCACCACGGGCCTCATGTCGGCGGCGGAGATGCGGCGGGTGACGGCGGTGTAGAATCCGCCCAGCCGAAACTGGGCCGAGACGACCATCAAGCCGAACAGCAGGCCGATGGTCGGCACGTCGATCGCGGTCCAGGCATCCGCCAGATGCACCTGGTCCGTGACGATGAGCACGATGGCGCCCAGCAGCGCGATGCCGGTGCGGTCAAGCGCCAGACCGGGAAAGCGGCCGAGCATCATGCCGGCGTAGACGAGCAGAAAGACCAGAGGAATGGTCAGTTCCATGGGCGTGCATGTGAGGGTCGGCGCCCCTTGCCCAAAGGCACACGGGTGCGCCGCCCGTCAACCGGTGCGGCGCACCCGTGTGTGTGTGCATTGCTCACGGAGCAATGGCACGGGTATTACTTCTTTCGCTTGGCCGGCTTCTTGGTCTTCTTGCCGGCCGGCGGTTTGACCTTGGCCTTGGCTTTGGTTGCCCGGCCCTTGGCCTTGCCTTTGCTTTTGCCCTTGGTCTTGGCGCCCGACTCAATCACCGCCTGGGCGGCGGCCAGCCGGGCGATGGGCACGCGGTACGGGCTGCACGACACGTAGTCCATGCCCACGCGGTGGCAGAATTTGACGGACGCGGCCTCCCCGCCGTGCTCGCCGCAGATGCCGACCTTGAGCTTCGGTCGGGTGGACCGGCCCCTTTCGATCCCCATCTGCACAAGCTGCCCCACGCCCTCGACATCCAGGGATTGGAACGGATCGTCAGCGAAGATGGCGGTCTTGTCCTTGTCGCAATACTCCGGCAGGAACCGCCCGGCGTCATCCCGGGACAGGGCCATGGTGGTCTGGGTCAGATCGTTCGTGCCGAAACTGAAGAACTCGGCGGTTTCCGCAATGCGATCTGCCGTCAGGGCGGCCCGCGGCGTCTCGATCATGGTGCCGACCAGGTAGGTCAGCGAGGCTCGTTTCTCGGCCAGGATCGCGTCGGCGACCGCCTTCGTCCGGTCCACCAGAAGGCCCAACTCCCTGGCGTCGATGGTGAGCGGGATCATGATCTCCGGGAACACCTGGACGCCCGCCTTCCGGCACTCGATGGCCGCCTCGATGATGGCCCGCACCTGCATCTCCAGGATTTCCGGATACGTGATGCACAGCCGGCAGCCGCGGTGCCCCAGCATGGGGTTGGACTCGGCCAACTGATGCACCCGCTGCCGCACGTGGTCCAGATCGAGCCCGGCATGCTGGGCCAGCTCTTTCATCTTGTCTTCGGTATGCGGGACGAACTCGTGGAGCGGCGGATCAATCAGCCGGATGGTGACCGGCTTGCCGTCCATGGCCTTGAAGATGCCGATGAAGTCGTCTCGCTGGAAGGGCAGCAGCTTGTCCAGCGCGTGTCGGCGGGCCTCCTCCGTGTCGGCCACGATCATCTCCTGCATGGCGAGCTGTCGCTGCTCCGTCGCGAAGAACATGTGCTCGGTGCGGCAGAGTCCGATGCCCTCGGCGCCCATCTCGACCGCCTTGGCGGAGTCTTCCGGCGTGTCTGCGTTGGTGCGGACCTTCAGCCGGCGGATGTCGTCGCACCACTTCATCAGCGTGTGGTAGGCGGCGGGCGGCGTCCGGTCGATGAGCCGCAGCGAGCCCTGGTACACGTTGCGCTTGTCGGCGCTGCCGTCGAGAGTGATGGAGTCACCCTCGCGCACCGTCTTGCCGTTCACCGAGAACTGTTTGCCCGGCTCGTTGATCTTCAGGGCTTCGCAGCCCACGATGCAGCACTTGCCCCAGCCGCGGGCCACCACGGCCGCGTGCGAGGTCTTGCCGCCGGTGGCCGTCAGAATGCCCACCGCGGCGTGCATGCCGCCCACGTCTTCGGGCGACGTTTCCTTGCGGACCAGGATGACCTTCTCGCCGGCCTTGGCCATGGCCTCGGCCTGGTCGGCCGTCATCGCCACCTTGCCGCAGGCCGCCCCCGGCACGGCGTTGATGCCCGTCGCCAGGCCCGACTCGCGCCAGACCGCCTCCTTGGCGGCCTCCAGGGACGGGGCACGCCGCTCCTCTCGTGTCGCGGCCCAGTCAATTTCCGGGTAGAAAAGTCGCTCAATGTCCACCGGCTTGATGCGGGCCACGGCCGCTTCACGCGAGATCAGCGGCTTGGTGGCCTTCAACGCCGTCGCCTTGGGCACGAGTTTCTTCTTGATCAGCTCCTTCGCCCGGGCGGGCGGGATCAGCGGCTTGCTGGCCTGGTCCACCGCAATCTCGAAGGCGGCGGCCGGCGATCGCTTGCCCGTGCGGCACTGAAGCATGAACAGCTCGCCTTGCTCGATGGTGAACTCCAGGTCCTGCATCTCGCCGTACTCGACTTCCAGGATGATCCGGACGGCCTCCAACTGGTCGTACACGTCCGGCATGATCCGGTGCAGTTCCTCGAGCTTCAGCGGGGTCCGCACGCCCGCGACCACGTCCTCCCCCTGGGCGTTGAAGAGCATGTCGCCGTAGTAGAGGTTCTCGCCCGTGTTCGGATCGCGGGTGAAACACACGCCGGTCCCGCAATCCTCCCCCATGTTTCCGAACACCATCTCCTGGACGTTGACGGCCGTGCCCTTCAAGCCGGTGATCTTCTCCGCGTTCCGGTAGTCGACGGCCTTCTTGGCCATCCAACTGTTGAACACCGCGCTGATGGCGCCCTTCAACTGCTGGTAGGCGTCCTGCGGGAACGGCTGGCCGGTGTGCTTCTGGTAGATCCGCTTGAACTCGGCGACCACCGCCTCCAGTTCGGTCTCGTTGACGTCGGTGTCCGCGACGGCGGCGTCGGGCCCCTTCTGCAGCCGCGCCCGCGTCTGGCGCTCCTTGACTTCGTCAAAGGCGTGGTCGAACAGGTGCCGCTCGACCCCCATGGCGGTCGAGCCGTACATCATGATGAGCCGGCGATAGGCGTCCAGGGCAAAGCGGCGGTTCCCGGCCATCTTGCCGAGGCTCTCCACCACGTGATCGTTCAGCCCCAGGTTCAGGATGGTCTCCATCATGCCGGGCATGGACAGGGCCGCCCCGGACCGGACGGACACGAACAGCGGCCTCTTGGGGTCCCCGAATCGCTTTCGGGTGACCTTCTCCAGCCGGGCCATGCTCTTCTTCACGGCCGCCTCAAGCGGGCCGGGCCAGCGTTTGCCGTTCTTGTAGTAATAGTCGCATGATTCCGTGATGATGGTGAAGCCGGCAGGCACCGGCAGGCCGATGGCGGTCATCTGGGCGAGCCCCAGGCCTTTGCCGCCCAGAAGGGCCTTCGTCTGGTTTCTGCCCTCCGCGATGCCCTTGCCGAAGAAATAGACCCACTTCTTGTCACTGGCCATTGATCGACCCTTCCGTTCCTGTTGGGGGGACTCCTCACGCCAATCCGTACGCAGAACGGCCCATTATCAGAGCCGGGCGGGACCTGTCAACGACGCATCCGGTAGGCGAACGCCCCGGGGGCGTGCCGGCGCTCCGCGGCTTGATGCGAAGCCGCGGCAGAAGTAGAATTTCCCGGCTGCCGGTGGCCGGCCACAGATGCCGGCCGGGGCTCCGACCGGTATACCAGCCCTGGCCGCCCGCATGACCCGCCGGGGTCATTCGCGGGGGTCCGCGGACAACGGGTTGTCCGCGGCACGGCGGCCCGACCCCGTGGGCCGCAACGAATCGAGGGAGACCGTGGCGAGACGACGCAAGAAAATTGGCGAGATTCTGGTCAGTTGGGGCGTGATCGAGCAACCGGCCCTGGAGGACGCGCTCCGCTACGCGACGGCCAACGGACGCCGCATCGGCGAGGCCCTGGTCGAGCTCGAGCTGTGCGAAGAGGAGGATGTGACCAAAGCCCTCGCGACCCAGTTCGGCTTCGAATACATCGACCTCGACAATCCGGAGATTCTCGACAAGCGGACGGTCCAGGAACTCATGCCGGCCGACCTGATTACGCGGCACCAGGTCCTGCCGATGGCCCTGGAAGGCAACCGGCTGAAGATCATCGTGTCGGACCCCCTGGACCTGGATACGCTGGACCTCCTGCGGTTCCGACTGGCCAAGGACGTGGTCCCCGCCCTGGCCCCCTTGGGCAAGATCAAGCGCTACATCGAGACGTTCATCCACGGCCACGACGACCGGGAAATGAGCAAAACCATCGCCTCCATCGACTCGTCCGTGGACCTGGACGGCGTGGACGGGACCGAGCTTTCGGACGACGACGATCCGGACGCCCCGGTCATCCGGCTGATCGACATGATCATCGGCGAGGCGGTGCGAGGCCGGGCAAGCGACATCCATATTGAGCCGATGGCCGACCGCGTGCGGGTACGATACCGGATTGACGGGGTCTGCCACGTCCGGGACGACGTGCCCAAGAACATCCAGAGCGCAGTGCTCACCCGCCTTAAGATCATGTCCGGCATGGACATCGCGGAACGGCGGGTGCCCCAGGACGGGCGTATCAAGAAGCGGTTTGGCTCCAAGGACATCGACTTCCGCGTCAGTGCGTGCCCGGCCTACCACGGGGAAAGTGTGGTGCTGCGTATCCTGCGTCCGGAGTCCGCTCAGGTGGGCATCCAGGCCCTGGGATTCGAGCAGGACAACTACGAGGCGTTCCAGAAGATCATCCGCCGGCCCAACGGCATCTTCCTGGTCACCGGGCCGACGGGATCGGGCAAAACGACCACCCTCTATTCGGCCCTTCAGGAGTTGAACCGGCCGGACAAGAAGATCATTACGGCGGAAGACCCGGTGGAGTACAACTTCACGGGGATGAATCAATGCCAGGTCAAGGAGGAGATCGGGCTGAGCTTCGCCCGAATCCTGCGGGCCATGCTTCGTCAGGCCCCCAACATCATCCTGGTGGGCGAAATTCGGGACCGCGAGGTGGGGGACGTGGCGATTCAGGCGGCCCTGACCGGGCACCTGGTCTTCAGCACGCTGCACACGAACGACGCCCCGTCCGCCATCACCCGTCTGATCGATATCGGCATCAAGCCGTTCCTGGTGGCCAGCGCCATTCAGGCCATCATGGCACAGCGTCTCATCCGCCTGATCTGCAAGGACTGCAAGGTCGAGGACCCGACGCCGGACAAGTTCGTCCTCCGGCTGCTGGGATTCACCGATCGGGAGCTGGAAGGCCGAACGCTGCACAAGGGGGCCGGGTGCAAAAGCTGCGGCGGCACCGGCTACCGCGGGCGACAGGGCATCTTCGAGATGCTGAGCATGACGGCCGAGTTGCGGGAGCTGGCGTTCAACCGGGCGCCGGCCTCCCAGATGCGCAAAGCGGCCCGGGCGGCGGGCATGAGGAACCTGCTGGAAGACGGGAAGATCAAGATTCTCCGGGGCGCGACAACCGCGGCGGAAGTGGCCCGCATCACCCAGGCCGAGGGCCTGGTGGGCGAGCCGGGTGAAGAGGAGTGAGTGTCGGTGTCCGCGCCGGACAGCGGAGCCGACGGGTCGAGCGGTGCCGGAATGCCGCGTGGGTAGGTATGCATGGCTTCACTTCATATTGACCGATTGCTCGAGACGGTGATCAAGCAGGGGGCGTCCGACCTTCACCTGACGGTGGGACAGCCTCCCGTCATCCGCCTCCACGGGCACCTGCGCGCCCTGGAGACCAAGGTGCTGGAGCCGGAGGATACGACGGCCCTGATGAAGTCGATCACGCCGGAACGCAACCAGCAGGAAATCCAGGAGGAGGGCGGGACGGACTTCGGGTTCGCCTTCGGCGACGCCGGCCGGTTCCGCGTCTCGGTCTTCCGGCAGAAGGGCCACCTGGCCCTGGTGCTTCGGCTGATTCCCTCCCGCCTGCTCAGCTTCGAGGAGATCGGCCTGCCGAAGATCTGCCGGGCGCTGTGCCGCCGGCCTCGCGGGCTGTTCCTGGTCACCGGACCTACCGGGTCCGGCAAGACCACCACCCTCGCCTCGATGCTCAACTACATCAACATAAACTTCGACCGCCACATCGTGACGGTCGAGGACCCCATCGAGTACTACCACAACCACAAGAAGTCGCTGGTCAACCAGCGCGAGGTTGGCGTGGACGTGCCCAGCTTCGCCGAGGCCCTGCGACGCGTGCTGCGGCAGGACCCGGACGTGATTCTGGTGGGCGAGCTGCGCGACCTGGAGACGATGGAGTCGGCCATCCGGGCCGCCGAAACGGGCCACTTGGTGTTCAGCACCGTGCATACCACGGGCTGCCAGGGCACGGTGAACCGGATTATCGACGCCTTCCCGGTGGACCAGCAGGAGCAGATTCGCGTCCAGCTTTCCACCAACCTGATTGCGGTGCTTTCGCAGGCCCTCTGCCCCAAGCTGCCCAAGGGCATGGTGGCCGCCTACGAGTTCATGGTGGTCACGCCCGCCATCTCCAACCTGATCCGCGAGAACAAGACCTACCGTGTGGATTCCGCCATCCAGACCGGGAAGAAGTACGGCATGCAGTTGCTCGACGAGCACCTCTGGACTTTGTACGCCGAGGGCAAGATCGACGCCCATGAGGCGGTCGACAAGAGCCGCCGCCCGGGCGACATGCAGGACAAGATTGACGCGCACCGCCGCGGGCAGGCCGTCACGGGCGAGGGCGAAGAGAAGAAACGGCTGGACGACGAAGACATCCTCCGGGCCTGACGAACCGGGAATCCGACGCACCGGACGGCCGGCGCAGGCGGCCGGAGACGACGATCATGAGCAAGACCTACAACCCCGACCAGTTCCGCGGGCAGAAACTCGGGCGAATCCTCATCAAAATGGGCAAGATCCGGCGTCCGGACGTCCATGAAGCCCTGGCGATCCAGAAGCGGCAGAAGGGACCCGTCGGGCGCATCCTCGTCGACATGGGGAAGATCACCGAGGAGGACCTTAACACCGCCTTGGCCCTGCAGGCCGGCATGGGGATCGTCAACCTCAACGAGATGGACATCCCCGCGGAAACCATCCATCTCATCCCGGCCCAGATGGCCACCACGTATCGGGTGATTCCCTTTGACTACGACCCGAGCTCGAACACGCTCCGCATCGCCATGGCCAGCCCGGACAACTTCCAGGCCACCGACGACCTGGCCACGCTCATGGGGTACAACGTCCGCGCCGCCATCACCCCGCCGGACACGCTCCAGTCCGCCCTGGACCGGTACTACCCCGAGGACGCGGCCGATTCGATCTCCGGGCTGATTGATGAGATTTCCGGGGACGAGAACCTGGCCAAGTTCGAGGGTCGCGGCGCGAGCATCGATCTGGACGAACTGAAGGAACTCGCCGAGTCGAACCCGGTCAAGAAGCTGCTGAACCTGGTGCTGCTGCAGGCCATTCGGGACAAGGCGTCGGACGTCCACTTCGAACCGTTCGAGAACGAGTTCCAGATGCGATACCGCATCGACGGCGTGCTCTATGCCATGATCCCGCCGCCCCGGCACATCGCCATGGCCATCGCCTCGCGTATCAAGGTCATGGCCAACCTGGACATCGCCGAACGCCGCATGCCCCAGGACGGCCGTATCGAACTGGTCGTCGGCGGAAACCCCGTCGACCTGCGGGTGTCGGTGCTGCCCACCATGTTCGGAGAGAGCATCGTCATGCGTGTGCTGGACCGGGCCAACGTGTCCCTGGACCTGGACCGCATCGGTATGCGGGATGATGACCTCGTCGCCTTCCGCCAGCTCATCCGCAAGCCCAACGGCATCATCGTCAACACCGGCCCCACCGGGTCCGGAAAGACGACCACCCTGTACGCCGCCCTGGCCGAGCTGAACAAGCCCGACGTGAAAATCCTGACCGCCGAAGACCCCGTGGAATACGACATCGACGGGCTCGTCCAGTGCCAGATGCGGACGGAGGTGGGCATGACCTTCGCCCGGGCCCTCCGGAGCTTCCTGCGCCAGGATCCGGACATCATCCTCGTCGGGGAGGTCCGTGACCTGGAAACGGCACAGATCTCCGTCCAGGCTTCGTTGACCGGACACCTGGTATTCACCACTCTCCATACGAACGATGCGCCTTCCAGCATTGCGCGACTGCTCGACCTGGGGCTGGAACCGTTCCTGATTACAGCCACGCTGGAAGCCATCGTGGCCCAGCGGCTCGTCCGGCGGATCTGTGAGAACTGCAAGACCGAGTTCAAGCCGTCGGAAGAGATGCTGATGGAGCTGGGCCTGAAGCCGGAGGATGTGGGCAACCGCACGCTCTACTATGGCCGGGGGTGCGATTACTGCAACAACACCGGCTATCGCGGTCGCATGGGGCTGTTCGAGATCATGAGCTTGGACGACCACCTGCGGGAGATGATCATGCGGCATGCGTCCTCCAACCTGCTTCGGGTCGAGGCGGTCAAGCGGGGGATGCGGCGGCTGCGGGAGGTCGGGCTGCTGGGCATCTACGACGGCATGACCACCGTGGAAGAGGTGGTCAAGGAGACCGTCTTTGACGAGGCGTAGCGGCGGACCGACGGTGACACCGGGGGGGCGAGGCGATGAAATCGAGGGCGAGTCATGCCGACGTTCATGTATGAGGCCATGAATCAGGCCGGCGAGGCGGTCAAGGACGAGGTCGAAGCGGCGTCGAACGAGGACGCGCTGGCTCGGATCCGGGCCATGGGGTTTTTTCCCACCCGCATCCGCCAGAAAGGCGGCAAAAAGAAGACGCAGGCCGGTCCGACCACCAAGAAGAAGGCGGCCGGCGCCGGCGGGTTCGGGAGGGTGTCCACCAAGGTCATCACGCAGTTCACGCGCCAGTTGTCGACGCTGCAGGACGCGGGTTTGCCCATCCTTCGGTCGCTGCGCATTCTGGAACAGCAGCAGAAGCCCGGATTGCTCAAGAACATCCTCCGACAGGTGGCAGACGACGTCGAGGGCGGCAGCACGCTGTCGGAGGCGTTTGCCAAGCACCCCAAGGCCTTCAACCGGCTTTACGTGAACATGGTGGCGGCGGGCGAGACGGGCGGCGTGCTGGACGTGATTCTGCTGCGCCTGGCGGACTTCATGGAGAAGGCCCAGCGGCTCAAACGCAAGGTCGTGGGCGCCATGATCTACCCGACCGTGGTCATCGCGTTCGCGGTGGGTATCGTCTCCGGCATCATGGTGGTCGTCGTGCCGAAGTTCAAGGACATCTTCATGGACTTCGGGGTGCCGCTGCCCGGCGTCACGAAGTTCCTCATCGCCGTCTCGGACTGGTTCGTGTCGGGCCGGCCGCCGGGCTGGGCGGTGGTGCTGCTCAGTCCGCTGGGGATCTTCCTGTTCCTCAAGCTGCTCAAGCAGTCCAAGGGCGGGCGGATGGTGATCGACACGATCGTCCTGAAGTTGCCCATCCTGGGGCAGATTCTCGAGAAGACGGCGGTCGCCCGCTTCACGCGGACCCTGGGCACGCTCATCAACGCCGGTGTGCCCATCCTGGAGGCGATCAACATCACCAAGGAGACCTCGGGAAACGAGGTGTACGCCAAGGCCCTGGGCACGGTGCACGACCGCATTCGCGAGGGCGACAGCTTTGCCGCCCCGCTGCGGGCGTCCAAAGTGTGCGACGGCATCGTGGTGAACATGATCGACGTGGGAGAGGAGACGGGCGAGCTCGACAAGATGCTCATGAAGGTCGCCGACAACTACGACGAGGAAGTCGAAACGCTGGTGGGCGGCCTCGTCTCCCTGCTGGAACCGGTGATGGTGGTGGTCCTGGGCGTGCTGTGCGGCTTTATCGTGGTCGCCCTGTTCATGCCCCTGGTGGCACTGATCTCCTCGGTCTCCGGCGGCGACGGCGGCGGCATGGATTGATTTCGGCCTGAGGGCCCTTTTTGCGAAGAGGACGGCGCGATGCGTACTGGCAAGACAATCACGGTTCTCCGGCCCGGCCGGGCGTGCCTGCGCGCCCGCCGCCGCGGGTTCACCCTCGTCGAACTGCTCACGGTGGTGTCCATCATCGCACTGCTGATCTCGATTCTGGTCCCGTCGCTCAACCAGGTCCGCACGCAGGCCAAGGTCGCCGCGACCCGGACGACCCTCCGCGCCCTGGACGCGGGGTGCGAGACCTTCCGGGCGGAGAACACCGTCGGCGGGGCCTACCCCCCCTCGTGCAGCGACAACAGCTCGAACGATGCCGACGCCCACTGGAAGATCGCCAACCCGTTTGACGGGCGCCCTGATCCGATCTTCAATTCGGCGCCCGCCATGACGCACGTTTCGGGCGCGCAGCTTCTCGTGTTCGCGATGCTCGGTGCGGACAAACTGCCGGAAGGCACGCCCGGCTTTGTGGACCACAACCGTCAGAACGGCTGGTGGGATGATCAGCACGCCAAAGATGCCGGAGACGCGGTCGGCGCGTACTTCCTGAAGGACGGAAAGCCGATGCGCCCGCGATACGGAACCATGGTGGACACCAACATGGCAACCCGTACCTGTCGGAATCTCGCCGCCATGGGGAAAATGGCAGCCGACACACGCGTTGACGTGGCGGCGGCCGAGTGGGGAAGCGCAGAGACCGCCAACGTCGGCTCCGCCTGGGACCTGCCGGTGTTCGTCGACAAGTTTGACCAGCCGATTCTCTACTACCGCGCCCGCCGCGGAGCGACGGCCGTCGTCACCAGCGCTTCGGACGTCGGCATTTACGACCGACGGGACAACCAGCACCTGACCGACCTCTCGCCAAAGCGGGACCCGCACGTTCTGGGCTCGCCGCTGGGCTTCGCCGCGTTCATCCTGGATCCGTCCGTCAGCGCCCGGGAAGCTCCGTACAACCCGGACCGGTTCCTGCTGATCTCCGCCGGGCCGGACGGGCTGTTCGGCACCAAAGACGACGTCCGGAACTGGGGGAAGTGATCATGCGGCCCCCCCACACGCTCATCCCGCCGCGAAGTGCCTCGACCCGCCTCGTTCGGGCGTTCACGCTCGTCGAGATCCTGGTCGTGGTGGCGATTCTCGTCATCCTCCTGGGGCTGGTCGTGGGCATCGGCTCGTGGGCGGTCGAAAACGCCCGGGCACGCGACACGCGGACGCTGCTGTCCATCCTGGACACCGCCGCCGAGCAGTTCAAAGAGGACAGCGCGCGCACCCTCGGTCGCAAGCAGGAGTTCGCCACGCGCTATGGCGGCTACCCGCCGGATGAACTGGACGCGTTCCTGGATATCCCCAAAGCCAACGACGACCTGACCGGCGCGAGGATCAGCCGCGAGGAGTTTCCCGAAAACCGCTGGCCTGAGCATTACCGGGACATCCGGGCGATGAGTCTGGCCGTCCGGCACATCGGCAGCAGCCCCAACGCCGAGGCCACGCTGGACCGGATCGACTCGCGCTTCAAGGTGAAACTGCTCGACGATGGCGGCGTTCCGGCGGACTACTGGGACGTGAACCGGAACAACCGCTTCGACCCGGAAATCGACGAGCCGCTGGAGTATTTCATCGACTCGTGGGGCAACCCCCTCGCGTACTTCTCCACGCGGGGCGCGTGCGAGGATTGCGGACCCTCCACGGAACGCGCCCTACGCGCAAGATTCTCCAGCTACCTGATCCGGAACTTCACCAACGGCCGGCCCGTCTTTCTTTCGTACGGCCCGGACGGCACGGAGCAACAGCCGGGCAGTGAACTGGTGGTCTCCGGCGTGGCCCAGGACCTGCTGGAAGACTACAAGGACGACGAGAAGATCAACAACAAGTACAACCACGACAACATCTACAGCATCGAGGAACTGGAGAAGACGCTGGTCCGGCCGTAACGGGAGCCGCCGATGCGCATCGAACGCGACAATCCCATCCGAAACGCGACCCGACGCAACGCGGCGCGGGCGCGCTGCGCGTTCACGCTGATCGAGCTGCTGGTGGTCGTGGCCATCATTCTCCTGATCCTGTCCGTCGTGGGGCCGGGCGTCACGAAAATGTGGGACCAGCGGCTGGAGTCCCAGGCGGAGACCGTGGTCGCCGGCGCCATCCGCTCCACCCAGATGCAGGCCCGCACCGGCGGGGAGCGGGGCCTGCTCTTCTACATGGACGGAAACGAGCAGAAAATCGCCCCCATCCGGCCTGGGCGCAGGGTGGGAAGCGAATCCGGCGGGACGATCGACCACCTCTACGTCGTCGCTGACGTGTTTGAGGTCACCGACGGAATGATCTACCGCATCCCGCCGCCGTTCCGGGTGTGCCCGCGGAACGTCGTGGACGAATACACCCCGCCCCGGGACCCGGTTACCTGGAACGATTGGGAGTTGAACAACAAAGACGTCTTCACGTCTCCGCCCGTCTCGGGAAGAGGCACCCAGCGGCACTGCAACTTCTTCGCGATCGTCTTCGGCCCGGATGGGCGCCTCCGCGTCGGGCGAAACGTGCTGATTCACGATGCGGACTACGATCCGAATGAGCCGGATGAGGAGCGGCGGAAAGACCGCACCGGCCTGCTGGACCGCAGCGCCAGGCCGGCCGCCCGGTACTACGACGCCAACGGCACCCCGCAGCCGTTTCCCACGCCCTTCGGCGGCTCCGTCCCGCGGATCGAGAGGCTGGTGGCGGCCAACGTGTCCGGCGGGGTGACGGCGCTGAACTTCCCCTGCGTCGACGGCGTGCTGGTGTACGACGGCACGTATTACTGGGACTTGCCGGACGCCGAGGCCCGGCGAGACTTCCTTCGGGAAAAGGCCGTCCCGTACTACGTCAGCCGGCTGACCGGGGACATCATGCGGGGGCCGGTGGGAGAGCGGTAGGGTCCGCCGTGCGGACCGGTAGACCGGCTGGAAAGCGGAGTAGGGTCCGCCATGCGGACCAGTAGACCGGCTGGAAAGCCGGTCCCACAAAGAATGGAGTAGGGTCCGCCATGCGGACCAGTAGACCGGCTGGAAAGCCGGTCCCACAAAGAATGGAGTAGGGTCCGCCATGCGGACCGGTAGACCGGCTGGAAAGCCGGTCCCACAGAAGGGGGTTCGACCGGCTGGAAAGCCGGTCCCACAGATAGCAGCCCCCCCGCAGGGGGCCGGTCCCACAGAAGGGGGTTCGACCGGCTGTCCCGGCGCGCCGGGACGGCCCCACAAAGAATGGAGTAGGGTCCGCCGTGCGGACCGGGTTGGCTGAAAACCATGATGCGGAACGGGTTCATCACAACGCAAGCCACGCATCGGCCGCTGCGGCGCCGCCGGGCGTTCTCGCTGGCCGAGCTCATGATCGCCGTGGTCATCCTCGGCGTGGGCCTGCTGATGGTGGCCACCATGTTCCCCATCGCCTGGACCAAGGCCCGCGACCAGATCGAGGAGACCAACGTCGGCAACGCCGTCGCCTCCGCCGAGGCAATCGTGAACAAGAAGGTCCGAGTGGCCCCGCTCACGCTGCAGGGAAAGGCAATGCGGAGCACGCCACCAGAGGACTGGCCTGTTGGCTGGAAACAGTCGGTGCATGATCTGTTCGAAAAAGGGGTCACCAGCTTTCTGGGTGACATCGGCGTTTTTCCCGGGGACATTCGCGAATACGGATACTTCGGGACCGACACGCGCGTTCACCCTCTGAACGTGTACAACATGGCTGCCGACCCGACGGCGTACGAATCCGCCGCCGCCGGCATCGACTGGCTGCCGGCGATCAGGAACGAGGCGTTCGTACCCGACGAGCCGCACCTGCTGGAGACGGCAGACGCGGACGCCATCAGCCGGTCACAGGGCGTTCGCCGCGTTCCCGAGCCGCTGGTGCTCTTGGAGGACCGGTTCCTTCCCGCCCTGCCCCTCAAACTGGATCCCAACGATCCCAACGCAAAGCCGTCGAACGCGTCGGACCAGGCCCTGGTCATCGACAACTGGTTTGCCAGGCTGCGCGGCCGCCGCTACGCCTGGGCGGCCCTAGCCCGGCTGACGAACGCCGACGATCGTAGCACGGACCTGGAACAGGAGGGTGTGACGTACGCTCGGTACGACCTTCCAACGGGCGAATTTCTGCCCAATCCGGGCAGTTGGGACGACCCGCGCGTGTTCACCGTCTACTACGTGAGCCTCCGCCGGACCCAAAGCGGAACGCGGTTCCCCCGGCAGGAGTTCCGAAACGGCGAAGGCCAAGACTGGCCGCCCGTCGTGCCGAATGGGACGGTCGCCGAACCCCAGGCCATGCCCGCCGCGTTTGACACCGTCCTGCCCACGCCCTGGCGAGTCCAGGTGTTCGTGCCCAACCCCGTCGACATCACCGACGCGGACGCCGTCCGCGGGTTGCCGGGCGAGGTCGTCGCGAATTCCGAGGAAGTCTCATCGGATCCGGAGCGAGTGAAAATCGTTACGCGAATGCTTCCCCGCGGCGCCTGGTTCATCGACGAACTCACCGGCCAGGTCTACACCGTCACCCGCCGCCGGCTCTACGACAACGACCGCCGGGCGATTCTGACTGTGGACAAGGAAATCACTCAGCAGGAGTTGACGCCGAAGGGGCGCGACTACGACGAGGACATTGATCGCCTCCGCACGGTCTGGGTGTACCCGCCCCCGGTGGATGCGGCGCGGATCGACGGGAGGCCGGTGTTTGAGGGCGTTCAGCCGGTGATCGGCATCGACACCCGAACCCTCGTGGTGCGGCCATAGTCCCAATAGGCTGTGGGCCATAGGTCGCCCCGGCGACTCGCTGTGGCGAGCTGTAGGCTGTGGGCCACAGGGGAACGGTCCGCATGGCGGACCCTACGGGTGGGACCGGCCCCTCTTTGTGGGGGACCGGCTTTCTAGCCGGTCTCGGGCGATTGCAGGTCTGTGGGACCGGCTTTCTAGCCGGTCTCGGGCGGTTGTAGGTCTGTGGGACCGGCTTTCTAGCCGGTCTCCAGGCGGTCTTCAGGTCCGATAAGTTCGGCCCGCACAGGTCTGGCAGACCCGTGTGGACCGACACTTGTTTAGGGGCGACAATACGAGTGCCATGACGCGACGAACGTCACAACCCGCTGTGAACGCGACGATTATGGCGGCAACCCGCCGCCGGCCAACCGCGTTCACCCTGGTGGAGCTGGTGGTGGCCATCGGCATCCTGGTGCTGATGATGACCATGGCCGGCACCGTCTTCAGCCTGACCCTGCGCTCCACCGGACAGGCCAAGGCCCTCACGAACCTCAGTGAGCGGCTGCGGATGTACGAGCGCACCATGCAGGAAGACCTGCGGGCGGTCCGGCCGGGCTCATCCATGATGGCGCTGGAGTGCCGCCAGGTGTGGGTCCACTGGACCGGCACGCAGAGGGACCTCCACCCGCTGCCGGACGAGCCGTACGGGGCGGAGTTCCCCGGCGGCGGCGATCCCGAACGGATGGTGTGGGACGATGACGAGAAGGAAATGCGTCCCGAGCTTCCGCGCGCGGACGTGCTGACGTTCTTCACCGCCCGCGAGGCGGCCGGCATGATCAACCCGTCGTTGCGTTCGAGCCTGCAACTGGTCTCGTACGGCCACGTGAAGCCGGGCGACCTGAGCAGCGGCGGGGCCTGGATTCGCGATCCGGACGACTACTTCAACATCGAGGCCCACTACGTCGACGCCGTGCCCCGGCCCTGGACGCTGGCGCCGGACCGGGCGTTGCCGCTGACCGCCAATCAATGGATGCTGGGCCGCCGGCAGGTTTTGGTGATGAACACCAACCCCGGCGCGGCGTACGCCCGCACGGATTTGAGCCACGCAGACCTTTTCGACGGGATCGCGGACGTTGTCGTGTCGCAGCCCGAAGAGGTTGGAGGGTCCTTCGACTACGATGCCATGGTTGTCAATTTCCCGAATATCGTTCAGGCCAGGGCGGGAATGCCTGTTGAGTGGCGTCGGCGGGCGAGGCTGGACCTGACGCCGCCGCCGACGCTCGCGGCCCGCATGGGCGCCTGGTTCCTGCCCAACTGCGCGTCGTTCAAGGTGGAATGGGCGCTGTCGACACCGCAGACGGCCTCCATTCTGCAGGAGCATCAGGAGGTGATCTGGGTCGATTCGGCCAGTTCGGACACCATGAGGAAGGTGGAGAGCGAGCTGCAGACTCTCATCAATCGATACGACCCGGATGAACCCGAAGACAGAGCCAAGGCGGATGCGCTGAGGGGTCTGTGGTTCGATTTCTCGGAGCGGTTCATTCAGAACTACGGCGACCCGGACAAGCGGATCAGTTGGGTGTCGATTGACCCCCGACTGGGCTCGCCGGGCGAGCCCGACCCGTTCTTCCCGACGGCGTTGCGGATCACGGTGGATTTGTACGACGACATGGGCCGGCTGGACCGGCCGATCCGGCACGTGATGGTGGTGCCGGTGGGTCCCGGATGAAGGAAACGAGACGAGCGATGACGGTTGCCGCAGCACAACCCTTCCGGCGAACGCAGGCCCGGCCGGTGCGCACCGGCCGACGGCCGCGCGGGACCGTCATGATCCTCGTGGTGGCGCTGCTGGGCATTCTGTTCGTGGCCGGGGCGGCGTTCCTCCAGAGCGTCACGTTCCAGGCCCGCACCGTGCGCGCCGACAAGGAAGAACGCGCCGTGACGGCCGGGCTGGAAGCCGTACACGCCCTGAGTCGCGAACTGCTCACGCGGCGATGGCTGGATGGAGACGGGATGCCGTACGTGCCGCCGCCCGACAACCCGGCCACAAGCACGGTGGACGAGTCAAGAGCGGTGGTGATTCCGGGGCCGTCCAGTCTGTGGCCGTACTACCTGCAGGCGCCTGCCTACGGTGTATCGCTCGGACTGGACCCGCTGCTGGCTTCGACGGAGCCGTTCGAGAACACGGACGAGGGTCTCTACACGGTGCCGACCGACCTGAACCGGGCATTGCTCGGCTTCGAGCAGCCCCAAATGACCCAGCCGGACATCGGGGCCGCGGCACAGGTTTTTCGCTGGGCCACTCGTATCGATCGGGCGCGGGCTCAGTGGGCGGGCGCGGCGAACTACCAGGACATTGAAGTGGGCTTCGCGCCCCAAAGCCTCGCCGACGCGGACGGTGACGGGGTCGCCGATTCGGTGGTCGTCGTGATCGGTGATCCCACGGCCAGTCTCACGCCGGAGCTGGCCGGCATTTTCGATCGCTGGTTCCCGGCGACTTTGCGTGAGACGTTGGCGGAGCAGCTCCGGGCCTCGGACGTGCCGCCGGGCGACAATCGCCTGTACCTCAGTCTTCGGGTGATTGACCACGGCAGCATGGTCAATGCGACCTGCACGCATCCGTACCTGGTGAACGAGATCATCAACGACTGGAACGATCCGCCGCTCGCCGCGAAGTTCAACCACGGGACGTACCTCTACTTCACGCCGACGGCCTACCGGCCGGAGATCGAGGAACGTGCCCTGCGATATCGCAACATTCTGCCCGCCCGGAGCCTGGCCCGCACGGCCCTGCACGCCGAGCTGCGCGGCTTCCGGTATCCGGACCCCCTGGTGACCGAGCCGCTGCTGTATGCGTGGAGCCCGGCCGGCGGGATCGGCGGCAGTCTGGACAGCCACCGCTGGTGGCCGTTCGACCCGGGCCTGGAGACGGGCAGCGGGCTGCGGTACCGGATTCTGTTTGACGCGTTCCCGACGGTGGGCGATCCGTATCCGCCCCATGCCTTGGCCTACAACCGGCGTCACCTGCTGACCACGGTCAGCTACGACGACCTGCTCATCCGCGGCGTGCGCTTCCCG
>CAZPHH010000089.1:14828-19008 GCA_964586145.1 uncultured Phycisphaeraceae bacterium | reverse complement strand
CTAGGCCCGCCCCCGCCGCGGGCAGCCCCGGACTCATCGCAACCAGTGCGACCGCCAGCCAGCTCTTCCGAGCTGTACCTGCCTGGGCCATCCGGCGTCCTCCCCAAGTGAATGTCCCGCTACCACGTCGATCCCGCGTGAAACCACCTGACTTATGTATATACCACGGGCGACAACATCTTACAAGCTACTACAAGAGCCGGCAAATGGCTTTCCGTCGTATCCAATTGCCTCCAAAGCTGTTATGTGGCATTCGAGGTATCCGGCGGGAGTTTCGTTGAACAACGGCGATCGGAAGCAGCGCCCCCGCCAACCAGCGTCTCCCCGACAACGCCGGGATCATTGCGGCAAGCCGCAAGACTGCCCCAGCGCTATCTATATGATACACATACACCACCCCGCGGGCAAACGTCCGGCCTGTTGTTACACAGATTCCGCCCGAGTCGCCCAACCACCTCAGCCCGCCCCCGGGGGTGCCACGCAACCCAAAAAAGACCGGCCGGAGAGCCGGACTGCGGGGGCAGTCGCACGGCGCAGCCCTCGTCTTCGTCGATCCGTCGCTTGATCCGGCCCTTCGTACTACAAACGTGCGATTTCCTCTCCGCCCGCGCGGATTTCGACGAAGCCACTGGCGCAAGCTCTTCCTCGTCGCTTCGTGGCTCCGTCGCGGAGCCTGCCCCGGCGCGCCGGGGTCGCTTGGGTTGCGGGCGCAGCCCGCGCCACGCTACCATCCGCACCGGGCAAGGTACCCGGGCGTGCTGTTCGTGCGCGGTGCCCGGCTTGCCGCCAATCGCCCGGAGCCACCGATGGAAAGCCACGTCAGCCGCCTCCCCAGCCTCACCATCTTCTTCCCGTGCTACAACGAGGAAGCCAACGTGGAGCGCACCACCCTGGCCGCCCTGGAAGCCGGCCGACAGTTCACCGACGATTTGGAGATCATCATCGTCAACGACGGCAGCCGAGACCGCACCGCCGAAATCGCGGACCGCCTGGCCACCGCCCACCCGCAGGTCCGAGCCGTCCACAACAGCCCCAACCTCGGCTACGGCGGCGCGCTTCAGCGCGGCTTCCGAGAGGCCACCCGCGAGTGGATCTTCTACACCGACGGCGACGGCCAGTTCGATTTCCGCGAAATCGCCGTCCTGCTGCCCCTGCTGGACCGGTTCGACATCGTCAGCGCGTACCGGCTCAACCGACAGGACTCGCGTCTCCGCAAACTGAACGCCTGGTGCTGGACCCTGCTGGTCAACGTGCTGTTCGGCCTGCGGTTGCGCGACATCGACTGCGCCTTCAAGCTGTTCCCCCGCAGGCTCTTCGATCAGATCGAGATGTGGTCCATGGGCGCCCTGATCGACACGGAAGTCCTCGCCAAGGCCCGCCTGCTGGGCTATCGCATCGGCCAGACCGGCGTCCACCACTACCCCCGCACCGCCGGCTCCCAGACCGGGGCCAACCTGCGGGTTATCCTTCGGGCGTTCAAGGAGTTATTCAAGCTGCGCCGCCGAATCCTCCGTTCCGGCTCGCCTCCGCAGTCGTCGTGACCCGCCGGCCACGCCGCGCATCGACCGTCCGCATTGATACCGCGTCCGGCGTTGCGTATAGTGGACGGGTTCGGCGGCAGCCCGGTCGCAGACCGGCGACGCCGTAACGCCTTGCACAGCAGGAGGAAGCAGACCATGGCCGAGCCGCAGGCAGCAGCACGAGGCGATTTCCCCACCGTCATCGGACCCGACGCCTCGTTCAAAGGCGAATTGAAATTCGAAAAAGGCGTCCGCCTCCTTGGACGCGTCGAGGGCCTGGTGGAGTCCCCCGGCCAATTGGAGATCGCCGAAGGCGCCACGCTGGAAGGTGACGTGAAGGCCGGCAACATTCGCGTCGACGGCTCGGTCAAGGGAAACCTGCGGGCCACCGGCAAGATTCACCTATCCGCATCGGCCAAGCTGGAGGGCGACCTGACCACCGC
This sequence comes from uncultured Phycisphaeraceae bacterium, assembly GCA_964586145.1. Taxonomy (GTDB): domain Bacteria; phylum Planctomycetota; class Phycisphaerae; order UBA1845; family UBA1845; genus JAFGJQ01. The sequence continues at coordinate 17,045 of CAZPHH010000089.1, read as the reverse complement.
CCGGCTCGAAGTGGCCGAGGGCGCCGTCTTCATCGGCAAATGTGTCGTGGGATCGGACGCCGCGGCGAAGGGCACAGCGGCCCCGCGCCCGGACGACGCGAGCAAGCACGCGCCGCAGCCCGTGATAAAGAAGTGATCGCACACCGCTTTGCGCACGCCAGCGCGACCGAGGGCGGCTCCGGGTAAGACGCCATGGCCAAGGTGGAGATGGAACCCGACTCGACCCGGCCCGTGCTCTGCACGCACTGCAACGGGGAGAACCTCGTCGGCAAGCGGGCCATGTCCGTCTTCTGTCGCCACTGCCGCAAGCGGCTCATCCTGGAAGACTATCGCATCAACACGTATCATTCCGTCCGGCTGTTTGCCACCTGCGGCGACATTTGCGTCGATCGCACCGGCCAAGTCATCTCTCCCATCCGAGTCCGCAACCTGACGGTCCAGGGCAAGGTCAAGGGGGACGTGGAAGCCCGTGGCCGCGTGGAGGTCACCGGCACCGGCGAGCTGCGCGGCGACATCACGGCCCCGCTGATCCGCGTGGAGGACGGCGGCCGGATCGAGGGCTTCTGCCGCATCGGCGCCCTGCCTGACAACTGGCTGCACGCCATTCCTCCCGCTCCATAAGAGCCGGGCGCGGTCGCGCCTCAAATGCCGGGTTTCCCCCTCCGCGCTTCGCCGGCGGCAGCATCCGCGAACGCCGCGCGCCGGAGTTCTCGATGACCCCGGCTGAGCCGGACCGGTCAGCAGACAGGCACGCGCACCGGCCTTCACGCCGATGGGTCGTTCGGCCCGATCCACATGCTCCGTGAGGGGTGTTTTCGCCAGCCTTCGGCATCCACGTGGGGGTCGATGACGGTCAGGGCGTCCCTGTCCAGCACGTCGACCGTCTCGGCCCAGGAACGAATTCCCGACACGGCGTCCAGGGCATGCAGGTTCTGATAGCCCGTGCAGTTGGCCGTGCGCAGGCAATCCTCCAGGCTCATGCCGCGCAGGAACGCGGCCAGGAAGCCCGCGATGGACGAGTCTCCCGATCCGGTGGCGCTGGCGATGCGGGCGGGGCGAAAGGCCGGACACCACAGCTCGCGGTTGGACCAGCCCGTCGGGTCCCCCGGTCGGGCGGCCCCCATGCGGGTGAAGGTGGAGGCATCGGCCGTTCGGAAGTAGTAGCCGCGGTGCCCGCTCTTGAGCGAGGTCATGCAGGCGCCCAGATCCAGGAACACGCCCGCCATGTGCGAGCACTCGTCGGGGCTGATGTGGTCGAGCAACTCGCCGCCCCCGTGCTGCTTCTTGCGTGCGAGGAAGTCCTCCGGCTGGAGCATGAAGAACCCCTCCTCCATGCTGGGCAGGAAAACGTCCACGTGCGGCAGCACGTTCGCCAGGATGCGCGACCAGGGGGCCTTGCCCGAGGGCGTCGTGGGGTCGGGAAGCGACATGTCCAGGGAGGTCGTCGCGCCCGCGGCCTTGGCCTGCCGGAAGATCTCGGCCAAGGCGTGTCCTTCGTTTTCATAGAGACTGCGCATGAGCGGTGGATAACCCAGGTGAAAATGCCCGGCCCGGGCCACGAGGTCGAAGTTCACGTCGTCCGCGGTGAAGGTGTCGTTTGCCCCCGGACAGTGCAGGAACATCCGGTCGATGCCCGGCGGGGCGATGGCCACGGTGTACGACGTGCTGACGCCCGGCGCCGTGCGGATGCCCTCGCTGCTGCCCGAGCGTTCCAGCAGTCGCCGGATGATCCGCCCGTGCTCGTCGTCGCCCACCTTGGCCATGAAGGCGACCTTCACGCCGAGCTTCACCGCGCCGATGCCGGTGTTCGACACCGGGCCGCCCGTGCTGATGGCGCAGGGGCCGATGTTCACCAGCGCACCGGGCCGGAAAATGTCGCCCATGGTCCGGGCGCCGGTGTCCGGAATCTCGGGAATGATGTCGAGGCAGATGTGCCCCGCCGCCACCAGGTCGTATTCCTTGCCTGTCACGAGCATCTGCGCCGAACTCCCGCGTTGATTCTCCGGCCCACAAGAGGACCGGCCTTCCAGCCGCTCCGCACGCTGATAGGGGACCGGCTTTCCAGCCGGTCTATTGGTCCGCACGGCGGACCCGCCAAATCTGTGGGACCGGCTTTCCAGCCGGTCTATTGGTCCGCACGGCGGACCCTACAAATCTGCACACTGTGGGACCGGCTTTCCAGCCGGTCTATTGGTCCGCACGGCGGACCCTACAAAT
>CAZPHH010000089.1:0-14728 GCA_964586145.1 uncultured Phycisphaeraceae bacterium | reverse complement strand
CGGCCGTCACCAGCAGCGTTACGATTCTCTTCGGTTGCACGGTCAGCGGCAACCGGCGGCCCTCCGGCCTCAACTCCTGCTCCGGCTCCTCGGCCAGGGACGCCGTGCGGATGGCCGTCACGGGAAAGCCGAAATGCAGGACGCCCTGGTGAGGCCGGGTGTCCGCATTGAACAGCCGAATCAGAATGTCGTTCGACCGCTCCGCCTTCTTGATGGCCGTCATCACCAAGCCGTCGCCCTCGAGCCGGACAAGACTCTGTTCAAGGGGAAGTGTTCCTCCGGTCAGAGACACCTGGGCCACCCGCGGCGGGCTGGTGACACGTTGCGCCCAGTTCAGAACATCCCCGGCGATCGCGTCCCCGGCGTGGGGAAGAATCGCGTAGCGGAACTCCTGTGGGCCGGGACACTGCACGCCCGTGTCCGGCAGCACCTGCATCTTCTCTTCCGAAACCTGCAACCGAATGGGGAACGATCGGACCAGCGACAGGGCAATCGCTCGCCGGTGGTCGTCGAAGACCTCGTACTCGAAAAGCCCCTCCGTCAGAACGGCCAGGCCGGCCTGTCCGTCGCTCAGGTCGACCACGCTGTGCATGGGCGCGGTGCCTCGGAACGGCTCGATCCAGCCCCGGTCGTCCGGGTGCGCGATGGGACGCTCCACCAGGTCGAAATGCGTGTCTGCCCGAACCACGTCGGTCTTGAGGTGAGTCGGGAAAACGGCGCGAAGCCAGTGATCCCGCACGCCGTTGTCGAACGTCACCCGGACGAACAGCCGCGGATCGCCCCGGCGCAGCTCGTAATCCGTGTCAACGACGAACGGAACGCGGGTCTCGCTTCGTTTCAGGCCGTCCGGGCAGTCCGCCGGCAGCGCCAGCTCATTCCGCACTCGGATCGCGGCGGAAACAGGACCGGTTTCGATCCGCGTGACGTGCGCACTGCCATCGGCCGTTGTGAACGTCTCGTCGTGCCGGGGCGGCTCGTGACTCCAGGCATTGCCGGCCTCGCCCTGGTCGTGGTAGGCGTTCAGCCCGCGATACCACCGGCCGGTCGGCTTGTGCAGGGCGTCCACCGATCCGTCCGGCCGGATGTCCACGCGGAGATACCCGTTCTCAAGCGACCGGCCGTCGGCGTGGGCCAGGTTGGACTGGGCGGCCGGCATCTTTTCTGCAGGACGAAGCACGTAGGCCCGGTACCCCAGTGCGGGCAGGTCGGAGAATGCCGCCTTCAGTCGAAAACGGCGAACGTCAGCATATGTCGGGACGTCCCACATGCTGTCCACGAAGAGCGAATCGTCTGCGGCCTCGATCACCTGGACCGGGCAGGGTTGGCCGTGTCCGTCCACGATCTGCACCGCGGCCGGTGCATCGGCCGCCGGCCATGCCACCTCCACCTCCAGCACCTCGTCTCGCAGTAACGCCAGTGGATTGAACACGAGCACACGAATGTCGCCCGGTTTGCCGCCGCCCAGGTTCGCGCCCACGTGCGCCATGGCGTCCGTGGTGCAGGTGTCGGCCAGGTCCAGGCACTGGCGGTACCGGCATTCCATGTCCAGGCAGACCGAGTCCGGCGCGCAGCCGGCGTTTGCATCATGCGTATGGTTGCCCAGCAGAAACCGCCACGCGCGGTCCAGGGCAACGGCCGGGTACTCACCGCCGAGCACGCGTGACAGCACCGACAGTGGCTCCGCCTCCCCCACCAGCGCGTTCTCGGCCCGGGTGTTGAGCACCTTGAGGTAGGTTCGAGCCGAGATCGTGCATGGCAGCAGGTACGTCCAGAACCCTTCCTTCAGGTTCATCCGGCGTTCGCCGGTCAGCCGAACCGCTTTCGCCGGTTCCAGCGATTCGCGCACCCGCGCCATGAAATCCTCGAGGTTCGACACGCGGATGTCATATCGTCCCTGGAATGCCGCAGCGGCTTGTTCGACGATGTCCGCGTCTTTCGGGTGCAACACGGACACGTCGTGCCCGTGCATGGCCAGGAAGAGCCCCGTAGCGCTGTCCGGCCCTTCGAGTTCGAGCATCGCCTCCAGGGCCGGCATGAGCTTCTCGAAGTCCGCACCCTCGGAGGGGCGGAGCAGTCGGAAGTTGGGCGTCGCCCGCGAACGTCCGTCGGCCACCCGAAACGGCGCTTCGGCCGAGCCCGCCAGCGGATACCGCTTGTCGGTCGGGTCCACGCCGCGCGTCACCGGCCGGAAGACCAGGTAGTACCAGTTGTACCGGGCGAGCCGGGCGAACCGGTGCCCGTAGATCTCCGAACCGTCCGGGCCCTGCCAGATCCACTCGGACGGGCACTCATGCGGGCTGATGCCGCGATAGATGAGCGTGCTGTCCACACCGAAGCCCCGGAAGATCTGCGGCATCTGGCTGGGCTGGCCCCAGTTGTTGGGCGAATACCCGGCCGTCATGCAGCGGGCGCCGAGCGACTCGGCCACCTGCCGCGCCCGCAGGAAGTTCCGGACCAGGGCCTCGCCGCCGACGTTCATCGAGTCGGGCAGGGTGTACCACGGTCCGATGAACAGTCGCCGATCGCGCAGCATCCGCTGCACCTGCTCGCGCCGCTCGGGCCGGGCCTCCAGGTAGTCCTCGACCAGGATCACGTGGGCGTCCAACGTGAACGAGGACACCCGCGGGTCGGCCTCCATGAGGTCGAGCGTGGTGTCCATCATCTCGACCAGATGGCGACGGGTGATCTCAAACGTCTCGCGGAACTCGCGGTCCCAGTGCGTGTTGAAGACAACGTGGATTTCGCGAATGCTGTGCATGGTGGCAGTTCGCCCTACACGGCCAGCTCCACGGTGGCGATTTTCTTCGGGCCGATCCGGAACGAGACGGACGATTCATTGACCGTCACACCGGCGCCGTCCAGGGGAATCTCCTCCAGGGTCAGCAGCCGGGCCGCCTTCACCGCGCGGAACAGCGTCAACGTGGTGTCCTGGGCTTCGTCCGACGGGTTGAACAGACGAACGATCAGCGCATCGCCCTGCTCCGCCTTCTTCACACACGAGAGTTCCACGGTACCCGGCTTGACGGCCAGGAACGATCGAGCGCGCGGCTCCGTGCCCGCGTGCTTGCCGGCCTGCACGATCAGCAGCGGCACGTTGACCCGCTCGGCCTCCTCCACCACTCGGCCCTTCCAATCCACCACATGCGGCACGATTGCATAAGCGATTTCGTGCGTGCCGAGGGCCTGGCTCCGTTCCTGGTCCGGCCGGTGCTCCCAGCGGTACGATACCGTACACATGTTGACCTCGAACGCCCGAACCAGGCTCAGAGCGATGGCCCGGTCTGCGTCTTCCGTCACCTGGTAGCCCCGCACGCCGGCGTGTACGAGGGCCAACCCGTCTTTGCCGTCCGCCACGTGGACGAGCCGCAGCGTGGGATGGCTGGGGGCGATCGTCTGGGAGAACGAGTGCTTCTCGTCGCGATGGATGCCGCGCGACACCACGTCAAAAGCCGTATCCGACGACGACACGGTCGCGTCACAGCCCGTGGGGAACAGCACCTGGAGCAGATGGTGCTTCGCCCGGTTGTCGATCACCGTGCGGATGTCCACCGCCCGGCTCGTTCTCGTGAGCGAGACGTACGAGGCGATGGGCAGCTCCACCGTCTCCGCGCTGCGACGGGTGAAGGAATAATCGTCATTCGCGACCATGCATGCAGGCACGCACAACACCTGCTCGACCTTCAGGGTCGCCCGCAGCGGGCTGTCGTGCATGACGCTCACCCGCAGGCGATCTCCCGTGCTGACCACAACCGAATCTTCCGTCGGCGGTACGCTGGTCCAGGCATGCCCCGCGTCGCCGCGGTCGCGAAAGCGGTTCAGCCCGGCGTACGATCGGCCGCTGAGCTTGTCCGTGACGGTCAGCGTGCCGTCGGCGGCCACCGCCACCTTCAGATGCTCAATCTCCATGCCGGCCGGGCCGGTCAGCAGCGATCGGCAGTATCCGCGACGCGGCGCCTTTCGCACGATCAGCGTGCGATAACCCAGGGGCGGCACGTCCGCCGCCACCAGGTCGACGTCCACGTGCGTGCAGTAGAAGGACGTCGGGGCATCGTACAGGTCGCGGATGACGCGCTCGCCGTTGGGCCGCCGGCGGGTGATGGCGAACTCCACCGGCTCGCCCGTTTGGCCGTCCACGATCTCGAACCCCTCGTAGCCGAACGCGTGGGGAAGGTCGATGGTCGCCTGCACGATTTCCGACCGCGGCCACGGCGAAGGGTTGAACACGACCAGCGGAATCTCCGTGTCGTCCAGCCCGCCCAGGTCGATGCCCCGGATTAAATCGCCCAGGGCGAACTGGGTCAGCCCCTCGCCGATGCGAATCACCTGGTCCAGCCGGTGCATCAGATCCTCTTGCAGGGCGTCCACGCCGGCCCCGGCGATGGTGTCATGGGGGTGACACTTGCACAGTTCCTTCCAGGCCAGGTCCAGCAGCGTTTGCGGGTAGGGCCCCCCTTGCAGCCAGGCCAACGCGGCCAGGGGCTCGGCGTAACGCTGCAGGCGCACTTCCGCAACCGCGTTTTTGCGTTTCTGGGCCGGCCGGGAGAGAATGACGTCACCCAGCATGGTGGTATCCGGGGCCGGTGCGCCCGCGTCGCGCCGCTCGCCGTGGACGGTGGGCAGCTCGACGTGCTCCCGCTCCACCTCCGCCCGGAAGGCCTTCACGAAGTCGGGCAGGTTGGAATGGAAGATGCGCCAGTTCTCCGGGAGCACGGCCTGGGCCTGCTGCACCACCTTGTGGTCCAGCAGGGTCGGCATGGACGTGTCCATCCCGTTCATGAACGAGATGACGGAGCCCGGAAAGACCTTCGTGTTGTCCTCCAGCAGGGCCACGATCAGGTCCTGCACCCGTTCGACCGAGGCGTCCGTCCGCGAGTCGGCCAGGATGGCGTGCTCGCGTGCCCGCTCCTCGTCGCACAGGTGGATGGGCAACTGCCCGGAGGCGTACTCAAAATCCCGCTCCCGCACGCCGCCGCCCTTGAGCAGCGGTCGCATAACGCCGAAATAGAAGTTGTATCGGTTTGCCCGCGAGCAGAACGCCCCCGTGCCGTCCGCCCCCGTCCAGCGGAAGCAGATGCCCGGCGCCTCCCGCTCCGATACGCCGCGATAGAACCAGATCATGTCGATGCCGAACCCGGCATAAATCTGCGGCAACTGCGACGGCTGGCCGAACCCGAACGGCGTGTAGCCCACCTTCATCACGTGGCCGAAATCGCGAGCGATGCGGTGGCCGATGAGCAGGTTGCGCACGATGGACTCGCCGAACACGCACGAGAAGTCCGGGGCCGTGTACCAGGGGCCGATCCAGAGCCGTTTGCCCCGCACGTATTCGCGTAGAACGGGCTCGGCCTCCGGCCGGACGGTGAGGTAATCCTCCAGGGGCAGCGTCTGCGAATCGAGCAGGAACTGGTATTCCGGCACCTGCCGCATGATATTCAGGAGGTTGTCCAGAAACCGCACGGTCAGCATTCGCGTGAACTGGAAGTTCTCCGTCCATTCGCGGTCCAGGTGCGAATTGCAGATGACGTGCAACTCGAAATCCCGTCGGAGCAGGTGCTCCGGGATGTTCATGGTCGTATCGGGCATCGGTGAGACTCGGAATCAGGACCTGCGGAACCTTCTGCCTGCATCTGACGTCAGCCGACCAGCATATCGGCCGCGACGGCCGCTCACAAGCCGTGCGGCTACCGGCTGGTGTCGATGTTGTCCTGCACGCCCGCGGACGCCGGCGGCAGGTTGCGGTACCAGAAGAAGTAGAGTCCGATGAGGCAGCCGAGGAAGAGGACCGCGGTCACCGCGGCGCCCGTCCAGTTCCGGATCAGCAGCAGCATGGGCAGCAGGAACATCGCGATTTGCCAGCCCAGAGCGAAGGGTAGGGCCGCCAGGTCATTGACATGTTCGCGGGTCACGGCCGCCCGCGTTTGCGGCCCGAGCCGGCGTTTGAGGGGACCCCACACGCCGAACGGTCGCGTCGTGCGATAGAAATGCTCGAGGGCCTTGGCGTCGGTGGGTTTGCCCAGGTACGTGCCCAGGATGGAACCGATCAGCCCGATCCCCGCCAGGTAGATGAACCCGGCAAGCTCCTGCGGGAAGCCCTCGTAGAAGAACGTGGTGCGCATGAACACGCCGATCTGCGGGAAGATCCGGTCCAGCACGGCGGCGGTCAGGCCGAACAGCGTGCCCACGACCACGCCGGTCGCGTTGAACCGCCACCAGTAGAACTTCAGCGTCCCGGGCACCAGCAGGCCGGCCCCGAACCCCATGATCAGCCACGCCCAGATGTCGTTGATGCTCTTGGCCCCCAGGGCCATGCCGAATCCGCCGAGCACGACCAGGAGGATGCAGGCATACGTGGCCAGCATCAGTTCGCGGTTGGAGGCGGTCGGACGAAAGTACCGCTGGTAGATGTCTCGGGTGAAGTACGCGGCGCCACCGTTGACGCTGGAATCAAACGTGGACATGGCCGCCGCCACAAAGGCGACGACCATCATGCCGCGGAACCCCATGGGTATGTCAAACAGCAGGACGGAGGGGAGAATCGTCTCCGGATTGATGGCCCCGTCGTGGCTGACCATCACCAGCTTCTCTTTCCACTGCTCGCCCAGGATCGACTGCAGACCGGCCACCAGTTCCGGGGAATGGGCCTCCGGGTGGTGCGCCAGGGCAAAGATCCGTTCGCCCCAGAGAGCCTGTGGGATGTCGCCCAGGTGCGTCTTGATCAGCGCCGCCGACTGCGCCAGGGCGGACTGGTCCGGGAACAGGCTTCCGACCAGGAACACCCCGAGGACGGCGATCCCCATCATCATGGGCCAGCGGAACATGAGCAGCACGGTCCAGAGAAACGAAAGGGTCCCGCATTCCCGCTCGCTCCGGGCGCCGAAGTACTTAGGGTCGCCGCCCAGGCCCATGCCGTGGATCACGTTCTTGACGAGGTAGAAGAAGGCGAACAGAAAGAGAAGCTGGTAGGGTTGGTACTCACCGCCGGGTGGCATGTTCGTGCGCCAGTGCGGCGCCCCGCTCATCCATTGTTCGCTGTGTGTGGCGTTCCATGCCGCGGTGGCCAGCGGCACGTCGCTGGTCGAGATGGCGGTCGTCGCCAGCACGACGACCACGATCACCGCAACCAGGATGATGCCCGACTGAAAGAGGTCCGTGTACACCACGCCGTAGAACCCGGACACCATCGTATACAGCGTGGCCACCCCGATCATGATCACGGCGCAGGTCATCGGCGAGAAAGGGAGGAAATGCGCGAGGAAGATGCCCGTGCCCTTGATCATGTACGCCAGCGCCCCGAACAGCCAGATGAGCACGCTCAGGGCGGACACGATCCGGGCGAACTGGCCCCCGACGCCCTCCCCGAAGCGATACACCATCCATTCGGCCCCCGTCATGCAGTTGGAGCGGCGGTGCCACTTACCCGTCCACAGCATCATGACGGCCATGATCAGCACGGCACCTCCGCGGAACTCGATGAACAGCCCCCGCGGCCCCAGCATGTAAAGAAACGACACGATGAGCATCGTCCCCGTCATGTCCAGGTTGGAGGCCATGCCGGAAACGCCCAGGGCCCACCAGGGCAGCTTCCGGCCTCCCAGGAAGTAATCCTCGAGGCTGGCCGACGCCTTCCGGCTGAGATAGAGACCCAGCAGAACCAGGACCAGCAGGTAGACCGCGATGAATCCGTAATCCAGTGTGTTGAGGACCTGCAAGACGCATCTCCTGCCCGCGCGCGGCGGCCGGACCGTCAAACTCCACAGCGAACCCCGCCGAGCCGCCCCGCTGCTGCCGGGCACCCGGATAAGGCCGTCTCCCCCACGTCGCCTGCCCCCATCCCGCGTCTGTTCGCGGCAAACGATCATACCTGGACGCTCGCCGGCGCACACGCGCAAACCGGCCCGGGCGTGGGCGTGCCCCGCAGGCCGGGGGTTCGTCGGCTGAAGACCGGAGGCGCCAGACCCGATACGGGAAGAAGGGAGGATCGGCCGGACGACCGGCCCCCCACACAACAAGCCGGTCCGACCACAGGACTCGGTCCGGCTCAACGGGTGGTCCGGGGAACTCGCGCGCGCGATCAGGTGGGGAGCACGGGTTGCGGACGGGTGTGGCGCTGGACCATCTCGATGAGAACCCGGCGATCCACGGGTTTGCTCACGTATTCGTTGCAGCCGGCCCGCAGGCAGTGCTCCCGGTCATGGGCCATCGCGTGGGCGGTCAGGGCCACGACGGGGCGGTGATAGCCGCGGGCTCGCAGCAAACGGGTCGCCTCGTAGCCGTCCAGCTCCGGCATTTGCATGTCCATGAGGATCAGGTCAAACGGGCGGCCGGCTTGTTCGGCGGCCAGCGCCTCGGTCACGGCCACTCGGCCGTTCTCCGCCACGGTAACTTCCGCTCCGGCCTTTCGCAGAATCAGGCCGATCAGCTTCTGGTTGTCGGGCCCGTCCTCCGCGAGCAGAATTCGGCACGCGACGGTGGTTCCGGCAACGGGTTCCGGCAGGGACGTCTCCACGGCACGGAGTTTCGTGCGAGCCTGCGGTGCCGATAGAATTCGCACACCGTGCAGCGATCCCGCGGATATGCGAACGCGAAACGTGCTTCCGCGACCCGGTTCGCTCTCGACGACGATCTCGCCGCCCAGCATCCGGGCCAGGCGCCGGCTGATGCTCAGTCCGAGCCCGGTGCCGCCGAACTGGCGCGTGGATGCGGTGTTGACCTGCATGAAGGGCTCGAACAGTCTCCGCTGTTGGTCGGCATCGATCCCGATGCCGGTGTCCGTCACGGCGAACTCGATCGCAGCCGATTGCGAGGTCGCTGCGTCCGACGGCACCTCCAGCAGTCGGCCGATCACCCGGACTTCGCCCACCTCGGTGAACTTCACGGCGTTTCCGACCAGGTTTACCAGGATTTGCCGCACGCGGGTGGGATCGGTCTCGATCCATTCGGGGACCGGACCCTCCCAATCCACGACAAAGCGCAACCCCTTGCCCGCGGCGCGGAACCGCATAAGCGACTCGATCTCGGCGAGAATCTGCGCCGGGGCGCAGCGCAGCCGTTGGACCTCGAACTTGCCGGCCTCAATCTTGGAGAGGTCGAGGATGTCACTGATGATCTGCATCAGGTGCTCGCCGTTGCGGGTCACCGTGTTCATGTGCTCCAGCAGTGCTTCGCGGCCGTAGGTGCAGGTGTGCTCGCAGCCCTCGCGGATCAGGTCCAGGTAGCCCAGGATGGCGGTCATGGGCGTGCGAATTTCGTGGGACATGTTGGCCAGAAACTCGCTCTTGGACCGACTGGCGGCCTCGGCGGCCTCTCGCGCAACCGACAATTCCTCGTTGATTGTCTGGAGGGCCTCTTGCTGGGCCCGGAGTTGGTTCAGGGCCGTTTCGAGCTGCATGGCGCCGGCGCGTTCTCGCTGCAGCGCCTCCCGCAACTGCCGGTGCTTCTCCTCCAGTTGGAGCTCGGCCTGCCGGCGCTCGGTGATGTCTGCGATGAACCCTTCCAGCCAGAGCAGGGCGCCGTCCGGACCCCAAACTCCCTGGCCCTGTTCCCAGACCCACTTCTGCACACCGTCGGCGTTACGGATTCGGTATACCAGACGGAACGGCCGGCGTTCGCGCAACCCAGCCTGCACCTCGTCCCACACGGCTGCCCGATCGTCCGGGTGAATCAGATCGTTGTACGACTGCCGGCGGTTCTGGACCAGGTCGGCCGCCGAGCAGCCGGTCAGGGCGAGGCAGCCCTCGCTGCAGAACTCCATGGTCCAGTCGCCGTCGTTGCGGCAGCGGTAGGCCATGCCGGGCAGGTTGCTCATGAGCGTCGCCATGCGGCGTTCGTTTTCACGCAGAGCGTGTTCCGCCTCGCGCCGCTCGCGATTGGCCACGGCCTGGGCCATCTGGTCGGCCACCTGACCGGCAAACGCGATGTCGTCGGGCAACCAGACACGCGGTTCGCCCCGGGTCTCGTGAGACACCACGCCAACCACGCGTCCGCCCAGGCGGATGGGAGAATCCAGCAGGGACACGATGCCCAGAGGAACCAGGTAGGATCCCGCGAGTTCCGCCGTTCGGGGGTCGGTTCCGGCACCGGAAGCGGCGATGGTGCGATCCGCGACGAGGGCCTGGAAGTAGGCGGGGAAGTCGGTGACCGCCAGCGTTGCGCCACCGGTATGCGTGTGGGCATCGCGTTCATGAAGGTCCCAGCAACGGAGCTGACGATCGTCGTCCTCCAGCAACCACACGCTGGCGCGATCCACCTCCAGGGCCACCGCCGCCAGTTGGGTCACGGCCCGGGCCGCACCGGCCAGGTCGCCCTCCACGATGGCCGGATGAGTGGCCAGCGTGAGCAATATCCCCTGCTGGCCTCGTTGCCGCTCCAGACGGCTCAGCCTTTCCTCTTCCTCCTGTCTGCGGACGCCGATGTCGCGCATGACGCATTGGATGGCCGTCACCGCTCCGTCGCGGATGAGCGGCTTGCCGGTCACCTCGACGTAGAAGGGCTCGCCGCGTGCAGGCTTGTAGAGCACCTCGAGGCTGGCCGACGTGCGATCGATCACGATGTTCTGCATCAGGCGCAGGGCGTGCCGCAGCTCATCCTTGCGTGCAAGGTACCCGCTGATGTGCGTGCCGACGACCTGCTCCGGGGCGTAGCCGGCGAACTCTCGGATGACCGGACTGCAATACAGCACGCTGCCCGTGGCCGATATCGTCAGGACCACGTCCTTCAGGTTTTCCGTGAGGAGGCGGTACTTCTGCTCACTCTCGGCCAGGTCCTCCTGAACCCGGCGGCGTTCCGCCACCTCCTGATGTAACGCCCGATTGGCCTCCACGAGTCCCTCGGTGCGCGTGCTCACGAGTTCGTCCAGGTGCTCCTGGTGCCGGCGCAGCTCGCGCTCCGCCTGGCCGTTCCACCGCTCATAGAGCAGCGTAATGGCAAGCATGACCAGCACCAGCCCCATCAGCGACGACAGGCGGAGGAGACGCGAGCTCCACTCCGGCGATGAGTCTGCAAGAGATGACAAGGTGGCGCCCGCCACGCACATCGCCAGCGCCACTCCCGTCCAGACGACGGCCCAACGCCGGCCGAGCACGCAGACGGCGAGCACCGGCACGCAGACGCACCAACTCAGGACATAGATCGTCTCGCGGCCGGCCAGAAGGCCGGTCAGCATGAGCGCCGCGGCAAGGCAGATCAACAGCCAGTTGCCGGCCAGGACCACAGACCCGGTCCGGCGGAGCAGCAGGGGTGCGGCGCAGACCAACCCGGCCCCCGTCAGCAGCGTCACAGACGCGCCCGTGTTCTGCATGAGGACTGCGTGCAGAAACCCATACACCGTCCCCGCGACGACCAGGGCTAGGGTACCGGCGACAATGACACCGGCGCGACGGCGCATTTGTGGGCCCTCTCCGGCAAGGGAGTCCGGCACGAACCGCTGGATCCATTGCGGAAAGGTCAGATTGGGCGGATGCGTGTCAGGCATACGCGTGCGCTCTCACCCCGGGTTGCCGAAGTTGCATCAAAATGTCGTAGTCCGTTTGTGTCTGCAGAATCAGCGCGGCTTCACGACTCGGTCCCTGGCAACCGCGGCCGTCACCACGCGACGACGAGCGCCGCGGCGGAGGCCCGTGAGGACCTCAGTCTGTGGCAAAGCGTTGTCACTCCAAGCCGGCGTCCATGCGACGAACCGACCCGACCGCATCCCTGGATGTGTATCGACGGTTTCGGACGGGCAGGTCAGCACCCGTCCGGGCAACCCGTCAAGGTTTATCGGAACGTCGGGGGCCCCCACTGCTGCAGGCCGTATCGCACGCCGGATGGCACCCGTGGATGGTCCGTGGATGGAGGGCACCGTGGCGACCGGGAACGACCGGTGCAGACCGACGACCGGCCCGGAAGACGCCTTCGTCGTCCCCCCAACCGACCCGGACAGGTCCGCCGTCAAAACCCGGCCATGGCGCGTTGAACGCGCCGGATCAGTAACTGGGGTTTGTCACCACGCCCTCGTCACTCAGCAGAACATGCAGACTGGGGTCGGCCAGCACGTCGGCGACGGACATCTCTACGCCGTCCACTTCCATCATCCCGCGGACGAGCCGGATGCCGTGGCTGTAGTCCACGTACGAGATGGTGTGGCCCAGGTAGAGCGGCTGGATGGGCGTCCCGTTGAGCTGGTGCCAGCCGTAGATGGCCACCTTGCCGGGGTTCGCGGCCAGAAGAGGCGTGATCACCACGTCCTTCTTGATGCCGCCCACCAGCAGGCCGAGCGGCTGGCCGGCCCGTTGCTCCTCCACCCGCTCGTGGTGGCGGTAGTACGTGGTCAGGCGTGTGATGTCGGTGGTGGTCGGACTGATCGGCGACGGAGCGAGTTTGACCGCGGCCTGCGTGTAGATGTCGTTCACCATCTTTCGCGTGGGCAGCAGGCAGCCCATCGCATCGGCGATCGGCTGGGCAATCAACGGCGTCATGGGCATGCGGACGAAATCGCGGTCCAACCCGACCGTCAGGTAGTCGGGCGCGACGTAATACGTCGCCTGCCGCACGGTGCCCCCGATGAGGGCGCTCACGTGGATCGGCACGAATGTTCGCAGGAAGCCCGGCACGTTGCCGCCGGTGATTTCCGCCAGAATCCGCTGCTCGCGAGCGGTCTGGGTCAGGCCCGCCACCTCCGCCACAAGACGACGCCCCCCTGCCGCCTGGGCCGGCCGAGCCGGAAACGGTCCGGACGTCAACGCAATCTGCATCGCGGCGAAGTCGCCCAGGTCCACATCGTCGTCGCCGTCCGCACCGAACGCGGCCAGACAGAGGGCCGGACACGCGGCGGGTGCGGCATCCGGCCCGCCCAGACAGCCCACCAGCGACGCCAGGTCGTCCGCGTCCACGTCGCCGTCCGCGTCGTAGTCGCACCCGGCAACGGACTCGCATTCGTCCGGAAGGCCGTTTGCGTTGCAGTCTTCGCTGCCGCCGCCGGCCACGTCCTGATCGTCCGGAATGCCGTTCCCGTTGCAGTCGGGCGCCTCGACGCGCACGTTGTCATAGATGACGAAGTTGTCTTCGGCCGGGTTCGCGATGGACGCAAACGTGTCCATGTAGCCGAGCATCAGGTTCGTGGCGCTTGCGGATTCATCAACCCGGATGGCGATCAGCCGGCCGTTCAGCCGCCATTCGACCACCCCGTCGGCGTACCGGATGAGCACCTCCACCCAGTGCTTGCCGGGGGCGCCGGCCGTTTCGTAGGTCGGGCTGGGAAACAGGTACTGGAAGAACACGTCGGTATGATTGGCGCTGACGGCCGCCAAGGTGGACGCGGCCACGGACAGCAGCGTTCCACCGCGGTACGCGCGGTAGTCGATGGAGTCTCCACCCTCGCCGCTGACCGCGAACCACAGCCCGTCGCCGGCGGCGTTGTCCGCCCAGACCACGCGGTCGCCCGCATGACGGAGTCCGGCCGTCGCGAACTCTGTGGACCCGGTCCCGCCGCCGGCGCCGCCGTTGTAGTTGAGCCACATGTCGAAGGAAAGCGTTCGCGGTCCGGGGAAGGACTGGCCGACCGGGTATGCGCTCACGGCGTCCTTCGCGGGATTCGCGTCGTTGTTATTCACGGTGAAATGCAGCCCGACCGTGGTGCCGGACGAGTTCGGGGCCGGGATGATCCCACGCACGCTGTAGTCGTACGCGAAATCAGCGGTATAGTCTCCGCCCGCGGAAAAAAGCGTCCAGTTGGGTCCGGAGGTGCCCGCGTCAAAGTTGTCCGAGAACACGGTCACCTGCCCGACCGCCGGCGCGCTCGCCAGCATCACGCTGACCAGCCCGAGTGACGCCGCTCGCATCCGCCGCCAATTGGATGATCTCATCTGCCTTTCGCCTCCGACGCTCTCGGTCGCCTTGTCGATCCGCAATCCGTGCGAGTCTGATCCTTCCACTGCGGATACACCCCTGCCTTGCCGATCCAGGGCCGGGGCCGCGCAGGGCTTGCCCGAGCACCCGGTCGCCAACAACGGCACACCACACACCACTACGATCAGAGCGGCGTGCAGTGCCCTGGCGACCGCCGCCTGCATCCCGCGTACTGAACTGGTCATCGCTCCCTTGACACCCTGCAAATCGTTCAGGGCCCGCTGCCCTCCAACACGGTGACAAATGCCACCAGGTCCTCCAGGTCGATCATCGCATCCAGCCCGACCATGTTTCCCGGCGAGCACCATCCTGTGCCGGCCTGACCGAAGCAGGACTGAAACGCCGCGAAGTCCTTCAGGTCCACGTCCAGATCGCCGTCAAAATCGCCGTCTCCATGAGGTACGCAGGAATCGCCGACCTCGTCGCACCACTCCCCCGCGTCACACGGATACTCACCCGGCAGACAGCCGAGGACCGGATCGCAGATTTCCACGCCGTCACAGAAAGCACCGTTGGCGCAGAATTCATGGTCCGGCGTGTTCAAACAAGTATCCGCTTCCTCATCGCACGAATCAACGGTGCATTCGACACCGTCATCGCAGTCATTCTCGACCCCAGTGCATACGCCGTCCAGACAAACGTCATCCACGGTGCAGAACTGCAGGTCATCGCAGGGCAGGCCCTCATTGACCGGCGCGAGGAGGTCACAGTTGCCTTCCGTGCCGGACGGGTCGCACGACGCCTCGCGGCACTGCTCGTCAAAGCCCGAGCAATCCGGCGCCGCGCCGCCGACGCACTCGCCCGCCTGGCACGTCTCACCGATCTGACACACGTCGCCGTCGTC
>CAZPHH010000088.1:0-19474 GCA_964586145.1 uncultured Phycisphaeraceae bacterium | reverse complement strand
GGGTCCAGGGGGCTGGGTTCAGGGGTCGGGGCGCGGGGGCGTCCGCCGGGCGAATCCGCACGAAGCCGGGGCCGGATGTTGACATGAGCCGAGGGTTTCGCAAGCCGGGAAGGCCGGCGGCGCCCGGGCCGCTGCTGGGGGGCGCACATGTCCATTGCGGGTGGGCTGCACCGCGCGTTTGACGCGGCCGAGGCCGTGGGATGCACGTGCATGCAGATTTTCGTGAAGAACCAGCGGCAGTGGGCGGGCAGGCCGTTGACCGCAGATGACGTCCGCCGCTTCCGGGAGGCGGCGCAGCGCGCAGCCGTCCGCCCGGTGTTCGCGCACACAACGTACCTGATCACTCTGGCGGCGACGGACCGGGCCACCGCGCGGCGCAGCGAACGGACGCTGGTCGATGAACGGATTCGCTGCGAGGCACTGCTGCGCGTGATGAACGATCCGCGCTGGGCGGGCGTGCCGAAGATCCTGGAAACCCCCAAGGGCCGCGATGCCCGCGGCGCCGATCCGGACGCCGTGAACCTTCGCAGGCTGCGACGCATGATTCGCACCGGGGCGTGAGATGCGCCGGGCGGCCCGTCGCGCGTCCGGCCGTCCTCCGGCGTCCGCGGTTGCGGCGGAGTCCGGGCCCTACGTGGGAATATTCACGGGGCGCCCGCGATTGTCCTCGCACTGGACCTGGATCTGGTCTGGCGCGAAGGTCGGGTCGGCCTGCACGATGATCGTCTTGCCGGACGCCTCCTGCAACTGGTGCAGCGCGTTGCGACGCTCGTTGAGCACCATGAGCGCCGTTTTGGGGGAGGCGGTCAGCGTGATCCGGAATACCTGGCGGCTGTGTGCGGCCAGTTGCAGAATGCGCATGACCTCCAGCGACATCGACTCCGGCGTCTTGATCTGCCCGGTGCCTCGACAGTGCGGGCAATCCGCGTAGATGCCTCGCCGGATGGATGGTCGTTGCCGCTGGCGTGTCATCTCGATCAGGCCGAACTGGCTCATTCGCAGAATGCGGGCCCGCTCCTTGTGCTTCTTCAGGGCGTCGCGCAGCACCTTTTCCACCGCGCGTTTGTGGCGGTCGAACCGCATGTCGATGAAGTCGCATACGATCAGCCCGCCCAGATCGCGCAGCCGCAATTGCCGGGCAATCTCCTCCGCGGCCTCCATGTTGATCTTGTAGGCCGTCTCCTCCGCGTCATCCAGATCGCGAAACTTGCCGCTGTTGACGTCGATGGCCACCATGGCCTCGGTGCTGTCGATGACCAGCGTGCCGCCCGAGGGCAGGGGAACGTGCCGCGAGTGGATGAGGTCGATCTGCTCTTCGACCCCGAAGGCGTGGAAGATGGGCTTTGTATCCGTGTACAGCTCCACGTTGTTCGCGGTTCGCGGCGCGGCGATCTGCAGAAATTCCAGTGATTTGCGGCCGGTCTCCTCGTGGTCGACCACGATGCGCTCAAAGTCGCTGGTGTACACGTCGCGCAGGGTCCGCGTCACCAGGTCCGAGTCCTGGTACAGCTCGGCCGGCGGCGGCAAGGTCCGAACCCGCTCGCTCACCGTCTTCCACAACCGCATCAGGTAGTTCAGGTCCCGCTGCAGCTCCCGCTTCGACTGGTCCAGACCGGCCGTGCGGAGAATGAACCCGATGTTGTCCGGGAAGGTGAGCTGATTCATCACCTCCCGCATCTTCCGGCGGGCCTCCTCGTCCTCGATCTTGCGAGACAGGCCCACCTTGTCCATGCCCGGCATCATGACCAGAAAGCGTCCCGGGATGGACAGGTACGTGGTCAACGTGGGTCCTTTCGTCCCCACGCCCTCCTTGGTGATCTGCACGATCACCTCCTGCCCGCGCCGGAAGCACCGCTGGATGGGCGGACGGTCACGGCGCGGCACCTTCTTGCCGACCGCCTCCGATTGCCCCCCGCGGTTCGGGAAATACTGCGGCTGCACGTCCGAGACGTGCAGGAAGCCGTTCTTCGGGAATCCGAAGTCCACAAACGCGGCCTGGATGCTCGGCTCGACGTTGGTGATGCGCCCCTTGTAGATGTTGCCCACGTGCGACTGGGCGCTCTGGCGCTCGATGAACAGTTCTTCCAGCCGCCCGTTGTTCAGGATCGCCACCCGGCACTCATCGTCCCCGGTGACGTTGATCACCATCTCCCGCCCCCGCGCCTTGCCCGAAGCCTTGCCCGTGGGCGCCGTCCAGATGCGGATTTCCGAAGACGTCGCGACGGCCTCGTCGGATGCGGCCGGCGGGACGCCGTCTTCGGCGGCCGGGGCGGACGGCCCTTCCGCAGGCTGGGGCGATCCGCCGGGACGGCGTTTCTTTCGTCGCCGCCGAGATCGGGAGCGCTCCACGCCGTCCCCGGAAGTCCCCGGGGAGCTCGGCCCGGAGTGCGACGCGAGGGACACAGGAGCAGCTCGCTCGGGGGCTGAGGGCGGGGCCTTCTCCGCGGTCCGGGGAGGGGGGACCTCCTCTGCCGGGGCGGCCGGTCGGGCAGCGGCCGGCTCACCTTTCGGATCGACCTTCGCTGCGGCTCGAGCCGCCAGGGCCCGCTGGCGCCGCCGGCGCCGTTTCTGGGAGGGGGTTTCCGGTCGCGCGGGGGGTGCCTCCGATTCGCGCGAGGCCGGCGGTGCCTCCGCCGCCGCCGGCTCGAGTATTCCGGCCCCGAATGCGCCCCGGTCGTCCGATACCACGGTCTCGGCGGCCGCGGTTGGGCGCATCGGCCCCGAGGCCGTCTGGACGCGAGCGGGCCGGACCGGCTCCGGCAGCTCCGGCATCGAGGGCGCGGGGGGTCCCGCGGTCTGCGGTTCCGGGTGCGGTCCGTCGCGGTCTGCCTCTGCCGCGGGGGCCGCCGTGGCCGCCTTCTTCTTCCGTCGGCCGCCCCGCTTCGTCTTGCGCGGGGTCGCGGGGACCGGTTCGGCCTTCGCTTCGGGGGCGGCGGCGGGCGCGGACGGCGGCTGTTCGGCCGAGGCCGCAGGCGCGTCGGACTGGCTTGCTCGCTCGTCCTTTCGGGGAGTCTTCGCCTTCTTCCGGCTCCGGGTGGTGCGCCTGGTTTTCCCCGGCTCTGCCGCGCCGGCGTCCGGCGCGTTCTCTTGGGCGCGTTCGGCGCCGGCTGCGTCGGATTCGGACAGGACGGCGGACGTATCCGCCGGCTCGCTGCCGCCGCCGGCGTGGATCTTCCTGCGACGGCGACGCGCGCTGGGTCTGGTCTTGGTTTCCTGCGGAGCCCCCTCCGCCGATGATTCTACTGCCATTGGACCTCTATTCGGCGAACTCGATTCAGGATCGCCTCATCATTCATTCCCAGCGCCGAAAGAACCTCGGCCGGTCGGACGGAGCCTCGTGGGGTCACGTGCAGCACCATGACCAGGCTCTCTTCCGCGACGTCGATCCGATCAATAAACGGCCGGATGTCCACGCGCCGGGACGGAGAGGATTCTCCGGTTCTTCTGTTGATCACAGCGGATTCGGTTGCGAGCAGGTCCCGGACGCTCCGACGCAGGCCGGCTACGTCCGTTCCTTGAATCTGGACCCGGTACTGCACGCGGGTCGGCAGGTATCGTTGCGTGGGCTGGAGCCGGCGCGCCGCGCGGATTCGGATTCCCGCGGGCATCTGCTCCTGAAGGCGGCTCGCCAGCTCGCCTTCGGGCAGCTCATCGGTCAACTCCAGCACCAGACACTCTGCGTCCGACGCGACCCCGACGGGCCGCGGCAATGGCAACGACAGGCGTGGATGAGGATTGAAGCCCTGTGTGAATCGCACCGGCACGGACGCCCGGGCCAGGGCCCGGGTGAACAGGCGGACCATGTCCTGGTGCGACAGGTACTTGATGTCGCCATCCACGGCGAAGTCCACGGCGTACCGCCGTGGGGTGCTGGACTGAGGCACTCCGTTCCGGGCCAATGAGCCTGAGAAATCTCGCTTTGTACCACACCTGCCGGACCGGCACGAACCGATCCGCAACGGTTTTCGATCAGCTTCCTTGCCCGGGGCAACCGATGCACGTCAGTAGATCGGGTCGCCGGGCAGCACTTTCTTGGTTGCGTCGCGCAGGTAATTCGTCACCTGCCGCTCGGTCTCGAACGTGAGGGCCTTGCGGGCCACCCGTTCCGCCTGCGGGATCGTGACCAGCCGCACGAGCTTCTTGATCTCCGGGATGTTCCGCGGCGCCATCGAGAAGTCACGCAGCCCCAGCCCCATCAACAACAACGCGTACAGGGGCTCACCCGCCATTTCTCCACATAGACTACAGTCAACCCCCTGTCGCTGACAAGTGCGGATGACGTCCCGCAGGACCCGCAGGACGGCCGGGTGACTGGGGTTGAAGAACCGGGACACCCGCTCGTTCCCCCGGTCCACCGCGAGCATGTACTGAATCATGTCGTTCGTGCCCACGCTCATGAAACCGACCTCGCGGGCCAGTTCCTTGCAGAGCAGAGCGGCCGCCGGGGTTTCCATCATGATTCCCACCGGCATGCCTCGGTCAAAGGGCACCCCCTCGTCCTCCAGGTCCTCCATGGCGTCGTGGAGGGTCATCTTGGCCTGCCGGAACTCCATGAGGCTGATGATCAGGGGGAACATCAGCCGAACCGGGCCGTGTACGGACGCCCGCAGAATGGCCCGGAGCTGCGTTTTGAACATGTCCAGGTTCTGCAGGCTGTACCGGATCGAGCGGAGGCCCAGCATGGGGTTGCGCTCCTGCTCGTAGCGCTTTTCCTGCGTGTACTTGTCCGCCCCCAGGTCGAACGTCCGGATGGTTACCGGACGTCCGCCGGCCCCGTTCAGGGCCGCCGTGTATGCCCGGCACTGCTCCTCCTCCGTCGGTTCGCCCTCGCCCCGCAGGAAGAGAAACTCCGTCCGATACAGCCCGACGCCGTCCGCCCCGTACTCCCGGCACGTCTTGGCCTCCCCGGGAAACTCGATGTTGGCGTTGAGCCGGATGCGGATGGCGTCCTTCGTGACCGGCTCGAGTTCCCGCAGGCTCTGCAGCTCCACGATCAGCCGGCCGTACGCCTCCTTCTCGGACCGGTAGTGGGTCAGCGTGGCCTCGTCCGGGTTGATGATGACGATCTGGTGCGTTCCGTCCACGATCATCAGGTCGCCGCCGCTGACCCTCGTCGAGACGTCTTTCACGCCGATGACGGACGGTCGCCCCAGCGACCGCAGCAGAATGGCCGTGTGGGAGGTGGAGCCGCCCGCGTCCAGCACCACGCCCACCGCCCGCGTGCCGCTGATCTGCGCGGTCTGCGAGGCGGAAAGGTCGTGTGCGACCAGAATGACTTCCCGGCTGAGGTGTGCGAGATCCTCCCGCGATTCCCCCAGGATGTGCCGAACGAGACGCCGCTCGATGTCCCGCACGTCGCGAATGCGCTCGGCCAGAAGCGGGTCGGTCATCTGCATGAACCGCCGCTGGTGGCTCCGCATGACGAAGCTGGCCGCATAGGCGGCGCTGTGCTGCTTGGCCCGCACCAACTGCTCGATCGACCGGCGCACGGACGAGTCACGCAGGACGCCGATGTGCCAGTTGAAGACGTCGGCCGCGTCGTGTCCCAGTTGGGCGGCCAACGCGGTTTTTTGCTCCCCCAGTTCCGCGATGGAGGAATCCAGGGCCCGGGAAAGCCGGCTCAACTCCGATTCGATCTGGGCGGGGGGGACGTGGCGGTGGGGAATCCGGTATTCCTCCGCATCCAGCACCACCGCGGGGGCGATGGCAATGCCGGGCGCGACCGAGATTCCCTGGATAATTTCCATGACCCACGCTTCGCGAAACGTCCGTGCTTCCGGGGGCGACCGGCCGGGTGCCGGGGCGGTGGCGGGCAGCCTCTGGCGCGCCGAGGCCGGGGGGGCCGGAGGTCACTCCTCGTCGAACTTGCTTTGCACGAGACGGATCAGGGCTTCCACCGTCTCGTGGGCATCCACTCCCGTGGCGTGGATGCGCAGGCGGGTGCCTTTGGGCGCCTCCAGCACCATCATGGCCATCGGACTCTTGCCGTCGACCGGTTCGGACCCCTCGCCTTTGTCAACCCGGATTTCCGAGGTGAACTGATTTGCGATGTCCACGAATTTCATGACCGGGCGCAGGTGCAGTCCGTGCGTGTTGGCAATGACAACCTCACGAACGGCGACCTGTTGGGATTCGCACACCAGGGTAGACCTCAAGGGAACGCCTGCCTCGGACCGACGGGCGGTCTGCTTCGCTATTCCGTACCCACCTCGTCCGCGTCGGCCTCGACGATCAACTCCTCGATTTTCTCTCGGGTGTCGGCCTGGCGGAGGAAGCGACGGAATTTGTCGTCCTGCAGATGGCTGAAGATGCGGCCCATCGCGGCCAGGTGCGCGTCCGGGTCGTTCTGAGGGCTCAGCAGCATCACCACCGTGTACACCGGGGCCCGGTCCAGGGCGGAAAAGTCGACGCCGTGTCCGGATCGGCCGATCGACGCGATCATCCGGGGCACGTGCTGATGTTTGACGTGGGGAACCGCCACCCCCTTGCCAAAACCCGTGCTGCCCTGGTTCTCACGCTGGATCAGGGCGCGACTGATTGCTTCCGCGTGCTCCGCGGTGATCGCCCCTCGATCGGCCAGCGCCTGGACCATCTCCCGAATCACGCCGTTCCGGTCGCGGGACTGCAATTCGGGGATGATGGCTTCCGTGCAGAAGAAATCACGCAATTTCATAGAGGTCATCCAACTCGGGTCTCTGCATCCCTGTACCGCGACGCGACGCCTGCCCAGGCCCGCCCCGCGACGCGGAGCCCTCGTTCACAACGGCTCCTTGTCCGGCCGAGGGCTCATGTGCTTGCGGTTGCGAAATCGTTCCTTGTGTTTGGTCAACTGCCGTTCCAGCTTGTCCGAAACCAGATCAATCAGTGCGAACGTGTCCGGCCCGACCTCCCGCGCCACGAACGGAGCGCCGTCTGCACTGATGACGACCTCCACGGAGAAATGCTCCGATTCGTGGTCCAGGATGACCTCGATGGCCTGGATGCGATCGTAATACCGGGGCATCTTGGCCATCTTCCTCTCCGCATACTCCCGTACGTCCGGCGTCACCTCCACGTGTCGTCCGCTGATGGATACTAGCAAGGGCGAGCCTCCTTTGCGGGTCCCTGATCCGATGCCGATACGCGACCCCCCTCCCGTGCCCGGGCCGGCTTCTGCCGCCGCGGGGGCCGTCGTCTACCGGACGCCCGGCCCATCCGACGGCACCGACGGAAGCGCGGCGCCCGACATGGCCGTGCCCGGCTTGATCACTCCCCCGCTGATCGTGAATCGCAGGGCGTCATCGATGGACACATCCAGCAGGATCACGTCCTCCTTCGCCACCGTGATCGTATACCCCGTCACCGGCGTGGGCGAGCTGGGAATGAACACCGTCAGCAATTCCCGGGTCTCCCGATCCTGGATATGCTTCATGGGCGACCCCGTGAGCAACCCCACCGCCCAGATGCCGTGCCGCGGATACTGAACCGCCACGACCCCCGAAAACTCGAACTGGCGATCGGTAAAAAGGAAATCCGTCACCTGCTTGATGTTCGGGTAGATCGTCCGGACCAGCGGGAGCCGGAGAATCAACCCTTCGACGATTCTCCATGTCGTCCTGCCGATGAAACTGGCCAGGAAGTACCCGAGGAAGTATACGAGAATGATCGCAATCACGAAACCGATCACGTGCAATTTGTATTTCGCGAAGGCGATTTCCCAGAGGGCCCGGTCTCGACGACGCGCCGCTTCCCGGGCCACGTTCTCGTCAGAACTTCGTAACGCTATATGATGTATGATCTTATGCTCCTCGGTGATCTGCCGCCCGTCCGGAAGCCATTCCGGAACCGGGGTGCCGTGCCGCAGCGGGTCCGTGTTCTCGTTCACGATCGTCGGAGGACCCAGGTGACCCAGCGCCAGGATCATCCCCCGGTTCACGTGCCGACCGATGTGCTTGTCGACGAACTCATACGCCCAGAAGAGTACGGCAATCGTCAGCAGCGTCGGCAGGAGTGCCGCCAGCCCCCGCAGGAAGAATCGTTTGAAATCATCCATGAGGTCGCCGATTCTCCGGCCGCCGCTCGGCCGGCGCCATGCATCGTTCTCCCCGGTCCCCGGGCGCGACAGATGAATCTACGTGCCCCGCCACAGGCCGTCAACCGTTGCTGAAAGGGGAGGGGCCGCGGTAGCATGGCCCGACGATGTATCAGGTTCACGTGCGGGAGACCCCGGGACACCCGCGCCGAGCGGTGGCGTTCGCGCTGGTCATGATCTGCCTGGCCACGGGCGCCGCGGCACTGTTTGTCCGACTCCAACGCTCCGGGCAACCCGGAAATCGGCTCCACCCGCCCGACTGGAGTGTGTCTTTCGTGCCGCCGGCCGGCTGGGTGCGGTTGACCGTCGACGCCCGGGCGGCGGGGGCGGAGCCCGTCTGTTTCTACGAACCGGCTCGGGGCGCGAAGCCGTCCGTCCTGTGCGTCAGTCGTGTGCGCGTGTGGGGAGCAAGGTCGGCCCAACGGATATGTCACGACGCGATCGCGTCGTTCTTTCCCGACCGTCTCGGACGAGCCGCCACGATTGCCCTGCTCCGCCGTGTCGAGTACGAGGAAGCGTTCCTGGGCCCGCTCGACGGCGTTCGAGCGGTCCTGGCGGATACCGGTACCATCTTCGTGGTGGGAGTGGCCGGCACGACACCGCTCGGTACGGAGGCGTATGTTCTGGAGTATCATCGGGACGGGGCCCTGGAGCCCCATGATCTGACGGTCTGCGACAGGGTGGCTCGCTCGTTCCAACGCCGGTGACCCATAAACCGGCCCGGCAGATGGGGAAACGCTCTCTATGGGAAAAGCCAGGAACCGAATCGACCCGCCGGACGTGGAAGTGGTGACCGAGGCGCAGCATCTCGACCATGCCTGCGCCACCCTGCGAGAGGCGGGCCAATTCGCTTTCGACACCGAATTCATCAAGGAAGACCGGTTTCTACCCGTCGTCTGCCTCCTTCAGGCCGCCACCCACGATCGAGTGTTCCTGATCGACCCTATCGAAGACGGCCTGGACGTTACCCCCGTCTGGGACCTGGTCGCCGACCCGGACGTGGAGGTCATCGTTCACGCCGGCGCGGAAGACCTGTCCCTGTGCCAGCAGGCCATCCACCGACCGCCGACCTGCGTCTTCGACGTGCAGGTGGCCGCGGGCCTCGTCGGCTATGACTATCCCCTCAGCCTCATGCGACTCGTGCGGGCGACCCTGGGCGTGCGCTTGCGAAAGTCCCAGACCCTCAGCGACTGGCAGCGACGCCCACTCTCCGAAACCCAACTGGCCTACGCCGTTGAGGACGTGGCGTACCTGCCGGCCATCCACAAGCTGCTCAAGCGGAGACTGGCCCGGCACGCGCGCAAGTCCTGGGCGAATGAGGAGTTCCGACGGCTCGAACAGGTCGCCGCCTTGCAGCCGGAGACCCGCAGCGCCCTCAAACGCATCAAAGGCACGGGTTCCCTGGACCCCCGGGCGCTCGCCGCCGCCCGAGAGCTGGCGATCGAGCGGGAAGCCCTGGCCGCCCAACTGAACCGACCCGTCCGCGTCGTGCTGCGCGACCACCTGCTCGTGGAGATCGCCCGGCGTGGCTGGACGCAACCCCAGGATATCCGCACGCTTCGTGGTATCTCTCTAAGCGACAGGGCGTTACGACAGCTCTGCGCGGCGGTCCAGAGGGCCCAGGCCCTGCCCGTCGAACAGTGCCCCAAGTCGAGCGCTGCAGTGGAAGAGACGCCGCGGGAATCGATGGCGATTTCGCTCATCACGGCCATCATTCGCGACTTCTGCCTGGAGCACCATCTGGCCTACGGGCTGGTGACCAGCAAGCACGATATTCGCGCTCTGGTGGTCTCGCACGTGCGTGGAGAGGAGCCCGCGTCCCTGCCGCCTCTGATGCGCGGATGGCGGAAGAAGGCCTTCGGCCCGCTGCTGACGCAGGTTCTCGGCGGGCAGTGCGCCGTTCGGCTGACCACCACCCCGGACGGCCCGGGCCTGGCATATAATGAAGCGGCGACGGAAGCCGATGCCGGATGACTGGCGCCGGGTTTCTGCTCGCAGGAGTTGTGCCGTGCCGTTCTACGTCTATGAGGTCATCCTGCCCGACGGCTCGGGCGGAGAGAAGTTCGAGGTCACGCAGGCAATGTCCGATCCGCCCCTGACCCGGCACCCGGAGACGGGTGAGCCGGTGCGCCGGGTAATCACGCCTCCTCGTGTGCTGGGCGATTCACCGTCCCGGGCGGCCACCCGCGCCCTCGCGGACGACCGAAAGCTGGGCGAAATGGGTTTCACCAAGTACGTCCGATCGGGCGATGGCCGATACGAGAAGCGGGCCGGCAAGGGCCCCGACTCGATTTCCGCGGGCTGACGCTTCCTCTCCGCGTTACATTCTCGCTTTCTGGCCGTCGTGCTTATCCTGTCGGCAAAGCCCACGCCCTTCGTTTTCACGTTTCCGCGTCCTTGCGTGTGCGGTTCCCGAACGAAATGGGGTGGTGGGCCGGAAGGCATGGCAAAGCCCCGCGGATCGAGCTTGTGCCATCGTATCACCAACTGTCTCACCCCGCAGAATGAGGCCGGAATGAACGGGAGTGGATGGGAATCGAACCCACCTGGGGCCGCGCGAACGACCCCACAACGGCTTTGAAGGCCGCGGGACCCACCAGGCGTCCGGACACTCCCCCGGCGACGAGGCGGGCAGCGCACCGGCCCCGCCTCGTCCGGGCCGACTCTATCACGCCCCAGAGACAAATCAACGCGACGCCTGAGTCGCTCACACCCGACGCGGCCGGCCGCAACGGCGTCTGATGGAGCGGACGCCCCTTCGCAGGCCCGCCCCCTGCGGGCAAACTCCCGGTTCCTGAACCACCTCCCCCGCCGACCCCTCGCTGCTCGGCCGGTCCGCCGGTGAGGCTACTCTTCCGCGTTCAAACCCCCTCTGTAAACGGCGCCTCCAGGGGCTCACGTTTGTAGCCCGGCTGAATTGTGCGAGAAAATAGGTAAAAAGTGAGGACTGTGCCGAATGTGACAACCGATTCGACCTGTACTAAACTCCGATTTTAACGAAAGTTCCCTGTTTTTCACACAAACTGGGGACTTCTCGCATTGCCTTCCCCGGCCAATCCGCTACGATCCAATGCGCATTGGGATGCGTTACAAACGCGGGATGGGCATGGTGGGAAAGAAGCACCTCCCTTCCCGAAAACTGACGGATACCGAACCGCGCGATTTCAATTCGCAGCGTTGCGTCCTTGGCCGTGGGGCCGGCCAGGGCACTTATTCGCACCGCGCGGCACATCGGGAGACGAAGTCATGGCCGTCGGTCGAAATGGGTCATACCCGTCCACAGTGGCCGTCGATCTCAGTACGCAGACAGATTTTCTGACCCAGCGGGGCGCCTATCCGGTCGCCAACCTGGAGACGTTGATTCCGTCCTTGCGCAAGATCGTGGCCTGGACCAAGTGGCGCCGCGTGCCCGTCGTTTCGTCAATCAACTCGCACCGTCCGTGCGAACTCGATCGGGATCAGAGCGGACCCTTCTGCATCGACGGCACCAGCGGTCAACGAAAGCTCATTTTCACCGTGATGGGCAGTTGCGTCCGCGTCGAGGGTGACAACACCCTGGCAGTTCCGATCGATCTGTTCGGCACCTACCAGCAGGTCATCTTCCGGCAGCGAACGAAGGACCTGCTAAGCAATCCCAAGGCCGACCGGTTCCTGACGCAGGTGCCCGCCGATCGGTTCATTCTGTACGGCGTGGCCATGGAGACGTCGATCAAGGCGCTCGCACTGGGTCTGCGGGCCCGCAACCGGGATGTGGTCGTCGTTGCGGACGGCTGCGGCTTCTGGAGCAACGTGGAGGCCGACCTGGCCCTGCGGCAGCTTGAGGCCAAGGGAGTGCAGCTCATCACGGTGGACCGGTTGCTTCGCGAACGGCTGCCCCGACACGGGAGATACCTCGCGCTGACTCACGGAGGCAACGGCCACGGAAACGGGAATGGAAACGGCCACGATCGCAGCGGCGCCGGACGCGTACACAACGGCGTGTTCGGCCGCAAGCACGTCCGCAACGGCGCGCGGAAGAACGGCCACCCCGCGAAGTGACATTCCGGCCCACTGGAATCCCCGACCACGGAGTCCCGGTCCCCTCTCCACACTCTCCCCCGTAAAAACGCGAGCAGGCCCGGTGAGCGACACCCTCGCAACGGCGCTCGCCCACCAAGCCCCTGCCCGTTCCTTCCCCCAATCCGGAAAGCCCGCTCGTCCGGCGGTTTGCTGCCGCCAAGACGCTATCGCCCGATTCAGGCCTTCGCAGGGGCAACTGTGCCCATCTCCACATCCCCGCCGGGAAAACGTGAGAATCTGGGATGGCAGGGAGTCCCATCCGAGCAGCTCTGCTGGAGAATGCTAACATAGGATCTTATCTGAACGGCGTCAAGACGGAAATTGGGAAGATTAGAAAACCGGAGGTTCCTCTCACGCGATGCATGCCACCGTGGTGAGGAACGGGACGAAACGACATGCCTCGGGAAGCGGTCGTCGTTTGGGGTGAGCGCGGGCCCAATCTTCTTTTTGATCGTAGCTTACGCTTGGCCTGGGAGGGCGTGCCGAGACGCCGCCAACGGATCAGGATCCACTCCTTTCCACGCCCCCCGCGCAGCCGGCCGGCCCACGTCACAGGTACCGATCGGGTCCGGCTTGCTGGATTGGCCGGGATGAGGGTATGATTCGCGCCCACGCCGTCGCGAGGGGAGCGGGGCGACGGTGTCGGGGTATGATGGCGGATGGCGGCCCCATTCCGGGGAGGAGCGGTCACGCCGTCGGTGGACCGATGAGCCTGTCTCGCCCCGAGGGCCTGCGGCAACAACTGGTTTTGTAAGGGGTTGCGATCGCCAATGCGCATAGCCATTCTATCCTGGGAAAGCCTGCACTCGGTGGCCGTCGGTGGCGTGGCACGGCATGTAACGGAGCTTGCCGCCGGCCTGCAACGTCGCGGGCATGAAGCCCACGTGTTCGTACGGCTGGGCGAGGGGCAGCAGACGTACTCTGTGGTCGACGGTGTGCATTACCACCGGTGCCCGATCGAGCTGCACCCGGACTTCGTCACGGAGATGAACAACATGGGCAACGCCTTCATCTGGTTCCTGGCCCAGACGGAGGCGTTCCAGAACGCGCCGTTCGACGTTGTCCACGGCCACGACTGGCTTTGCGCGAAGGCCGTCGTGCAGGCCAAAAACAACCTGGGACGCCGGACCGTGCTGACCATGCACTCCACCGAATACGGCCGTTGCGGGAATCACCGACACAACGGCCGGTCCGGCCGCGTCCGCTGGGTGGAGGCTGAAGGGGTGTTCGTCGCGGACCGCGTGGTGGCGGTGTCCGGCCCGCTGGCTGACGAGATCAAAGGGGAATACCAGACTCCCGACTGGAAGCTTCGGGTGGTGCACAACGGCATCAACGTGCACCGGTACGACGGGTACATTGACCCGTCCGTCTGCCGCCGGACGTACGGCATCGGCCCGCTGGATCCGATGGTGTTGTACGTGGGGCGGATGAGCGTTCAGAAGGGGTGCGACCTGCTGCTGGAGGCCACGCCGGGCATTCTGCACACCCGCGGCGACGCGAAAGTCGTATTCGTGGGCGACGGCGACATGAAGATGTACCTGGAGCGTCGGGCCCACGAGTTGGGGGTGGCCCACGCGGTGCGCTTCATCGGGTCGATGGGGGCGGACAGCGACCTGATCAACCTGTACAAAAGCACCGACTGCGTGTGCGTGCCCAGCCGGAACGAGCCGTTCGGCATCGTGATTCTGGAGGCGTGGGCGGCGGGCAAGCCGGTAGTCGCCACGTACAACGGCGGCCCGCGTGAGTTCGTCAGCCACGAGAAGGACGGCTTCTTAGTGTACGACAATCCGGGCTCGATCTGCTGGGGGGTCTCCCGCGTGTTCAACGACTTCAAGCACGCGGCCTGGATGGGCGAGCAGGGCCGGGTGAAGGCCGCGTTCGGATTCAGTTGGGACGTCATCGCCGGGCACACCGAGGGCGTCTATCGCGAGCTGCTGTGAGACGGGGGGCGGCGGCGGCCGTCTCGCGATTCTTCAACGGAATCGGCGGGTGAGTCCCGGAGGTCGCTCTCTGCCTTTCCGCTCCGCTGCTTGCGACCGGACGGTCGTCGCGTCTGATCCCTGATCTGTCGCTGCGCTGCCATGCGTCCATTCCGTCACGGCGGCCGGTCCTCCTCTTCAAAAGGCGGTTCGTCCGGCCTCACCGACTCGAAATTGCCGTTTCGTTACGCCACAGTCGCCCGGCCGGCCCTTCCTTGTCGCACGTTGTGGCGCGGCATACCATCACGCTACGGGGGCCACGGAACCCGTTCTTTTCCGAGGGTTTCGGGGATGGAATCCGGGGGAACGTGCAATGGATGTCAAGGCCCGATCCACATCACGGCAGTCACCCTCTCGGCTGCCCGCGGTGCTTTCGCTCGGCATGGTCTGCCAGATCGGTCAGATCGTGCTGCTGCGGGAACTGCTCATGGTGTTCCACGGCAATGAGCTTTCGATCGGGGTGATCCTTGCGGTGTGGATGGTCGGGGTGGGGGCAGGCAGCCGGCTGGGCGCTTTGGCGGTGGAGCGGCTGGCTCGGCCGGGGCTGCTGCTGCTTCTGACCACCGGGGGCGTGGTGGTCATCCTGCCGGCAACGGTCCTGCTCATCCGCGCGCTTCGCGGCTGGTTTGACGTGCTGCCCGGGGCCTACCTGTCCATTCCGGACATGGCCGTTGCCACTCTCGTGGTGATTTCGCCGGTGTGCCTGCTGCTGGGTGCGCAGTTCGTCCTGCTGTCGCAGTTGTGGCGAAGCGGAACCGACCCGCAAGACACCTCGGGCGCAGGAAGGACCTACATCGGCGAGGCCGTGGGCAACGTCATCGGCGGCGTCGTGTTCACGTTTCTGCTGGTCCACTGGCTGAACGCGTTTCAGGCGGCGGCGCTGGCCGGCCTGTTCATGCTGGCCGCGGCACTCTGGCTGACGCGGGAGACCGGGACGGGCGCCGGCGGCCGCGCGTGGAGGCTGCGTGCGGTGCTGTTCGGCCTGGGCGCTACGGTTCTCGCCGGTTCGCCCCTGCTTCGGCACGTCGACGGCTGGGCACATCGATTGCAGTGGCGTCTTTTTGCCCCCGACCACCGACTCGTCGAGATCCGACAGTCCAAGTACGGAACGATCGCCGTGGCGCAGCGGGAGGACCAATACAGCTTCTTTCAGAGCGGTCACCTTCTCTACGCCACGGCCGGGCCCGACGCCGAGACCGCGGCGCTGGAAGAGCGCGAGGCGGTCGTCTTTGCCCACTTCTGCCTGGTACAGCACGAGAATCCCCGGCGCGTTCTGCTGATCGGCGGCGGGCTCCGCGGCACCGTGCGGGAGATTCTTCGGCACCCCGTCGAGCACGTCGACTACATCGAACTGGACCCGGTGCTGACCGAAGCGGCGCGGCCTTATGTCCCCCCGGCCACGCGGGCAGCGCTCGGCGACGCGCGGGTGCGGCTGATCCACGCCGACGGCAGGCTCTTCGTCAAGACCACGCGCCAGAGCTACGACATGATTCTGGTGGACGTTCCCGACCCGGCCACGGCCGTGCTGAATCGCTACTACACCGAGGAGTTCTTCCGAGAGGCCGAGGCGCGCCTGCGGCCCGGCGGCGTGCTGTCGGTCAGCGTGGTCTCGACCTCGGGCATGCGAGGCCAGGCGGTGGCGAACCGCAACGCAACGATCTACCATACGCTTGCGCGCGTTTTTGCGCACGTGCTGCCGCTGGGCGAACGCCAGCTCTATTTGTTTGCCACCCAGGCGGCCGGCCAGGTTTCCGCCGACGTGGAGACGCTGCGGGCGCGCTACCTCGCGCGGAACATCGAGACGGAGGGTTTCTCGCACCGGCACCTCGACACGCTTCTGGAAGAAGCCTCCCTGCGGCGCATGAACTGGATCCTCCGCAACCACGGGCGCAGCTCGGACGCGCACCGCAGCCCGCCGCAGGCCGGTCCGCTCTTTCCCGGCTCCATTGCCGAGCAGCAGGCGGAGGAAGCCCGTCTGCCGCCGGTCTCGGAGCGGTACTTCATCAACTCGGACTTCCGGCCCATCGGCTACTACCACACCCTCGTTTTCTGGAACCTCCTCTCGCGCGGCAGCGAAAGAGGGATCGTTGCGTGGGTGCTGGGCGTGGAGCCGGCGTGGATCGCTCCGGCGGTCGGCCTGGCCTTGGCGGCAACGCTTTTGCTGCGACTGGTGGGGCGCTGGACCGGCAGAAGGCCTGACACGCATTTGTCCGTCCTGTTCGCCGTGTTCACAACCGGCCTGTCGACGATGCTGATGCAGATCGCGGTGCTCTTCTCATTCCAGAGCATCTACGGCTTCGTTTACGAAATGGTGGGCCTGATCGCGGCGATCTTCATGGGCGGGCTGGCCCTGGGCGCCGCGCTTACGCATCGGTTCATCCACCGCAAGTCTGACATGCGGATTCTCGCGTGCGTCCAGGCGTGCATCGCAGGCTTCGCCGGCCTGCTGGCCCTTGCGGCGCCGTGGCTGGCGGTCCCGGCGTCACCGGCGGCGGTCTTCGCGCTGTTCTCGGCGATGACGTTCAGTGCGGGCCTCCTCAACGGCGCGGACTTTCCGCTGGCTGCGGCCTGCTGCACGGCCTTGAACAAGCGTTCCGCCAGGGCGACCGGCATCGTGTACGGCGTGGAGTTGGCCGGGGCGTCCGCCGGGGCCGTGCTGGCCAGCGTGGTCGTGGCGCCGGTTCTGGGCATCGCCGCGTGCTATCTGCTGGCGTGCGTTGCCCAGGGCACGGCCTTTCTGGTACTCTTGACGGCCAGGAGGTCGTATGTCTAGGCCGGACGATCCCGTCCCCCGCACGACCCGGCGGGATTTTTTCACAGGCGCCGTGGGCGGAGCCTGCGCGCTGTGCCTGGCGGGTCTGGCGGGCGGGTCCCGAACGGCCCTGGCCCAGACTGCGCGGAAGGGGCTCATCCGGGCGAGGCCCTCGCCGTGGTTCAGCGCGACCGATGCGGCAGACCTCCGCTGCGAGTTGTGCCCCAGGCATTGTCGCATCGCGCCGGGCGAGCGAGGCCGGTGCAGGGTGCGAGAGAACCGGGGCGGGCGCGGGTACACGCTGGTGTACGGGAATCCCTGCCTGGTGCAACTGGACCCGGTCGAGCGCAAGCCTTTCTTTCACGTGTTGCCGGGCACGCGGTCGCTGTCGATTTCGACGGCCGGCTGCAACATGGCGTGCAAGTTCTGCGAGGTCTGGGACACGGCGCTCGTCTCCCCGGAGGACGTGCATGCGTATGACATGCCGCCGGAGACGGTGGTCGAACAGGCCCGGGCCGCCAACGCGCGCTCGGTGAGCTACGGCTTCGGCGAACCGGTGGTCTTCCACGAATACATGGCGGCGACCGCCGCCCTGGCGAAGAAGGAGGGCCTGCTGAACCTCCTGCACACCAACGGGTACATCACCCGCGAGCCGCTCGAGGCGCTGGCCGGGCAGCTCGATGCGGTCAACATCGATCTGAAGAGCTTCGATCCGGTCTTCTACCGCGATGTCTGCGACGGCGAGCTGGCGCCCGTTCTGGAGACCTTGCGGCGTCTTAAGGAAAGGCGCGTGCATATCGAGATCACCAACCTCCTGGTCCCGTCGCTGAACGACGACATGGCGCGCCTGCGCGAAATGTGCGTCTGGATCCGGGAGGAATTGGGGGCGGACGTCCCGCTTCACTTCGCCCGGTTCTACCCGCTCTACCAGGTGGCGAATCTGCCGCCGACCCCCGTGGCCACTCTCGATCGGGCCCGGACGCTGGCCCGGGAATCCGGACTGCGGTACGTCTACGTCGCCCGCGTCACCGGGCACGAAGGGGAGAGCACGTTCTGCCCGAGCTGCGGCAAGGTGGTGATCGAGCGCATGGGGTTCGTGATCGAGAAGATGCACCTCACGGACGGCGCCTGCGGCCATTGCGGCGCCGCCGTCGCCGGCCGATGGGCCTGACTACCGCCCCAGCCGACGGCGAAAGACGTCGCGCTGCGCCAGCGACCGATTGTCAAGCCGGGTCAGGCCGGCCTGCTCCGCCCACTCGATCGCTTCGACAAACTCCTCGGCCGTGAGGGCGCGTGCAATCGCCGGATGGTCAAAGGCCTGGTGCTCCACCCGATACTGAGGCATGATGTTGACGTACGTGGATTTCGAGAGGGTCTCGGCCACCCAGCGGACGAACTCGCGTGTGCCGGCCACCCGGTTGGGCATGACCAGGTGGCGCACCATCAGCCCGCGAATCGCCGTTCCGTCGTCGTCGGTCACCAGGTCGCCGACCTGCCGGTGCATCTCGACGATCGCCTCCTGCGCCATCTGCGGATAGTCCTTCGCGCCGGCGGAGTAGCGGTCGGCCTGCTCCCCGTCCATGTACTTGAGGTCCGGCAGGTAGATGTCCACAATTCCATCGAGCAGTCGGATGACCTCGACGCGCTCGTAGCCGCCGGTGTTGTAGCACAGAGGCAGGCGCAGACCCTTCCGCAGAGCGATGCGTGTGGCGTTGAGGATATGCGGCATCACGTGCGTCGGCGTCACCACGTTGATGTTGTGGCAGCCGGTCCGCTGCAGGTCGAGCATCATCTCCGCCAGGCCCTCGTCGCTCACCTCTTGGCCCCGCCCCTCGTGGGCGATGGGCCAGTTCTGGCAGAACACGCAGCGCAGATTGCAGTGGGAGAAGAAGAGGGTCCCCGAACCGTGCCGGCCCACGAGCGGTAGTTCCTCCCCGAAGTGGGGATGATGGCTGTAGACCATCAGCTTGTCCGACGCGCGGCAGAACCCCCGTTGACCCTTTCGCCGGTTCACTCCGCAACGGCGCGGGCACAGCTCGCACTTTTCCAGAATGCGATACGCGCGGTCGACCCGTTCGGCCAATTCGCCTTTCGCTTCCAGTTCGTGATAGGCCGGTTGTCGCTCCGTCCTCGACGGCGTGGGCTCGTCGGCCTCCAGGCAGCCCGCGGACCATGCCGCGCCCCCGGCGACGACACCCTGCAAGAATGACCGGCGGGTCAGGGACATCCCAAAGGGCCTCCATGAGCCTGGCGTGATCCACCCCCCAGAAGGATGACGGCCCCGAGCAACGGGGAGTATTTTACCGGCTGGGCCACACCGATCAAGGCGGGGCCTTCCCCCGTCGCCGTCGGGCAGGCGCGGGTGGTCCCTCGCCCCCATCTCCCATGCATCGGGGCCTGCGCGTCCGGCTCCGCAAGCCAGAAAGTCCATGCGGACGACGCGCGGCGCGAACGGCGGCGGCCTTGGTTGTCGGTTTGGCTGCGCGGTATACTCCGGGCGTTGCGACCCGATCGATGAGCCTTTCGGCACGAGGCGGCTTCCGTCATGCTGTTGACCCTGACCACAACGCGACCGCCGGCCACCGACCTGGGTTGGCTGCTGCACAAGCATCC
>CAZPHH010000087.1:0-19970 GCA_964586145.1 uncultured Phycisphaeraceae bacterium | reverse complement strand
TGTGGGACCGGCTTTCCAGCCGGTCACGCGGATTTCGACTTCACGGTTGTGGCCGGGCTGTTGTACTGCGGACGAAGGGAGCACCGAGATGAACGTTTCGATCAAATACTGCGTGCAGTGAAACTACCACCCCAAGGCCGCCGGTCTGGCGGATGCGATTCAGAAGCACTGTGGCATCAAGCCGCAGCTTATTGAAGGAAGCGGAGGCATCTTCGACGTGCGGGTCGACGGCAAGCTCATTTACAGCAAGGACGACACCGGCCGCTTTCCCGAGCACCGGGAGGTGCTGGACGCGCTCGACAACCTCTCACCGTGAAGGCAGAAATCGCGGAGCGGGCGGCCCAGCCCCGCGCAGGAGCCAAGCATGAGTTACGAGTTCACCATCGGCCCGAAGCTGCCGGCCCTGGTCGACAGCCTGGTGGCCAGCTATCACCGCGAGCCGCGGATTCATCATATCGACCAGGTGTTCCTGCCCGATCGCGGCAAGATTGTCGAGCTGCTCGAACGGCTGGTGGAGTTGATGTATCCCGGGTTGCACGGCCGGCAGGACCTCACGGCCCACAACGTCTCGTATCACATCGGCGAGCTGCTGCCGCGGATCGGGCACCTGGTCTACCAGCAGATCCTGCGGTCCCTGTGCTACCAGGCGGAAGAACGCGAGCCGGGCAGCGGAGACGGCGTGTGCCGGCAGAAGGCTCGCGAGCTGACCATGCACTTCCTGTCGTGCCTGCCCGCGATCCGAACGCAGCTCAGCGGCGACGCCCAGGCCGCGTATGACGGCGACCCCGCGGCACTCAACACCGACGAGGTCATCCTGGCGTACCCCGGCGTGCTGGCCGTCACCGTCCATCGCATGGCCCAGGAGCTGTACAAGCTGGACGTGCCGCTCATGCCCCGCATCATGTCGGAGTGGGCGCACGCCCGGACCGGCGTGGACATCCATCCGGGGGCCCGGATCGGCAGGAATTTCTTCATTGACCACGCGACCGGCGTGGTGATCGGTGAGACGACGGACATCGGCGACAACGTGAAGGTGTACCAGGGCGTCACCCTGGGCGCTTTGTCCTTTGCGAAGGACGAACGCGGCCGGCTGATCCGAGGCAGCAAGCGGCATCCTACCGTCGAAGATAGCGTAACCATCTACGCCAACGCGATCATCCTGGGGGGGACCACGGTGATCGGAAAGGGTGCGGTCATCGGTGGCGGCGTTTTCATCACCAGCAGTGTCCCCGCCGGCGCCACCGTGACCTTCACGCCGCCGGAGCTGCGCATTCGGGACCGCTCGCTCAAGGCCAGGGCCGGCGACGGAACCGCGCAACCACTGGCCGACTACAACATCTGAGCAAGGCCCGCGCCCCGGCAGCCGCCTGCCCGAACGGGCCGACAGCCGGGCCGGTCAGGCCATCGCGACGCCCAGCTTGTCCAGGGCCGCCTTCTCGTCCTCGACAAACTCGAAGAGCTTGTGCAGCCCCGTCACCTTGAAGACCTTCATGATCTCCGGACTCAGCCCGCAGATGATGAGGCTGCCATCGACTTGGCCGATCAGCTTGCGGAGCTTGGTCAGCACGGACAGGGCCGCGGAGGAGAGATGCACCACCTTGCCCATGTCCAGAATCAGGCGGCGGCGGTCCCGCTTCTCCACCAGGTCGAAGAGCGCCTCGCCCAGACGCGAGATGTCCTGCGCGTCGATCACCGAGCGACTCTCAAAGGTGGCAACAGTCACGTCCTTGATGGTCTGGATGACGATCCCTGTACTGGCGGCCATTGCGCGTACCCTCCGAGTTCAGTAGACCTGTATTTTGATAACCATCGTAGCGACGCGCGCCCGCCGAGGCAAAGGACCTCGCCGGCCCTGCCCCGCCGGCTCCAAGCCCGCCCCGGAACCCACCTCCCGCCCCAAGGGACAGCCGCCCCGCTGTGGGACCGGCTTTCCAGCCGGTCTCTGTGGGCTGTAGACTTTGGGATGCAGGACTGGTCCGCACGGCGGACCCTACGCCATGCTTTGTGGGACCAACTCTTTTGTGGGATTAACTCTTTTGTGGGACCGGCTTTCCAGCCGGTCAGGTCTGGGGGGCCATCCCGGCGCGCACCGGGATCCAGCCCGGCCCCAACGGCCCGCCAGGCACGCCCCTTGACGTATCCGGCAAATCCGGTACATTTTGGGGTTCTTTTGTTGAACTGGACCTGAGGTTGGATTGTAAGTCAATGCCAGTAGGAACCATACGAAGCTACGTCGCCAAAAAGAACGCCGTGGAGCCCCAGTGGTACCACGTGGACGGTACGGACCAGGTGCTCGGTCGCCTGGCCGCCCGCATCGCAACGGTGCTCATGGGCAAGCACAGGCCCACCTACACCCCCCACGTGGACACGGGAGATTTCGTGGTCGTCACAAACGCGGACAAAATCCGCGTGACCGGCAAGAAGGCGGACACGATGTCCTACCCGTACTACACGTATTATGCCGGCGGCTACAAGGTCGTTCCGTACCGAAAGATGTTTGCCACCTATCCCGAGCGGGTTCTGCAGGCGGCCGTTCGTCGAATGCTGCCCAAGAACAAGCTGGGACGACACATGCTCAAGAAGCTGAAAGTGTACCGAGGGGATTCGCATCCCCATGCTGCACAGCAAGTGAAACCCTGGGCGTTCGGGCTATGAGCGCGGAGGACCAAAACGTGACGGATCAGGACAACAACTCCCAGGCCCAGCAGATGCAGCCCGAACCGGTTGAGCAGGCCCAGGCGGCTGAATCCTCCCCCGCCGCCGCCCATCCGCCGGAGCCGCAGGCCCAGCCGAAGGCAGTCGACGCGGCATCCGGAGGGTTCATTTGGGGCACCGGGCGCCGCAAGAAGTCGGTGGCCCGGGTACGCATCCGCCTCGGCAACGGCGAGTTCAAGATCAACGGCCGGGACGTGGATGAGTATTTCCGCGTCGAGCGGGACCGCCTCCATGTGCGGCAGCCGCTGGCCGTGACGAACTCCACCAACCGCCTCGACGTGTACGTGAACGTAATCGGCGGGGGCACCACCGGGCAGGCCGGCGCCATCGTTCTGGGCCTGGCTCGCGCCCTCAAGGCAACCGACCCTACGAACGAGTCCGTGCTTCGCGACAACCACTTCCTGACCCGGGACGCCCGGAAGGTGGAGCGCAAGAAGTATGGACGGGCCGGCGCTCGACGCAGCTTCCAGTTCTCGAAGCGCTAGTCCGAAGAAGCCTCGTTACCCAACAACAACCCGCTCCGGTCCCAGTGGCCGGAGCGTTTGTTTGCGGCGTCCGTCCCGCCCGGGGAATGCCGCGGGCACCGGGTTGTGCGGGGATGTCCGGCCCCCTACACTACGCCAGCCGGTCCCCCGCGACTGGACTACAGCGCGGTCGCCGCGGGTGCCCGCAGGACGGCACGGCCATGGCAAACGTGGAAATCATCCGGGTCGGACCGGCCGAATACGGGCTGGTCTGCGATCTGTACAACGCGGTCTTCCGGCCGCCACAGGACGCGGGCTACTTCGAGCGCCGTCTGGCCAACCGGGCGAACCTCGTGATGGTGGCCGAGCTGGAACGCCGCCCGGTCGGCTTCCAGTGCAGCTACGAACTGCGTCCCACCACGTTCTACAACTGGCTGACGGGAGTGCTCCCGGACGCCCGGCGGATGGGCGTCGCGTCGCAGCTTATCGCGGCCGAGCACGCCTGGGCTCGGGCGCGCGGGTACGAGATGTCGCGCCTGGAATGCTACAACCAATCACGGGCCATGCTGTCGCTGGCCATCCGGCACGGCTATGACATCGTCGGCATTCGCTGGGACTCTCACACCTCCGGCAATCTGATCATCTTTGAGAAGACCATCGAGTCGGCCGAACCCCCGCCCGAGTAGCGTCTTCGCACGCCGCCGCCACTGCGTGTCGGGCGTCTCGCGGCCATCGGAACCCGGGGATTCACGCCTTCACCGCGTGCGGACGCGGGCCAGGGCCTCGGGCAGGCACTGCTGCGTGTCCTGCACTTCCTGCGCAACCTTGGAGTAGGGCCGGACGAACTCGGCGTGCCCGTCGGCATACAGCACGTTGCCCCCCTCGCCGCCGTGGTTGTCCCGTTCGTACGCGACCACCAGCCGCCTGTCACGGACGCCGGCCGCCAGGGCCTGCGCCATCCCCGGCACCAGAACATAGCAGGCGTACGGGTCGGCCTGCACGTCCGCCAGTGTCTTGCCGGACGACGGGCAGATCAGTTGCTTTGGCGTGATGTCGCCCATGTCGACAAACGTCTGAAACATGTCGTCCGGCACGGCGTCGTACTCGTTGATGTAGATCAACATGCTCGTTCCGAGGCCCTTCAGGTTGGCCCCGCACACCAGCCGCTTGGACAGTTCCCGGGCCCGGCTCAACGACGGCAGCAGAATGGCGATCATCATGGGCATCACCACCAGGCCGAGACCCCCGGTGCAGATTCCCGCGATGGCCCGGCCTCGGCCACCATAGACCGTTGGCTGTCCACTGGTCCGGGTCAGGGCCACGATGCCCAACACGACGGCCACGATGGCCAGCGGAAAGCACCCGAACACCCCGATGATTCCGCATACCAGCGCACCGGTGGCCAGGCCCGTCTGC
Source organism: uncultured Phycisphaeraceae bacterium (assembly GCA_964586145.1). Lineage (GTDB taxonomy): Bacteria > Planctomycetota > Phycisphaerae > UBA1845 > UBA1845 > JAFGJQ01. The sequence continues at coordinate 15,375 of CAZPHH010000087.1, read as the reverse complement.
CGCGGCATTCCGGAGAAGCCCGCCGCCGGGACCGGGCCCGGCATGACCGGCGGAGCGCCCGGCCCGGGCACCGTCACGACGGCCTCGCAGAAGGGGCAGCGCACCGGTTGGCCCGGCACCACTTCGGATTCGATCACCCGCCCGCACGATGGACACGGAAACTGCTGCGCCATGATGGTTCCTCTGGAAGAAAGGGCTCTGACTCTGCGATGACCGCGCCGTCGCACTTTCCCGTCGGCCACCGCGCCGCCCAGAGAATATCGCCCGGGGCGTCCCCGTGCCAGCCCTCGGTGAACCGGGCCCCATCGAACGGTCCGGCCGTCCTGGCGGTGTAGCGGCAAGACGAAGACTGGCTGCGTCCCCGTTTCAACGGGGTTGTGTGCCCGAGGGACCGCGCGCGCGAATCGCGCATCCCGGCGCGCCGGCGCACCGATGTCCCGTCCGAGCACGCCCCCTCAACACAAGAAATCGCTACGGCGCCCCCTCATTTGGGGTTCCCGACTGGCCCAGAGTCAGCCCTGCTTCCCGCAGGAGGCGCGCGGTCTGGCGATCGTGGGTCCACGGGGCCTTATCCACCAGCGCCTTCAGGCGCGCAAGCTCGCGACGAGCCTCCTCGTGTTGGCCCAGGCGTTCGCACGTCATCGCCAGGAAGGCCATGTCCGCCGGATGGCCGGCGTTCAGCCGGTCCGAGGTGCGCAGGGTCTCAAGTGCCTCTGGATACTGGCCGCAACGGTACTGCAACGCGCCCAGAGTGTTGAGATAGGCGCCATTTCCGGGGTCAAGGGCACAGGCGCGCTGCGCCGCCTGAAGGGCCCGTTGGTAGGTCTCTGCCGGATAACCCGCGTGCTTTGCAACGTCCCAGGCCGCCTCCGCGAGGAGTCGAGCGTTGTCGCCCGTTGCGAGGGCCTGCTCGAGGCGGCCGGACGCGAACGACAGCACGCCGGCCAGTGAACCCGTCGGATGCAAGGCATCCTCGAGCTTCGCAAAGGTCTGCCGCGTCCGCGGATGCTCGGACCCAAACTGGCGTTCGTAGATCGTGAGAGCTTCGGTCAGCAACGTCTCTGACTCGGAATCGTGGCCCGCGGCAATCAGCCTGTCACTCAACTCCACGAGTTGCTGCGCCACCTGCGGATGATCCGAACCGTGTTGCCGGCGTGCGGCGGCCAAGCCTTGACGCGCCTCCGTGACGGCCTTTGACAACTCGGACCCAAACGAGGCTGACGATTGCCCGGCCAGAGGCGATGACAATCGCTTTCGCCAAAGGGCAGCCCTCTCCAGGTCGCCGCGTCTCTCTGCGAACGCCGCGAGCTGCGAAAGCGTGGTCTGGACCAGCGCGTGCTCTTCCCCGAGCCGGCCGGATCGCAAGGCAAACGACTCATTGAGGTGCCTCTCGGCTTCCTCCATCCGACCTCGGATTTCTAAAACCTGCGAGAGGCTGGCGAGGGTCTCGGCCACGTCCAGGTCGTGACTGCCATTGGTCGTGCGGCGCAGCTCAAGCGCTCGCTCCAGGTGTCGCTGTGCCGCCACGTGGTCTCCCAGGCCGGCGTACAGGTTGCCGACCGACTGTCGCACGGCCGCCTCGGTGGCCAGTGCAGCCCCAAACCGCTCGGCAATCTGCGGCGAAGCGGCGTCCAGCACGGTACGCAAGTCGACACCGCGCCCCATCTGCTCAGGGTCAAGCGCCTGAAAGACGTCCTGATTCAGAAAAGACATGGCCGCCTGGGCCACGTCGCGCTCCCGGCTGGCGTTCCGCCAGAACACCAGCGAGGCCACAAGCCCCGGCGCGAGAATGGCGCACAGCAGCCCCAATGCCACAACCGGCGTTCGGCGAAACAATCGTCGTGACTGCTTCCAGAGGATGTAGGCGATCGAATCACGCCGCGCCTCGATCGGCTCGCCCGCGAGGTAGTGCTCGACGTCCCGGGCGAACTCGCCGGCGGACTGGTAGCGCCGCTCGCGTTCCTTCGCCAAGGCCTTGTAGACGATCGTCTCCAGTTCGTGATCGATCGGGCATGGATCCGCCCGCCACCATCGCGGTGTGCGGTGCGCGATCCCGCTCTCGGGTGTCCACGCGCGGGTCGGCGGGCACGGCGACTCTTCCATGATGCTGTGAATGGCTTCAGACACGTTCCCCTTTGTGGCGAATGGGTATTTCCCCGTGAGCAACTGGTAGAGCATGACTCCCAGGGCGTACACGTCGGTTCGCGTATCCACTTCCTCGGAACGTCCGGCCGCCTGCTCCGGCGACATGAACGGCAGCGTGCCCAGAACTTCGCGCGTCATCGATATCGACGGCTCCGCTCGCACGCCCATTCGCTTGGCCAATCCAAGGTCAAGAATGTGCGGCACGCCTCCGCGATCGACCACGACATTGGACGGCTTGAGGTCGCGGTGCAGCACCCCCTTCTGGTGGGCATATTGGACGGCATCACAGACGATCACAAAGAGGCGCAGCGCCTCCTCGAGGCCCATCCCCGTCATTCGCACGAAACGATCCAGCGGTTCACCCGCGACGAAGTCCATCACGTAGAACGGCCTGCCGCCGGAAGTCGTCCCCGAGTGAAAGACAGAAATAATGTTCGGGTGCCGCAGGTGAGCGATCAGGTCGATTTCCCGCGCGAAGCGACGCTGGGCGGCAGGGGAATGTTGACAGTCCAGCAGCACTTTGACCGCCACACGCCGCCGCGGGGCGGATTGCATGGCTTCATAGACGACGCCCTGCCCGCCATGGCTGATCTCGCGCAGGATCTCGTACCCCGGGATGAACGAGGCGAGCGGAGGCGCACCGAGTGATCCCGGCGTCACGGCCTCCGCTGGATCATCGGGAAACGTACCCGAGGGGGATGAGTGAGTGACCGTGGGGCCAAGGAACCCCGCATCCGCCTTCTTATCATGGTGCAGCAGCGAGCGCACCTCGGCCATCAGCTCTGCATCGCCCTCGCAGACGGCGTGAAGGAAGGCATCCAGTTGATCGGCCGGCTGATCGATCACCTGCTCAAACACGCGGAGCAACCGCTGCATTCGTTCAGGCGTCATCTGCAGGGCCGCCTCGGTTTAAGCGTCCTTCGGTGCCACACAGAGCGCGATGAAGCCGGGATCGGGCGAAACGCCAGTGGTGGTCGACGGAACGCGACGACACACCCAAGAGAGTCGCCGTCTCCCTGACGCTGAGCCCGGCAAAGTAACGCATCATCAGGATCTCCACTTGTTGTGGAGCCACATGTTCCAGTTTCTGCAGCGTCTTGTCGAGGGCAACAGCTCGGCGGGGTCCGTCGCAGCCTCTCCAGGGTCATTGTCGAGCGAGCCAATGCGAAGGCTGTCGCGAGGAAGTGACGACGGTTGGCCCGTTCCATGGGCTCGCGTCCCACAAAACGGAGACACGTCTCGTGGATCAGGCACGCGGAATCGAGCAGACCCGCGCGGTGTTCCCGGAGCATCCGCGGATGGGCAAGGTGCCGCAGCTCCTCGTAGACCGCGGGCCAAAGCTCGTCTGCTGCGCCCGGCTCGCCGTCTTCGGCCCGGTGCAGCATCCCCGAACCCCGCCACCGCGATCCTTGGTACCGTGTCACTTGACGAACTTGGCCTTGCGCCCCATTGCTGACTCCCGGAGCCCCTGGTAAGCTGCCGCAGAGCGTTCGAGGTGGGAGTTCAGCTTCTCGTCAGGGAGCGATCCAGTGTCCGCCTGGATCATCGCCGGAGCGAGCGAAGAAGGCGATACAAACTGGACGATGAGTTGGACACCAGAAGTTTTGGCCGAACGCAAATCAAGTTAAGTCGTTATAAATGAGCGACTTACGCCGGAGTGGCGGAACTGGCAGACGCGCGGGATTCAAAATCCCGTCCTGGCAACAGGGTGTGGGTTCGATTCCCACCTCCGGCAATCCCTTCCGCATGATCGTCCTGCCGGTGGTCGGCCTGGGGGCAGCCGTTGGGCGGATCGTACCGGCCCGGCGCGCCAAGTTGAAGGAGATACGCATCCCGTGACGGAGTACAGCTCTGCGTACCGGCCGCCGATTGGCGAGTGCGGGAAGCAGGCACGCTTCTCAGGGAGCGGTCCGTCCTTTTGGGGTGGCTTCCGGCCAGATCGCCCATCAGCCGCTTCATGAGGCCCGGCTTGGCGCGATTCTTCATCTGTCGCGGTCCAAGCGGCGGAGCCGCCCGGCAACGCCGGCTCACCAATGTTCCTGGTCGAGCGAGTCCCAGGACAGCACGGTGACGTCGGTCCGCTTCTGGCCGGCATCGCCGCCGAACGCAACGATGCGGCGTGTTGGGCCCGCGGCAGCAAGAACGTCCGCAACCTGCCGACCCGCGTTCACCACGTCGGGCGTGGCCGTCTGCCCGGCCTTGGCCTCGACCACCACGAGCTTCTTCCCTTCCTCGATGACGAGGTCGGCTTCAAGGCCCTGTCGATCGCGATAGTAGTACAGGCCGGCATGCTCTCCGCGGTTGAGCCGATGCTTGAGAATTTCGGAGACGACCCACGTTTCGAAGATGGGGCCCCGCAACGGGTGGAGCCGAAGCTGGGACGGTTCGCGAATACCCAGTAACCAGCACACCAACCCCGTGTCATGGAAGTGCAGCTTGGCTGTTTTCACCAGGCGCTTGCCGATGTTGGCGAAGTACGGTTGCAGCCGGAATGCGATGAACGTAGCCTCAAGAATCGATATCCACGCTTTCGCGGTGGGTTGTGAAATGCCCGCGTCCAGGGCCAGTGACGACAGATTCAACAGTTGCGCCGTGCGACTCGCGCACAGTTGAACGAAACGCTGAAACGCGGCAAGATCGCCGATGTTCGATATCTGCCGCACATCCCGTTCCACGTAGGTCCGCACATAGGCGCTCAGCCATTCACTCGGATCGAGCTGCTGGTCCGGGATGCGCGGGTAGCCGCCGGCGAACATCGCCTCATCCAGCGATTGCGGGTGTCGCCCAAAACGCCGGGCTTCACTTCGCGCCAGGGGCATCAGATGCAGCACCGCGGTTCGCCCGGCCAGCGACTGGCTGACCGACTCCATCATCGTGAAGCTCTGCGAACCGGTGAGGACCCAGCGCCCGTGTCGGGGGTCTTCGTCAATCAGGCCCTGCACGTAGGACGTCAGCTCGGGCACGCGTTGAATCTCGTCAATGATCACTCCGCGATCGAACTGGGCGAGGAAGCCGCGCGGGTCCGACGCGGCGAACGCCCGGACGTCCGGCGACTCCAGGTTGGCGTAGGCGTGCCGGGGGAACACCATGCGGCACAACGTCGATTTCCCGCTCTGCCGAGGACCGGTCAGGGTCACGGCAGGGAACTTCGCCGCCAGCGCACGGAGTTTCGGGGCCAGGTCGCGATCGATCATGGCTGGGTAGCCTACCTCATCACATCGGCTAATTCAAGACCCAACTTTGAATTAGCTGACCCGTCGGAAAGGGCCGCCGCGACGGGTCAGGCCGCCCGCACGTCGGCCGCCATCACGAACTGGTGGTACAGCTCCGCATACCGGCCGCCGGCGGAGAGCAGTTCGCTGTGCGTGCCGCGCTCGAGGATCCGGCCCTGGTCGATCACCAGAATGCAATCCGCCTGCTGGATCGTGCTCAGCCGGTGAGCCACCACGAACGTCGTCCGGCCGGCCAGCAGCCGCTTGAGCGACCTCTGCACAAGCTGCTCCGTGGCCGTATCCACGGAGCTGGTCGCCTCGTCCAACATGAAAATCCGCGGGTCCGCCAGAAACGCCCGCGTAAAGCAGATGAGCTGCCGCTGGCCGAGCGACATGTTCGCCCCCCGCTCGCCCACGTCCGTCTGGAACCCGTCCTTCAACTCCCCAATGGCCTCGTACGTGCCCAGGGCCTTCGCCGCCGCGATCACGTCGTCGTCCGTCGCTTCCGGCCGGGTGTAGCGGATGTTCTCCATCACCGTGCCGGTGAACAGGTAGTTTGTCTGGAGCACAAGCCCCGTCTGCCGGTGCAGCGACTCGGCCGTCACGTGGCGGATGTCATGCCCGTCGATCAGGACGCGACCCTGTTGCGGCAGGTAGAACCGGCTGAGCAGTGAGATGATGCTGCTTTTGCCGCTGCCGGTGTGCCCCACCAGGGCCACCATCTGCCCGGCCTGTGCCTCAAAATCGATGTCGTGCAGAGCCGGCCGGCTCGGGTCGTAGCCGAACGTCACGTGCTCAAACCGCACGTGCCCGTGAATGGTCGGAAGGGGCCGGGCCTCCGGCAGGTCGCTCACGTCCGGCTGTGTGTCCAGCAGGGCAAACACCCGCTCGCCGCCAGCCATGGCCATCAGAAGCTGGTTGTAGAAGTTCCCGAAATGCACGATGGGCCCCATGAACCAGTCCCAGTAGAGGAAGGCCGTCACCACGGACCCCACCCCCACGCTTCGGTCGATGCGCCCCGAGGCCACCAGGTACCCGCCGTAGAGCAGAATGATCGCCCGACCCGTAAAGCCCACGAAAGCCAGCGACGGCTGGTATATCCCGTTCAGCCGCGCCGCCTGCACGTTGTTGGCCGTGTTCCGGCTCTGCAGGACGTTGAACACGCCCAGGTTCCACTCCTGCCGGCCGAACGCGGTCACCACGCGAACGCCGGTGATGTTCTCCGCCAGGTTGGTGGATACCCGCGTGAAGCCTTCGCGCACGATCTGGTACTGAACGGCCGCCCGCCGGCGGTACGCCAGGTTCAGCAGAAACAGGATCGGCGCCAGCCACACCACGGCCAGGAACAACCGCGGCTCCGTCCTGAGGAGCATGGCGCCCGCCACCGTCAACATCAGCGCGTTTTTGATGGTGGTCTCGATGCCCCACACGTTGACCTCGCGCAGGCTGTTGATGTCGCTCGTGCAGCGGCTGATGATTCGGCCCAGCTTGGTCTTGTCGTAGAAGCTCATGGAGAGCTTCTGCAGATGGGCAAACAGCGTCCGTCGGATGTCGAACTGCACGCGCTCGCCGGCGTCGGTCAGCACCAGGATGGTCCAGCGCTGAAACGCCATCGCCGTCGCCAGCACCAGGGCCCACAGCCCCACGATTCCCGCCAGGTGCCGGATGGCCCCGGCCTCGGTGGGCATGGGGTCCAGCCGTCCGGCCGCGAAGTTCGTCGTCCAGTTGATGATCGCCCCCATGAATCGCGGCGACTGCATCTCGAGCGTCACCATGATCATGCTGAGCACCACGCCCAGGGCATAGCGGCGTCGGTACCGCCTGAGGTACGTGAGCAGCCGCCGGATCAGCTTGCGGTCGAGGGGCCGATAGCGAGGCTCGCCGAACTCGGTGAGCACGGGCGGGCCGGCGGAGGGCGCTTCGCCGGCCCGACGGCGCCACGGCCTCAGCGCGGCCAGGCGTTTCCGCCATCCGTTGCCTTCCGCGCCCCGCGGGCGGGCGTTCGGATTGTCATCCAAGCGGCTCACCGTGGATCGTTCCCTCAATCTCGACCGGCGCGGCCGGCTCTTCGTACTCGCGCATCCGCTTCAGGTGCGAGCGATCCTCTCCCGTGTCATCCAGCTCCCGATCACCGTGCAGTTGCAGGCTCACGATGTGGCGATAGTGGCCCTCCTGCCGGAGTAGCTCCTCATGCGTGCCCGTCTGCGTGATCCGCCCGCGCTCCAGCACGATGACCAGGTCCGCGTTCCTCACCGTGCTCACCCGGTGCGCAATCACGAACACGGTCCGGTCCTGCATGACCAGCCGCATCGCCTTGCGGATGACTTCCTCCGTTTCGGGATCGACCGCAGACGTCGCGTCATCGAGCACGAGAATGCGCGGGTTGGCCAGCAGGGCCCGGGCGATGGCCAGCCGCTGCCGCTGACCGCCGGACAGCGTGGTGCCCCGCTCACCCAGCGTGGTGCCGTACCCGTCGGGCAGCTCCCGCACGAACTGGTGGGCCAGGGCCAGCCGGGCGGCCCCCTCGATGGGGTCCTCCGGCGCCACGGGCCGTCCGTACGCGATGTTCGCCGCGACGGTGTCGCTGAACAGGAACGTTTCCTGGAACACGTAGGCAACGTTCGTGCGCACGCTTTCCAGGGTCGCGTCGCGGAGGTCCGTGCCGTCGATGAGAATGCAGCCGGCGTTCGGATCATAGAAACGGGCGATCAGGCTCACCAGCGTGGTCTTGCCCGCCCCGGTCGGCCCCACGATGGCGACCACGCTGCCGCCCGGGGCCTCGAACGTCACGTCGTGCAGCACCGGTTTGGCCGGGTCGTATCCAAACGTGACATTCTCGAATCGCACCGTGCCCGGCCCGTCCGCCAGGGGCTGCGCATCCGGTTTCTGCGGGACGGTCGGAGCGGCGTGGAGCACCTCGTGCAGCCTCCGGGCGGAGACGATGGCGTTCTGGTACTGGTCGTTGATGACGGAGATCTGCTGGAACCGTCCCAGGATGGCGCCCATGGCCGAGCCGAGCATCAGAATGTCGCCCGGCGTCAACCGCGCCCGGAGCACCAGAATCCCCGCCGCCAGGAACAGCGTCAGGTGTGAGGCGGATGCGATGCCCCGCATCACCGGCATGAAGTTCGCAAACAGCCGGATGCGGAACATCACCTTGGAAAAGAAGGCATCGCAGTTGGCGTTGTACTTCTGCATCTCCTGGCGTTCGGTGGCAAACGCCTTCACCACGTGCACGCCCGCGATATTCTCCGTCAGAATCGAGATGTTCCGGTCGCCGGCCTCCATGACGTCCTTCAGCGTCGGCTGGGCCCGGCGGCCGAACCGGCTGATGTACCACATCCAGATCGGCAACGGGGCCAGGGCCAGGCCTGCCACCCACGGCGAACGCGAGAACAGCAGCACAAGGTACCCGCCGCTGATCAGCACGATCTCCAGCGTGATCAGCACCGCCGACTGCACAAACGCCCGCACGTTCTGCAGGTCGCTCAGCGACCGGTTGATCAGTTCCCCGGTGGAGACGGCGTCGTGAAACCCGAACCCCACCCTCTGCAGCTTGTCATACACCGCTTCCCGGATGTGAAACACCATGGTCATGCTGAGCCTGGCGTTGGTGACCTCGCGCAAGAAGCTCAGCACACCCAGACTGAGCGTGAACCCGCCCAGCAACAGCACGATACCCCGCAGGGCCGTCGCCTCCGGCCGGCCGCCGGTCAACCACGCCCACGCGCCCTCCGGCGCCGCAGCCTCGGCCACGTCGACGGCCTTGATCCGGTTGACCGCTTCCGCCATCACCCGCACCGCGGTGATCTCCGCGCCCGTCCACACGACGAGGAGCAGGCAGGCCAGCACCACCAGCCGCTTCACCGGCCGCAGGAACCGGAACATCCACCGCACGAGCTGACGTTGACTGATGTCCTTCGCGTCCGACGCCACCGATTACCCCACCCACGACACGAACCTACCCCCTCTGTCCGGACAACGGCGATTCTACCCGCGGGCGAGCGCTCAGACACGGACTTCGGGGGTTTTTCTTGCCCGGGCCGCTCCTCGGATGTGACGGTCGGGTGCGTTGGCATCACCCGCCGTTCGACGGTACCATTCCGCATCATGAAGCTGAACTGGCATCGGTTGACCGTCCATACGAAATATCCGTTCACCATCGCCCGGCCGGGGGCTTCGGTCGACGGCACCGCCGTCCACCGTATCATCGTCGAGATCGAGCATGACGGAATCGTCGGCCGCGGCGAGGCCGCCCCCACGCCGTTTTACAACCAGTCGCTCGACACCGTGGAGGCCACCCTCCGCCAGGTCGGGCCGCTGCTGGGCGACGACCCGTTCCAGATCGGCCCCATCGTGGACCGCCTGCTGGCCCGCTTTGACGACCAACGCGCCACGGTGGCCGCCCTGGATGAGGCCCTGCACGACTGGGTCGGCCAGAAGCTGGGGGCACCCGTCTGGCGACTCCTGGGCCTCAACGGAACGAACTGCCCCCCCACCTCCATGACCGTCGGCATCGCCGACCTGGACCTGATCGCACGCAAAACGCGCGAGGCCGCCGGCTTCCACATCATCAAGGTCAAGGTGGGCACGCCGAATGACGAAGCCATCCTGGCCACCGTTCGCCAGAACGCTCCCGGCTGCAAGGTGCGCGTGGACGCCAATTGCGGCTGGTCCGCCGACGAGGCCGTGGACCGCATCCAGGCGCTTCGGCCGTTTGACCTGGAGCTCATCGAGCAGCCCATCGCGCCGCATCAGTATGACGCGCTGCGCCGCATCACACAGACGGTCGGCCTGCCGGTCATCACCGACGAAGACAGTTGCCGGCCCGCCGACGTGGTGAAGCTGGCCGGCATCGTCACCGGCATCAACATCAAACTGTCCAAGTGCGGCGGCATCCGGCAGGCGTGGGACATGATCCGCCTCGCCCGAAATCTCGGCCTCCAGGTCATGCTCGGCTGCATGGTGGAAACGTCCGTCGGCATTTCCGCCATTGCCCAATTGGCCGCGGTGGCAGACTATGTGGACCTCGACGGCCACCTTCTGCTGGCCGATGATCCGTTCACGGGCCCGATTCTGCACGACGGCGTGGTGTCGCCCCCCGACCGCCCCGGCCTGGGTATCGGGCGGGCCTGAGCCGAACGGAGGCGGCACAGTGCGGTCCCCCGGCAAGGAGGCCATGCAGGGAAAGGACCTCTCATGCGGCGATTGACGATCGGATTCCTTGCGGCGGCGGGCATCATGCCGATCGGCTGCTCGCGGCCGGGCACGCCGGCGCCGGCAACGAACGATGTCATCATGGTCTGCGGCCAGCGCATCCACGTAGGAGCGCCGGTGGTCCTGTGGACGGACCCCGGCGGCTACGACGCGTACCGTGCAGAGTGCCGCTTCATTCCCGATCGCGCACTGCCCGTGAACCCCGCGTCCGACAATCCTGCGGCCCTGCGATACGACACGTACCGGCGGAACCTTCCACCGGAGGTCAAAGAGCACGTGCGTCTGCATGGCTGGGACCTGCCGCTGCTTCAGCAGTATGTGGATCTGTTCGTCATTCATTACGATGCATGCGGCACCTCGGAAAACTGTTTCCAGGTCCTACACGACAATCGCGGCCTGTCCGTGCATTTTCTGCTGGACCTGGACGGCACCATTTACCAGACGCTCGACCTGAAGGAGCGGGCCTGGCACGCCGGCACCGCCAACGACCGCTCCATCGGCATCGAAATCGCCAACAAGGGCGCCTATCGCGACCTGAGCGTGCTGGACGACTGGTACGCCCGCGACGCGTCCGGCCGGCTGTACGTCACCATCCCCGGACTCTACAAGAACGGCGGCGCCGTTCGAACGCCGAATGCCGGCATCCGCACGCCGGACTTCATCGCCCGTCCCGCGCGCAACGAGCCGGTGTGCGGCACCATCCAGGGCGGCAAACTCTGTCAATATGACTTCACGGAGGAGCAATACCACTCGCTGGTCAAGCTCACCATCGCGCTGTGCCGCGTCTTCCCGAAGATCACCTGCGACTACCCGCGCGACGAAGACGGCACGCTGCGCCTCACCGCGCTCTCGCCCGAGGAGTCCAGGGACTATCGCGGCCTCATCGGGCACTGGCACATCACGCCACAGAAGGTGGATCCCGGCCCCGCCTTTGACTGGGATCGTCTCGTCCGCGAGGCCCAACCGTAGAGGCGGAATCCCGCGCGGGACCCCCGGCGCCAGGGCCCGCGTGAAGACAGACCGGCCGTTCAACGCGGGCCTCGTCCGGCTTCCCGTCCCAAGTCTTGTCTCCAGGCTGTGGCCGGTTTCAGTGCTGAAACCCCGAGCCTCAACCCAGGCTCCCAGGGGCCGCCCGGATGCAATCGCTTCCAGACACGTGTCCCTCCGCCCAGGCCCACCGAGCGACCCGGTATTCGGTCAAGTTCATCCCGCCGATCAGTCGATACACGTTTGGTTATCGGACGACGCAGCGGGGCCGATATTTGTAGCTTATATCGCGTCCCGGCCCTTCCGATGTGTGAGCGTGGCCCGTTCCCGGAGCTGAAGGCCGGGATCGCTCGCCATCCGAGCGCAGGTTCATCCGACCGTCGCAGGAAGAGCCGAGAGATGATGCAGACAGCAAAACGAATCAGCGGTTTGGGGTTTTTTGCGGCAATGCTCGTTCTGGTCGGCTGCATCTGCTCGCGGCCGGTCGACGTGGAGCCCCTCCCGCCGGTCGAGCCGCGGCCCATGCTCTCCGCTTCCGCCGACGCCCAGATCACCCTGTTTGGCGAGTTGCCCAACCGGCCCGTGGTCCCGTTCTACAGCCGCGACAACACCTCGCTGCTGCGCCACACCTTCTCCGAGGAAGGCGCCGACTTCGATCCTCACATTGACCCGACCGGGACCCGTCTCGTCTTCGCCTCCACACGGCACACGATCCGACCCAACCTGTACATCAAGTCGGTGGACGGAACGGCCGTGACCCAGCTCACCGCGGATCCGTCTTCCGACGTGCAACCGGTCTTCTCCCCCGACGGCAAGTCCGTCGCCTTTGCCAGCGATCGCGCCGGCAACTGGGACATCTGGATCATCAACATCGACGGCACCCAGCCGGTGCAGGTCACCCGCGGACCTGAAGACGACGTGCATCCGAGTTGGTCTCCGGACGGCAAGCAGCTTGTCTTCTGCAGCCTGGCCCGGGGCAGCGGCCAATGGGAGCTGTGGATCGCCGACGCCACCGCCGGCGCCACCAAGAGCTTCATTGGCTACGGCCTCTTCCCGGAATGGAATCCCTCCGGCGACCAGATCGCGTATCAGCGGGCCCGTCAGCGAGGCAGTCGCTGGTTCAGCATCTGGACCCTCCGGCTGGTGGACGGCGAACCGCGCCATCCGACGGAAGTCGCCTCCAGCACCGAGTACGCCATGATCACGCCCGCCTGGAGCCCGGACGGACAGAAGCTCGCATACTGCACGGTGGCCACTGCGCCGCCCGCTGACACGGACGTGGGCACGTCGTTCGAGGTTGCGGACGTGTGGATTGTGGATGGCGACGGGCAGTCCCGCATCCGGCTGACGGACGGACACAGCGCCAACTACGGGCCCACGTGGTCCGCGGACGGCCGCGTGTTCTTCACCAGTTCGCGAGGCGGACACGAGAACATCTGGTCCATCACGCCGGGCGCCTACGTTCCGGAACTGGTCGGCCCCGAACGCGGCATCATCAGCCACGGTCGGGAAGCCGACAAGCCCGGACAGGGCGCCGGTGCGTCGTGATTTTTCGGACAATCCGTTACCGGCCGGCTTCAGGACGGCCGGCGGTTGGACGATGAGAAAAGCGATCCCGGCCGTGGGAAGGTCCAGGAAGGACCCCGGCAGAGCCGACCCGCGGAATCAGAAAGGCAGTGGATCACGGATGATCCGGCACGCGGTGAAGAAACGGACTCAGGCATCGTCGGCCCTGGTGGTCGTCGCTGGATGCCTCGGAGGTCTGGCCGGCTGCGGGCCGGAGACCCGATCGTCTCCTGTCCGCATCGCCAACGCCTACCTCGGGCCGCTGACCGTGGCCGTTGCACCGGCCCTGAACTTCAGCGGCTCGACCGCGTTCGACCCGAACACGGTGGCCGACATCATGGCCTCCGAACTGGGCGCCGTGGTGGGGGTGGAGGTGATCCCGGTCAGCCGCGTGCTGGCCGTTTTGGGGCAGGAGGGGCGCGACGGAATCGCCTCGCCGGCCCATGCCCGGAGCATCGTGGAACGACTGGGCGCCGACGCGATCCTGGTTTTTGCGGTGACCGAATATGAACCCTACCATCCGCCTGTCGTGGGCATCGCCGCTCAACTGTACGGCGTACGCCGTGTCGGTGAAGCTGGCGGCCTCGATCCGGTCCGACTCTCGCGCGAAGCCCGTCCGACCGCGACGGACCCCGGACCGGGAACGTTCGGCCCCCTCGCCCAGGCGGAACGGGTGTACAACGCCTCCCACGGCTACGTGGCCGAAGACATCCGCCACTTCGCCGAACTGCGCAGCGCCGGAGACAGCCCGTTTGGCTGGCGACTCTACGTGGAAAGCCAGCAGCATTTTCTCCGCTACGTCTGCGAACGCACGCTGCGATCGATGTTCGGCGGGGGCGTAGACCTGGCCCTGGCCCAGGGGCAGTAGGACGAAGGACAACAGAAGGCAACCGACCAATGAGCGATCGGGTACGGCAATTATCACTCGTAAAGGGATCGGAACGGTTTGTTTTCCGATATCAGGCGGGGCGGGAGGCGGACGTCATCGACGCCTTCTCCGAGCTGGCCGCCAGCCCTTCCAGCGCGTTCGACTGGTTCGACGCGGCCGTGCTCAGCTACCAGATGGGGCGTCGGCTGGAGAGGGAATTGGACCAGGTCGCCACATAGGTGCGTGCAGGCGACTCGCGGCAACCGCCGGACCCTCGACCCGGGCCGGCCGGTTCGGACGGACGTGCAATGGGATTTCGCCGAAGTAGTGGCTGCCAATCATGAGCGAAATTGATTTGATCAACGAGTTCCTCAACTACCTCAAGTTCGAGCGGCACTTCTCCCCCCACACCGCCAAGTGCTACGCGGCAGACCTCAGTCAGTTCTGCGCGTTCCTGCGCGAAGGCCGGGGAGGCGCCGGCGGCCATGGCGGCGACACCGGGTATACCACGCCGCCCTCCGGCACCGCGGTGATGGTCAAAACCGACATCCGACAGAAACTCGTCAGCGTGACGACCGAGCAGGTCAAGACCTTCCTGGCCTTTCTGGCGGAGCAGGACTACTCCAAGTCCACCACCGCCCGAAAGCTGGCCACGCTGCGAAGCTTCTACAAGTTCCTCCTGCGGCGCAACTACGTGCCGGCCAATCCGCTGGCCGCCATCCGCACGCCCAAGCAGGAACGCCGACTGCCTAAGTTCCTCGAGGCCGACGCCATCACCAAGCTGCTGAACACGCCGGACGACAACACGCTGCTCGGTGCCCGAGACCGGGCCATGCTCGAGGTGATGTACTCCACCGGCATCCGCGTCAGCGAACTGGTCGACCTGAACCAGGGTGACATCGACTTCGTCGGGCAGTGCGTCCGCGTCCGCGGGAAGGGCAAGAAACAGCGCCAGACGCCCATCGGACCCACCGCACTCGCCGCCGTCAACCGATACCTCGAGCTTCGACGCAACGACCCGCGAAACGCCACCTCAGACGCCCAGGCCCTCTTCGTGAACAAGCACGGCCAGCGCCTGAGCACGCGGAGCGTCCGCCGCAAGCTGGACAAATACCTGGCCGAGGCCGGGCTGGACCCGACCATCAGCCCGCACACGCTCCGCCACAGCTTCGCCACGCACATGCTCAACAACGGCGCCGACCTGCGGTCCGTGCAGGAACTGCTGGGGCACCAGTCGCTGTCCACCACGCAGATCTACACGCACCTGACCGCCAAGCGGCTCAAACAGGCCTACGACGACGCGCACCCGCGCGCCTGACGAGACAGACACACGACAGCCATCACGCACCGGCCGCGGACTCGCCCCGCGGCCGGTTCTTT
>CAZPHH010000086.1:0-20714 GCA_964586145.1 uncultured Phycisphaeraceae bacterium | reverse complement strand
GGCAGTGGCGGGCCTGTACTACGCAACAGTCGACTCATCGGCTATGCTGCGTGGGCGGGACGTGTCCGCACCGGCACGCTCCAGGCGTGGTGCCCCGAGGGCTTGTCAGCCGACGTATGCGACTGCGGGGACACACGCGGCGATCGAACGTGGTTCTTCCACCAGGAACGCGACGCTGGGGACGTTGTGGTTTCGGGGAAGTCCTTGTATAAGTTTCGGTGGCTAAGCGACTTCGCGCTCGTAGCTCAGCAGGATAGAGCACCGGTTTCCTAAACCGAAGGTCGGAGGTTCGAATCCTCCCGGGCGCGGTGACTCGGTAAGCCAGGGCGCCCGCGCGGCCGACATCGCGGCCGGCGGGGGTGCTGGGCTTCCTGGAGTGGAAGACGACCGGTGAACATCATCATTGCGGGTGGTGGAGAGGTGGGCCGCCGGGCGGCCGAAGTCCTGGCCGAGGGCGGACATGACGTGACGGTGATCGACCTCGAGGCGGACGTGCTGTTCCGCCTGGAGGAGGGCGTCGATCTCCGGACGTTACAGGGGAACTGCGCCCACGCGGGCGTCATCCAGGAGGCCGGCGGCGAGACGTGCGACCTGTTCGTCGCAGCCACGGATCAGGATGAGATCAACCTTCTAGCCGCGGCGGCGGCCAAGGCCGTCGGGGCCAAGAAGTGCGTGGCTCGCGTGCATCACGGGCCGTTTTTCGAGCAGGGGGCCCTGAACTACGCCGCCCATTTCCACATCGACCGGCTGGTCTGCCCGGAGTACCTGACCGCCCTGGCCATCGCCCGCACGTTGCGAAACCCCGGTGCCATCGCGGTCGAATCGTTTGCGCGAGGGCAGATCGAACTCCAGCAGTTCGTGGTGGAGCCCGAGGTGCCCGCCATTGGGACCCGCCTGGCCGACCTGCACCTGCCGCGCGGCGTGCGGCTGGCCTTGGTGGAGCGGGATACGTTCGCGTTCATCCCGGACGCGGAGACCCGTCCGGCCGAGGGTGACGTGGTGTACATCATCGGCGAATCAGCCCTGATCGAGAACGCGCGACGGTTGTTTCACCGGAGCAAGCCCAAGCGTGCGCACGTCGTGGTCATGGGCGGACCGGCCATGGGCGTCTGGCTCTGCCGGGCCCTCAAGGGGCGGTCGTTCTCGGTCCGGCTGTTCGAGACGGACGAGGCACGGGCGCAGGAACTGGCCCGCAAGCTCGATCACGTGACCGTCGTGCATGCGGACCCGACGGACCGGGCCGTCTTCGACGAGGAGAACATCGTCGCGGCGGATGCCTTCGTGGCGCTCACCCGTGACGACGAGCACAACATCCTGGGCGCGGCCCAAGCCAAGAGCCAGGGCGTGCGGCAGACCATTGCCGTGGTCGAGCGCCCGACGTACCTGCATCTGCTGCGGCACGTCGGGATCGATCGGGCGTTCAGCCCTCGGGACGTCGCGGCGCGGGAGATCGAGGGACTGATCGAGGACCGTCCGGTGCGGCGGCTGGCGTCGCTTGCCGAAGGGGCGGCGGACGTGTATGAGGTCCGGGCGACGCTGGCCGGCGAGGCGACCAACGTGCCCCTCCGGAAGATGAAAATGCCGGCCCATTCGCTGGTGGCGGCGATTCAGCGCGGGGATCAGGCTTCGGTTCCCGGGGCGGCCGACGCCGTCCGAGCCGGTGACCGGGTGATCGTGATCGGCCCGCAGGGGGTCGATAAGGAATTCCGCAAGCTTTTCGTGGGATAGCCAGCCAATCGTGAGTTTCCGGTTTGTCGGTGGCCAACTGGGTCTGTTGCTGCTCGTGCTTAGCGGGGTGATTGCGCTGGTGGGCATCGGGTCGGCCATGGCCTACGTGAGCGGGCACGAGGCGGAGCACGCGGCATGCGGTGCGCTGCTTCTGACGGCCAGCATCGGCGCGGCCCTGGGTCTGGCCCTTTGGTGGACGGGCCGGCGTGTGCAGGATCGGCTGGGACGCCGCGAGGCCCTGCTCCTGGTCGCGATGAGCTGGTTGTTCGGCGCGGCGCTTTCAGCCCTGCCATTCCGGCTGTGGGCAGCCGGCGCCCAGGGGGTGCCGGACGACCACGCGTTTCGACGCTATGTTGACTGTTACTTCGAGGCCATGAGCGGCCTGACCACGACCGGGGCCACCGTGCTCACGCAAATCGCCACGGTGCCGGACAGCCTGCTGCTCTGGCGAGCGGCCACCCAGTGGCTGGGCGGCCTCGGCATCATCGTGCTCTTCGTGGCCGTGCTGCCGTCACTGGGTGTCGGCGGCAAGCGCGTGTTCCGGATCGAGTCGCCGGGACCGACACCGGAGGGCGTGCGACCGAAGATTCAGGAGACGGCGCGCGTACTCTGGCTGATCTACGTCGGTGTGTCGCTCGCAGAAATCCTGGCCCTGCGGGTGCTCGGGATGACGTGGTTCGAATCTGCGTGCCACAGCTTCGCCACCATGGCTACGGGTGGGTTCAGCACGCGCGACCCCAGCGTGGCGGCATTCCACTCGGCCGCCATCGACACCGTGATTATCGTATTCATGCTGCTGGCCGGCGTGAATTTCGGCGTGTATTACCAGGCCATCCGGGGACGGTGGCGCACGGCCTGGCGAGACCCGGAGTTGCGGGTCTACCTGGGTGTGATCCTTCTCGGTTTCTTCGTGGTGGCGGTGCCATTGCTGACTCACGGGATGCACACCACGACTGGCGATCGGGTCGACCCTTCGTGGCGGAGCGCGGTGCGCTACGGCCTGTTCCAGACCGTCTCCATCCAGACGACCACCGGGTTCTGCACGGCGGATTTCAACCAGTGGCCGGCGGTGTGCCGAACCGTGCTGGTGCTCCTGATGTTCGCCGGGGCCTCGGCCGGGTCAACGGGCGGCGGCGTGAAGATCGTGCGCTGCATGATTGTGGCCAAGGTGTTGTGGGCGGAACTCGAGCGGGTGTTTCGGCCAAACGTCGTACGGGTGGTGCGAATCGGACCGGTGGCCGTGGACTCCGAATTGCGGCTGGCCACGCTGGCGTACGTGTTCATGGTATTCCTGCTCTTTGTGGCGGGCGGCATCGCGCTGCTCCTGCTCGAGCGGGACAACGGAATCGACGTGGTCACGGCCCTGACGGCTTCGGCCGCGACGCTCAACAACATCGGCCCGGGTCTGGGGCTGGTCGGCGCGACGGGCAACTACGCCTGGTTCAGCGAGGCCGGCAAAGTGGTGATGAGCCTGCTGATGGTGCTGGGTCGGCTGGAGGTGTTCACCATTGCCGTTCTGTTCGTGCCGCGATTCTGGATGCGGGAATGAGCCGTCGGCGCAGAGCGACGGCGGGGCGCCGCCGTTGCCTTTCCGTGCAAAGGCTGCCACAATAGGCCGATTCGATCGGGCCCGGGAAGACGCAAGCTCATGGAAAGGACCCAGGGATGGCCCTCCTGAACGGATATCGGGGCCTCGTGTTCGGTGTCGCGAACGAGCGGAGCATCGCCTGGCACGTGGCCAGACACCTGATGGCGGAGGGCGCCGTCTGTGGATTCGCGCACCTGCCCGGTGAGAAAATGGAGCGCCGCGTTCGCAAGACGCTCGATGGCGGGAACGTGCGGGATGCGTGGCTTCATCCCTGCGACGCCGCGAAAGACGAGGATCTGGACCGCGTCTTCGACGAGGCCGGACGCCATTTCGGGACGATTCAGTTTCTGATTCACTCCATTGCATTCGCCGATCGAGAGTACCTGCGGATCGGCACCTTCACGCAGACTCCGCGGCAGGTGTACACGCAGGCATGCGACATCTCCGCGTATACGCTGCTGGCGATGGCCGGTCGCGCCCGCATGCTGATGCCCGATGGCGGGTCCATCGTGGCCATGAGCTATTACGGCGCCGAAAAGGTGATCCCCGGCTACAACGTCATGGGGGTGGCCAAGGCGGCCCTGGAAGCCACGGCCCGGTACCTGGCGTTCGAGCTGGGTGAGCACCGCATTCGCGTGAACACGCTGAGCCCGGGGCCGATCCGTACGCTGTCGGCCATGGCGGTCGGGGGCATCGACGAAATGTTCGAGTGGGTGGAAAGGAAGGCCCCGCTGCGACGCAACGTGGACGCGGCGGAAGTGGGCAAGGCGGCCGTCTACCTGGTGAGCGACCTGTCCAGCGGCGTGACCGGCGAGAACATCTATGTGGACGCGGGATTCAACACGGTGGGGTTGTAGGGGAGGAAGGGATCGAGGGATCCAGGGATCCAGGGACCAGGGATCGAGGAGGGCGATGGGGCGATGAACAGCGAATCGCGGCCGTATGACGTTATGATTGACACGATACGACGCGGCATCGACCCGGGGGCCGATCGGGATGCGCGGATGCAGGTGGTTGTCGATGTCCTGTGGGACGGACTGCGCGACCAGGGCTTGTCGTGGGTGGGCTTCTACACCGCCCGAGAAGATGGCACGGGCCTGGACCTGGGTCCCCACCGGGACAAACCCGCCTGCACGCCGATCGGATTGCACGGCGCGTGTGGGCAGAGCCTTCACTCGGGCCGCGCGTTGGTGGTGCGAGACGTGCTGGAGCTGGGCGACCACTACATCGCGTGCGATCCGCGCGACCGGTCGGAAGTCGTCGTACCCGTGCGGGACGAGCAGGGCACAATCTGGGGCGTGCTCGACCTGGACAGCCACGACGTGGGGGCGTTTGACGAATCCGACGCGGCCGGGCTCGCACGCGTCCTGGCCGCGACGTTCAGGAACGCCGACTGACGTCGCCCGCCCGCGCTGCGGTCTCTGTTTCTCCTCCTTCTCTTCCGTGTGACGGCGCCAGGGGCCTCGAACAGCTTGACCAGTTGCCATGGGGTGGGGACGATGGGGCCGGGCACGGCGTGCGGTTGTGTTCCCGGGACGCCTTCGCTGAGAACGTGGTGTTATGGAAGAAACATGTCCGTATTGCCGCCACGTGGTCTCGTTGTCGACGGAAACGGGAAATTGTGCGGTTCGCTGTGGCAATTGCGGCGCGACGCTACCGAGGCCGGAAGCCCGCTTCGCGGGGGCGGTGACTGCCACCACCTCTCTGCCTCCACAAACCCTGAGCGCCGCCTTCGCGATGCCGTTGCAGCCGGATGGGCTGGGCGTAGCCTCGCTGATCCTGGGGATGGTGTTCTTCGTGCCTGTTCTCACCCAGGTGCTGGCCATTGCCCTGGGCGCCGCGGCATTGCTTCGTCGTCCGTCTGCGCACCCCTTGCGGGAGCGCTCGACGGCGGCGTGGGTGGGGCTCATCCTCGGTGTGTTCTTTCTGCTGGTCTGGGTGTATCTGGGGTTGCGGCTGATCACGCTGAGCCAAACCGTCATAACCATGCCCATGACGCCCTACATCGCCATGCCCTACACAGGAACGACCGGCGGCGATCTCGACCTGCAGGTTCAGAGCCAGGCCCTGCACGGCGCCCTGGACCAGGTGTCTGCCGCCGTCCGGCGGTATCGGAATGACTACCGCCGCTGGCCGCGTCGGACGGAGGACCTGGCGTCGCTGTACCTGCCCGACTCCGTCGGGGAGCTTCTGGCGCCCAAAGGACCGAAGTCGGCCCCCCAACTGTGGATGGCGCCGGGCGTCGACCCCGACGCCGACCCGCCGGATCGGATCGTGGCGTACTCGGTTCAGGTCCATTATGACCTGGAGGGCGAACGCCTGTCTGCTCCACACCGCTGGGTGCTGCGGCTGGACGGGCGGATCGAGCTGGCGCCGGCCGATGAGGTGGATCGGGCCGTCCCGGGATCGTCGGAGAGCCCGTAGTGGAGCGGGCCGCGTCCGCGGCCTATACTCGATGTCACACGGCCGGGATAAAAGGGAGGGGCTCTGGATGGAACCACCAGGGCGCGAAGCGTTGCGTCGCCCAAGGGAGGCGGCCGGAGCGGAGCGAAGATGCTGACACTGACTTTCCTGGGCGTGGGCGGGGCGTTTGCCAAGCGGAACTACCAGTCCAACGTGCTGCTGGAGGCATGGCGCCAGGGGCCCCAACAACAGCCCGCGCCCGACGAGACCCTTCTCATCGATTTCGGCACCACCGGCCCGCTCGCCCTCCACGATCTGAAGGATCGACCTGAGTTTGAGTACCTCCGCAACGGCGGCCAGGTGGACTATCGCCGTATCCGCAATGTTCTTATCACACACCTTCACGCGGATCACGTCGGCGGGCTGGAAGAGCTCGCCCTGATGAACACCTACGTCCTCGGGTCCAGCGTGAATCAACCGCCGTTCCGGCCCCGGCTCATCTCGTCCGCCGACATCCTGCGGGGCGTCTGGGACGAGTCCCTTCGGGGAGGACTGGGCGTGATGCACGGCCGGCCCGCCCGACTGGAAGACTACTTCGAACCGGTCACCCTGATCCCCGCAGACCCGCGCGGCAACCGTATTCCCCTGACCGATCGCTATCGGCTGGAGGTCGTGCGCACGCGGCACGTGACGCTGGAAGCGGGGGGCGACTGGCCGTCGGTGGGCGTGCGGCTGATCGACACGCGGTCCCGCCGCTCCGTGTTTTACACCGGCGACACCCAGTTCAACGTGGACGGGTACGGCCCATGGATGGAAGAGGCGGAGCTGTGCTTTCACGACGTGCAACTGACGGACGCGCTAGGCTCCGTTCACGCGCTGCTGTCCGAATTGCGCACGCTTCCGGAGTCGATTCGACGAAAGATGGTGCTCTACCACTTCGGCGACGATTGGGACGCTGCGGAGTATGGCGTCGTCTCCCGCGAGTTCGCGGGCTTCGCCGTTCCGCAACGGCGCTACGATCTGTTCCCGTAAGGAAGGGATCGCCTTTGCCCGCAGGGGTGAGTTACTCCGGACGCACCCATGCGGCCAGATCTTCCACACGAAGAGTCGGTGGCAGCGCGACGTGGTTGGACACGGCGAAGGTCGTGCTGCCGCGCTGCGTCAGGGCGCCGTGCGTGCTGGCCACCGACACCATCGCGGAAAAAAAGCCGCTGCCGGTGTAGTAGCCCTCCTTCAGGCTGACGATCACGTCCGCCGGATTCTGCGCCAGCCCATTGAAGGCCAGCCAGACGCGGTACAGCGGGTCGGGGTACTCGTGCTCCACGGTGGCGTCAAACCAGTCCCGGTCCGCCGCAGCGCCGTTCGCCGTCAGCTTGCCGGCCTCGCTCAGGCCGATGCGGATGGGGGCCAGCCGCAGCGGATCGCCCTCCAGCGATCGGTACAGGAAGCTGCCTTGCTCATCCCGGCTGATTTCGGCCGTCTCGCGGCCCCGTCGCACGATGATCACGCTGTTGCCCGGCGCGGCAGGCTTCGGGTATGCCACGAGGTCGACGGCCGGATGGGTCACCAGCGCCGCGGCAACCCCCTCCGGATCCAGCGTGTTCAGCACGGCACACGACACCAGGCCGAACCGCGCGATGTAGACGGACCGGTGGTCGTTCAGTCGCTGCGAGGATCGGAACCCGGCGGCCTCCAGGTGCGGGCGAAGATCGACGCTCTCGGCAGGGACCAGATCGTGCCCGTGATCGGCAAAAATCGTGAACCGGATGCGCCCGCGGCGCTCCCACGTCAGCCGCTCGCATAGACGGTCGATCGTTTGGAGGCAATCCACGATCGCGTCGCGTCCGCGGCGCGTGGCCAGGCCGGCCGTGGCCACGGAGTAAACGCGCACGGTCCCGCTCTGGCTGCGGCGGATGGCACGGGTGATGCCGGCCAGCTCATCGCGCCAGAGGGCTTCCGGGTTGAGGTAGCTTTTGGCATCCAGCCACATCGAGCAACTGTAGTCCATGCGAGGTCGCCACGGCGCGTTGGCCCCGCTGAGGTACATCCAGTTGCCGTCGCTGGGGCGCTTGCGGGTGCGGTCCCAGTACTGGGCCTCGTAGCCCAGGCACGTCTCTTCCGTGAAAACGCGGGTGAGAACGAGGTCGGTCATGACGGGGAACACGCTCACCGCGTGGCTGGGACTTGGAAACAGCCGCAGCCAGCCCTCGTCGTAGAGGGAGGTCACCACCTCGAACGGCACGCCGTCCAGCACGATGATCGCGTGGAGGCACTCCGACGCAGGCAGGTCGGCCGGCCGGACCGTCTCGTCCGGCTTGCCGTCCCCGTTCGTGTCGAAGCGAAGCTCGACCTTCTGCCCCTGGTCGTTAAGGTACTGCCAGTAATCGTCTCGCCCGTCTCCGTCCATGTCGAACGCCAGCTTCTGGACATGGGCCTCCACGGGCCGCGCTGGAAACGCCGGGGCCATGCTGCAACCGGCAACCGCCGCCAAGGCCAGGGCGAACGCAAACGAAACGGGTGATCTTAGAGGCACAGCACCACTCTCCCACTTGGTCTATTCATCGCGGCCGGACGGCACGCCACCCGGGTCCAGTGTAACAGAAAGGCCGGCGAGTGCGACACCCGCCGGCCTGGAACGCTCTCCGCACGCAGCCCCGGCTACGCCTTGGGCGCGTTGGTTTTCATCCACTGCGTGGAGACGGACTTCGGCCTGGTGATGGCCGTGCCCATCGCCCGGTTCAACGTAAGCTGGGCCAGCATGCCCATCGCCCGCGAGACGGCGAACAGCACCGTGTAATACGGGAACTCCGTCAGCCCGTAGTGATACAACAGGGCGCCCGAGCCCGCGTCCACGTTCGGCCAGCAGTTGGCGATCGGCGCCTTGCCGGCCTTGACCCGCTCCTCCGAGTACTCCTGGAGGACCTTGGGGATCACGTTGAACACGCGCTCCACCGTCTGGAACACCGGATCGTCCGCCATGTGCTGCTGTCCGAACTCCAGGAAACCGGCGAATCGCGGGTCCACCACCCGCAGCACGGCGTGCCCGTAGCCGGGGACCACTTTGCCCTGGTGCAGCGTCTCGAAGGCGAAGTCACGCAGGGCCTTTTCCGACGGCACACCGTCGAACTTCTTCATCACCTCCAGAATCCAGTTCAGGCATTCCTGGTTGGCCAGCCCGTGCAACGGACCGGCCAGCCCGTTCAGCCCCCCGGACACGGCGTAGTACGCATCGGACAGCGCCGAGCCGATGGTGTGGCACGAGAAGGCCGACACGTTCCCGCCCTCGTGGTCCGAGTGGAAGTTCAGGTACAGCCGCATGAGCTTCGCGAAGCTGCCTTGCGGATCGGGGAGGCCCAGCATCTTCGCGTAGTTGGCACCCCAGTCCAGCCCCTTCGTCCACGCGATGCGATCGCCCTTGTTGTACCGCATGCGGTAGATGCCGGCCGCGATGCCGGGCAGCCGCGCCAGCAGCGTCAGGCTGTCTTCCAGCGTCGGCATCCAGTAGTCGCCCTTCGGCATGCCTTCGTCATAGCACGCGCGGAAGCGACTTTCCCGCTCCATGCACAGAATCGCCGTGCTCAGCATGCACATCGGGTGACTGTCCGACGGCATGGCACGCAGAACACTCCACACGTAGTCGGGGACCTCGGCCCGCTTGTCGTACTCACGCTGGATGGACTCGCGCGTTTGTGTGTCCGGACGCTCGCCGGTCAACAGCAGGAAGAAGATGTCCTCCGGCCAAAGGTCCTTAATTTCCAGCAGCGGATTGCCGCGGATGATCAGCCCCTTGTCCGGCTCGACCACCGAGGTGTCGCACACCAAGCCTTTGATGCCGCGCATGCCGCCGTACGCCTGGTCCACGGTCACCTGGGAGATGATCTTCTCCCCAAACCCCTTCCGAACGGACGCGATCTCCTCACGCCACACCGGAATCTTCTGCGCCAACGTCTCCTGAATGGTTGCCATGATTTCACCTCTATTGTGGAAATGGGTCGAGCCAGGCACCGGGCGTTCCCGACAAACGCTCCTCCAACGCGGAGCATCCTATCGGATCGTGACGCAGCTCACAAGCGAAACCGGCCGGCGGAATCGAGGGTCGCCGCGGGACGATCAGAAAACGCCGTTGGTGCTCACGTCCGGCCCGTTCGTGTTGACGTCCGGGGCGAGGGGATTGGGATGCTCCAGGAAGGCGGCCAGGTCGGCGAAATCCTGGACCGACAGATCGACCTGGGCGCCACCGGTGTGCTGCGTGCCGGACATCAGCGAGCCCTGGATCTCTGTGGCGGTGGCCGCGGTGATGCCCGGCGCCAGCGCAGTCCCTTCGGCCAGATCGCCGTGACATACGTAGCACCCGCGCGTCACCGCGTGATACAGCGCCCCGCCGGCTTCCGCGTCACCCAGCAATGCCGGCATCGGACCGGAACCGGAGTCGCTCGAGCCGCCGCCATCGCTGTCCGGCACAACCGGCTCGTCTTGCGATTCCGAATCCGCAGCCGCTCCAGCGGTTCCAGCCGCGGCAGAGCATCCCCAGGGAGCGACCAATCCCCACGTCAGCAGGCCGGCGACGGCAAGCCACACCACAACCGTGAGTCGATCTGACACGCGGAATGCAAACATACTCAACACCGGTATCGCCCGTGACAGTCGCGTGCTTGACCTCGAAATGGAGACCCGGGAGCTGCGAAAGCGCTACCACACGCGTAATTCAAGTGGCACTGAACCCCTCACCCCCGGACGGCCCAGCGCAGCATGTCACGGAAGCTGGCGCCCTTGCCCTGCATCAGCAGGCCCACCCGGAAAATCCGCCCCGACGCGAAGACCGCCAATGCCGTCATTGCCAGCGTGAGCACGACGCCCAGCATCGGCTGCCACAGCGGAATGACCGGCACCGCCGCCAGCCGCACGATCATCACAATGGGCGTGAACAGCGGAATCAGCGACACAACCGTGGCAAACGTGCTGGTCGGTTCCTCCAGGATCGGGCCGAGCATGAACATGGGCACGCACACGATGAGCCACACGGGCAAAAAGGCGCTCTGCGCTTCTTTGAGGTCGGAGCATGCGGCCCCGACGGCGCTGAAAAACGAGCCGAACATCAGGATCGCCAGCACCTGATAGGCGATGATCCAGACGATCAGGGATCGGGCCGCGACGGATTGCAGACCGACGGCCTCCGCCACACCCACGCCGGCGATGAGGTACAAGGTCAGCACGGTCAGCGACACGCCGACCGTTCCCAGCAACTTGCCCGCCATGAGCTGAAACGGCGTGACGGACCCCAGCAAGACCTCGGCGATCCGCTGCATCTTCTCCTCCAGCACGCTCTGCATCAGCGGCACGGCCCCGACCGTGATGACCATGAACACCAGGAACAGGCAGAATATGACCACGCCGACGTGGGCTTCTATCGACCTACGGTCCGCACCACGAACCTCGCCCGTCTTCGCGTCAACCTGGACCAG
Source organism: uncultured Phycisphaeraceae bacterium (assembly GCA_964586145.1). Lineage (GTDB taxonomy): Bacteria > Planctomycetota > Phycisphaerae > UBA1845 > UBA1845 > JAFGJQ01. The sequence goes on along the minus strand of CAZPHH010000086.1, from coordinate 9,533 downwards.
GCCGAGCGTTTCCACCGACACCCAGCGGGTCGCGCGGTCCACCACCGTCTTGTCCATTCCCGCCTTGGCCAGACGGTGCGACTGAATCGCATTGTTCAGCAGGCTGTCGACGAACTTCTGGATTGGAGAGTACATGGGCGTGTCGGTGTAGTACTCGATGCGGGCCCGCGCCGGATCGGCCTCCGGCTCCACCACGTCCGGACCGATCTCGATAAACGCGAAGTACCTGCCCTGGCGGATGTCATTGGAGAGGGCCAGACGCTGGCCGTCCGGGTCCGCGTCGTCGGGCGCAACGGAATCGAAGAAGAACGCGGGGCCGGTCTTTGCGCCGGTCGCCGGATCTTTCAGAGAAGCGTTACGCTCATCCGAGGCCTTGGCCAGGACGTCGAACAGGATGCCCGACCGATCAATCACGGCCACGCGGCGATCCGTCGTGTCCACCTGCCCGCCAAGCAACTTGTGTGTGATCAGCCCGCCTGTGCACAGGACCGGCATCAGCACCAGCGTGATGATGAACATTTTGGTGCGGACCGCCGCCTGGTACTCGCGAACGGCGATGACCAGGATCTTACGCATGTGTCACCTCCTGGGCCTGCGGGCCGGCGATCCGGACGAAAATGTCCCGCAACGACGGCTTGGCCACCTGGAAATGCCGGACCCGCCCGCGCTGCACCAGCCGGGCCAGAACGCCCTGCGGATCGGTGTCGTCAAGGAGCCGAAGCTCCTGCAGATGCCCGAAGTCCGTCACCTTGGCCACGCCCGGCAGGTCCTCTGCCGTCAGACGCATGCCCTCCACCTGGACGCGCAGCGTGTCGTGTCCGTACTGCCGCTGGATGTCGTCCAGCGTGCCGTCCAGGACCTTTCGACCCTGAAAAATCATGAAGATGAAGTCGCACATCTGCTCCGCCACGTCCATGTCGTGCGTGGAGAAGAGGATGGTGGCCCCGTTCCGCTTCAGTTCGAGCACCTCGTCCCGGATGGCCTCCATGTTCACCGGGTCCAGCCCGGAGAACGGCTCGTCCAGGATCACCAGCTCCGGCCGGGCGATCACGGACGCGATGAACTGCACCTTCTGGGCCATGCCCTTCGACAGGGCGTCGACCTTTCGGCTGCCCCAGTCGGCCAGGCCCAGCTTGGCCAGCCACGCCTGGGCCTCCGCCTTGAACCCCCGGCATCCTTTGAGCTCGGCGTAGAAGCGCAGCAGGTCCAACACGCGCATCCGCTTGTACAGGCCGCGTTCCTCGGGCAGGTAGCCGATCCGGTCTGACGCGGCGCGGGGCGGCCGGCCAAAGACGCGGATGTCCCCCCGGTCCGGGTACAGGATGTTCATGATCATGCGCAGGGAGGTGGTTTTGCCGGAACCGTTGGGCCCGATAAAGCCGTAGATGGCCCCCTGCGGAACATGGAGCGACAGCCCGTCGACAGCTGTATGGCTGCCGAAGGTTTTGGTCACGTCGGTCAGTTCAACAGCATTCACGGAGCGAGTTTCCTCCCCAGGGCATCGCGAGGGACAACAGTCCATTCCGTTCCGCGGGTCGAAGCCGCCTGCATCGTAGCGCCGCACGCCCGGCGCGCCCGTTCGTGCGAAAGCGTACCACGTTCCCGCCGGAAATGCTGTAGCCTTTCGTGACTTCTTGTCAGACCCCCGACGTGCCACGGCTCCGAAAGCCGTGGGCCTCCCATCGTGCCGCTGCTCGTGAGGAGTGCTTCTGCCTTCTGCTGAAAGCGCCCAGTCAGTGAAACGGAGCCGCCCGAATGCGTGATCCGCGGCAAATGAGCGTGGAGAGAACCGCACTGGACCGAGAGTCTTCTCCCGAGCGACGGGGGACCGGGTTGGGAACCCCGGTCCAACGGAGAGGCGTGTTTTCAGAGCGGCGAGCCTGGCGTGGCTCACCGGTGGTTCGTGCTCCGCGATCCGCTACCCCGTGAAGGCTGCCTGGAACGCTGCAAAATCCGCTGCGTCCACGTCGGTGTCGGAATCGAAATCGAAGGCGTCGAGGCACTCGGCCGCAGTCAGCGGAAGCGATGGGGCGGGCGTAACGCCCGGGCCGGACAGGCAATCCGCAAACACGGCGTAGTCGCCGGCGTCCACATGGCCGTCACCGTCATAATCCCCGACCACGGCGATGCGGAAGTCGGCGTTGCTCACGTCCGACAGGCCGCCCGCCGGGTACTGGATTCGCACCCGACAATCCGTGGCCGCGGCGCCGCTGACCGTCCACGACTCGCTGCCGTCGTTGGGCGTGGTCGCCCAAAGCGTCTCCCAGGAACCGTTGCGAAGCAGCTCGATGCTCACGTCCGACCCGGCCCCGGAGCTGGACCAGCCGATGGTCTTCGTCCGGCCGATGTGCCACACCTCGCCGCCGTCCGGGGCACCGACCACCAGGCTGTTCGTCACCTGCGCCCAGCCGATCTTGCTGATGAAGGCATCGCGCTGCCCGCCGTTGTGGGTGGTGTCGTATGCCCCGGGCGTCACGGGGAACGCGGTGGAGAATGTTGCCCCGACGATGTACAAGGCGTCGAACGCGTCCACTACCACATCCCAGGCACGATCCTCCAAATTGGTAGCCAAGTACGTGGAGAAGACGAGCGCTGTCGCGTCATTGCTGATTACGCTGCCGAATCCGTCGATGCCCCCTCCGTAGCCATAGAACGTACCCTGCAGCGGGAAATCGGTGGACCCCGTCACTCCCGCCAGGCATGCACGGCCCTGGCTGTCGACGGCGATGGCATTGCCGTCATCCGACGCACTGCCGCCGAGGAACGTGCAGTACTGCAGGCTGCCGTAGGGCGTGGCGTCCAGCTTGGCCACGAACGCGTCCTGCGTTCCTCCGACGTTGACCGGACCGATCACCCCCGGCGTGGTCGGAAAATCCGACGAGAGGCCGTAGCCCGCCAGGTAGACGTAACCACTCCCGTCCACTGCCACGTCCATGCCGTAGTCCTGGCTGCTACCGCCCAGAAACGTGGAATAATCGAATGAGCCCGTGGGCCCCAGCTTGGTGAGAAACACGTCGCGTCCGCCGTTGTGCGTTTGGTCGTAGGCTCCGGTCGTTGTGGGGTAGGTCGAGCCCGTCGTCGTCCCGACGACGTAGGCATTGCCGGAGGCGTCGGTCGCGACATCCCACCCCCAATCGCCGTACGGGCTTCCAAGCAGCCACGCGTAGGAGACGCCCGTGCCGCTCGGGTTCAGCCGGACCGCGAACGTGTCCAGCAGGCCCGCGTACGCGCCGTGTGTCTTCGGAAATCCAGTGCCGTCCGTCTGTCCGACGACGCACGCGTTGCCCCAGGCGTCGACGGCGATGCCGTACCCGGCCTCGCTGGTGCCGACCGATTCGGTCCCGCCTACGTACGTGGCGTACAGAACCGCGGCGCCGCCGAGGTCGAGCTTGGCCACGTAGGCTTCGCTGGTGCCGCCGAAGCTCGTATCCCATGCGCCCGCCGTGAGCGGGAGTCCCGCCGTCGTGCTGCCCGTGAGGTAGGCGGATCCGGCGGAATCGGCCGCGATCGCGTAGCTGTTCGTGCCTCCGGTGGGAGAGCTTGTCTCGAACAGAGTAGAGTAGACCAGGTTGCCGCTGGAACTGAACTTGGAGGCGAACGCAGCCTGGCCGGAGGTCAACACGCGGTCGTATGCGCCGGCTGTCGTCGGGAAATTCGCGGAGTTTGTTGCGCCCCCTACATATATGTCACCGACGGGGTCGATTGCGACGCTTCGGGCCTGGTCCTCGCCCGAACCTCCCAGATACGTGCTCCATTCGAGGACGCGCGTTCCGGCGGGCTGCGTGGCAACAAAACACTTCATGGTTGCGCCGCTGGCCGACACCGATGACACGTTCACGTAGGTCGTTCCCCCGCCGTACAATCGCGAATTCGGGTTGCTCCCATCGCCGAAATCGCCGACGACCCCCGCGCGGTAGTAGTGAGCACGCCTTCCCTGCTCGGGTGGAGGATTGCCCGTGGTCAGGTAGTCGAGCTCGGGGTATCCGACCGCCGCACAGTTGGCCTCCTCCAGGTCTACATGCTTGTGGGCTGCGGTGGTGTTGTCGGCGACGGCGTCATCCACGTGCCAGATGGCCAGCCCGCCGCCTTCGCCGCCCCCGCTGACGCTGAACCAGCGGTACAGGCCGGCGTCAAAGCCCTGGAGCTGACGGTTCTCGAGCAGAAAATACTGATTCGGATCGCGCGTGTTCACGCGGACCACGTTGTAGCTCGATGAGCCGGTCGCTCGGAGCGCGTAGTCCTGGTTCCCGCCGGCGACCGTCGGGGTGACGAACCCGAGCTGCACCTTGGACGGCGCGCACATATGCACGGGCGTCTCCCCCAGATAGCTGTCCGTCGCGGCCGTCCCCCAGACCCCGTACCCCATCAGGCCGTGCGCGCCAATGCCGTGCGAAGCCAGCGTCGTGTCATACAGATCGATCAGCCCCATGTCGTGTCCGAGCTCGTGGCAGGGCACGCCGATCGTGGCCGGGTGATCCGTGTGCAGCTCGCCGACCTGCACGTATCCGGCATAGTGGGCATAATCACAGAGCTCAACACCGTCGGCTGTGACCGTCGGCACCGTTTCCGAGCTGTAGGCAAACCCCAGGGCCCAGCGGTGGGAATGGATCGCCGGCGTGGGCGGAGCAACCCCAACCCAGTAGCCGTGCTCGTACCCCGCCACCACGATGACCAGGTGCAACTCGTCCGCGGTGAGCGTGCCGGTGGGCGCCGACACGTCGAAGGCGCTGAAATCCACCATCGCATCGGCCGCGGACAATGCATCGTAGACGATCCAGCGGTTGCGGTTGTCGATCGTGCCGTACGGATTGGGATGGTTGCCGCCGTTGTGCGCCGAGGTCGTGAGCTGGACACGGACGATGCCGTCATCAAGGGTGCCGGAACTCTCTGACGCCGGCACCAGCCGCAGATTTCCACCGGAGATCTCGTCAAAGTAGGTACGCACCGTCTTGCCGGCGCCGCCGAAAAACAGATTGCTCCAATATTCGTCCGTAGTGGTCAGCGCCTGGTCCTGAAAGGCAACGAGGATCACTAGCACTGGCCGGTCCACCGCGCGGAGGCCGGGCAACGGTTCCTCCGCGAACAGCCCCGGGGGCCGCTCAATCTGCGCCGCCAGGCGCGCAATGTCCGCCCGGGTGGCCGTCCGGACGCTAGGCCGGTCCAGGCCGACACGGGACCGGCCAGGCACAAGCCCGCCATCGCCGGGTTCGGCATAGCACCACCACCCCCGGTTGTCGCGGACGATCAGGGACTCCTCATGAACGACCCAGGTGGACCATTCGTCGCCGCCCGCCCAGGCGGTGAACGTGCGGCCGTCCGGCTGCGTGAGAGTCACGGCCTCGCCGGGCAACGGCGCCGCCACGGCCGGCAGGCACGCGCAAGCCAGCGCGAGGCAAGCACACCCGGCCACACAACGCACGCGGTTATGGATCGTCATAACGTGCCACATGGATTACCTCCTGCCCTGTCAGACGAACTGATTCGGATGGCGCTTCACTCGTACGTGCGCCCATTCGTCAAATCGAACTGATTCACCGTCAGCCACATGAGCCTGCGTCCCGACTGTTGTCGAACCGGCCACTCTCATCGCGGACGGAGCACGCATGAGTACGCACGCGTGCCGCGCGACAGGTTCAGACGCTCGTTCGCACGGCAGATCAAAGACATGAGCCGGCGGCGTCTTGCATCTCCGGCACGCCACAGGGTCCAGGACCAGCGTTTCGCCTGCCCACGGTCGCGGAAGTGTTCCCTCGCGGGCCGGCATCAGGGCGTCGCGTTCGAGAGTGACACCCCGATTGCCCCAGAATCAGCATATCAACCCCGCCAGACGGAAACAAAGAAAAAGTGCCACTGCACGGGGCGACAGGTGGCCGTCATGCGGGAGGCACCCCGGCAGGGCCGGGTCTTCTGGAGAACCGCGCAGCGCGATCCTGGCTTGTCGAGACGTTGTTGGTTCTCCTGCCGGGCGGCGGGCCCGACGGATGGTGCGTGCCCTGAATCGCGCCGGCCGCGGTTCGGATTGCGGGCGGTGGTGTGGTCGTCAACCGGTGCGCCGAGATGCCGTTTCCGGGCACGACAATCTCGATTCTCAGCACGCGGGCCACGTCACGCACTTGGGTCCCAGGGCCGGTTCCATTCGCCGGCAAAGACCCACTCCCGCACGGGCTTTCGTTGACGGGGCGCCATGTCGCGCTCTTTGCATTCTTCCGGAAGCCCATCCGGCGTACCCGCATACCCGACCGCCAGGGCGGTCACAACCTCAAAATCCTCCGGAATCCCGTAGAGCATTCGGGCTTTCTCCGGGTGAATACCGGCCATCTGATGCACCATCAGCCCGCGGGCGCCGGCCTCGAATGTCAGGCTCGCCGAAGCCGTCCCGAGGTCGTGAAGAGCCACCCGATTGGGAGACCCGCCGCGCGAGAACGTCTTCTTGGCCATGCCCAGAATGAGCACCGGGGCGAATCGGGCCCACGATTGGTTGGCTTCCACCAGGCAGGACAGCAGCTTGTCGAACGCCTCGGAGTTGTTACGGAACGCAACGATGTACCTCCACGGCTGCTCGTTGTACGAAGAAGCGGCCCAGCGAGCGCCCTCGAAAAGCGCTCTGAAGTCCTCCACAGGTACGGGGGTCTCCGCGAATCCGTAGGGACTCCAACGCTCTGCCAGTATGTCGTGGATCGGATGATCCGTCTCCGCACGCCTGCTCATTGCCGGTTCTCCCGGGATGCACAAGCCTCGTCCTGCGCCCGCTCAAACTCCGAACGCCCCGCGAAGCCGCTTCGCCTGTGCCGACACGGCGGAGGGTTCCTTTTCCGTCATGCGATCCACCGGCCGTCGCATCATACTTCCTCGGATGGTCGTCACCTTCCGGCGTATTCGGCGCTGGTTTTGGCTGTTTCCCAGACGCGCACCCGATGCAGCTTGGCCGGCGCCACGTGGTCCTGCAGCAGGCCCCAGATGACGCGGGCGATGTTCTCCACGCTCGGGTTCACCTCGCGGAACTCCTCCGTGTCCGCATTCAGATGCTTGTGATCCAGCCGGTCGACGACGCGATCCTTGACGAGTTGCTCAAACTCCGGCAGCGGCAACACGGCGCCCGTTCGTGGGTCCGGCGGGCCGGCCACCGTGACTTCCAGCAGGTAATTGTGCCCGTGGCCCTGCGGGTTGTTGCATTTGCCGAAGGTCCGGCGGTTCTGATCATCCGAAAGCTGCGGGCAGTGCAGCCGGTGGGATGCGGAGAACTCAAACTGTTGCGTGAGAAGGATCATGCCGGGGTCCTCCCGTTGAATGCCGTACCGCAGGCAGGGGGTTGCACGAAGCTCCAGCTCCACCAGCGGCGCGTCGGCCGGCATCTCGGGAACCACCCGCTCCCAAATGTGCTCGAGCAGGTGCTCGGCCGGCATACGCCACCCGTGCTCGCGGAGCGCCGCCGCGGTGTACGCGATGGCGTGACGCCGCACCAGGTCGTCGAGGATCGCGATGTTGCAGAGATATCCGGTGATCGGATCGGGCTCGCCGGCAACCGTGGCCCGCAAAACCAGGTACGGCACGACGCCCACAGCGCTCGGCCAGCCGCCCCACGAGTTGGTGATCGGCCGCGTGAATTCCACGTGCCCGGCCCAATCGCGGTCGACCGAGAAGCGGATTTCACGCGTCAGCCGGATCATGACTGGGGATTGTAGGCGTGGCTGGGCCCCCCGGCAACGCAGCCGGCCGACCCCGGGTGCGAGACGGCCCTTCGGGGGCGGGTGATGACACGTGCGGTCGCCTGTGGTATGCTTCCGGCCCCAGGAGGCAACTGTGGCCCGTCGCAACAACAACCCGGACGGAACCGCCCCGGTGTCGGACCGAATCCGGCAGCGCCTCCTTGCTGCCCGCAAGCGGTTCCACGCCAACGACAGCATCGCCGATTTCATCGAGCCCGGCGAGTTGGACGCATTGCAGGACGAGGTCCAGGCCAGGCTCCAGGCGGTCCTGGACGCGCTGGTCATCGACACCCGCAACGATCACAACACGCAAGACACCGCCCGCCGCGTCGCCAAGATGTTCGTCAGCGAAGTGTTCCGCGGCCGCTATGCGCCCGAGCCCCCGGTGACGGAGTTTCCCAACATCGAGCGGCTCAACGAGTTGATGATCGTGGGGCCCGTCCTGGTGCGCAGCGCCTGCTCGCACCACCTGTGCCCGATCATTGGCCGGCTCTGGGTGGGGGTCATGCCCAACGAGCACTCCGCCCTGATCGGGCTGTCCAAGTACGCCCGGCTGGTGGAATGGGTGATGGCTCGCCCGCAAATTCAGGAAGAGGCCATCGTGCAACTGGCCGACCTGCTGCAGGAAAAGATGCGCCCGGACGGCCTGGCCATCATCATGCAGGCGGACCACTATTGCATGCAGTGGCGCGGCGTGAAGGACATGGACTCCAAGATGGTCAACAGCGTGATGCGCGGGAGCTTCCTGAAGAACCCGAATCTCCGCCGCGAGTTCCTGGCGCTTCTCCACAACCGCGACCGGTCGTAAGGAGACTTCGATGCTCGTACGCCTGATCTACGCCAGCCGATCTGCAAAGCCCATCAACGACGACATGATCAAGAGCATTCTGGACCAGTCGGGCCGATACAACCTGGACGCCGGCATCACCGGCGTGCTGTGTGTCTGCCGTGGCGACATCTTCATGCAGGCGCTCGAAGGCGGCCGCGACGAGGTGAACCAGCTTTACGCCAGGCTGGTGCGGGATGCCCGACACACGGACCTCACCCTGCTGGACTATGCCGAGATCAGCGAGCGCCGCTTCTCGAACTGGCGGATGGGCCGCGTGGACCTGGACAAGATCAATCTCGGCATCGTGCTGAAATACTCGGAAAAGCCGCACCTGGACCCGTTCCAGATCTCCGGCCGCGTCGCCCTGGCCCTCCTGGAAGAGCTTATGGGCACCGCGTCCATCATGGGCGGCAGTTGATCGACCCCTCAATCTCTATCCCCCGGCGCCCCTCAACGGGGTTCTGTGCTTGAGGAACCGCACGCGCGAATCGCGCATCCCGGCACGCCGGGGCCGCCGGGATTCAGCCGGTCTCCCCTCCTGGTCTCCAGTTTCCAGCCTCGCGTTTCCAGTTCTCCAGTGCTTGTGGGACCGGCCCAACTTGTGGAACCGGCTGCATCTGTGGGACCGGCTGCATCTGTGGGACCGGCTTTCCAGCCGGTCTCGTGCTTCCTGTGGGACCGGCTGCATCTGTGGGACCGGCTTTCCGGCCGGTCTCGTGCTTCCTGTGGGACCGGCTGCATCTGTGGGACCGGCTTTCCGGCCGGTCTCGTGCTTCCTGTGGGACCGGCTTTCCAGCCGGTCTATGGGTCTTCAGACTCTTCTGCTCGTGCCATGCACTGTTCTCGCTCCTTCTCCTCCGCCCCCATCCAGGGGCGGGGAAGGGGTGGGGAGCTCGCCTCCATCCACGGGTTCCGTCCCGATTGTTATCGGGACTCCAGCCGCGGCTACCCGCCTCGACCCCGCCGGGGTCGGATTCCATTCGCAGCGCGATGAATTC
>CAZPHH010000085.1:0-21314 GCA_964586145.1 uncultured Phycisphaeraceae bacterium | reverse complement strand
TGGGCGGGCGGCGTGCGTTACCAGCGATGGTCGACATCCGGAGACTCGTCTGCCGCCTGCAGAACGAACAGGAACACTTGTGCTGCAGGCCGGCTGCGAGTTGGGAACGGGGTCGACGAAGGCTGGTCCGTCGAGTGCGCACGTGCCGCGCGAGGGCGAGCCTTCGGACTGGGACGAGGAAGGCGCAGCCGCGGCGGGGCGCGCGGCCTCGTCCTTTTCTTCGTGCGTCGCCTGACGGGGCAGGAACTCAGGGGCCGGCGAAAGGCATTGACCCGCGGCAGGCGGTCCGTATGCTGGCCGGTTCGCAGCCATAGGAGGATCAGGATATGAAAGTCACGTGGTTCTGCAGCGCGCTGGCCGTGCTGCTGGGCACGAACGGAGGACCGAACATGGCGCCGAAGCCGGAACCCAGGCCGTTGCCCGCGCCGGTGTCGGCCGGGTCGATGTCGCTGGAGGAGACCATCGCGCGGCGCCGGTCGGTGCGAGAGTTTCGGGACGAGGCCCTGACCCCGCAGCAGATCGGCCAGCTCTGCTGGGCAGGCCAGGGCATCACTGATCGGCGCGGCGGTCATCGCGCCGCGCCCTCGGCGGGCGCCCTGTATCCCATGGAGTTGCTGGTGATGACGGCGGATGGCGTCAGCCGATACCGGCCGCGGGACCACGCTCTGGAGCCGCTTCTGGCCGGTGACCAGCGGCGGGCCGTGCAGCGGACGGCGCTGCACCAGGAGATGATCACCCAGGCGCCGGTCACCGTGATCATCACGGCCGTGGTGGAGCGTGCGGCAGTGAAATATCGCGACCGGGCGGAACGATACTGCTTCATCGAGGCGGGCCACATCGCCCAGAACATCCTGCTTCAGGCGGAGGCCCTGCAACTGGCGGGCGTGCCGGTCGGGGCGTTCGAGGATGAAAAGATGGCCGAGGCGCTGAAGCTGCCGCCGGGCGAGCGTGTGGTGTACCTGCTGCCGCTAGGAATACCGCGGTAGATGGCTGCAGGGATGAAGCGGGAACGGGTGCATGTAGGCCGGATGGGCTCGCCTCACGGCGCACGCGCTTCCGTGACTGCGTGACGCGGCGAGAAAGACCGAACGGGCGGGCGCGGCATCGAGGATGCCCGGCCGTTCCGCGCTTGACGTTCTCGATCCATCCCCGTACACACCGATAGCCGGCAGTCGAGGAGCGTTCGCCGGCGTGCTGCGCCGGAAGGGAGGTGCCCGTGAGTTCTCCGCCGAGCGATGCCCCCCGACCCGATCCGACGCCAGCCTCGCCACCGGCGGCGGGCGCCGGACACGACATGGAACCCCTGCCGCTGGACCGCGTTTCCCCCCAGCTCACGCTCCGGGCGGTCCTGACGGGTATGGCCCTCGGGGCCCTGCTCTCGGCCTGCAACGTCTACACCGGACTGAAGATCGGCTGGGGTCTGAACATGTCCATCACGGCGGCCCTGCTGAGCTACGGCTTCTGGAGCGCGATGCACGGGCTGAGCGGCGGCCGCATCCGTCGCTGGGGCATCCTGGAGAACAACATCAATCAGACCGCCTGCTCGTCGGGGGCGGCCGTTTCGTCTGCGGGGCTGGTGGCGCCGATCCCGGCGCTGGCGATGATGACGGGAGAGTCACTCACGTGGCACTATACGGCCCTGTGGGTGTTCTCCGTGTGCCTGGTGGGAATCACGGTGGGCATCGCGCTGCGCCGACAGATGCTGATCCGCGACAAGCTTCGGTTCCCGTTCGGCATTGCGGCGGCCGAAACGCTGCGCGAGATGTATGCCGAGGGCTCCGAGGCCCTCGCGCGCGTCCGCGTCCTGCTGCTGGGCGGGGCCGCCGCCATGGCGATGAAGCTGGCGCACGAGGCCCGGCTTGTGGCGATGACCGGCCTGCCGTTCTCCATCCAGGGTTTCAGCGCCAAGTCGCTCACCCTGGCCCTGGATCCCAAGCTGCTGATGACGGGCGTGGGCGCGCTGATCGGGTTTCGGGCGTGCCTTTCCCTGCTGTTGGGCGTGGTGGTGGCGTACGTCGGCCTGGCGCCCTGGCTGATTCGCAGCGACAGGGTGCGCCTCACCGTGCGTGAGCCGCTGCACGCGCTGCCGGCGGACGTGGTGCTGCCGCCCGAACCGGAAAGCTACGCGCGATTCGACCCGAACAAGCACCAGCTCAAGTGGCGCGGCGTGATGACGACCGTCGACCGGGAGCGGTTGCGGACCCTGAGCGATGAGGCTCGCTATCGCGAGGCGCTCGCGAAGCTGTACCTGCGCTCGCAGCCGACGCTGTCCGCGCCGCTGGCCGAACCGCCCAGCCCCCCCCTGCCGCCCGACGTTCCGCTGGTCTACGACGCCGCCACGCGGGAACTGCGGGCGACGGCGGCGTTGACACGGGACACCCTCGCCCAACTCGACGCCCTGCCGCCGGCTCCCCCCGTACGGGCCGCCATTGAGGAGCTTGCGACGGCTTTTGCGTTCACCACGACCCGTGAGCTCCGGATCAGCGAGCCGCTGGCCGAGTTCCCGCCGGGCTACGTGTTTCCCCTGGACCATGAGGACCTGGTCACGTACGACCGCGCACGCCGCCGCCTGGTGGCCATCGGCACGCTGCCGCCCGCCACTCGCGACGCGCTGCTGACGCGGGCGGACGAATGGCTGGCCGGGCATCCCCACGCCGTGACCGTCGTCGAGGCGTTTCGCGCGGCCGTGGAACGTCTGTATGAACGTTCGCACGAATCGTTTCTGCCGCCCGGCGTGGTGATTCCGGAGGCCCTGGCCCGCGCCGTCCGCTACGATCGCCCGGCGCATACGCTGACCGCCTTCGGCGTGTTGACGGAACCGGAGATCGCGGCCCTGCGCGCGCTGAGCGACGATCCCGATTTCACGGCGACGGTGGACAGCCTGATCGCGGGAGCGACCTACGCGCCGGCGGAGGCGAACTACAACGACCTTCTGCAGTGGCTGCTGTGGCCGGGAGTGACGTTGATGGTCGTCTCGGCGCTGGTTTCCTTCGGCTTCTCGTGGCGATCCATGCTCAACGTGATTCCCGGGCTGCGCCGCAAAACGCCGGCCGGAAGCCGGTCCGCGGACGCCGAGCCTTCGGTCGAGGTCACCGGCGAGGTGGCCCGGCGCTGGTTCCTCGTGGCCCTCGTGTCCGCGCTGGTTCTGTCCGTCTGGCTTCAGGTGACGCTGTTCCAGATTCTCTGGTGGGCGGCCGTGCTGGGCATTCTGCTCACGTTCGTTCTGGCGATCGTCGCGGCGCGCGTCTCCGGCGAGACCGGGATCACGCCCGTGGGCGCCATGGGCAAAGTGACCCAGTTGCTGTTCGGGGTCCTCACGCCGGGCAGTCCGGCCACGAACCTGATGACCGCCAACGTGACGGGTGGCGCCGCCAGCCAGTGCGCCGACCTGCTGCACGACCTGAAATGCGGCTACCTGCTCGGGGCGATGCCGCGGTGGCAGACGATTGCGCAGATCTTCGGAGCGGCGGCCGGCGCAATGGCCGGGTCGGCGATCTATCTGATCATGATCCCGAATCCCGCGGAGCAACTGCTGACGGCCGAGTGGCCGGCACCGGCGGTGGCCGCGTGGAAGGCCGTTGCCGAGCTGTTCCAGGTGGGTTTCTCCGCTTTGCCGGCGGGGGTGACGTACGGCATGGGGGTGGCGGCGATCTGCGGCGTGATCCTGCCGTTTCTGGAAAAGTACTGTCCGAAGCGCTGGCACATCTGCATTCCGAGTCCGGCCAGCGTGGGGCTGGCGTTTGTGATTCCGGGGTATAACTCGATTTCGATGTTCCTGGGCGGGCTGGTCGCTCTTCTTCTGGGGAAGTGGTGCCGGAGCTGGAGCAAGCGATTCCTCGTCGCCATAGCGGCCGGCATCGTGGCGGGCGAAGGTGTTACCGGCGCCGGCATCTCGATCTGGAAGACCGTGGTCGAGGCGTTGTGGGTGCTGTGAGGGCCGGAAACTCGGTTCGGCGGCTGGATCCGGTCCGGGCCCACCCGGATCGGTCCAGCAGGCCATGAGTGGGCCTCGGCGTGCTCGACGCATTGGCTCAGAAGTAGCCATTTGCGGAAACATGGCGTATTGGGCACCTGCCTGATGTGACACCCGGTTTCCGCTCGGATAGAATGCCCGCCCGATACTGGCAAAGGAGTCTACCGTGCCCAATCTTGCATCCGTTCTGAAAGAGGAGATTCGCCGTCTTGCCCGGAAGGAGAGCAAAGCGCAGGTCCGCGCCGCCAGGCGTGCGGCGGCGGCCCATCGTCGCGACATCGCCGCCCTGAAGCGGCAGGTTCAGGGGCTGAAGAAACAGGTTGCGTTTCTCGAATCACAAGAGAAGAAACGAGTCTCAAAGCCCACGCTGGAGGCGCCCTCCGGGCGGATTCGCTTCTCCGCACACTGGCTCAAGGCGCACCGGATGCGGCTGGGCATATCAGCCGCCGATTACGGGAAGCTTCTGGGTGTCTCGGCCCTGACGGTGTACAACTGGGAGAACGGCAAGTCAAAGCCTCGCAAGGAGGGGATCGCAGCCCTGGCCGCCATACGCGGACTGCGCCGGCGAGAAGCCCTCACCCGACTGGAAATGCTGGGCGCCTGACCTGAGCGCAGGCCGCCCGCCGGGGCGATCCGCCCCGGCGGCGGCAGTTTGGCGCCGGAGCGCTCTGACGGAGAGGGTGGTTGCCGGGCCCGGCCAACGCACCGTCCCGGGATCGTGCGCCCCGGCGTGCCTTCTGCCCTTGCCGCATCCGCCCGCAGACCGGCGCGGCATCCCTGCCGGTCCGCTCATGGACACAGGTTCGAGTCTATACGCTGGGACTCATCGAGATCCGGCAGGTCGGCCAGGTTGTCACAGGGAGCGGTCCACCAGTTCTTTTCATCCATCTGATAGTGCGCCCCACACCAATAGTGAAAGATCTTCGACACGAATTGCGGGCAGAGCCACGCCTGGGCGTCCGCATAGTCCCCAAAGCCGCCCATCAACTCGACGCGAACCAGGGGCACGGAACAGTCGATGCCGCCGCCGGGGAAGCTGCATGCCGAGGCGCTCTGGTTGTATTCGGTGCGCGTGCTGATGTACACCCGCGGCGCACCCCAGCAGCAGACGTTCCCGGTATACCACACCACGTACTCCACGCAGGGGTCGGGCTCGCACGAAGTCCCGTCGCCCTGGTACGTTCCGCCCAGGTCCGCGCAGTCGGCGGACGACGTCAGCGTGCATCCGCCGCTCCAGCAACACGCGCCCTCCGCGCACGGATTCGTGTCGCACGACGAGCTGCCTCCCAGGAAGCGACTGTCGGCCAGCTCTTCACACAGGTCGACTGTGGTGTCCGTGCACTGTCCATTGCCCCAGCAGCAGGCGCCCAGATCGCAGTCCGCCGTCGCGCAGTCCGTGCCCGCACCCAGGAAAGCCCCGCGTGAATCGATGCACTGCTGCTCGGTCATCTCGTTGCATCTCTCGTTCTTGTCGCAGCACGCGCCGGGCGGCTGCGGGCAGTCCGTGGTGGCGCAGACCGTGCCCGCACCCTGCGGGGTGCCGCCCGTGAGTTCGCAGATCTCCGGATCCCCGTCCACGCATTCCCCGGTGGTAAAGCAGCAGGCCTCTTCGCTCAGGGCGGGCGGTGGCTGCGGCTCGTCCGGGTCGGAGCCGAAGTCGCACGTCAGGAACTCGCAATGGCTGCCCGTACCCTGATACGTGCCGCCGCGGGCGACGCAGTCCTCAAACAGGTACTCCCCGCAAGATGGCCGGGTGTCAGACTCCCTTCTGCGGAAGCAGCACGCGGCAAAAGGCTCATTACACGTCAGCGACGCGCAGGCTGTGCCCTGTCCCTGCGGCACGCCGCCCCAGTGACGGCAGTCTTCTTGTGTGAAGAAGTAAGGAGAGGAGCCCAAGTCCTCACAGCTCAACTCGTCGGCGTAGGTATTGCCGAACAGTTCGTACCCCGGAAGCGGCGGGAAGCAGCACGCTTCCTTCGGCTCCGGCGTGAAGACGGGCTCGTAGCAGCGAAGGTCGTCTCCGTCCCATTCCACAATCGCGTAGTATCCGCTGTAACGCACCGGCGGACACGTCACCGAGTCCAGCACCTGCCCATCACGACCCGCCCGGAAGGTGACCAGCCCGTTGATCGACAGGTCGTCGATCACCAGGGTCCGAGGGACCCCGATCCCGATCTGGTTCTCCGCGCCGAAATCCTCCCCCGGCGCCAGCAGGTGAATCGGCGGGCCCTCCAGGTTGCGGCGGTCGAACGTGGCCCGAATCCCCTCCCCCGCCCCGCTTTGCGACGGTCCGAACGTCACGTCCAGGCCCTCGATCTGAAGCCCGGCCTCAAAATCGGAGGTCATCTCCAGGCACACCGCCAAGTCGTTCCGGTTGAAGTAGTCCACCGCGGCCAGGTGCAGGGCCAGCCCCGGCCCGACGGAGGTGACCACGCCGTTGGCCACCACAATCTCAAACTCGCCCAGATCCACGCCGCTGTCACACGGCGAAAGCGCTTCCGGGGCATCGATGGCCACGCGCAGGCGAGCGGTCCCGCTGATCGACGCCTGGGCCGCCGCCATCGGCTTGGCCGATCCGCTCGGCGGCAGGACGGTGATGCTCGAACCGCGCAGCCGGACGGCGCCGGTGGCCGGTGTGTCGGAGGGTGTTCGGTCAAACGGCTGCATGTCCGCCACGTTCCGCACGACCGCGTTCGGCTGCAGCGGGAAGTACCCAGCCGTTCCGAGCGTAAACGAGAACGACTTGCCGCCGATCGAGAAGGAAACGGCAACGCCGCCGCCCCCGGGCGCGGGCCCGACGGAGACGGAGCACCCCGACAGCCAGGCGGCCGACCCGCAGACCAGGATCGCAATGCAGAACACCCAACCCATCACTCTTGCTTTGTTCCGAGACACGCATGTGCTCCTTCTTGCCGAAGGCACGACGGGAACGCTGGAAGCCACCAGACGCTCAGAAGTGCGGAAGACTGCACTCCGTTCGGGACGGGGGCGGACCGTCCGTGCCGCCAGGGGTTCGTGCAGCCATCCGTAATCGAACCGTCTGCCCGATTCCATCGCCATCATAGCAGACCGGCCGGGGGCTCCCAAAGGGAAATTCGGCCGCCGGACCGCTCTTCCCTCTCGGCAGGCGGGTGAACGTGGTATTCTGGGCGGCTGCCCAGACGCGGCGATGCCTGACGGTCGAGAAGAACCGGGACGTGGGACAAGGAGACCCGGGCGCGGCTGAACGGGCGTGACCGCGCGTCGGCAACGGCGGAATGGGAAGAATGGAGCGAGCGGGCATGTTCGTCGTCTTGGGTGTTCTTGCGAGCCTGGTCTGTGGGCTTGGCGCGGCGAACCAATCGGATCCTGTCGCGTCTCCGCCCGCCGACCGCCGCGATGTGATCCGCGCTGCGATGGACCGCATAAAAGGAACGCCCCCCTCCTATTTCTCCCAGATGGATGCGCTCAAGGATGAGGTCACGCCGGAGGACCTGCCACTGCTGCATGAGGAGTTGGTTGGCGGGAAGAGCCAGTCGCGGCGTGCTGCTGCCTGGATTCTGGCTCATATCTGGTCGCCCGAATCCGTCGATCCGCTCCGCAAGGCGCTGCTGAACGATGCAAACAAAGTCGTCCGGTGGGAGGCGGCCCACACGCTCGGGCACATCGGCGCCAAGGCGGCAGAGGCGGACCTGATCCACGCGATGCAGTCCGACCCCAGCGAAGAGGTGCGAGCGAGGGCAGCGGAAGCCCTGAACATGCTGGGTACGCCCGGCGCGCTGGCCGCGATTCGCAAGGCGGCGACCGTGGAGCAAAACGCCTCGGTCAACAGGACGCTCCAGTTCCTTCTCGGAAACGTCCGGTACCGCAAGCATCAGCGGGCCGCCCGGCGCCCCGGCGAAGTCACCGAGGGGTACTTCAAAGGGACGCGATACCTCGTCTACACCCCCAAAGGCATGGCGGAACGTGCGAAGCGACGGTGGCTGGTCAGCGTCCATGGCACCTGGGGCAACCCCGAGCTTCACATCAGACTCGCCAGGAACGATGCCGACCGCCATGGTCTGATGGTTCTGGCTCCGCATTTCGATTACGGACAGTATTCGTGGTTCGGCATGTTCAACCTTCGCAACGGCAAGATCCGGCCGGATCGGCGGATTTTCGACATCCTCCGTGAGAATTCGCGTGGAGCGCCGGCCGAGCCGCGATTGCTGCTCTTCGGCCACTCGGAGGGCGGGCAGTTCGTGCATCGTTTCGTTCTGGCGCATCCGGATCGGGTGGACCGTGCTGTGGCGGCAGGCTCCGGGATGCTCGTGCGTCCGGACGCCGCCACGCCGTTTCCAGCGGGAACGGCGGCCAATCGCCTGGCCCCCGATCTCGGTGCGCTCGACTTCTCGCTGTTGGTTCAAACACCGCTGGCCATGGTAATCGGCGCGAAGGATGAGCCGGCACGCCTGGCGGCGGTCGATGCCTTCATGGAATCGGTGCGGCAGTATGCACAGGAGAAGAGGATCACCAGCCGGGTGGAGTTCTTCCTCGTTCCCGAAGGCGGGCACGACACCTCGTCGAATTGGAGCGTTGCACGCGAGTTCCTGTTTCCCGGTGGTGCCGGCGCCGGCCACTCCAACTGAGCGAACGATAGAGCCGGTCGCGTGCCCAAACGTCCGCATAAGCGGGATCAGACCGGCCACCCGGCTTGGTTCCCCACGCTGGCGTACACATTCGTACCCCCTTCACATCGGCGGCAACCTTTCCGACCCCATTGGGTATCACAGACAGAGACGAAACGAGACAGGTTCCGGCTGCGGAAGCCCGGCCGGTCTGCCGACAATGAGGGCTCATGACGAACCGATCCACACAACCTGCCCCTCATCCCGTTCGGCCCGATGCGGGTCGAAGCCCCGAGGCCCTCAATAGAGCAGACCTGAATCCGGAGCTTCGGGCATTGCGCCGCCGTCTGGCCGACGCCTGGTGGTATGAGGAACCCCTCGAGACCATCGAATCCATCGAACGTGCGATTGAGCAGTGTCTGCACGGCAGGCGCCAGCACAGGCGGGCCATCGGGCCGACCGCCTGACGTCCCCTCAACCGCCGTGCGTGGGGACGAGGCGGGGCGCCCCTTCCAGGAACACGAGGCGCGTCCCCACCCGGAATCGGCTTGCATTTCCCCGCCGCGGACCGGATCATGGGCCCGTCCGACGGGTCCACCGGCGCGGGCACGCGTGGTTTCCATCGAAGACCTCGCGGCGGCCAAGGCGGCGAACCGCCGGAACACGATTGAGCACCTGCACGACTAACGGTACGGACGAACATGACCAAAAACTCACGACAAACCGCTCGCACATCCCTGGTCGCTCTGGCCGCGGGCCTCGTCCTGTGCGGCGCCGGCATCGGGTGCGTGCGACGCACGCTGACCATCAACTCCGATCCGCAGGGAGCGCTCGTCTACCTGAACGACGCCGAAGTCGGCCGCACCCCGGTGAGCGTGGACTTTCTCTGGTACGGCGATTACGACGTGATCCTGCGGAAAGAGGGCTATGCCACCCTGCAGACGAACGAGCGAGTGAACGAGCCCTGGTATCAGGTCCCGCCCATCGACTTCTTCGCCGAAGTGCTCTGGCCCGGCCGGATTCACGACCAGCGCACGGTCAGCTACGAGCTGGAGCCCTTCGTGGCTCCCGACCGCGAAGAACTGCTCCAGCGCGCCGAGGCCCTGCGGGAACGGGCCCTCTACGAAGCGGATTGAACCGTCCCCCCCCGCCACGTGGGTCCGCGCAGGCCGCGAGTGAGGAACCGGCCGATCGTCACCGGCCGGAAACCGCGCGTAATCCATTATCAAAAAAACGGTTGTGTGAATCCTTGTCGCAGGCCTTCCGTGTGGCAGAAAGGTTCCATCTCCGCCAAAGGGCCCACGTGTTACAATGGCCCTGTCCCCAGCGGAGGGGAATGCTTCGGTTCGGCATCCCGCTCGACGTACGCCGTCGCTCCCGTTAGTGCGTGCAAATGGCCCCTGGTTACGAAGGAGGCGCCTCGAATGACCCCCCAGCAGATCTTCGCCCGTTCAGTCCTGGCTGTACTGGTGCTCACCGCCGTATCTGCGAAGGCAGATGTGATCGTGGACAACGACCAAGGCCCGCCGGCCTACACGGAAGTGGGCAGCGGTTGGCTGACCAGTTCGTCAACCGGCTACAACGACGGAACCTACCGCTGGACGCCGCCCGGCAGCACCGAGACCGCCACGTGGACGGCAAACCTGCCGGAGGGCGGGAGTTACGAGGTGTTCGTCTGGTACCGTCCGGGCACAAACCGGACCACAGCCACGAAGTACATCATCCCCGCCGCCGATCAGACGTATACCGTCTTCCTGGACCAGACGGCCGGTGGGTTCGTCTGGGAGTCCCTGGGCACCTACGCGTTCAACGCCGGCGCCAACTCCATCACCCTGGACGCCGGAGCCAGCACCGGGGGCACCGCGGTCATCGCGGATGCCGTACGCTTCGGGGGCGACGGTGGAGGCGTCTGCGCGCTGGAGTCCACGACGGAGGTGGCGCCCGGCGTGTATCACTCCGTGTACAACTGCCCGGCTCCCCAGGTGCTGCACGTGCTGGAGTTTGACGTGGCCGACCCGACCTACACGGTGGAGATGGGCTTTGCCCAGGCCAAGCGCAACTACTCGGCCAAGGAACGGACGAGCCAGATTGCCGGCCGATATGACACCCCCGGTCGTGACGTCATCGGGGCCATCAATGCGTCGCACTTTGACGCCGGCCTGTACATTCACGGCATGCTGGGCAACAACGGGAACGTGATCGGGTACCCCACCTTGTCCTGGCCCCGCGAGGCGTACGTGCTCCAGGAGTCCGGTGAGGCATTCGTGACCACCAACACGCCGGCGGCAGTTCCCACCGTTCGGTTCGCCGACGGCACCCAGATGGCAGCGGACGTTTTCGACTACACGTGCACAACCAACACGCTGGCCGTCTACACGCCCGACTGGGGACCGACTACGGGGTCGACCACCGAAGGCGTGGAGGTCATCGTTGAAGGCGCGTCATACCCCTGGCGGGCCAACAAGTGGGTCGGCGGCACCATTGGCGCGATCCGCACCGGCTCGCAATCCCTGAACAATCCGATTCCCCCGGATGGATTCGTTCTGGCCGCCTGCCCGGGCATGGAAGCGGACCTCCTCGCTCGCGTCTCGGTGGGCGATCCGATTGCCGCATACGTGGGGCTGGTGCCCCTGGCACTGAACAATGCCAAGGTGATTTGTGGCGGCGCGTCGGGCTGGCTGGTCAAGGACGGAGCTCCCTTCCCCGAGAACTGGAACTACGGGCACGCGCCGGTCCGGCATCCCCGCACCGCGCTGGCCTGGAACGGGACCCGTCACTGGTTCGTAACCTGCGACGGCCGCCAGACCGGCTACAGCGTGGGCATGACCTACACGGAGCTCGCCGATTTCCTCGTCAACTCCCTCCAGGCGGACCACGCCGTGAATCTGGACGGCGGCGGGTCCACCACCCTGGTCGTCCACGGGGCCGTGGTGAACTGCCCCTCAGACAACGCCAGCCCGCCCTGCACGGGAACGGAGCGTGCCGTGCCCAATGCACTGCTCCTGGTCGCGCGGGATCCGACCACCGCGTTTCCCCGGGTCGACGAGTTTGCCGGGAGCGGCCGGGCCTTGCCCTGGGATGACAAATTCACCATCAATCCCGTGATCCCGTTCTCGCCCACGGCCCCGGGTGGTGACGGGTCCGTTCTGCAGGTCATGAACGCCAACGGAGGGTACGAGACCGTGTCTCTGGGAGCGTCCGGCGACACCGACTACACGGTGGACGCGTGGGTCTTCTGTGATTACCGACCGGACGTCGCAGCGGACGGCTTCGAACGTGTGGGCATCTTCGCCCGCGACGACGGGAACGCGAATTTCGACAGCACGGACCTCGGCGGGGGCAACGCCTATACGCTGACCTACGATTCTCACAACGGGCGGATTCGGGCCGGCAAAGTGGTCGACGGGGTGCTGACCGACTTCCTGGAGTCCAGTCCGCTGTACGAGCCGGCCTCCGAGTGGCGGCAGTTCCGCATCGGCTGTTACGGGGATTCCATTCGCTACGTGGTCGACGGCGTGCCCGTTGCGACCGTGACCGACTCCACCCACACCCGCGGGCGCTTCGGAATCGGATACCACGAGTTCTTCGCCACCGACGCCAACATGCGCGGGACGCGTGTCGACCGATTCTCCGCGGTGACGGCCAACGGCGACTTCGACGGCGACGGCGACGTGGACCTGGACGACTACGCCGTCTTCGCGGATTGCATGGCCGGGCCGGGCCTGACGCCGAGTCCGACCCCGCCCGTCACGACGCAGGATTGTCTGGACGTGTTCGACTTCGACGTCGATGAGGATGTGGACCTTCTGGATTTTGCCGTTTTGCAGGAACGGTTCACCGTTCCGTCAAACGGTGGTACGGATACGCTGCTGACGGGGTTCGAGGGGTATGCCAACGGGGCCGAGGTCATGTTCCGGGCGCCGCGGTTCTCGGGCAGCACGTCATTCCACCTGACTGCCGAGCCGAATGTTCGCGGGGTCACGGATGCGGTCGCGCCGTTCGGCGGAAGCAAGAGTTACAGCCTTCAGTGGCAGTTCGTGGACGCCACTGCGCAGCGCTGGGTGCGCGTAACCACGTTCGACGCCGCGAACCTCCCCAACCCGACGATTGAACTGGACAAGCCGATTCGCCTTCGCCTTCGCCTGGACAGCGGGTCGCTGCGCGTCACTCTGGGCGTCCGCGAGACCGGCACCACCGCCGACGTGGGCCAGAACGGCGGCACGGCGGGGACGATCGAGTGGGTCGGCGCGGCCAGCCAGATCAGCGGCGCCCCGCAGGGTGTCCTGCTCACCGGCCAGCCGGGTGTGTGGCAGACGCTGGTGTTCGATCCGGTGACGGATCCCGTGCTGGGCTTCACCGGCGATGGGAACCTCAGCTCGCCGACCGGGAAGGGCACGGTGGAGCACCTGGCGTTCTCCAGCGCCGGCACGGCCGGCCCCTTTACCGTCTACATCGATGACATCGAACAGCTCTCCCAGGCGCCGTAGCCGCACCAGCGGCATCACGAAACCCGCGCGACGGACCGCGAACCCTACGCTTCCACCGCGAAGCGGGTGCCGCCGCTGCGGGCGGCGTAGAGCAGGGCGTCCAGGACGCGATGATTTAACAGGCCGTCTTCGGGGGGCAGCAGCGGCGGCTGGCCGGTGCGCACGGCCCGGGCGAAGTCCTCCACCTCCAACTGGAACAGGTCGGTGGCCGGGAAGGAAGTCTCTTTCGCTTCGCCGCCCTTCCGCTCGATCAGCACGGTCGGCTTGCGGTTGTTGGCGAAGGCCCGCGTGAGCGTCAGCGTGCCGTGTGTGCCGACGGCGTAGACGTGGTCTCGCGGCCCGGCGTCAAAGCCGCACGAGATCACGCCGTGCCGTCCGTTCCCGAAATCCAGCACACCGTGGATGCAGAGGTCCACGCCGTGGGTGGGATGGAACGTCCCCTCGGCGGTGGCCGCCGCCGGTTGGCCGTCGAAGAGCAGGCGGCACAGGTTCACGCAGTAGCAGCCCAGGTCCAGCAGCGCGCCGCCGCCCCAGTCTGCCCGGTAGCGCACGTCCTGGTCGTCCGTGTGATGAAAGCTGAAGCCCGCCTCCACCGTCTTGAGCGTGCCGATGGCTCCCGCCGTCACGCGGGCGACCAGCTCGGCCACCTGCGGGTGATAGCGGTACATGAAGGCCTCCATGAGCAGCCGGCCGTGCTTCGCGGCGGCGGCGACCATTTCGGTCGCCTCTTTGGCGTTGCAGGCCAGGGGTTTTTCGCACAGGACGTGCTTGCCGCGCTCCAGCGCCGCCAGGGCCAGCGGCTTGTGCAACCCGTTGTGGGTGCCGATGTACACCGCCTCCACGTCGGCGTCGTCCATCAGCGCGGCGTAGTCGTCGTACGCGCGCCGCGGTGACAGGCCCTCGGCCCGGGCCCGATCGCGGCTGGCGACGGCCACCAGTTCCGCATTTGCGGCGGCCTTCAGGGCGGGGGCGAGCGCGTTTCGCGAGATCCTCCCGGCCCCCACGATGCCGAATCGCACGGGTTCCTGCTGCGTCATGGCAAGACTCTCCTGCGGCCCAACCGGTACTTCACACGTCGCGCGGGAGCTCCGGCAAGCCGCCCGCGTGAGCCAGGATGGCCACGTACACCCGTCGGGCGCCGGCCCGCTTCAACACGCGGGCACACTCAAAGACGGTGGCCCCGGTGGTCGCCACGTCGTCGAGCAGCCCGATCACCGCCCGTTCCAGCCGAACGCCGCGGGCGATGCGAAAGCAGCCTTTGATGTTCTCCAGGCGCTCCAGCCGAGGCAGCCCCACCTGGTGTCGCCCGCCCCGGACGCGCCGCAGCAGCTTCCGCAGGGGGCGCTCAGCCCGATGGGCCGCATGAGGAACCAGCGCCGTGGTTGCGTGCGAGCGCCGCGTCAGTCGATGCTGCCAGCACGTTGGCACCCAGGTGAGGACGTCGATGTCGGAAAGCCACGGCGCGGACCGCAAGGCGTCGCCCAGCAACTCGCCGAGGCGCCGCTCCAGGTCGTCGCGCCCCTGGAACTTGAACGCCCGGATCAGTTCCGCCAGGGCCCCGGAGAACTCCCCCACCCGCACGAAACCGGCCGGGGGCGCCGGGCGAGTCCGGCACGAAGGGCAGCCGTCCGCCGTGCCCGCGAACGGCCCGACGGTGGTGCCGCACCTTGTGCAGAACGGAACGCTGCGCGATCGAGCCAGTGCGGCCTCACAATCCGGGCAGAGGTCCCGCCGAGGCGGGTCCGGTCGTCCGCAGAGCGGGCAGGCCGGCGGATACAACACGTCCGCGATGACGCGGACGGCGGATGGCCAGGAGAATTGCCGTGTTTCGCTCATGCCCGACACAGATCCGGACCGTTGGGCCGCCGTCATTCGACCGGCCCCGGTTCCCATCATACCTCGCCCGGCTTCCCACGCCAGAGCGAAGGCGCCGGCCCGGCCGGCGGAGCGTCGAGCACAGCGGCGTCTTCCATGCACGGCACTCCGCTTGCTGACGTCACGTCCATCGAGTAGAAGAACGTGCCTGCCGAATTCCGGAGCAGCGGATCATGGGAACCCATCGCAAACGAGTTCTGATCACGGGGGCCGGCGGCTTTTTCGGCCGGCATCTGTGCGCGTACCTGGCCGGCGTGCCGAATCGGCCGACCGTCCTTGCCGCCGACCTGTCCAGCGTAGCGCCGCCCGGCTGCGACGCCTTTCACGCCGTGGATCTGTCCGCGCCCACCGACGTGCGTACGCTGATCCGGCTGGAAAAGCCGGATGCCATCGTACACCTGGCCGGGCGGTTCGGCACCGACGACCCGCTGGCCGTCTTCCGGGCGAACGCCGCCTCGCTCATCGCCATTCTGGAGGCCGTTCGCGCCGAGGCGCCGCACGCCGAGATTCTCACCGCGGGCTCTGCCGCCGAGTACGGCCACATCGATCCGGACCGACTGCCTGTCACGGAGGAGACGCCCTGCCGACCGGTCACGCCGTACGGATTCAGCAAGCGGCTGGCTACCGAAGCAGCCGTCTTCTACCACCGGACCTACGGCCTGAGCGTGACGGTCATCCGGCCGTTCCAGCTCATCGGCCGCGGGGTCACGTCCCGGCTGGCGCCGGGGGCGTTTGCCGAGCAATTGCAGGAGCTCATCCGAGCGGGCGGCGGCACGATCCGGGTCGGCAACCTGGACAGCCAACGCGATTTCCTTGACGTGCATGACGCCGTCGAGGCAACCTGGATGCTCTGTGAGAAACCCGCCCCGGGCGGGGTGTTCAACTTGTGCAGCGGACGGCCGACCCGCATGGGCGACCTGCTGGACGCGATGATCGAAGCCAGCGGAGTTCCGGTGCAGGTGGAAGTTGACGAGGCCCGCCTGCGCGGCGCTGCAGACGTGTCTGTTGTGTACGGAAGTCATGACAGGCTCACGGCCCATTGCGGCTGGCAGCCCCGCACGCCCCTGGCGGAGAGCGTTCGAAACACGCTCCATGCGCCGCTTTGACGCCGGGTTACAGTACGACTTCTACGAACGGCCGCCCATCCAGGTCCGCTGGAGGCGTTTGCGACCCGCGCGGGGCGGCGCTATACTTGAAAGTGGCGGTCCGGGTGGGTCCGGACTGCCGTCCGATCGTCCAGCATGGGGGTGTCCGCATGTTCGCAGCCTTTCGCATCGCGGTTGGGGTGTGGGTGCTGGGGGTGGCCGGGCTTTCGACGGCGGTCGCCCAGTCGCCCGCCGCGCAACCGGCCGATCCGGCATTGCAGAGCGTGCCGCCCACGACGCAGCCCGCCGAACGCGAGCCCCAGGAGGAGGCGGCCGACCCATCCGAATCGGTTTTCACCGGTCCCCTGTTTTACCAGGCGCCGCCCCGCCCCTCGCGCGGTGGAGATGTTCGTACTGCTCATGACCCCCGCACGGGTCGTCCGGTGCGTGGCCCGGTCGAAGACTCCCGCCTGACCCGGCAGCGCCCCCGGCGTTCGGCCGTGGCGGACCGATCTGCTGTGCGGGCATCTATTCCGACGCGCATGCTCGACGGGACTGCGGACGGTGCCATGAGTTCCCGAGCCTACCCCCCGTGGTGGAACCGCCCAACGAACGCGGCCGAAACGATGCAGAAGACGCAGTTCTGGGCCCGCCGCATTCAGCCGCAACGCTGGCCGGATCGGAATCAGAGACCCACAACTCTTGACCTGTGGTCGCGCTACACGACGCAGCCGGCAGGTCGATACCAGATGCAGGCCTATGACACCGTGACGGGCCGATCCGCGGTGGGTTTCCGCAATCCCAACAACACGGTGGACTACCTGAACCCCGCGACCGGCCGCTGGTACTACGGCGTCCCCAACCGCGCCGGCGGGCAGGACTGGTTCGACCCGGTGACCGGCCGCTGGATCTTCGGGGTGCCGGCCAATCGGGGTCCGACGGCTCGCTGACCTGTGAATCAGGCCGAGCGTGCCCATCTGCCGCCCGGCCGTCTTGCGGGGCCGACTATTTCGAAACATCCACTTGTTCCCGGTGCTTCGTTTCCGCTACACTGCCGGCATCAGGTGACGGCCGTCCCGCCGGGTGCGGCTCGCCGGGACGCAGCGCCATTTCCATTCATTCCTCTATCTCAGGAGCACGCTCTTCCATGTCTGGAACGCAAGGTGACCGGATCAAGGTTCCCTGCCCGAACTGTGGTGCCACGCTGGGGCTTCCCGCAAGTGCCGTAGGGCGCCGGGCCAAGTGCCCCAAGTGCGAGCACAAATTCACGATTGAATTGCCGACCCCCGGGGTGAAGCCGAAACCGCCGGCTGCGCGTGCCGTGGATGAGGACGACGCGTCCTCGCTCATGGAGTCGCTTGCGGCCGATGCGCGATCCGCGGCAGCGGCGGCGACTCCAACCCCGCCGCGCAATCAGGGCCCGTGTCCAAAATGCGGCACGATGATGGCGGCGGACGCCCGGCTGTGCGTTTCGTGCGGCTACGACGTGAAGGCCGGTCGCAGCGTGAAAGCGGCGTCCGCCGGCCCCGGGAAGGTGGCGACCCAGGCTCGCTCCGCGGCGCTGTCGGCGGGTGGATTCATGTTGGGAACGGTGTTGAGCGCCGCGGGCGCGTTGATCGGCGCGGGCGTCTGGTGCGCCGTGGCCCTGATCACCGACTTCGAGATCGGTTGGATCGCCATCGGCCTGGGTGCGCTGGCCGGCTTCGGAATGCGGCTGGGGTATCGCCGGGAGGACTTCAAGGCCGGGGCGGTGGCCGCCATACTGGCGGTAGCCGGCATCGCCGTGGGCAAGATACTGGTCGTGGCGCTCGTCCTCTGGCCTATGGTCAACCTGGTGGTGGACTTCAAGAGCCCGGCCCGGAACCTCATGCACTCGCTTCTGCTGACCGACATGGCGGGCGAGTTGTTATTCGAGTCGTCTGTCGAAGAGGATGAGGACAACGCCGGCCTGCAGAAGGCGCGTGCCCGGGCGGCGGAGATCTACGGAAAGCTCAGCGATGAGCAACTTCGTGATCGGTACGTCCGGCACGATCGCTACAGTTGCGGTTTTGCCGTCGCGACGGCGGACGAGCGGGAGTACCAAAAGAACTGGATACCCGCGGCCATGGCCGACCGGCGAGGAGACCTGGAGGGCATTCGCCACGGCGGCTATGAGCGCCACACCTACTGTGAGGAGGAGTCCGAGCGTCTGAGCGAGATGTCGGAGGCGGAATGCGATGCGGCCCTTCGTGAGTACCTCGCCTGGGAGAAGGACGGCCGCTGGCAGGACGAGCAGTACCTCATTGCGGCCTTCATCGCGATCCGTGTGCGAGAATATGAGGAAATGAAGGCGGGCCGGCCCCTGGCCCAGAAGATCGAGGACACCCGCTCGCTGTCGCCCAAGGAGTTGTACGACAAGATGGAATCCGGGCCACAGGGCCGACCGGTGTTGCCGCAAGAATGGGACGAAGCCCGTGCGATGATTCAGCACGAGGTTCAAGCGATCCCCGCCACAGAACGGATCGCGCGAGCCAAGGAAGTCATTCTCACTCGGGAGCGGAACGAGGAAGAATACGCGATCGCCCTGGAGGGTCTTCCGTCGCTGGAGAGCCTGGTCGTCAGCGAAGGCGTTCCCACGTTCATTGACGTCGCGTTGAGGAGCACCGTGGGGTTTCTGGACATCATCTTCGTCATTCTGGCGGTCGGCGCGGCCTACAGGATCGCCTCCGGCGAGGCGGAGGCGGCCTGAGGCCGGAGGCGGCGGGAAAGGCGGCTGGCCATGAGCCATCAACTTGTCAGCCAGGCAGGCATCCCGGAAGACGATGACCAGGCAACCGAGCAGGCCTATGAGAAGGCCGCCGCCATCCTGGCTGAACTCAGCCAGGAGCAGATTCGCCTGCGTTTCATCCGCCACAGCCGGTCCGACAAGGTGTGCGAGATTGCCACGGCCGACGAATCGGAATTCGAACGGAACTGGCTTGCGGCGTTCCGGGCCAATCGCCGGGCCAACGAAGAGGGGCTGCACGACGATCACCCCCATCGGGCGCAGTACTACGAAGAAGAGCGAAGCCGCGTGCGGGCCGCGCCCGCGGCAGAGACGGAAGCGGCGATCCGCGAACTCGCGACCTGGGACGACGTTGGGTGGCTGTCGGACCCCGCCTACGTCCGGACGATTCTGATATACGCAACAGTCCGGCAGTCGTGGGAGCGGGATCGGAACTACGACGTGGATCAGATCGTCGAAGACGCCCGCTCGCTGCCGCCGAGGGAGTGGATTCGGCGCCAGGCAATGCTGGACCACGAATTTCTTGTTCAGGAGTGGGACGTTCGATACGCGGCAGCGGTTCGCGAGGTGGACGCCCTGGTTCCGGATGCCCGGGCGGAGCAGGCCCGCGAGGTCGTGACCTATCGCAGACAGAAGGTGAACGAGCTTATGGACGCCATGGAAAGCATGGCGCCGCTCGATCAGGTGTTTGCCGCGGAGTATGCCATGGCCATTGGATTCCAGGCGTTCTGGAAGGCGTTTGACGGCCTGGACATCCTCTTCGGCCTGCTCGCGGTCATCACCGCCTGCACGATCGCCGCGAAACAGGGCGAATCCTGACCCCGCGCACCGATCCCGGCGGAACGTGGAACGCCGGTCTTCGCGGGCGGCTCAGGACGAGACGGCAGAAGCCAACCGGCCCTCCTGCTCACATCGCAGCGCGTCAGCGGCCCAGGTGTTTTCGCGGAGGAACTTCTCGGCGTTGCCGCTGATCAGCGGGGTCTTCGAACGGTGGGCCAGTTGCAGGACAGCCTCATAGGCCTGCGGCTGTGCCTGGGTACAGCTCAACACGGGGCCGGCGAGGAACAGGGATTCCGCACCCGTCGCCACCGTGACCTCCACCGCCTCGCCCTGGGCCAACGGACGGGCGGTCAGAAACCCGATGCGGTCTGTGGCAATCTCGCGGATCACCGCCTGGGTCGAGCCGACCCGGGAACCATCCCCGGTGAAATAATACAGAGTGCAGGGCTTGCGAAGCCTGGCGCCGGACGGCTTTCCGCCGGCCGGCGGACGGGCGTCCATTTCCTGCGCCAGTTGGATCAGCGCCGCAATCCGGTTCTCGTCCTCTGGCGAGCCCGGCGGCGGCGCGGACGGGCTGACCTGCTCCGGCGCCGTCGAGACTTCCGATCCCGTTGACGGCGAGCCGGCGGCTTCCCCCGCAGAGGGCGGGGCGGGCGGCGGCGGGCTCTTTGAGGCGCCGCCCGGTTCCTTTCCCTGCTCGGCCGAGAGGGACAGGTAGCGGCCGGCCTCCTGCAGGAGAGCGGACACGTCGAAGCCGCGCGGCAGCACCTCCATATACAGCGTGGCAATCGCCTTGTAGTCCGCCTCGGCCTGCTTCTGGACTTCGCACCACGTCGGTACGTCCAGTCCGAGCATCTGCTCGCCGAACTCCCGGATGCCGGCATCGCCCGTGGCGAGACCGGAGTCACCCTCGAAGCACAAAGACCCCACGAAGTGGCTTAGGGCGATCAGCGTCCGCCTCTCACTCGCCTCTTCGCCGGGATTCACCCGGTAGTGATGGCGGCGCAGCGGCATGGCAATGTCTTCCGGCAACTGCCACTCTTCGGCCATGGCCCCGATGGCATCGAGATGAGTGAACGCGAACGTCTCACGCTCCGCCGCGAAGAACGCGCCGGGCGACAGACTTGAGGCGTAGAGGCGCCCGTAGGAGGTATCCAGCACCTGAACCAGAAGCACAATGCCGCAATCCTGCAGCAGCCCGATCAGGAACGCCTCTTCCGTCCGTTCCGGGGCAGCGGCCTCGGCGATGGCCCGGGCCAGGCAGGCCCGCAGCAGCGACTGCCGCCAGAACTCCGGCATGTCAAACGGCGCCTCGCCCAGCCGATCCAGGTGCATCACAAGCTGAAAGCCCAGCGACAGGGTCTTCACGCGTTCCAGGCCCAGCACGGTGACCGCCCGATCGATCGTCGTGACCGGCGTCCGTTGCGCGTACAGGGCGCAGTTGGCCGTCTTGAGCAGCCGGGCCGCCAGGGCCGGATCCGCCCGGATGACGCTCCCGAAATCCGCGGAGGAGGAATCCGGCTCTTTCATGAGGGCGAGAATGCGCGACGCAACCGCCGGACTCGTGGGCAGCTTCGCCCTGGCGAAGACACGCTGGAAATTGCGCCTCAGCTTTCGGATGACATCCATACGATGGTTCCCCGATCCGCAGCCGAACCCCGCGCCGCAACGCGGCCGGTTAAGACACGCTTGCATATCGTCCGGTCCACTGAAACGCTTTAGTGCAGAGAATGGCCGGCCCGCTCGATGCACGTCCGCCGATCA
>CAZPHH010000084.1:20090-21424 GCA_964586145.1 uncultured Phycisphaeraceae bacterium | reverse complement strand
ATCCGGCACGACATGACGCGCGACATCTGCCCGGCCCCGTTTCCGATGAGTATGCCGTCGCGGCAGATGGAGATGGCGTTGCTCTTGGTGTGCTTGCACACCAGCCAAGCCAGCCGCAGATCGGCAAGCTCACGCTCGTCCGGGGCGCGGTCGGTCACCACGCGCCATTCGCTCTCATTCAGGCCGACGGTGTCGCAACTCTGGATGAGAAGGTCTCCGGGGATCGATCGTATGACGTGCTCGGGCCATCCCGTCCTAGACATGCCGTCCCCCACGTCGATCAGCCGCACTCGGGCACCCCAGGGCTTTCGGGTCCGGATGACCTGGACGGCGTCATCCTGGAACGACGGCGCGAGCCAGACTTCCAGGAAAAACGCACCGGCGCCGGCCGCCTTGCCCCAGCGCTGGAGCGAACCCATCACAGCCTCCGCGAAGGCCGCATCCACGCAGACGTTCACGGCCAGGATGCCCCCCATGGCCGCGTTCGGATCGCCCAGATACGCCCGACGATAGGCCTCCACGGGTTCGTCCGCCACACCCACACCGCAAGGATTCGTGTGCTTGATGAAGCAGGCAACCGCCGGAGCCGTCCCCAGCCTGTGCGACCCGCTTCCCGTGTGGGACCGGCTTTCGTTGTGGGACCGGCTTTCCAGCCGGTCTTCTTTGTGGGACCGGCTTTCCAGCCGGTCCAGCCGGTCCCCCTCATGCTCTCCCAATTCCTCCCACGCACGAGGATTCAACCACAACCACGGATAGGCGTCGCCCAGACCCGCCTTGCCCGGGTTGTTCTCGATGTAGTTCCACCGCTCTTCGTACTCTTTCTCGTTCCGGACGATCCGATCCCAGTTCTCGTCGAGCCAGAGCGATCCGGTCACGCCTCGTGCGCGGTTGATCTCTCGCGACGAGTATCCCTTCATACTCTGAAGCAGTTCCCCCAGCGAAACCCAGGCGCCCGGACTGATTTCGTGCGGGGTCAGAATCAGATGCACGTGGTCGGGCATGACAACACACGCGTGCAAGGTCATCTTCCTGGTGTGCCAGTAGCGGCAGGCCCCAAGCACAATGTCCTTCTCTGCGGAAGCCAGCTCGCCGGTCTTCAGCCGAAACGTCACGAAATAGGTTGCCCCGGGGTTCTGGATGTGGGGGAGGTGACGTTCGGTGTGGCTTTCGGATTCCAGGCGGGCGGAAGCGGTTTTCGCAGGAGGCCCGGAGACCGGCTGGAAAGCCGGTCCCACAGAAGACACCGGTCCCACAGAAGAAGACAGCCCCACAGAAAACACCGGCCCCACATCTCTGCGAGGCCCGGAGACCGGCTGGAAAGCCGGTCCCACAGA
>CAZPHH010000084.1:6121-19990 GCA_964586145.1 uncultured Phycisphaeraceae bacterium | reverse complement strand
GAAGCTGATGCCACACCGGCGGCTCGTGTCAACTCGGCGCAGAGTTCCAGAGCCGCGCCGGCGTCGACCAAGTTGTTGTACGAGAGGGCGGGGCCGCCGGTCTTCCCCGTGAGCCATTCTGTCCAACCCAACAGCGAGCACACCTCCGCCTGCTGATGGGGGTTCTCGCCATAGCGCAGCACGTCGCGGCTGCGGAGGTGGATGGCGCGAAACTCCGGCTCGTCGGGGTTCTGCGGATGAGCAGTCAGCCACGTGGCGATCGCGGCGTCGTATCGGCAGGTTTGCTGGAAGGCTCGGGAGGCAAGCTGCAAACGCAGGGATTCCTGCACGGCCGTCGCGCTGCGCAAGGACTCCAGGACCCCCTCGTACTCCCCGGGCCCGCAGACGACGCGCACGTGGCGGGAGTTCTTCGCCGCGGCCCGCAGCAGGCAGGGACCGCCGATGTCGATCATCTCGATCGCCTGCTCAAGCGTGCAGTCCGGCCGGGCCACCGTGTCCTCGAACGGGTACAGGTTCACGACCACCAGGTCGATCGGCCGGATCCCCTGCTCGGCAAGCTGCCGCATGTGCTCCGGGTTGTCCCGGTCGGCCAGAATGGCCGCATGGATCCGCGGATGCAGCGTCTTGACCCGCCCGTCCAGCATCTCCGGGAAGCCGGTGACATCCTCCACCAGAGTGACGGGGATGCCCGCGTCCGTCAGGTGCCGGGCCGTCCCGCCGGTCGAGAGGATCTCGAACCCGAGTTCCTCGTGCAGGGCCCGGGCAAAATCGACCAGGCCGGTCTTGTCGTAAACGCTGATCAGGGCTCGTCGGGCGTGGGGCTGACTCATGAACGTTCCGTCATCCTGGCGTCGGGCCGCCGCGTCGGCCGGTCCGGTCGCCGCTGAATCGGATGATAACGGGTGCGCTGGCGAAGGAAAGCGTCGCCGGCCGGCCGGAGTCGGCAACGCGGAGCGTATCTTCCGGTGTCCGCAACGGTTCCGGAGGGCCCTCTGGAAGACGGGCAGGGATGTCGGCGACCGGTCCCGCGTGCGGAAAATCGCCCTGCTGCCCACTTGCCCGCCGCCCGGGCATCTGCTACCTTCCCGATTGGCTTGTCCCGGCGACCGGCTTCGGGCGCCCCCGCGTGCCTGGCCCGCCATGTTTCTGCCAGGCGAATCGGTCGTGTGCCCAGGGACGCAGCCCCCGGACCGCAGGCGTGGCGGTCAGACCAAAGGTGAATGGCGCGAGCCGATGGCAACCCTCAGGAAAGGACGTATGGCGATGAAGAGCGGATTCGCGGGAAGGGTCGGTCGTTTCCTGTCCGTGGCGGCCGTGCTGTGCCTGTTGGCCGGCTGTGCCAGGCAGGCAAAGCGGCTGGAAATCCACTGGTACACCCCGATGAGCGACATGGTGGCGGACGACCATCCCACCGACCTCGAGTCATTCGTGGAGATGCGATGGAGCCGGCACCGGTGCCCACCCGTCGCCTGGCCCGCCTCGTCACCCGACCGAAAGGGTGACTACACGGTGTACGCCCTGCCGGAGGGCCGGTACGAGTTCGAGTACCTGGTCCCGTCCACTGAAAACGAGATGCTCTACGGGGAACTGGACGTGTACGGCCCCGCAGGCACGCGGATGAGGGACTTCCTCCGCCGAACCTATGTCACCATCAGCCCCGGACGGCCCGGAGGCGATCCCGGGTTCCTGTCCATCATCACGGAGGAGGACCTCGACCGCGTCCGGCGCGGCGACATGGTGACCAAGGTCGTCTTCATCGCGGATATGCAAGCCGTCAACCGGCGGCTGGACATGATCGAGCAGGAGCTCCGCCGGATACGCGACCTGCAGACCCGTCAGACCGGGCAGTTGGAGTACTGGAAGGTCAAGCTGGCGGACCGTCGGCGAAACGCGTTCTACAACACCGAGTACGGTGTGGACATTCCGGCGTCCGGACTGGCCGCCGCCCAGACGCTCATGGGGGCCGAGACGTACCACTGGTACCGCTACACGCAGGCCGAGGACAAGGTCCGGACCTACGAGGAACAGATCGCCGAGCTGGACCTGCCGGCCCGACGCCTGCGGGAGGAACGGTCGGCCCTGCGGGGCATCCTCTCCAACGCCAGGATCGTGTGCCGGCAAAACGAAATGATGCTCGCCACGTGTAACATGCAGGAACGGTTTGCCGACATGACCGACCAGATCAACCGGAAGCGGCCCACCCTCCAGGGCCCGGAGTACGACACCGTTCATCCGTACTTCGCCAGCGGCATGACCATGTCCCTGGGCTACTGGCGCGGCCTGGAGAACAACACGGAGATGGACAAGAGGAACCGGCAGATCGGCGACATCGTCATGGTTCTGCGCCTGGGAGGTCGCGTGCCGACCGGTCGCTGACCGGCCCCAGGGGCCGAATGCGGGCTTCGGTTCCGCTCGGCAATCGCTTCACAAATCACAGCCCCGGCTTTGCAACGGCCGGGGCTTTCTTCTGCGCCGGTGCCGGACGACCGCCCGACCGTCCGGATCGGCCCGCTGATTTTCTGCTGGCCATCGCTCCGGGGCCGGGTACACTGACCCGACAGGATCCTTGCGGGTGGCTGCCGATGCCCGCGCCGTTTCACGTCAAATCGCAGGAGAGGACCGCACGATGGACCGAAAGCAACTGGACCACGCGTATCACCGCTCGCGCGTCGACGCGCACATTGGGGGAAGCATCGCCTTCATTCTGTTCATGCTGGCCCTGACCTTCCTGGTCGGCGACAAGTTCGAGCCGTTCCAGCAGGACGCGAGCTTCTGGGAGCCCACCCTGCTGGTCTGGCGGGCGGACACGAACGCCTGGATCGCCGCGTACCCGGTGCTGGACTACGAGACCGGCGAGGCGTGGCAGCGACGGGCCGCCTCGTATTCGCCGGAAGACGCCGCAACCGAATCGGCCCCGGACGCCCCCGCCTCTGGGATCGTCGGCTACGCCATGCGCACGACCGGCGATCTCGCGGCGCCCTCGCCGGACCGGACCTCCAACAGCCCGGCTGAACCGGAGGAGCCGCCCAAACCCGATGAGGACACGCCCGGCGAGGCGGAACCGGACGAGGCAGAAGCCGCTGCAATTCCCGAGGCCGCCGGATCAGGGCCCACGGAAACGACCACCGCCGCCCGGTCCCTCAGCCCCGTGATCACCAAGGAACTGTACCCCGGCGTCTATTCGCTGGTTGTGGTTTTGGGCAGCCTGTTCGCCGCGTACTTCCTCTACCGTTGTGCCCGGCGGCAGGCCCGGCTGATGCTGGCCGCCTATCCGGCCAACGATCCGAATCGGCCGTACGACCGCCCCTGGTCAGAAATTCGCGTCACGTTCTGGGCGCTCTTCGTGGTGCTCCTGGGCGTGTTGTTCCTGTTTCTGATGTGACACCGGTTGACACACCGGGCACTGCAGTTGCCGAAGAGAAACGGAGGGACCGTCCGTCGCGAGGAGGGGCTCGCGCCGGTGCTGGTTCGGGATGAGCTCACAGGCCGATGCCGGACGCTTCTTGCTGGTCCCTCATTTTCCTGATCCCCGGATTCCTTCGTTCCTCCCCCCGTTGCCGCAGCCGCGTCCGGCGGCATAATGGCCGGCATGGCAGCGAACCCGGGGCAGGAAATCGAGCGGTTGCGGGCGGACATCCGGCGGCACGACCACCTCTACTACGTCAAGGCGGCCCCGGAAATCTCTGACCGCCAGTACGACCGGCTGATCGAGCAACTGCGGTCCCTGGAACAGCAGCATCCGGAACTCATCGCGCCCGACTCCCCCACCCAGCGGGTCGGTGATCGACCCGTGGAAGGTTTCGAGCACGTCACGCACGCCGTGCCCATGCTCTCCATCGACAACACGTACGACGAGACCCAACTCCGCGAATTCGACGCCCGCGTGGCCAAGGGCCTGGACGGGCAGACCTACCGATACATGGTCGATCCCAAGGTGGACGGAGTGGCCGTCTCGCTGCGGTACGAAGAGGGCCGGCTGGCGCTGGCCGCCTCGCGGGGCGACGGGGTCACGGGCGACGTGATCACGCACACCGTGCGGACGGTCCGCTCCGTGCCCCTGCGGCTTCAGGGCAGGAATCTGCCGCGCGTTTGCGAGGTGCGCGGTGAGGTCTTCTGGCCGAAGGACGACTTCGCGCGATACAACGCGGCCCGGGCCGCGGCGGGCGAGGAGACGTTCAAGAACCCCCGCAACGCCACGGCCGGCACGCTCAAGCAGCTTGACCCCCGCAGGATCGCCGACCGCAACCTGCGCTTTCTGGCCCACGGGTTCGGGCAGGTTGAGCCGCTGCGGGCCCGATGCGCGTCGGAGCTGTTCGACCGGTTCGCCGAATGGGGCATCCCCGTGAACCCGGAGCGGACGATCGCCGAAACGGTCGACGACGTGGTCGCGCTGTGCCACGCATGGGAGACGAAACGGTACGAGTTGGAGTACGAGACGGACGGCCTGGTCGTCAAGGTCGACTCCCTCGACCAGCGGGACATTCTCGGGGCCACCAGCAAGTACCCGCGGTGGTGCATCGCGTTCAAATTCGCGGCGGAACAGGCGGAAAGCCGGCTGCTGCGGGTGGACTTCCAGGTGGGCAAGCTGGGCACCATCACCCCGCGGGCGGTCATGGAGCCGGTGCTGCTGGCCGGCACCACCGTGCAGCACGCGTCGCTGCACAACTTCGACCAGGTGCGGCGGCTGGACGTGCGCGTGGGCGACACGGTGATCATCGAGAAGGCCGGGGAGATCATCCCGCAGGTCGTGCGGGTGGTCGGCGAAAAGCGGCCGAAGGACGCCAAGGAGATCAAGCCGCCCAGAAAGTGTCCCGCCTGCGGCGGCGAGGTGATGCAGGACGAGGGCGGCGTGTACGTCCGCTGCATCAACCCCGGCTGCATCGCCCAACGCAAGGAGCGGCTCATCTACTTCTGCGGCCGCGACCAGATGGACATCGAAGGCGCCGGCCAGGCCCTGATCGAACAACTGGTGGATCACGACCTCGTGCGTGACTGCGCCGACCTGTTCGCCCTTCCGACGCATCGCGCGGCAGTGGAAGGGCTCGTGTTCAATCACGAGCGCGTGGTCAAAGGGGAGAGCAAGACGATCCGCGTCGAGTTCGGCGCCAAACGAACCGACGTCCTCTTCAAAGCGCTGGAGACCGCCAAGAAGCAACCGCTGGCCCGATTGTTGGCGGCATTGAACATCCGCCACGTCGGGGGCGCCACCGCCGAACTGCTGGCGGAGCATTTCGAAACCCTGGAGAGAATCGCTGACGCCACAGAAGACGAGTTGACCGAGATAGAGGGCGTGGGCACGGAAGTGGCCGGTAGCATCCGGAAGTTCTTCGCGAGCAAGGAGGGCCGCGGGCTCATCAATCGTCTGGCCGGTGCAGGCGTGAACATGCGTCAACCCCAAAAGAAGGTGGCCAGGGACGGCCCGTTCGCCGGCCTGACGGTCGTCGTCACCGGCACGCTGGAAAGCCTGGGCCGCAAAGAGGCGGAAGACCTCATCAAATCGCTGGGAGGAAAGGCCGCCGGCTCCGTCAGCAAGAAAACCAGCCTCGTGGTGGTCGGCGATTCTCCCGGCTCAAAAGCGGAAAAGGCCCGCTCGCTGGGCGTGGAGACCATCAACGAGGCCGAATTCCTGCGTCGGGCCGGGCGTAGGTAGAGCGCAGTACCGTGACACAGCCCAATGCCCAATCCCCTCGCTCGCACGATGCGCGGTACGTTGCCGACGTGCAGCGCGTGACGTGGGGCGGGCTGGCGTCCAACGTGGCGCTGGCGGGCGTGAAGATCGCGGGCGGGCTGCTAGGTTCC
Source organism: uncultured Phycisphaeraceae bacterium (assembly GCA_964586145.1). GTDB lineage: Bacteria > Planctomycetota > Phycisphaerae > UBA1845 > UBA1845 > JAFGJQ01. The sequence continues at coordinate 14,191 of CAZPHH010000084.1, read as the reverse complement.
AGCCAGGCCGTCGTGGCCGACGCCGTGCATACCCTCTCCGACAGCAGCACGGACCTGGCCATTCTGATCGGCGTGCGCTACTGGTCCAAGCCGCCCGACGCCGGGCATCCGCACGGGCACCGGCGGATCGAGACCGTGGTGACCACGGGCATTGCGCTTATTCTGGTGATCGTGGCGGCGGGGCTGATCTACAACGCCCTGAACACCCTGCGTGAGCATCATGGCCAGCCGCCGGGCGGCATCGCCCTGGCCGCCGCCCTGCTGTCTATCGGGATCAAGGAAGCCCTGTACCGCTGGACGGCCGTGGTGGGCCGGCGGCACAAGTCCTCGGCCCTGATCGCCAACGCCTGGCACCACCGCAGCGATGCGTTGAGCTCCATTCCGGCCGCCCTGGCGGTGGGTGTGGCCGCACTGAAGCCGGGTTGGGCTTTCGTCGACCACGTGGGGGCCGTGATGGTGTCACTCTTCGTGCTCCATGCCGCCTGGAAGATCGGCAAACCCGCCCTAGGCCAACTGGTGGACGCCGGGGCGCCGCAGGCGGATCGCGAGCACATCGAGCGGCTGGTGCGGTCCGTGCCCGGCGTTCGGGACGTGGAATCGCTACGCACGCGCTATGTCGGTTCCGGGCTCCAGGTGGATCTGCATCTGCAGGTGGACGGCGGTCTGACCGTGCGGGAAGGCCACGCCATCGCCGGCCGTGTCAAGCACCACTTGATCGACCACGGCCCGGACGTGGTGGACGTGGTGGTCCACGTGGAGCCGTACGGCGAGCACATGCAGCGCCGTGAGCCGGAAACGTAGACGGGGCCGCCGTTGCCAGCTCGATCCCGGGGCCGAGGGATCGGCCCAGCGTTCCAGTGAACTTGCCCCCGATCCGGGGCGGCGAGACCCGGCCGCGGAGTCACTCGCGCGGCGGGTCGGGACGGGCGCCGTCCAGCACCTCCCGGACGCGGCGCAGCAGGGCCCGCCGGCTGAACGGCTTGGCGAGGAACTCCACGTTGTCGTCCAGCACGCCGTGGTGGGCGATGATGTCCGCGGTGTAGCCGGAGATGAACAGCGTCCTGAGGTCCGGCCGCTGCTCGAGAAGCGTTTCGGTGAGGCGCCGGCCGTTGATGTCAGGCATAATAACGTCGGTGATCAGAAGGTGGATGGTCCCGTCATACGTGACGGACCGTCGCAGCGCGTCCTCGCCGTCCGCGGCGGTCACCACCGTGTAGCCCTCGCGCCGCAGGATCTGGGCCACGAGCTTTCGCACGGCGTCGTCATCCTCGCAGACCAGGATCGTCTCGGCCCCACCACCGGCGGGCGACTCCGCCGCCAGGGCCGAACCCGGCGTCTCCGCGACCAGCGTCGTGAGCGCCGGCAGATAGACCCGGAACGTGGAGCCGCGGCTGACCTCACTGTAGACGCCGATGTGCCCGCCCGCCTGGGTCACGATGCCGTAGACCGTGGCCAGGCCCAGCCCGGTGCCCTGTCCGACCGGCTTGGTCGTGAAGAAGGGCTCGAAGATCCGTTCCATGGTCGCCCGGGTCATTCCCTCGCCGGTGTCGCTGACGGCCAGCAGCACGTGCGGCCCGGGACGGGCGTCCGCGTGGGCATCCGCATACGTTTCATCCAGGATCTCGTTGCTGGTTTCGATGACGATGCGTCCGCCGTCGGGCATCGCGTCGCGTGCGTTGACCACCAGGTTGACGATGACCTGCTCCATCTGGCCGCCGTCGGCCCAGACAGGCAGCAGGTCGGGGGCCGGCCGCAGATCCAGCCGCACGTTTTCCGTCAGAAGCCGTTGCAGCATCTTGACCGCGTCGTCCAGCGTCTGGTTCAGGTGGAGCGGCTCCGGCTGGGCGACACCGCGGCGGCTGAACAGCAGCAACTGGCGCGTCAGGTCGGCGGCCCGCAAGGCGCCGCGCTCCACCTCCCGAAGCCCGACCATGGGCGCCTCGTCGGCCGGCAGCTTGTGAGCCAGGGTCTGTTGCACCAGGTCCACGTTGCCGAGAATGGCGGTGAGGATGTTGTTGAAATCGTGGGCGACGCCGCCGGCGAGCTGCCCGACGGCCTCCATCTTCTGCGATTGCCGCAATTGACGCTCCAGCCTGGCGCGTTCCTCTTCGGCCGCCTTCCGTTCCGTCACGTCGCGGCAGACGGCGAAGATCCGTTGTTGCTCGAGAAGCGGATACGAGTTCCAGGACAGCCACCGGTACGTGCCGTCCTTGCAGCGATACCGGTTCTCGAACGACCGCACCTCCTGCCCCTGCCGCAGGCACTCGCCGGCGGCGACGGTGGCGGCCACGTCGTCCGGATGGACCAGATCGAGGTAGGGCGGCCCCATCAGTTCCTCCACGCTCCACCCCAGCGCGCGCGCCCACGCCGGGTTGAGCTGCTTGAACCGCCCGTCGAAGCCGGCGATGCAGAGCATGTCGAGCGAGAGATTGAACAGGCGGTCGCGCTCCTCCTCCGCCCGCTTGCGCTCGGTGACGTCGATCCCGACTCCCATCATGAACGGGCCGTCCGGCGTCATGAGCCGGGTAATACTGATGAGATAAGGGACAAAACACCCCTGCTTGTTAACCAGGGTGGTTTCAAACGATCCGCTGACACCGGTATCCAGTACCGATTTGACAAACGCCAGACCGGCTGCCGCCTCCTCCGGCGTTTCGTGCCAGTCTGGAATGTACCAGTCGCGAAGCTCATCGGCGGTGAACCCCATCACGGTCTCGTGGGCCTTGTTCCAGCGCTTCAAGTGGCAGGTCGAATCATACAAGAAGAAGATCCCAGGCAGGCTTTCCAACAGCTTTTCCGTGAACTCCTTCTCTCGCAACAGCTCCGCTTCGGCCTGCTTGCGCTCGGTGATGTCGCGTTCAATGGCCAGGATGCAGTCCCTGCCGGCGATGGTCCCGCGGCACAGTTGCACCTCGCTCCAGAACAGGTGCCCGTCCTTGTGCCGGCAATGCCACTCGGCCAACTGGGGCTCCCCCGCCGCAGCCTTGTCGAGCAGTTTTCCGGCCGTCTCCTGGGTAAAGGGATGCACACCCGAGCTGATGTCCCCCACGTTCAGGGCCTGGACTTCCTCGACCGAGTAGCCGAAGAGACGCATCACGCTGTCGTTGACGTCAATGAACTCCCGGGTCTCCAGGTCATGCACCCAGATGGCATCACGAACCGTGTTGAAAATCGAGCGGTAGGTGGCCTCGGACAGCCTGAGCGCCTCCTCGGCCCGCTTGCGCTCGGTGATGTCCTGAACCATGCCGACGGATCGAATGATGACGCCCGCCGCGTCGCGTTCGTGGATGCACTGTTCATGCACGTAACGAACCTCTCCCGTGTCTCTGCGAACCACTCGGTGGTCGATTTCGTACCCGTCCCTCCCCTCTCGCAACGAACCGGAGTACGCATCGTCCACGGCCGCCCGGTCATCCGGATGCACGGCATCGAGGAAGGCCTCGTATGTGGCGGCGAACTCATTCGGCTGGGATCCGAAGATGCGGTAGACCTCGTCCGACCAGGTCAACCGGTTTGACGTCACATCCAGTTCCCAGCTTCCCAGGCGGGCGATCTGCTGCGATCGAACCAGCAGGGCCTCGCTCTCCCGCAACCGCTCCTCCGCCCGCTTGCGTTCGGTGATGTCGACGGCCACTTCCAGGCGCAGCATGCGGCCGTCGGGCCAGGGAATCGCCTTGTCGATGCACTTGTACGCGCGGCGGCTCACGTCGTTCCGGAATTCCCAGACATACGAGCGGCCGGCGTACTCGCCGAAGATTCTGTCGTTCGTGCAGAACGGGCAGGGTTCGTTTCTCCGTTGAAGGTACTCGTAGCACTTCCGCCCGGCGCACGCGCCGAATGACTCCTCCAACATGCGATTGACGTAGACCATCTCATAGGTCACCGGGTCGGCCACATACACGGGTTCGTCAATGCCGTTGAGGATGGCCAGGAATTCATCGTGGCGCTGGCGGGCCAGCGCCTCCGCCCGCTTGCGTTCGGTGATGTCCTGAACGGTCACGACGAAGCCCGCCGCGGGTTCATCGAGTCGCAGGGGGGCACTGGTGAGGCTCACGTCCACCGCGGCGCCGTCCTTGCGGCGCAGTCGGGACTCGATGTGGGCGTGCCTGGCCGCGGGCGACGGCTCGTACAACTCGCGGCCGACCTCCTCGAACTCCTCCTGCGTGAAGTACAGGTGGCGTGCGGACTTGCCGACGAGCTCGGCCTGACTGTACCCCAGCAAATCGCACAGAAACTCATTCACGCTGACCGTCGTGCGATCCTGTACGAAGATGATGCCGATCGGCGCCGCCCGAAACAGACCGCGGAGCCGCGATTCACTGTCCTTCAGCTCACGCTCAGCCCGCCGGTACTCAGTAACCTCAAACGCAATTTCGATGACGCCCGAGACCTCGCCCTGATCGCCGAAGACGGGAGCGGCGTGCAGCTCCCAGATCTTCCCGTTCGGCGTATCGCGCTCTCCGGATTCCGGCTTGCCGGACGCGAAACTGCGCAGCACGGGACACCCTTCGCACGGTTCGGACAGGTCGTGCCGGCAACGGTAACAGTACTGTCCAAGCATATCGCTGGACTCGAAGCCCAGGCTCGTGTTCTTTGTATACTCGTTGGCCCAGACGATCTTCATGTCCGGGGAAATCAGCACCAACGAGCCGGGAATGGCGCCCAGAATCGACTGGAACTCCTGCGACAGGTCGCGGAACTTCCGCTCACTCTCCCGCAGCTCGTTCTCCGTCCGCTTGCGTTCGGTGACGTCGCGCACCACGGCCAGCAGGGCCAGGCCCGTGCCCAGCGGCACGCGCGTCAGGACCACGTCGGTGTCAAAAACCGTTCCGTCCAGCCGCCGGTGGCGCCACTCGAAAGACGCCATGCCGGCATCCATCGCCTCCCTCACGCGAGCCGGACCGGCCTCCAGCGACGGGGAGCCGTCCGCCTGCTCCAGGGCCCAGAAGTGGGAAACGGGCAATTCGCGGATCTGCTCGCCGGTGGCGCCGAACATCTCCAGAGCACGCGGGTTGCTTTCGACGACGTGCAGCCGGTCGTTGTCGACACCCAGCACGAACGTGGCGTCGCCCGCCGACTCGAACAGCGCGCGGTATTTTGTCTCGCTCTCGCGCAGCTTTTCCTCCGCGCGCTTGCGCTGCACGATCCGCCACATGCCGCTCATCAGCAGCGTCAGTTGACGCACGTCCGACTCATCGTAATCCGACTCCTTGTTGCCGACGCCGGCCACGATCACGATGCGGTCGCCGTCAAAGACCGGAACGTTCATGTGCCGGTGCACCGTGACGTGCCCGGCCGGCGTGCCCTTCTTCCACGGATTGGGCGCGGCGTAATCATTCGTGATGACCGGGCGACGCTGCCGGACCGCCTCGCCCCACAGCCCGGTCTCGGCGACGAGGTACTCCACCGGCCGGTCCTGGACCGCGCACGCGGCCATGGCGTCCTTCGACCACGCGAACATCGTCAGCACGCTCTCGTCTTCATTGGCAAACGCGATGTAGCCGATCCGGCTTCGGGTCAGCCGCACCGCCTCCTCCATCGCAAACTCGGCAATGTCCTTGAGTGTCGCATCCGTCATCTGATTCAGGTGCAGCAGCGCTTCCAGCCGGGATTCGTTGAGTTGAATCGCGGCTTCGGCCCACTGGCGCTGGGTGACGTCCTCGTAGAAGCCCACGACCCCGCAAACCCGACCATCCTCCGCCCGCAGGGGAACCTTGGTCGTATCCACCCACAGGCGCCGCCCGTCGGCCTGCTGCAGCGGCTCGACGATGTTCCGGCGGGGCCGGCCGGACTCGATTACCGCGCGGTCGTCCGCCCGGTAGGCCTCCGCCTCCGCCCGCGGCCAGGGCAGGTCGAAATCCGTCTTGCCCACGATCTCCGCAGCGCTGCCCAGGCCCGCGGCCCGCGCGAACTCCTCGTTGCAGCCCAGGTACACGCCCTGACAGTCTTTCCAGAACACCGAGTGGGGAACCGCACCAAGAATCTGAGCGACGATCCCATGGCACGGAGACTCAACCGGCGGAAGCAGCTTCCCCGCGCCCCCCGACATCACCGAGGTTCGGCCGGAAACGTGACCCGAAGCGTCACCGTTTGGAGCCATACTCACACCTCATTCGCGCAGATGCCAAAGCCCGCGGCGTACCGGGTCCAGGTCCGACGGAAACAGCGGGGCGACGCGTGGCACACACATGACGTGATCTATGGCCGCGCGGTGCCCGGTGGTGCGCAGCCTGCCCACCCAAGCCGCATTATAGGGCCCTGTCGCTACCGAGAACATCGGCAGTTCCCGGCTCCCGACTACCCCCGGAACAGCGACGATGCAGGCACCACGGACAGACTTGTCTTCGCCAGGCAGAAGTTACCCAACCGGACCACTGGGCGTTCCCGCCACGGCGGGCTGCCTTACGGCACCCCGGGCGGTGTTCGAAGGAACGGGAAGGTTGTGGCCGCCGCTCCGGAACAGCGGCGGCGACCCGGCTCGACGCCGGGGACGCCGGCCGGCCGAGGCCGGACTCCTCGGGCCCGCCCCGCGTGCGGGGCGCCCCGGTCCGGACCCCATTCGTCAGGCCAGCACGATCTTCTGCCGGTTCTGCCTGATGTTCCGGGTGGCGTTGCGGGTATCCACGACCAGCCGCGCGTTGCGAACAATCATCCGGTAGTCGTAGCAACTGTGGTCGGTGGAAATCAGCACGCAGTCGTACTTGCGAAGCATGGTGGCCGACAGCGGCTTACTGCGCATGCCCAGGTTGTGCTCGCGCTGCTTGTGCGTGGCGGGGATATAGGGATCGTTGTAGTCCACTTTGGCTCCGCGTTCCTTCAGCAGCTCAATCAGCGCGATGGAGGGAGATTCCCGCAAGTCGTCGATGTCTTTTTTGTAGGCCAGACCCAGCACCAGCACTTTTGAGCCGTTGAGGCTTTTGCGCACCCGGTTGAGCCCCTCCGCCACCTTGCCCACGACGTATTCCGGCATGGAGGTGTTGATTTCCCCGGCCAGCTCAATGAAGCGCGTGGGGCTGTCATACTCCCGCGCCTTCCAGGTCAGGTAGAACGGGTCGATGGGGATGCAGTGCCCGCCCAGCCCCGGGCCGGGATAGAACGGCTGGAAGCCGAACGGCTTGGTGCTGGCCGCCTCGATCACCTCCCACACGTTGATGCCCATCCGGTTGAACAGCACCTTGAGCTCGTTGATCATGGCGATGTTCACGCACCGGTACACGTTCTCCAGAATCTTGGCCGACTCCGCCACCTCGCAACTGGAGACGGAAACGGCCTTGGCGATGGCCGCCGCGTACAACGCCGCGGACAGCCGCCGGCTTCTGGGCCCCAGGCCGCCGACCACCTTGGGAATGGTCTCGGTGGTGTAGTCCTTGCGGCCGGGGTCCTCGCGTTCCGGGGAAAAGGCCAAAAAGAAGTCTCGCTCGGCCCTCAGGCCGGTGCGTTCCAGGATGGGCTTGCACACCTCGCGGGTGGTGCCGGGATAGGTGGTGCTTTCCAGCACGATCAGTTGCCCCTTCCGCAGCACGGTCGCCAGCATTTCCGTCGTGCTGACCACGTACGTCATGTCCGGCTCGCGCATTTTGGTCAGCGGAGTGGGCACGCAGATCAGAATGGCGTCGGCCTTCTTCAGCTCGTTCGGATCGGTGGTGGCGCGGAACTGCTTCCTCTTCACCACGTCCGAGATGGTTTCGGAGGAGATGTGCTTGATGTAACTCCTGCCCGCGTTGAGGGCCCGGACCTTTTTGGCGTCAATGTCATATCCCAGGCACTTGAACCCCGCCGCGCAGAACGTCCGCACCAGCGGCAGCCCGACGTAGCCCATGCCCACCACGCCCACCAGGGCCTTTCGCTTTTCGATTTTCCGAAGCAGTTCCTTTTCGACCACAGTGTTCACTCCCGGCGTCATTCGTTCGGTTGTTCAACACGCGCCTGTCGGCGGGCGGACATGATAGGGCATCGGCAAACCACCGCAAGCCCATGGGGTCCGGCTCCCCCCCGCTGCGACAGGGCGGATCAGACGATGGAGCGCAGCTACCGATCACCCGCACCCCGGTCCCGCTCTTTTCTGCGTTT
>CAZPHH010000084.1:0-6021 GCA_964586145.1 uncultured Phycisphaeraceae bacterium | reverse complement strand
TGCGTTTTTGCGTTTTTGCGTTTCGAGACGTCCGCCTAATCCTCCGGCTCCAGGATGGACATGAACGCCTCCTGCGGAATGGCCACGGAGCCGACCTGTTTCATCCGCTTCTTGCCTTCCTTCTGTTTCTCCAGCAGTTTGCGTTTGCGGGTGATGTCGCCGCCGTAGCACTTGGCGGTCACGTGCTTGCGGAAGGCCTTGATCGTCTCCCGGGCGATGATCTTGCCGCCGATGGCCGCCTGCAGCGGAATCTCGAACTGGTGCCGGTCGATCTCCTTCTTCAGCCGCACCAGCAGCCTCCGTCCCCGGTTGGCCGCCTTGTCGCGGTGCACGATGACCGACAGCGCATCCACCGGCACACCGTTGACCAGGATGTCCAGCTTCACGAGCTGCCCGGTCCGGAAGCCCTCGACCTCGTAATCCACCGTGCCGTAGCCCCGCGTCAGGCTTTTGAGCTTGTCGTAGAAGTCGTAGATGATCTCTCCCAGCGGAAACGCAAAGGTCAGCATGACGCGCGTCGGGGAGAGGTACTCCGTCTTCTTGTGAGTCCCCCGCCGGTCCAGCGAAAGCTGCATGAGGGACCCGATGCAGTCCGCCGGAATGATCACCGCCGCCCGCACCATCGGCTCGCGAATCTCCTCCACCTTGGACAGGTCGGGCAAATCCGCCGGCGATTCGATCCGCTGTGTGCTGCCGTCCCGCAACGCCACCTCGTACGTCACGGTGGGGGCGGTCTGTACCACGTTCACGTTGCCTTCCCGCTCCAGCCGCTCCTGGATGATCCGCATGTGCAGCAGCCCCAGGAACCCGCAGCGGAATCCGATGCCCAAGGCGTCGGATGTGGCCGGCTCGTACGTGAACGAACAGTCGTTCAGCCACAGCTTCTCCATGGCCTCCCGCAGGTCCGGCGTCTCCGTCCCCACGCCCGGGTAGAAGTCGCAGAACACCATCTGCTGCGGCGGCTGGTAGCCCGGCAGCGCCGTCGCCGCCGACCGCTGCGCGTCGGTCACCGTGTCTCCGATCCGCACGTCGGCAATCGTTTTGATGCCGGCCACCATGTATCCCACGTCACCCGCGGACAACTCGGCGATGGGCGTGGGCCGCGGCTGGTACCGCCCGACCTCCGTGACCACGTGTACCCGTCCCTGGGCCATCAGGAGTATCTTCTGCCCCTTGCGGATTCGGCCGTCTTTGACGCGGACGTGGCAGATCACCCCGCGGTGCGGATCACTCTTGGCGTCATAGATCAGGGCCTTCAGCGGCGCGTCCAGGTCTCCCTGGGGCGGCGGCACCCGCTCCACGATGGTCTGGAGCAACGGGTCGATGCCCTGGCCCGTCTTGGCCGACGTGAAGACGGCCTGGTCTGCGTCCAGCCCCAGCACGTGTTCGAGTTCCAGGGCGCAGTCTTCCGGGCGGGCCCCGGGAAGGTCAATCTTGTTGATCACCGGGATCATCTCGACGTTGGCCTCCAGGGCCAGGTAGGCGTTGGCCACCGTCTGGGCCTGCACCCCCTGGGAGGCGTCCACGAGCAGCAGGACCCCCTCGCAGGCCGCCAGGGCCCGCGACACCTCGTAGTGGAAATCCACGTGCCCGGGGGTGTCCAACAGGTTCAGCCGGTACGTCTGCCCGTCCAGCGTATACGGCAGGGTGGCCCGGTTCGCCTTGATGGTGATACCCATCTCGCGTTCCAGGTCCATGTCGTCCAGGAACTGCTCGCGCATCTCCCGTTTGGACACGACCCCCGTGTGCTCCAGCAGGCGGTCGGCCAGGGTACTCTTGCCGTGGTCGATATGGGCCACGATCCCGAAGTTGCGTATCCGGCTCAGGTCAGACATCCAAACCCCTTCGCTTGGTCGGCAGACAGACCCCTCATTATACTCGATTGTCCGCTGCTGCGAATGCCCCCGGCTCCCTTCCTTCCGCCGCCCGTCGGGACGCCATTCGTCGGAGCCGGGCGGGGTAAAAAACGCAGCGTCGCGTGGCGGTCGAGTTGACGCACCACGCGACGCTCGCTTCCCCACCTGATGAGTCAGGTGTGAGCCGGGCTATGCCCGGCCGGCCTCATCCTCCTCCTAAAACGCCTGCTGGTACAACGCGAAGTCGTCCAGGTCGCAATCGTTGTCGTCATCCATGTCGGCCAGACCGCAGCACGCCGGCATCGGCGCCCCCGGACCGGCGAGGCACGCCTCGAAGGCCGGGTAGTCGGCGAGGTCCACCGTGCCGTCCCCGTTCATGTCGCCCTTGGCGTCGCAATCATCGGGGATGTCGTTGAGGTTGCAGTCATTGCTCAACGGCGCCGTGCCCGGCGGAAGGATGGTCACGTCGTCGATCACGCCCAGGTCAGCGTCGAAGCCCGTGTACTGGAACCCGATGCGGAACGGCGAGCCGTCCGCCACCGTGCTCAGGTCGTAGGTGAATTCCTTCCACGTGGTATAGGAATCCGTCCACAGGGCATTCAGGTTGCCCAGGTACACGTCGTCGCCGCCGCCGATGGCGCCGACGACGTACCAGACGTCGATGTCGTAATCGTCACACCAGGCCTGGCCGAAGCACCCGATGGACCAGACGCTGAGGATACCGTCACTCAGAGTCAGCTCCGGCGTCACCAGGTAGCTGTCGGCGTCGTAGTCCGCGCTCCACGGATGAACGGCGCTCTGCGCTCCGGTCTGCACGTAGTCCAGGTTCGTCGAGACGATCCACGGCCCGTTGATTTCCAGGGCCGTGTTCTCCCAGCCGGCCGGCGGGAACGTGCCCTCGAAGCTCTCGCTGAAGTACGCAATCGGGTCACCCAACTCGCACTCGTCCGGAATGCCGTTCGGCTGGCAGTCCTCGCTGCCGCCGCCGGGCGCCACGTCGCACGAGTCCGGAATGCCGTTGGGCTGGCAGTCCGGGGCGCCGAGAGCGATCTCGCAGGCGTCCGGATTGCCGTCGTTGTCGCAGTCCGGCCCGCACACGGTGTTGTCGCCGAGGTACAGGCCGCCGCCGCCTTCACATGTAAGCTGATCCAGAATCGAGCAGGCGTCGTTCGCGCAGCAGGCCCCGGTCGGGCACGGCGCGGCCGACAGGTCGAACGACGGGATGCAGTTCGGGGCCGGATACGTGTCGACCATGATGTAGTACGTCCCCGCCGTCAGGCTCGCGCGGAACCCGTGCGGCGTGCCACTGGACATCGTGCTCTTGTAGAGGCAGTCCGTCAGGCCGACATCCAGCGGGCAGACGTCGTCGATGGCGATGCCGGTCCACGTGGTGCCCTTGGGATCCAAAAGCACGTCGTAGCAGCCGTCGGCGGTGACTGTCCATTCGTAGATCATGTCCTCACCGCCGTCGTAGGAGCCCAGGCAGGTGTCGGCGTAGCTGTTCAACCGGCCGCAGGTCGAGTCGTCCAGCACGCTGAACGCATCCGTCACCGGCGTCGGGTTGGTGCAGTCCACCGGAGGCATCGGACAGACCGTCGTCGCGCACTCGGTGCCGAGTCCCTGCCAGGTCCCGCCCGCCCCGACGCAGTCCGCCTCCGTTCCATCCGTACACGAGCCGTCGTCATAGCAGCAGGCGCCGGTGCAGATCGTGGTCGCGCACTCGGTGCCCTGACCCTCGAACGAGTAATAATCCGGGTCCGCCAGGCAGACCGCCTCGGTCAGGTCTTCACACGTGCCGTCCGTCTTGCAGCACGCGCCCGTGCAGACGGTGGTCGCGCACTCGGTGCCCAGGCCCTCGAACGAGTGGTAGTTCGGGTCGGCCAGGCATTCGGCCTCCGTCAGGTCCTCGCACGTGCCGTCCAGCTTGCAGCACGCGCCATGCGTCGGGCACGGTACGGCCGTCAGGTCGAACGACGGGATGCAGGCCGGAGACGGCCACGTATCCACCATGATGTAGTACGTCCCGGCCGTCAGGACTGCGCGGAACCCGTGCGGCGTACTGCCCGACATCGTGCTCTTGTAGAGACAGTCGTCGGGGCCGGCGTCCAGCGGGCAGACGCTGTCGAGGGCCACGCCGGTATACGTGGTCCCCTTCGGATCGAGAAGTACGTCGTAACAGCCGTCGACGGTGACCGTCCACTCGTAGAGCATGTCCTCACCGCCGTCGTAGTAGCCCAGACAGGTGTCGGCGTAGAAGTTCCCCCGGTTGCAGGTCGTGTCGTCCAGCACGCTGAACGCATCCGTCAGCGGCGTCGGGTTGGTGCAGTCCACCGGGTCCAGCGGGCAGGTCGTCGTCGCACAGTCCGTGCCGATTCCCGTCCAGAACCCGCCGGCTGCAATGCAGTCCGCCTGCGATCCGTCCGTGCATGCGCCACCGACGTAGCAGCAGGCGCCCGTGCAGACGGTCGTCGCGCACTCGCTGCCCTGCCCCGCGAACGCCAGGTAATCCGGTTCCGCCAGGCAGACCGCCTCCGTCAGGTCGTCACACGTGCCGTCCGTCTTGCAGCACGCGCCCGTGCAGACGGTGGTGGCGCATTCGGTGCCCAGACCCTCGAACGAATGGTAGTTCGGGTCGGCCAGGCAGTCGCCCTCCGTCAGGTCCTCGCACGTGCCGTCCAGCTTGCAGCACGCGCCCAGGACCGGGCACGGCGTGGCCGTCAGGTCGAACGCCGGGATGCAGTTCGGCGACGGATACGTATCCACCATGATGTAGTACGTTCCCGCCGTCAGGTTCGCGCGGAACCCGTGCGCCGCGCCGCCGGAGGTCGTGCTCTTGTAGAGGCAGTCATCGGCCCCGACATCCAGCGGGCAGACATCGTCGAGGGCCACGCCGGTCCACGTGGTGCCCTTGGGATCCAAAAGGACGTCGTAACAGCCGTCGACGGTGATCGTCCATTCGTAGATCATGTCCTCACCACCGTCGTAGGAGCCCAGGCACGTGTCGGCGTAGCTGTTCTGCCGACCGCAAGTCGAGTCGTCCAGCACGCTGAACGCATCGGTCACCGGCGTCGGGTTGGTGCAGTCCACCGGAGGCAGCGGGCACGACGTCGTCGCGCAATCCGTGCCGATGCCCTGCCAGGTCCCACCGGCCGCAACGCAGTCCGCCTGCGATCCGTCCGTGCAGGAACCGTCGTAGTAGCAGCAGGCGCCGGTGCAGTCTGTGCTCGCGCACTCGCTGCCCTGACCCGCGAACACCAGGTAATCCGGTTCCGCCAGGCAGACCGCCTCCGTCAGGTCGTCACACGTGCCGTCCGTCTTGCAGCACGCGCCCGTGCAGACGGTGGTGGCGCATTCGGTGCCCAGACCCTCGAACGAATGGTAGTTCGGGTCGGCCAGGCAGTCGCCCTCCGTCAGGTCCTCGCACGTGCCGTCCAGCTTGCAGCACGCGCCCAGGACCGGGCACGGCGTGGCCGTCAGGTCGAACGCCGGGATGCAGTTCGGCGACGGATACGTATCCACCATGATGTAGTACGTTCCCGCCGTCAGGTTCGCGCGGAACCCGTGCGCCGCGCCGCCGGAGGTCGTGCTCTTGTAGAGGCAGTCATCGGCCCCGACATCCAGCGGGCAGACATCGTCGAGGGCCACGCCGGTCCACGTGGTGCCCTTGGGATCCAAAAGGACGTCGTAACAGCCGTCGACGGTGATCGTCCATTCGTAGATCATGTCCTCACCACCGTCGTAGGAGCCCAGGCACGTGTCGGCGTAGCTGTTCTGCCGACCGCAAGTCGAGTCGTCCAGCACGCTGAACGCATCGGTCACCGGCGTCGGGTTGGTGCAGTCCACCGGAGGCAGCGGGCACGACGTCGTCGCGCAATCCGTGCCGATGCCCTGCCAGGTCCCACCGGCCGCAACGCAGTCCGCCTGCGATCCGTCCGTGCAGGAACCGTCGTAGTAGCAGCAGGCGCCGGTGCAGTCTGTGCTCGCGCACTCGGTTCCCAGCCCGGCAAACACCAGGTAATCCGGGTCGGCCAGGCAGCCGGCCTCCGTCAGGTCCTCGCACGTGCCGTCCGTCTTGCAGCAGGCGCCCAGGGTCGGGCACGGCACGGCCGTCAGGTCGAACGACGGGATGCAGTTCGGGGCCGGATACGTGTCGACCATGATGTAG
>CAZPHH010000083.1:0-21738 GCA_964586145.1 uncultured Phycisphaeraceae bacterium | reverse complement strand
CTGACCGGCTGGAAAGCCGGTCCCACAGATGACCGGCTGGAAAGCCGGTCCCACACAAGAGCGGGGCACACACGGGAGCGGGGCCCACAGAAGAGCCGGTGCTCCAGAAGAGCGGGAGCTGCACAAGAGCGGGTCTTACTGAACCGGTGACTACCGCTGACGCAGGGTCCCGTCGCGGTGGGCGATCAGCCGGACGGAGGCGGGGTGCTGGAAGTCCCAGTCTTCGTACGCCGTCTCCAGCACGGTGGAGATGCGCGGCGTAACTTTCACCGTGGTGCGGGTGTGGCCGGCCCAGTCGATTTCGATGGGTTGGCTCAGGTCCAGCAGGCCCTGGTGAAGCCGCAGTTCCAGGCGGTCGGTGCGTTCGGCGCTGATCGTAATGCGCCGGCCTTCGATCCGCCCGCCGATGTAGGCCAGCTTGCTCTGCAGCACCTTCGTGGCGTACGTGTGGAAGTCCGTGGACGGCGCGGAAAGGACGGTGATCAGCGAGTCTTCCCACGGCTCACCGTCAAACGTTTCCTGCCGCAGCCAGCCGACTCGCCCCTGCACCGGATAGCGAAACCAGTGGGAAACCACCCGCGCGTCGGCCTGACGGCGTGTGTGCAACAGCTCCCGGATTGCGTTCCGCCACGCCCCGTCCGCCGCCTGCCGAAAATCCTGGATCTGCGTGACGGAAATCGGCAGCTTCTCCCGCAAGGCCACCGCCTGGATCACCTCCAGCGGATCGGGCAACACCCGTTCATCCGCGGGTCGTGACTGGGCCTGCGATGCCGGCCGGCTCACGCGGGCGATGAACAACGGAGTGTTCGAGAGGTTCTGCAGCAGGAATGGGTACGCCTGCCGCGGGTATGGCGCGTCCGGGGCCGGTTCCAGCGCGATGACGCCGGCAATCCAGTGCGCGTGAAACAGCGCAAGGTTGATCGCCGCAGCACCGTTCTTCTCACCCGCGCCGATGACGTACACCCGATCCACGTCCACGTGGTAGCGCAGTCGGATCTCGCGCAGCAGATCCTCCGGCTCCAGGGCCTCTGCCGCCGAACCCGCAAAGCAGCCCCCCGCAAAACCGCGAGGCAATGCGACGAGGACCGGGCTCGCATCCGCCGTGAAGCTCTCCATGAAGGTCTGCGCTTCTGCCTCCAGGCCTTCGTAGAGACCGATGGCCAGTGGGTAGGAACGGTCCGGGCTGTACCCCTCGGGCACCACCATGCGAACCGTCTTGCGTACGCCGGCCGCGCTTGCATACGCGAAATCCGCAGGCCCGGCAGGCCTAGGCTCCCAGACCTTCACGCGGGCAAGCGCCTCGACCACCCGCTCCACGTCAACGCCTTCGTGCGATTGGATGGCCACGCCAATCTCGGCCCGCCGGGATGCATCCTTCTCTTTGAAGTACTGCTGAACAAGTGTCTCGAGGTCGGGGTTCGGGGCGGTCGTCGTGGGATTGCCCGCCCAGACGGCGGGCACGCCCATCACAAGCACGGCCGGCAGAATGAAATGCACCAGCATTGGGTTCGTCTGCAACCGCACTTTCATAATCTCTTGTTTAGAAAGCTCTTGCACACAGCCTGGCTTCGCGTAATGCTTTGACGTGGCGGCGCGTCCGAGCGCGAACGGCTTCGGGCCCTCCCCTCGCCTGCGGCCTACTCGTGGCTTACGGCCACCGAGAACCCGGCGTCCGTCTCCTGATACCTGAACGTGATGGTCGCGCCGCAGTCGAATACAAGGCCCTGCTGGATGATGCGAGCCGGTCCGGTGCCCAGCTCTGCCCCTGAGTTCGGGTCGAGAAATTGCCCGCCTGCAACGCCGACGATCAGCCCGTCTGTACAGGGCCACTTGATCGTGTCTGCGGATTTGGGAATCAGCAACCCCGTTCCCGCGACGCCGATGTCCTGGATGACCAGGTACTGGGGCACAAAAAGAGCATCCGCGGAACCGCCTATGTCATCGAGGGTTGCGTGAAACTGCACCTCAACCACGACGTCTGTTTCGTTTACGAACCGAACGAGCACGGAGGCCTCGCCCGGAACCGTGCTGTTGTTGTTTTCCCCGGCGGAGTTGTCGCCGGTGGGGGGCCCCTGCGCCCCCTCCGGTGCCGGCCCGGCGGCGCAACCCACAAGGGCAAGGCTGACGGAGACGACACTGAGCAGACTGCGAAGGTGTACCTCATGGCGTTTCATGGATCGCTCCCATGTCGCGGCGGTGGGGGGCATTGTCAGGGCGAGCGTCCGCCCCGGGCGCCGGCCGCCCAGGATGCGGTTGAGAATCAGTGTATCGACTTCCTGCTGTCCGGCAAGGGCCGGTCGCTACTAAGCCACGTCGCCACCGTAGGTAACGATTCACAGGGCCATTTGACACCCCGGCGGCGGTCCGTATAATGCGCGCTTTCTAACCGGTAGGCGGGTGCGGAGACCCGCGCCGGGGCAGTGGAGAGTGTGCGCGTCGCATGGCAACGGTCACGCTTGAGAATGTCGGCAAGGTGTACCGCGGTGACCGAGGCGAGGTTACGGCCGTGCAGAACGTCTCGCTGGCCATCGCCGACCGCGAGTTCGTGGTGCTGGTCGGGCCGTCGGGATGTGGCAAGAGCACGACACTCCGAATGGTGGCCGGACTCGAAGAGATCACGACCGGCACCGTGCGCATCGGCGATCGCGTGGTCAACGACGTGGCTCCGAAGGACCGGGACATCGCGATGGTGTTCCAGAACTACGCCCTGTACCCGCACATGACGGTGTACAACAACATGGCCTTCGGACTGAAGATGCGAAAAGTCGCCAGGTCCGAGATCCAGACGAAGGTGCAGAAAGCGGCGCGGATGCTGGGCATCGAGCATCTGCTGCTGCGCAAGCCCAAGGCCCTGTCCGGCGGCGAGCGTCAGCGGGTGGCGGTGGGACGGGCGATTGTCCGAAGCCCGAAGGCCTTCCTGTTTGACGAGCCGTTGTCGAACCTGGATGCGCGGCTGCGGGTGCAGATGCGGGCAGAGTTGAAGAAGCTTCACCGTGAGTTGCAGACGACGGCCATTTACGTCACTCACGACCAGGAAGAGGCGATGACGCTGGGGGACCGGATCGTGGTCATGAAGGCCGGTCGGGTCCACCAGTGTGCCACGCCCCTGGAGGTGTATTCCCGCCCGGCGGACCGGTTTGTTGCGGGATTCGTGGGCACGCCGCCGATGAACTTTCTCTCGGGCCGATTGCGGGAGATGGACGGCGGGTTGGTGTTTGACGAGGGCAGCGGCACGATCCGCCTGCCCAAGGCCTTGCACCGGCGGCTGGCGGGACGACTCGGGCAGGAGTTTGTGCTCGGGGCGCGTCCGGAGACGCTGACGTTCTCCGCGCCGGCGGCGGCCAAAGGCGGCAACCGCCTGCCGGTGCAGGCAATGGTGGTGGAAACCCTGGGCGCCGACCAGGATGTGTATCTTCAGACCCGCGCCGGCGTGCAGATGGTAGCCCGGATACCGGCCGGCCTGGGTGTCACGGAAGGAACAGACATCGAGGTGTACTTCGACAGTGATCAGGTGCATCTGTTTGAGCCGGGGGAGAACGGCGTGAACGTCAGTCTGGATGGACAGGGAGTTCAGACCAGTGCGGCCTGACCGGGGCCGGTGCTGGAGGCTCACCCGTCGAGGGGCGCCGGGGCACGTGGTGCCGTCGGTCGGGCGCAGCGGAAGGAAGTCCCCGATGCGCTGAAGACCCAGAACATCCGGGAGGCGTGTCTGTCCAAGGTGGGTTTGCCCGGTGCATGGCCCACTTTTTTTACCGGTCGGAACGGGCCGGGACGGTGTGAAAGCCTGGGCGAGCACGGACGCCGGCTGATCCGTGCGTGAAAAAAGCGGAATTCGGGACGCCCGAACATGAACTCACAGGAAGTCTTGCGAATCATCGATTCGATCTGCCGCGACAAGTCCATCGACAAGGAGATGATCTACGCGGATCTCGAGGCGGCCATGGTGTCGGCGGCGCGGAAGGCGTACGGACAGGTCGAGGACGTGTCGGTCAAGATTGACCGGATCACGGGACAGATTTCGGCCCTGATGGAGGGGCGGCCCATCGCCATGGCGGAGCTGGGGCGGATTGCGGCCCAGACCTTCAAACAGGTGATGATTCAGCGGATTCGCGAGGCGGAGCGTGGCAGCATTTTCGACGAGTATTCCGACAAGGTCGGGACCGTCGTCACCGGAACGGTGGCCCGGTTTGAGGCCGGGGCCCTGGTGGTGAATCTCGGGCGGGCGGAGGGGTTTCTGCCCCGCAGTGAGCAGATCCCCGGGGAGACGCACCACGTGGGCGACCGCGTGCGGGCCATGGTGCTGGACGTGGAGGAGAAACCGAACCAGGTGCGAATCGTCCTGACGCGCAGCCACCCGGACTACATCCGGCGATTGTTCGAGCTGGAGGTCCCGGAGGTGGGCGAGCGGATCATCGAGATCCGGGCGCTGGCGCGCGAGGCGGGGTACCGGACGAAGGTGGCGGTGTCCTCCATTGACTCGAAGGTGGACGCGGTGGGGGCGTGCGTGGGCGTGCGGGGCAGCCGCGTGCGGAACATCGTAGACGAGCTGGGCGACGAGAAGATCGACATCGTGCGATGGAACGAGTCGTCCCAGATTCTGATCGCCAACGCCCTGAAGCCGGCCGAAGTGCAGGAAATCGCCCTCTGCTTCGAGCTGAACCGGGCCACGGTGGTCGTGGCGGAGGACCAGTTGTCGCTGGCCATCGGTAAGCGCGGGCAGAACGTGCGTCTGGCCGCCCGCCTGACCGGCTGGGACATCGATATCCTGACCCCCGTGGAATACAACAAGGGCCTGGATGACATGGTCAAGGCCCTTCGGTCCATCGAGGGCGTGGACGACATGCTGCTCGAGAAGTTCATGACCATGGGCCTGATTTCCGTGGGTGACATCGAGGAGATCGGACCGGAGCCTCTGATCAAGGAACTGGAGGTCTCGGAAGAACTCGCCAGGCACATCGTCGCCGAGTCTGCCGAAGCGGCCAAGCGACTGGCGGCGGAGGCCCAGGCCGCCAAGGAGGCGGCGGCCGCGGCGGCGGCGGAAGAAGCCGCTCGGGCCGCGTTGGAGGCGGAGACCGCCGCCGCGGAAGGCGAAGCGGTCGCGGCCGAGGGGGAGTGTGTGGAGACGGATGCAGACGCGGGCGAGGCGATGGCGGGAGAGACCGCCGTGGCCTCTGAAACGCCGACCGATCTGGTAAGCCCGGCGACGGAGGCGGAGAAGTCGGACGGATGAAGGAACGCGCGGTCCGGACCGCCCGGTGGTCGGGCGGTGCGGGCCGACGGGATGGATGGAACTCCGGCCCCGCGTGATGGGGGCCGGCGCGCCGACCGGTGTGCTTCGTTGCGAAACCCGGATGCGCGGGAGGCAACGTGGTGACTTGGGCGGCGGGGAAAGCAGGGTCGGCAAGTCCGACCGGGAATTCCGTAACGGCGGAGACCCGTGCGTGTGCAGCTCCCCGTGCGGTGGGTCTTTGGGAAGGGTCGTGTGTCTTGGCTGACAAAATGCGCGTTCACATCCTGGCGAAGGAACTGAACGTCACGAGTAAGGCGATCCTCGACAAATGCGCCGCGGAAGGCCTGAGCGTCAAGAATCATATGTCCACCTTGACGGCCGGGCAGACCGCGACGCTGCGCGAGTGGTTCTCCGAAGGCACACACAACACGACCGTGGAAGTGGCGGATCGGGTGAACCTGGCCAAGGTCCGCGCGCCGCGTCGGCGGAAGAAGGCAGCGGAAGCGGTCTCTGTGGCGGTCGCCGCGGAGGAGGCCGTCGCCGAAACCGTGGACGGGTCCCCGACGGCGGTGGTCGAGATGGAATCGCCGGCGCCCACCCTGGAACCGAAGGCCCCGGCGGCAGAGACGGCTGCGGAAGCCCCGGCGACGGAGACGATCAGCAGCCCGACAGCGGTTGAGGCACCGGACGTCCCGGCAGAAGCGGAAACCGTCGAGGCCGCGGCGGATCGGGTGGGAGACGCCCCGCCGGCCGAGGCGGTGGAAGTGGCGGAGGCGCCGGCAACGTCGGAGGCAGAGGCCGAACCGAGCGAGGCGGAGCCGCCCAAGCCGGCCGGTCCGCAGAACGTGCCCAAACCGGCCCGTCTGCGGGGGCCGCGAGTCGTTCGATACGAGCCGCCGGAAGCGGACGTGTACGCCCCGGCTCGGCGGGGACGACGAGGGGAGATCGCCGAGCCGGTCCTGGGCGAGCTGCCGGGCACCGGTCGCACGGCGGAGGAGCGCACGGCCGGTCGGCGAGGGGAGCCTGCCGGCAAGGGGGCGGCGAAATCGCGTCGGGTCTCGACGCGGCGCACCGGGCGTGGTTCCGGCGCGGGCGACCAGATCAAGGAGTGGCGGGACCGCGACCTGATGGAGCGCCGGGAGCGTCTGGCCGGCGCCACGGGACGTCGGATTCACACGCGTCGCTTCGAGATGAAATCGTCCCAGGGCGCGGCCTCGGTGGCGGAACGGAAGACGAAGGCGGAGGTCCAGGAGCCGTTCAACCTCAAAGACTTCTGCGCGGCGATCGGCGTGCCGTTTCTGCAGGTGTTCAACGTGTTGAAACGCGAGCACAACATGTTGTGCAACGTGAACAGCACGATTGATAAGGACGTGGCGGAACTCGTGGCGCTGGAGTTCGGAGTCGAGCTCACGGTGCTGGAGGCGAAGACATCCCTGGATCTGCTCAAAGAGGAATTTGATCGTCGGGAGCGTTCCCATCTGCAGGCGCGGCCGCCGGTGGTGACGCTTCTGGGACACGTGGACCACGGCAAAACGAGCCTGCTGGATGCGATTCGGCGCACGCAGGTCGCAGCGCACGAGGACGGCGGCATCACGCAGCACATCGGCTCGTACCATCTGCAGACCGCATACGGGCCGGTGACGTTCCTGGACACCCCCGGCCACGAGGCGTTCACCGCCATGCGGGCTCGCGGGGCCCAGATGACGGACATCGTGGTGCTGGTGGTGGCCGCCGATGACGGGGTGATGCCGCAGACGGTGGAGGCCATCAATCACGCGAAGGCGGCCAATGTGCCGATCCTGGTTGCCCTGAACAAGATTGACCTGGGCACGTACAAAGTCGTGGAGATCTACGGCCAGTTGGCTCAGCACGGACTGACGCCCAGCGGCGACTGGGGTGGCGACGTGGACGTGATTCGCACGTCGGCCGTGAAGGGAGAGGGCATCGACCAGTTGCTGGAGCACCTGGTGGCCATGGGCGACCTGCTGGAGCTGAAGGCCGACCCCAGCGTGCGGGCGACGGGCACGGTGATTGAGGCGGAAACGAAGGAGGGGGTGGGCCCGGTCGTGCGATTGCTGGTGCAGGAGGGCACGCTTCGCAAGGGCGACATCGTGGTCTGCGGCAACGCCGCGGGCAAGATCCGTGCCCTGCACAACGATCGGGGCGCGGCCATCGATGAGGCGGGCCCCGGGCTGCCCGTGGAGATCTGGGGCCTGGAGGACGTGCCGACCGCAGGGGACCGGTTGTTCCAGGTGGACTCGATGCAGCGGGCCAAGCAGATCGGGCAGGAGGTCGCGCAGCGGCGGCTGGCGGAATCGCGAACCGAGACGCGCAAGTCCCGGTCTCTGGAGGACTTGTTCAAGCGGCGTGACGAGGGGGAGATTCCCGATCTGAACGTGATCGTGAAGGCGGATGTCGACGGGTCGGTGGACGTGCTGAAGCACTCGCTGGGCGAGCTGCCGTCGGACAAGGTTCGGCTGAGCATCCGGCACGCGGGCGTGGGCGCGGTCAACGACAGTGACGTGGCCCTGGCCGAAGCCTCGGACGCGATCATCATCGCGTTCCGCGTAACGACGCAGGCGGGTGCGAAGCGGCTGGCGGAGGCCAAGCAGGTGGACGTCCGCTACTACCGCGTGGTGTACGAGGTCATCGATGAGATCGTCAAGGCCATGGAAGGCAAGCTGGCCCCGGAAGAGCGTGCGGAGGATCGGGGCAAGGCGGAAGTGCGCCAGGTCTTCAAGATCACGAAGATCGGATGGGTGGCCGGCAGCATGGTCACCGAGGGGACGGTGGGTCGGAATCATCTGGCCCGGGTGGTGCGAGACGGCGTGGTCGTGCGGGAAGGGTGCAG
Organism: uncultured Phycisphaeraceae bacterium; assembly: GCA_964586145.1. GTDB lineage: Bacteria > Planctomycetota > Phycisphaerae > UBA1845 > UBA1845 > JAFGJQ01. The sequence continues at coordinate 13,657 of CAZPHH010000083.1, read as the reverse complement.
GCTGGAATCGTTGCGGCATTTCAAGGACGACGCCCGCGAAGTGCGGGCCGGACTGGAATGCGGCATTCGTCTCGAAGGGTTTGACGACGTCAAGCCGGGCGACGTGATCGAGACGTACGAGATCATCCAGATCGCACGAACGCTGTAGACATTTTCAGACAGCCGACGGCGGATCCGGTCATGATCGAATTCAAGGCGGAATGCGGCCATACCGTGCGGGCGAAGGACGAGGACGCGGGGAAGGTCGTACGTTGTTCGTATTGCGGTCGCGAGACGCAGGTCCCCGAGAAACACCCCGGATCGGAGGACCTGGAGTTTCTGTTCTCCGAGGTCGAGAAGACCGGCGTATACGAGTCGCCGGCGGACCGGCGCCGCGTGCAGCGGATGAAGGGGAAGCCCTCGGCGCGCCCGCCCGGTCCGGTGCTCGGGGACGCGCGGGCCACCCCGTACTCCATCGTTCTGAAGCTCTGCTACGTCTGTGTGCTGATGGTCCTGCTCATCATCATCGGCAAGATGGTCTACCATCAGGTCACCCAGGTGAGAACGAAGCCGGCAATCGCGGATCCGCATCCGCCCGCTCCGGGCGATCCGGGCAGCGGTGAGGAACGGTTGGGTTTGCTGCGGCCCCGGCTGTCGCCCGGGGGAGCAGGACTGTACGTGCGGTCCGTGCCGGACGGAGCGGAAATCTACGTGACCCGCAAGGGGGCCGGCCGATCGGGTTCGATGCTGGGGTTCAAGCCCGAGGACGTGCGTTGCGTGCTGAGCAGCGGGGAAACCACCGACCGGGTGACGGTGGGGGAAGAGTACGACGTGTACGTGGTGTTGCGGATCAACGACCCGGAACTGATGAAGCTGCCCGGGTATTCCGCGCTGCGGTGGGATTACGAGCAGACCCGTAACGACGGGCTGTTCGACGAGTACTTTCTGCCGGACGGATCCTCGCAGGTCATGACGGACGTGATGCCCAACCGACCGCTGGTCGTGATCCGCAAGTACGAATGCAAGATTTTCGACCGCACATGGACGCCGGTGATTGCGCTGTTCCTGCCCGAGCTGCCGCTGTCGGAACTGGTGCGGTATCTGCCGCAAGAGACGTCCTTCGGGTTTCGTGAGGACGAGATCAGGGCAGAACTGGAGTATTACGGGATCGAGGCGACGGACCGCAAGTACATGGTTGACATTCTTCGCCGGATCGGAATGGTCCCGTACCGAAGCGCATCGACCGGGCTGTACCGCATCTTTTCGATCAACCTGACCGACGGATCGATTTACCAGAGGCCCGGAACGTTCGGACACGGGCGGGCCCCAGCGGCGGGCGGGAACGCCGGTGCCCGATGACAGTGGGCGTGCTGACCCTGGATCTGGCCGTGTACGAGTCGCAAAGCCTCAAGGACAAGCGTCGGGTGATCAAGGGCCTGAAGGACCGGCTGACCCACCGTTTTCGCGTGTCTGTGGCGGAGGTGGATCACCTCGATTCGTGGCAGCGGGCGGTGCTGGGCGTGGCCCTGGTGAGCAACGACCCGGTGTACGTGCATGGGAGCCTGGATCGCATCGTGGACTTCGTTCGCGGACAGCGGGGAGTGAGCCTGATCGACTACGAGAAGAGAACGTGCTGAACCCGTGACTGCCGGTGCCTTGCGGGGCAGGGAAACTCGTTCAGAATGGGATCGTTTCGCCTGGACAAGATGGCCAGTTTCATCCGGTCGCTGGTGAGCGAAATGCTCACCACGAAGCTGAATGATCCGCGCGTTTCGCGCTTCGTGAGCGTGACGCGGGTGGAAGTCAGCGGGGACCTCCAGATCGCCCGGGTATACGTCAGCGTGATGGGCACGCCGGCGGAGGAACGGCGGACGCTGGACGGGCTGACGCACGCGCGGGGCCACATCCAGCGGTGGGTGTCCCGGCAGCTCTCCGTGCGGCACATGCCGGAACTGCGGTTCGTGCTGGATCCTTCGATCAAGGGAGCGGCGGAGACCGTGCGACGCATCGACGACGCCATGCGGGAGATCGCTCCCGAAGCCGACGCCGCCCCGGCAGAGCCCGACGCATCCGAGGAAGACACGGACGGAGGGCCGGCATGAAGAACGGGAGCGAATACGCCAGGCGAATCAAGCGGCTGTTCCGCCAACTCCAGCGGGAATCGGGCGGCTGGGAACCGGGTGAACCCACGGACCCCTTGGAACAACTCGTTGTGGCCGTTCTCAGCGCCCGCACCACGCCGGAGCAGGGCCGTAAGGCGCTGCGTCGCCTGAGCGACCACATGGTGGATTTCAACGAGTTGCGGGTCTCCGCACCGGCGGAGGTGTCGGTCTTGATCAAGGACCTGATCCCGGACAACTCGGAGCGGGCAAAGGCCCTTCTGGCCGTGCTGAACGCCGTGTACCAGGCCGAGTATGCCGTGGATCTGCGCGGCCTGCGGGACCTCGGGTTGCGCGAGGCACGCAAGTACCTCGAATCCCTGGACGGCTCCGATCCGCACGCCGCGGCATCCGTGCTGCTCTGGAGCCTGGGCGGACATGCCATCCCCGTGAGCCCGAGGCTGCTGGAAGCGCTCCGGGCCGGCGACCTGGTGGACACAGACAGCACGCTGCCGGAAGTGCAATCGTTTCTGGAACGTCACATCAGCGCGACCGACGCCCGCTTGTTCTGCCACCTGATGGAATCGTACGCCTCCGGGCGCGCCCGCGGCGGATCGGAGAAGTCCTCCACGTCATCGCCCAGGAAGCCCGTCGCCGCCAAGACCGTCGAGAAGCCCGCCAAACGGACCCGGGCCGGGGCCGCCTCGGTCGCGCGAAAGAAGAAGGCCAGATCGTGAGGGCAGGATGCTGAGGACCACTCGACCGTCTCGCCCGAAGAGATGGATCGCCGTGTCGTTGGGTGCGCTGGGGCTGCTGGCGTTCGCTACGGCCTGCCGTGTTTCGCCGGCCGACCGCGAAGCGGCGCCGACCCGACAAGCCCGGGTGGACTCGGCGCCGGCCGAATACGACCCGGCCAAGGCGTGGCTGACCCTGGAGCAGGTTGCGCCCCAAACCGCCGTGCCCGACGGCCCGCGCGAGGAGGAGGCCGTCTCCCCCGCCATCCAGGAACGACTGGACCGCGCCCGAACGCTGGAAGCCGAGGCCCGATACGCCGAAGCCGTCGGCGAACTTGAGAACGCCCTGCGCGAGGAACCGTCGGCCGCCGTGCATCGGGCGCTGGCCGGGCTTCACCTTGTCTCCGGGGCCAACGGCCCGGCTCGGAGCCACGCGGATCGGGCGTTGGCGCTGCGTCCCAACGATGCGCTGGCTCATTACACGCTGGGCATGTTGGCCGCGGAGAGCGGCAATGCGGCGGAGGCCATCGAACGATTCCGCATCGCCCTGCGCTGTCCGGACGCAACGGGGGGTTCTCCGCGGCAGGCGCTGGCCCGGTACCGGCTCGCGCAGAGCCTGGAGCGGGAAGGCTACCTCACCGCGGCGCTGGAGCAGTATCGCCAATACGAGTCGCTGGTGACCGGCCTGGATGACGCCGGCCCGTCCAACCCCGAGCTGGCCCGCCTGCTGCAGGTCAACGGTCCGACGGCGGCCGTTCCCATGGCGGCCATCCACGAACGTCTGGGACAGTACGCGCAGGCGGCTGACACCCTCCGCCGGGTACTGCCGGCCGACAGCCGGACGGATCCGGAAATGTACGCCCGCTATGTGCGCCTGCTCGCCCGGTCCGGCCGCGCGGCGGAGGCGCTCGCGGTGGTGCGTGACTGGGACGGTCCGACGCCGCTGCTGGTGGGACTCTTGAAGGAAATCCACGGCTTCGGCAAGAACGACGACGCGCTGATTCACGACCTGCGGGCGCTGGCGAACCGGCGTCCGGACGATTCGGCGGCGATGCTGGCCCTGTCCGAAACCCTGGCGGTGCAAGGCCGCACGGACGAAGCGGAACACGTTCTGCGAAAGTACGCCGCGAACCATCCGGACGATGCGGATGCCACATGGCTGCCGTTTGACTTTCTGACCCGCCAGCGGCGCTGGGTGCCGGCTCTGGACTACCTAGTCGGCGCGCTGGAACGGCAGCCGGAACAGTATCCGGCCGCTCGGGCCCGGATGGCGTCGCTGGCGGAAGGCGTGGAGGCGATTCGCCCGGCGCTGACGGCCCCCATCACCGCGGACGTGAGTGCGGCCCGGGCGTACGTGCTGGGCTGTCTGGCCCTGAAAGCGGACGAACCTGCCGGCGCGGAGTCGTGGCTCCGGGCGAGCGTGGAGCGGGCGGGGGACTTCGCCGGCCCGCGCGTGGAGCTGGCGAACTTGTACCTGCGGCAGTATCGGTGGCAGGATGCCATATTGTTGGCACAGACTGCATCCGCGTCGGATCCACAGTTGGAGCGAGTCCTCGGACACGCCAGTGCGGGCCTGGATGACGTGGACGGGGCCGTGGCCCATTTCAACGAGGCGATTCGGCTGAACCGGGCGGACACGGAGTCCATGCGGGCGCTCGCCGAACTCTTCGAGCGCACCGAACAGCCTCTACGGGCCCGCCGGCAATACGAGCTGATCCTGGAGGAAAACCCGCTGGACCACCAGGCTCGCGAGGCGCTGGCCATGCTGTATCTGCAGAGCGGCGACCGGGAGGCGGCCCACGCCCAAGTCGCCCGCCTGGAGCGCCTGGCCGCTTCACCGCAGGCGGTGGCCCGCTGCCGCGCCCGACTGGCGTACCGCCCGGACGTGGCGGACTACGAAGGGTTTCGCCGGGTCCTGCTCGAGGCGACCGGCAGCGCTCCCATGGAGGCCCAGACGGCGTTTCTGGTGGCCCTGAGCCTGACGGCCGAGCGAGAATACGACGCGGCCCTGCCGTATGTACGGCGCGGGCTGGCCGTCGACGCGGACAACATCGCGCTGGTAGACCTGTATGTGGCCACGTTGCGGCAGAAGCTGCAATTCGCGGACGCGGAATCCGTTCTCCGGGAACTGGTCCGGCGGTATCCCAATCGCGAAGCGATGCTGGCCGGACTGCTGGAGATGCTTGGGACCCAGCAGAAACACGCCGAACTGGTCGACCTGACGCAGCAGATACTCGCCCATGACACGTTCTCCGCAGCGTTTCTGGAGCAATGCCGTCGTGAGACCCTCGCCGCCCTGCGGATCCTGGGCCGGGGTGAAGAAGCCGTGGCGACCGCCCGGCAGTGGCTGGAGCAGGAACCGAACAATCCGGTGCGGAGCGAACTGCTGCTGGGCACGCTCATCGCCGAGAAGCGGTTTGACGAAGCGCTCGAGCGGATCGACGCGTGGGAGCAGGAGTCAGGCGGCTACGCCGGCCGAGATGAGCTGGTGGACATCCTGACACGAAGCGGTCGGTTTGACCGGACATATCAGCGACTGCTGGACTGGCTGGAGGAGGATCCGGGCGACCGGGGGCTGCATTTTGACCTGATCGCCACCCTGGTCGAGGCCGGCCGCTACGACGACGCGATCGAATTGGCCGTCGCGAACTACGCCGCCCCGGGCAGTCGTATCGGCTACGAGCGGATCGCCCTGGAGGCGTACGATGCGGCCGGCCGTCACGAGGACGCAATCCGGCTCATCCAGCAGTGGGTTCAGCGAACGGAGCGCGGGCTGGCTGACGATTTCCCGCTTGGCGTGGAGCAGGCCCGGGCCATGCTGGTCGACCAGATGCTTGCCGCCGGCCGGCTCGACGACGCTCGTAAGCAGCTCAATCTCTGGATTGACGGGGAGTCGAACCCGCTGGTCCGCGTGCTCTACCTGAACCTGCTGGCGGAGTGTGAACGGCGATCGGGTCGGGTCGCGCAGGCCCTCGAATCGCTGGAACTGGCCTACCGGATGAATCCGTTGGACGTAAACGCCTGCAACAGCTTGGGATACTCGTGGGCGGACGTGGGCGTGCGTTTGGATGAAGCGGAGGAACTCATTCGGTACGCGGTGGCCCAGAATCCCCGCAGCCATGCCTATCTCGACAGCTTGGGGTGGGTTTTGTACAAAAAGGGGGATTTCGCCGGGGCCCGATACTGGCTGGAGCTGGCCCGCGGGGCGGACGAGGAGGACGATCCGGTCATCCTCGATCACCTGGGCGACACATATTGGCGATTGGGGCAAATGGAGCGGGCGGTCGCCGACTGGCAGGCGGCCGTGGAACTCGCCCGGACGGGGATGCAGCGCGATCGTCGCCGCAGGGATGACGTGGACTGGCAGCGGATCGCGGAGCAGACGCCGGCCAAGATCGAGGCCGCCGCCGCCGGGCGAACCCCGGACGTGGCCCCGCTGGGCGGCGAAACGGAGCCGGTGGATTCCGTCGTCCGACGCCGGCTACGGCCCCGGCCGCCCCACGGCGGGACCGGCCTTCTCTTTGTGGGACCGGCTTGTCTTTGTGGGACCGGCTTGTCTTTGTGGGACCGGCTTTCCAGCCGGTCTTGGGAGGCTGTGGGCGGTAGGTCGCCCCGGCGACTCGCTGTGGCGAGCTTTGGGCTGCAGGATTGGTCCGCACGGCGGACCCTACTCCTGTTTTGTGGTCCGCACGGCGGACCCGACTTCTGTTTTGTGGGACCGGCTCTCTCTTCGTGGGACCGGCTCTGCCTTTGTGGGACCGGCTTTCCAGCCGGTCTCTGGCCCCCCCGAAGGGGATGGATTTCGCACGGCATAAGAAGAGGGATGCCGTGTGTTCAATCATATGATCGTTTTTCACTGCAGGAGAATCGCACATGTCCGGTCACTCCAAATGGTCCACCATCAAACACAAGAAGGCGGCGTTGGACGCCAAGCGAGGCCGGGCGTGGAGCAAGCTGGCCCGCGACGTGACCATCGCGGCCCGTCACGGCGGGGGTGATCCAACCGCCAATCCGCGCCTGCGGCTGGCCATCGACAAGGCCAAGGGCGCCAACATGCCCAAGGACACCATCGAGAAGGCCGTCAAGAAGGGCACCGGCGAACTGGCGGGCGAGTCGATCGAAGAGATCGTCTACGAAGGCTACGGGCCCGGCGGGGTCGCCATCCTGTGCACCTGTCTGACCGACAATCGCCATCGCACGGCCCCGGAGGTCAAGAAGATCTTCGAGCGCGGCAACGGCAACCTGGGGGCGCCCAACTGCGTGGCATGGATGTTCAGCAAGAAGGGCGTGTTCGTGATCGCCCGGGAGGCCGCCGACGAGGACAAGGTCATGGAGGTGGCCCTGGAGAACGGGGCGGAGGACGTGAACACGTCCGACATGGCCCACGAGGTGACCTGCGACCCGGACGCGTACGGGAGCATCAAGGAGGCCCTCGAGGCCGCCGGCATCGCCATCCAGAGCGCCGACGTAACCATGATCGCAGCCAACCAGATCACCCTCGACACTGAAACCGCCCGCAAGGTGCTCAGGCTGATGGAGAACCTGGAAGAGCACGACGACGTCCAGAGCGTTTCCTCGAACTTCGACATCCCGGACGACGTGATGGCCGAACTGGCCAAAGAGAGCTGACCGCCGAGGGTGCAGAAACGCAGCCGCGGCGGTCTTCCGGCCCGTCTAAACCGCACGCTCTCACGTTCCGATAATCCCGTATGGGTTCTGCGCGGGCTGAGGGTCCGCGCCACCCTGGGGGACCGGAATGTCGTGGTCGGATTCGTCATCCCGTTGCGTCGTGATCTTTGCCGGGTCGCCGCATGCGCTGTCGGCCGTCGAGCACGTGGAGGCGGTGGCCCGGGCGTTTCCGACGTGGCGTTTCGTCGTCGTGCAGCAGCATCCGCCGCGCACGCCGCGTGGACGGTGGCTGCGGGCGAAGCTGCGCCGACTGCAACGCGAACCGGTGTCGTATCCGCTCGAACTGCTGGAACAGTCCGCCGGCAGACTCCTTCGTCCCACCCCTCGCACCATCGCAGGGGCCGTGGCCCTCCCGCAGCGGTTTGAAGACCTCCGACTTCCAAAAGTGTCCGTGCATTCCTGCGCGCAACTGCACGACTCTGATGCTTTGGCATACGTCCGGTCCCTGCGACCCTGGCTGGGCCTGGCCATCGGCGCGCCGATCCTCCGGCCGGAGCTGTTTCGCATCCCGCAACTCGGCACGCTGAACCTGCACAAGGGCCTGCTGCCCGACTATCGCGGCATGCCGCCGGGCTTCTGGGAACTGCACGACGGCGCCGAGTTTTCCGGCGTCACCGTGCACCGGGTGGACGAGGGCCTGGATACCGGGCCGATTGTGCTCCAACGGCGCTTGCCCGTACCGACCCATCCCACGGTGACCGGCCTGGCCACCGCGCTGGACCAGCTCGGCACCGAAACGCTGATCGACGCGCTGCGGCAGCTTGAAACGGTTGATGAGCCGTGTCGCGCAGCCGCACAACCTCTGCACAAAGAAGCCTCACGCCCGCATCGCCGGCCTTCCTGGCGCATAGCTCGGTCCGTCCGGCACCGACTCGCCGAGCGACGCCGGCCGGTGCAATCCCTCCGAGCCCGGCTGCGATCCGTCGCCAAACACGCGGTGCTGGCCGCGTACGTGCACCTCTGGGCGCCGCTGCGGAATCGCATCCGCGCCCGGCGCGGTCAATGTCACGCCGCGGTGCTGCTCTACCACCGAGTCAGCGACGAGCTGCTCGATTCCGTCACGGTGGGCGTGGAGCAGTTCCAGCGGCAGATCGACCTGCTGCGCCGCCACTACGACGTGGTGGACCTGCCCACGCTGCTCGCCCGCCGCGGGCAGCCGCGAAACCGGCCGTGCGTCGCGATCACCTTCGACGACGGCTACGCGGACAATCTTCCCGCCGCCCTGCTGCTGCGCCGGGCCGGCCTGCCCGCTACGTTCTTCCTGTCCACCGCCATCGTGGGCACCGACGGTGCGTTTCCGCACGACCTTCAAAGCCTCGGCCGGCGGATTGAGCCTCTGACCTGGGAGCAGGCACGGCGAATGGCCGGCTGGGGGTTTGACTTCGGCAACCACACGGAACACCACACAAGGCTCAGCACGGTCACGCCCGACGACGCACTCCAGGAGATCCAGGCCGCCGAGCAGCAGCTCGACGCCGAATTGCATCGCAACGGCCGGCCTCGCTGCCTGGCCTATCCGTATGGCCGGGAGGCGGACTGCACCGATGCCGTCCGCCGGTCGCTGGCGGATGCGGACATTTCCGCCTGCCTGTCCGCCTACGGCGGCGTGAACCCGCCCGACTTCGACCCGATGAACATTCGTCGCCAGGGCGTGGACCACAGCTTCAGCCCGCTCGCCTTCCGCGCTGCGGTGGAAGGCTGGCGCTGGCGGGCGTAGCATCGCCGCCCATCCCGCCGATTGACCCGGCTCGGCATGTCTCGATGCACAATCCCCTCCCCAGCCCTTCGTCAGACCTTGCTCTGGCCGAACACCGCCGACCTGCGGTACGATTCCCACCTCAGGTCGGGCGGCGAGTGTCCGCCGGCGGTCTCAGCAGACGTTGCAAGGGAATGGTCTCATGAACATCAACCGAAACAGCATTCGAATGCTGCCGTGGATCGGCGGATTCGTCGTCGCCGCGGTATGCGCACTGACGGCCGGCGGGGCCCAGGAGAAGGAACCGATGGAGCCGTACAAGGATCGGACGCAGCCGGTGGAGAAACGAGTGGAAGACCTTCTGCCCCGAATGACGCTCGAGGAGAAGATCCGCCTGCTGGCCGGCAACGAGATGGACACCTATCCGAACGAGCGGCTGGGCATTCCCGCGCTGTCCATGGCGGACGGCCCGCACGGCGTGCGACACGGCAACGCCACGTGCTTCCCCACCGGCGTGAGCATGGCCTCGACCTGGGACCCCGCCCTCATCGAGCGGGTCGGTGCGGCGATGGCCCGCGAGATGCTTGCCAAGGGCCGCAACGTGCTGCTGGGGCCGTGCATCAACATCCACCGCGTGCCGCACGGCGGGCGGAACTTCGAGAGCTTCTCGGAAGACCCGTACCTCGCCGCGCGGATGGCCGTCGCATACGTGAAAGGCGTGCAGGGCCAGGGCGTGGTGGCCACAGTGAAGCACTTCGCCGCCAACAACCAGGAATGGGAGCGCACGACCATCGACGTCCGCGTGGACGAGCGAACCCTGCGCGAAATCTACCTGCCGGCCTTCGAAGCCGCGGTGAAGGAGGGCGGGGCCTGGGCGATCATGGGATCCTACAACCGGCTCAACGGCCCGTACGCCTGCGCGAACCATCACCTGCTGACGGAAATCCTCAAGGAGGAATGGGGCTTCCAGGGTCTGGCCATGTCGGACTGGGGCGCGGTGCATGGCACGGTCGATACGGCCAACGCCGGGCTTGATCTCGAAATGCCGCGGGGTGACTTCCTCGGCCCCGCCCTGCTGGAGGCGGTGAAGAAGGGCGAGGTGGCCGAGGCCACGATCGACGACAAGGTCCGGCGGATTCTGCGGGTGATGTTCACGTTCGGGTTGTTCGACGGCCCGCGGCCGGTCGACAAGGACGCCGTGGAATGTGCAGACCACCGGGCCCTGGCTCGCGAGGTCGCGTCGGCCGGCATCGTGCTGCTCAAGAACGACGGCGGCCTGCTGCCGCTCGACCGCTCCAAGGTCAAGTCCGTCGCGGTGATCGGCCCGAACGCCGACGCGGCCCGACTGGGCGGCGGCGGCAGTTCGGAAGTGGTGTCCACGACGTCCGTTTCGCCGCTGGAGGGAATCCGTGCAAAGGTCGGCACAGACGTCACCGTACGGTTCGCTTCCGGCTGCCGGTTTCCCGGCGAATGTCCGCCTATCGAATCCGAATGCCTGCGCCCCGCGGAAGGCCCCACTGAAGCTCACGGCCTGACCGGTCAGTACTTCGCGAACCGAGACCTGAGCGGCGAGCCCGTGCTCACGCGCGTGGACGCGGCCGTGAATTTCGACTGGGGCAGCGGCTCACCCGCACCGGAGGTGCCTGTGGACGACTTCTCCGTTCGCTGGACCGGCAAGCTCGTGCCCGCCCGGTCCGGCCCGCACGTGCTGTCCATCGCCAGCGATGACGGCTCGCGACTCTTCCTTGACGGCAAGCTCTTGATCGACAACTGGGGCGAGCACGCCACCCAGACGGCGACCGCCACCCTCACGCTCGAGGCCGGCCGGGACTACGATCTGCGGCTGGAGTACTTCGAGGCGAAGGGGGCGGCAGTCGTGCGGCTCGGCTGGACGCCGCCCCACGAGGACGAGATGGCGCCGGCCGTGCAGGCGGCCAGGGAGTCGGACGTCGCGGTCGTATTCGTCGGGCTGACGAAGCAGTTCGAAGGCGAAGGCCTGGACAAGCAGGACCTGGACCTGCCCGGACCCCAGGCGGAGCTGATCGCCGCCGTTCGCCAGGCGAACCCGCGCACCGTGGTCGTGCTCATCCACGGTACCCCCGTGCTGATGGAGTCGTGGATCGAAAAGGTCCCCGCCGTGCTGGAAGCCTGGTACCCCGGCCTGGAAGGCGGACACGCCATCGCGGACGTGTTGTTCGGCGATGTGAACCCGTCGGGCAAGCTGCCCGTGACGCTGCCGAAACGGTGGGAAGACTGCCCGGCCCACGGCAACTACCCGGGCGAAGACGGCAAGGTGGACTACGCGGAAGGGATCTTCGTGGGCTACCGGCACTTTGACATCAACAAGGTGGAGCCGCGATTCCCGTTCGGCCACGGGCTGTCGTACAGTCACTTCGATATCTCGAACGTCAAGGTGACGCCCGAAACGGTTTCGCCCGGCGAGCCGGTGCGCGTCACCTGCACGGTCAGGAACGTCGGCAAGCGGGCCGGCGCGGAGGTCGTCCAGCTCTATGTGCGCGACATGGAATCGAGCGTGAAGCGCCCTCAAATGGAACTCAAGGGTTTTGTGAAGGTGAACCTCGCTCCCGGCGAAACCCGGGATGTGGCGTTCGACCTGGACGCCCGCGCCTTGAGCTTCTATCAGCCCGAGAAGAAGCAGTGGGTGACCGAGCCGGGCGATTTTGACGTGCTCGTGGGAGCGTCGTCCCGCGACATCCGGCAAACGGTCCGGCTGGTCGTGAAGTAGGAAACAACGCGGCACTGCTCAACAGCAGTGGCAAACCGCCTTTTTTGCGGCAATAATCTGGGTGGGGCCGGCGTATGGCTTCCGGGTCGGCCGATGGGAGCCGTCAGGAGGTGCCGGATGATCCGCTGTCGCTGGGTCCGGTGGGCGGGGTCGTGTCTGTTGGCGGCGCTCGCTCCGGGGGCCACGCCCCTGGCCGTCGCCGCCGATGTGCCGGAATCGCTGCGCGAGGGCGTCCGCGGGGATCGGGACGGGGAGTCGCTCGACTCGCTCGATTTCATTCTGTCGATCGGGCTCAGCCGGGAGCAGGCCCGGGCCATCCTGCCCGTCTACGTCCGGGCCTGCGCGGCGAACATTCAACGGTACAACGAAAAGGCGGAGATCCAGCCGCAGGAAACCCAGGCGTATGCCGCGTTTCTTGCGGAGGATCGGTTAAATCAGGGCTTTAGTTCAGACGTGGAGCATCGCACGGCCCGCATTCACGGCCAGGCGAAGCAAAGCCGGGAATCCCACGCCGTGCAGCTCAACGCGCTGGCCGAGCAGGTCGCGGCGGTCCTTTCCCCTTCGCAGCTTCGGGTTGTGGAGCATTACAAGCCGCAGCGAAAGGCCGTTTTCGCGCAGTACGCCAGCCCAAAGGAAAAACGGAAACTCGCCCGGAACACGATGCGAAGAGTGCGACACGCGCCGCCCGCCCGCCGACCGGACGATCCCGCGATGGAGGCCTACCGCGCGGAGATCGAGGAAATCAACCGACACGTCCATCCCAGGCCGGAGACCCTGGCCAGGTATCTGCTGGCGCCGAGCGCCGCGCGTTGGCTGTATGAGTTGGCGCGCGAACCCGCCCCGGCGGAGGTGCATGAAACGCTTCGCGTGTGGCAATTCGGCACACCGAAGTATCCACTCGCCCGCTGCGAGCAGGATGCCCGGGCCATCCGCGCGCTGAGCAAGGAAATCAACCACTGGAACCTGGTGAACGGCATGTACTTCAGCCCGGGCCAGATGGAGCAGCTCATCGCGCTGGCGGACCAGGCCGAACGGCTCAAGGCGGCCCAGCGCGCGGCACGCCCGCGGGAGCGGCTGCACCCGGTGGCGCTGGACGCCCGGCTGGTGGAGCTGGAGCTGGCCGCCGAACGCGTGCTCCGCCCCGCCCAGCGCGAAGTGCTCCAGGAGTACCAGCCGTGCCTGATCCCGCCGAAAAACCTCAAAGACCCCGTGCGGGTCGGGCAGGCCCGCGATGATTCGCACCTGGCCCGGTGGCTCGAACGAGCCCGCGGCCGGGACGAAGCGGCGGTCGCCACGATGATCGACCGGCTCATGGAGCGCGAAGTCGCCCGCCTGGGCCCGATGGACGAGAGCGATCAAAACGCGCGCCGTCAGCTTCTGACCAACACCGTCCAACTGGCGTCCGCCATGACGGATGTCGAGTTCGCGCTCAACCAGCCGGACCTGGTGGACTCCATCCAGCCGCCGGATCGCAAAGAGGAGCTGACCGCCTCGATCGAGGAGTTGAAGCGCATTCGCGTCCGGCCCGGCCGGACGCACGATTTCCTGCTGAATCGCGACTTTGCGGCCGTGCTGGCGGTGAGACACCAGCAATTGACCTCCCCCCGCACCCCCGGGGCCCGGAAACCGTCGGCTTCGCCCGATCGCCCCGTGAGCGACCGCCCCACACCATAGGCCCGCCAGCCTTGGGGGCCCGCCTGTTCCGTCAGTGCCG
>CAZPHH010000082.1:0-22088 GCA_964586145.1 uncultured Phycisphaeraceae bacterium | reverse complement strand
CTAGGCAGGGGCGGCCTATCACGCGGGGAAAGGCTTGACAATTGAGCAACCAACAGCTCCGGGTTAGACTAACGAGAATCAACTGCCTGCGCGTTAGGCCGCACATTTGCGTCCTACAGGTAATAGGCAGAAACTTTCTATAACCAAGTTAGCTGCCCGATTTTTCCTTCGATTCAACACCAACGGAGACACAAGATGATGAAACGCACAAGACTCATCGCGCTGGGGTGCATCACGGCCCTGCTTGCGCTTCCACAGGTACTGGCTCACGCCCAAGACAAGATCAGCGCAGCGGAGGCGCGTGCCATCGCCGTGGACGCCTATATCTACTTCTATCCGCTGGTATCGATGGACATTACCCGTCTGCAAAGCACGAACGTTGAACCCGGCAAAGAGTTCGCCAAGGGACCGATGAACATGTTCGTCAGCGTCCCGGAGTACCCGCCTGCCGATCTGAAAATCGTCGTGCGCGTCAACTTCGACACGCTCTATTCCGTCGCCTGGTTGGACCTGACGAAGGAACCGCTGATCGTCTCCGCACCGGATACCGATGGCCGTTACTACCTGCTGCCCATGCTCGACATGTGGACTGACGTTTTTGCTTCGCCGGGTTGGCGAACCACCGGCACTCAGGCCGGCAACTTCCTTGTCACGCCTCCCGGCTGGACGGGCGAGGTGCCGAGCGGCTTCTCACACATTCCCGCACCGACGCCATATGTCTGGGTAATCGGCCGCACCAAGACTGATGGCCCCGCCGATTACCCTGCTGTTAACAAGATCCAGGCGGGCTACAAAGTCACCCCGCTCTCGGGTTGGGGCAAGCCGCCCGCCCAGATGGCTGTAAATATCGATCCGAGTGTGGACATGAAGACCGCGCCCAAGACCCAGGTCGACACCATGCCCGCGGGTAAGTACTTCGCCTATGCAGCGGAACTGATGAAACTGCATCCGCCTCATGTCACTGACCAGCCAATCATTGCGCAGATGAAGCGCCTTGGAATCGCACCTGGCAAGAGTTTCGATATCAACAACGTTGACACGGTGATTCGAGACGCCCTCGAGGCCGCCCCGGCTGAAGGCCAGAAACTCATGGCCTGGAAACTGCCGACGTTGGCCCGCGTCGCCAATGGTTGGTCGATGAATACCGACACGGTGGGTGTCTATGGCAACTACTACCTTAAGCGTGCCATCGTCGCTCAGATCGGCCTCGGTGCCAATCTCCCGGAGGATGCGATCTATCCGCTGAACCTTGGCGATGCAGCCGGCAAGCCGCTGAATGGCGCGAACAAGTACACCATGCACTTCGCCAAGGGCACAACACCGCCTGTGAACGCCTTCTGGTCGATCACGCTCTATGACGAAGAGGGCTTCCAAGTCGGGAACGAGCTCAACCGATTCGCC
Source organism: uncultured Phycisphaeraceae bacterium (assembly GCA_964586145.1). Lineage (GTDB taxonomy): Bacteria > Planctomycetota > Phycisphaerae > UBA1845 > UBA1845 > JAFGJQ01. Next base: position 20,687 of record CAZPHH010000082.1, on the reverse strand, counting down.
GTCAGCAGCTACATGCCCTTCAAGTTCAATGGCGACGGCTCGCTCGATCTGTATTTCCAGAGCGAAAGTCCCGGCAAGGATCTGGAGGCCAATTGGCTTCCCGCGCCCAAAGGGCCGTTCAACCTGACCATGCGTCTCTACGCCCCGAAGCCCGATGCGCTCACCGGCAAATGGAACCCTCCGCCGGTAAAGCAAGTGCCCTAGCACAATGAATCGGCCTCACATTGGGATTCGTCAGGCCAGCTAACAAGTCGCTCAACCGGAGCGGCGGTTGGGAGCGGAATCTATAATCAACGCCTCTGCCGCCGCCCGGTTAGCTCAGGCGTTACGGCTGCCGCACCTTCCCCCGCTCCCACGCGTACCCTACCCGTTCCGCACGGCTGCCTACCCTGAAAGGGACGAGAAACGCAATACGGGAGTGGCTTCGCCACGCCGTGGTGGAGGGGGCGTGCGGCGGCTATACTACATCGCCCACCTGGCCAGTTCCCCAGCAAAACGCCAATGTGGGCTCATCGGACGGTTGTGGTTTACTGGCAACGCCGGTCGCCCCGATTTTCAGAGCGGCATGGGGGGTACTCACACAGCGGAATGCTTCCTCTTCTTTGACGGGACCGTGCTCACGCTCCGTTCCGACGGCGCGAACCGGCGTTGGGGCACGCCGACGGGGTGGGCTCCCGTCCCGACTCCTCAGGGCTGCTATCGCAACTCCATATTCCGCCAACACTTCCGCCCGAGCGATGACCACTCCGCGGCCCCCATGGCGGCAGCCCGTTTCGAAGCGGTGAAGGCACGCGCCGACGCCGATCTTGGCCGCGTGCCGCCGTCGGAAGATGATGACACCCGGAACGGGCGGCAGGCCGGAGCGGCCGGTCAGACGGTGTGAAGCTCCGCTCTCACGCCCAGTCGGTCCAGGTCGGCCTGGATCTCCTTGCGATAGATCGGGTTCATCGCGATCACGTAGTGCGGCTGGTACCCGGCCAGGTGCTCCGGGGGGACGATGCGCTGGCCGGTGCCCGGCATGTAGAAGCCCTGTCGGTGGGGGTTGATGTCCACCACGTACTCCACCTCGTCGACCAGCTTCAACGTGGTCAGGAACGATACGCCCTTGGAAAGCGAGCCCCAGACCACGACCTTCTCCCCACGATGGGCCGCCTCTGTCACAAACCGTCGCCAGCCGGAGAGGCGTTCGGCGCAGATGCGCGGGAACTGCTCGATCGCCCGCGTCATGGCCGGCAGATCGTTCTCGGCGGGCAGGCTCGCCTGGGTCGGTCCGGGCGCGGGACGAGCGGTGATGAGCAGGTACTGATTGTCGTACACCGACTCGATATCGACGACGTCAAAACCCGCCTGCCGGAACAGCCGAGCGAGAGACCCGAGGCTGAAGTACGCACAGTGTTCGTAGTAGAGGTCCCAGAACGCCCCTTCGCACAGCACGCGGTACACGTCCGGCAGCTCGAACCAGACGGTGGTCTCAGACCCGTCGTCCAGCGTCGCCCGGATGTCTTGGACAAACCGGCCGGTCGGGCCGATGTGTTCCAGCGTGTGACGGCACGCCACGAAGTCGGCGGCCAGGTGAGCATGCTTCGGGCCGTACAGATCCTGAATGAACGTGACCCGATCGGCCGCCTCCGGCGGCGTGCGGTCGGGGCGATAGGCCGGGTCGATCCCGATGCCGCGGTTGCCGCCCAATTGGCAAAGCAGTGCGAGAAATTCCCCCTTGCCGCAGCCGATCTCCAGGATGGTCTTGCCGCGCAGAGCGTGTTTCTCGATGAGCTGCGCCGCCAGGGAGCGGGCGAACGCGTTGAACGTCGGGGAGAACCCCTGCGACTCCTCACACTGTTCTGAATACGTCTGCGCGTCCGGATCGAACCGAGTGTTGAAGACAAAGCCACAGGCGGGGCAGAATCCGAGCGTCAGGTTGCCGCGTGGGGAATCAATCGCCTCGGCGCGGGTCCGCATCCGCAGCGTGCTATGGACGGGGATGTCCTCAATGTTGAAGAAGGTCCGCACCCCGCGGGCCAGGCAGCTCGGGCATTTTCGGTGGGGTTCCCAAACCACGTCAACGGAAACGCCGGGTGGAAGTGCAGGGGCAGGATCGGTCATTCAGGCTCCTTCCTGCGGGCGACGGCGACGCCAGGTTCGGCTCGACACTCCCTCGTCAGTCCCGTACGCGCAGGTTCTCGTCCAGCTTGCCCTCGGCGATCAGCTTGCGTACGTGCGCGATGCGCTGATACATCGGACCTTCAAACTGCTCCAGTGTCAGCCCGTGTCGGCGGCAGGCCTCATAGACCTCCTCGACGCCCTTTCGGGCGGTCCACTGTGGCTGGAAGGCCGGCAGCACGCGGGCCAGCTTGTCGCAGTTCACGCGGTAGTTTCGCTTGTCGGGCGAGGCGCCTTGGGCAAAGCTGACCTCACAATCCGGCACCACCTGCCCCACCATCGCGGCAATATCGCGGACCCTGTGGTTCTCCTGCGTAACGCCCACATTGAACGCCTCATTGTGTATCTTCTCTCGCGGGGCGTCCAGCACCGCGATGAAGGCCCGCGCGATGTCCGCGATGTGGACGATCGGACGCCAGGGCGTGCCGTCGCTTTTCATCATGATTTTGCCGGTCGTGCAGGCCCAGGCCGTCAGGTTGTTCAGCACCAGGTCAAACCGGATCCGCGGCGAGAGGCCGTAGGCGGTCGCGTTGCGCAGGAACGTCGGCGAGAACCGGTCGTCGGCCATCTGAGACACGTCGCGCTCGACCATCACCTTCGATTCGCCGTAGGGAGTGACGGGGTTGAACGCGGATTCCTCCGTCAGAAAGTCGTCGCCGGCCGCACCGTAGTTGCTGCACGACGACGAGAAGATAAACCGCTGCACGCCCGCATCCCTGGCCATCTCGGCCAGCCGCACCGACGCGCGATGGTTGATCTCGTACGTCAGGCCCGGGTTCAGGTCGCCCAGTGGATCGTTGGACAAGCCGGCCAGGTGGCAGACGGCGTCACACCCGCGCAGGTCGTCGACGGTGACGTCCCGGAGGTCCTTCCGGATCGTCGGTACGTCCGCAAGGCCCCCCCCGAACGTGCAGCGGCGGTACATGTCGTTGTCCAGACCCGCGACCTCGTGGCCGGCGGCCTGCACCATGGGCGTCATGACGGTACCGATGTAGCCCAGATGCCCGGTGATCAGCACGCGCATATTGCCTCACTCCTGCCGCCGGAAGTCCGCAGACCACAGCCTGTCCTCTCGTGGTGTTCCTCTTCCACGCACTCAACCGCGGGGCCCCACCGGTGGCTGGTAGCTGCCGAAAAGGACCTGAAACTCCGCCCAGTCCAGCAGGTCCACGTCGTCGTCCGCGTCCGTGTCGTGGACATCGCGGCAGGGTAGCGAAGCCAGGGTGCCCGGTCCACCCAGGCAGCCCTCGAAGCTGACGTAATCGTCATGATCCACGTCCCCGTCGTGATCGGCATCAAACAGACCGTCACACACGTCCCCGTATCCGTTGGTGCTCGTGTCCGTCTGGTCCGGGTTCCAGACCGTGGGGCAGTTGTCCAACGCATCGCATATACCGTCGTTATCGGCATCGGCAAATGTTCCGCTGCACACGCCGGCCTCACAATGGTCGTCCGTGGTGCATGGGTCGCCGTCGTCGCATGGCCCGTCTTCGTTGAAGGGCTGGACCAGACACTGGCCGGTCTGGGGATCGCACACGCCCAGGGTGCAGTCAGAGTCCAGATGGGAGCAATCCACCGGCTCGCCGTCCACCATGCACAGATCCTCGCACTCGTCAGGAACGCCGTTCGTATTCACGTCCGGGCTTGCGCCTTCCAGAATGTCACAGATGTCCGGGTTGCCGTTGCTGTTGCAGTCGGTCAGCGCGGCGCAATCCCCCGGCGTGGCGCCGCCGAGAATGTCCGAGGTGCTGTAGAAGTAGTCCACGACGGCCGTGAACGCGGGCGGCGGACTCGACCCGAATCCCTCGTTCCCGACGAAGACTCCGGCCGACGACACGACCAGCGCACTGGAGAAGCTCCCCGCGACGGCCCAGGTTTCACCGTCGTGCGAATGGCGGCAGGTCCACGTGCTGCCCGCCCGCTGCACCCGCATGTACATCGGCGCGCCGTCGGGCACAACGACGTTGAATCGTGCCACCGGCGATCCGTTCGTCACCGTGGCGCCGAAGGCTCGCGTCGTGCCGCTCTCGTAGTGGAAATCGAAGCGGACGTAGTTGTTCGCGTCCTGCTCGACCACCAGGCCCTGCATCTGGTATCGGACGCTCAACGGCGAGTCGAACTTGATCTCAATCTCCATGTCGGCATTGGTAATCGGCTGCATGATCCGCGGGGCGAAGTTGCCGCCCGTCCAGACGTCGTGGCTCACGCCGTGCGGCACCGACAGCGTGATCTGCCCGCCGGTCATGGCGTACGAGCCGTCGCCTTTCGGATCGATGAACGTCCAGACCCCGGTGTCCAGGACCGCGCAGCAGAAGTCGTCCGACACGACGATCGGCGGCGGCAGCGGCGCCGTCGTGAACGTCAGGCTTTCCGACCACGCGACATTGCCGGCCCAGTCCTCGGCCGTCACCTGGAAGTGGTACAGCGTCTCCGGCGTCAGCCCCAAGAACGTCACGCTGTGGCTCAGGGAGAGTGTTTCGTCCTCCTCGCTGCCGATTTCATACGACTCGGTCAGTCCGTAGGCGACACCTCCCGTCGTCGGCTCGTCAGTGCTCCAGGTGATCACGGCGCTGAACCGGTCCGGCGACGCCTGCACCAGCGAGATCACCGGCGGTGTCGTATCCGGAGCCGACGTGGTGAAGATCTGGTCCTCCGTCGAGGCGCTCACGCCGCTGGGTCGCTCGGACGTGATCCGGAAGTGATACGTCGTCTCGGCCTCCAACCCGGCCAGCACGATGGCGTGCTCCAGCGTCTTCGCCGCGTCACTCACCGTGCCCAATTCGTATGCGTCGGTCAGGCCGTATTCCACACGACTGTCTGCCGGCACGTCCGTCGTCCACTGCACCATCGCCCAATTCGCCTCCGGCGACACCTGCTCATCGAATATCAAGGGCGGATCCGTGCCGAGCACGGGCGACACCGTGATATTGCCGAACGTCGCATCCACATGGTGCGCAATCAACAGGAACGACCCTGAGGGCAGATCGTCGGTGCCCTGCCAGCCGGTCAGGTCCCATGGGATCGGTTCCGGTGTCCCCACCTCCCACACCCGCATGGAGTAGAAACTGCCCGTGCCCGGGATCGTCTCCACGCGGACTTTCCAGTAGTAGGGAACGTCGTTGTCGAGCGTCCGGCCGGACGTGTCCGCAACGATGACCCTGGCATCTCCCTGAAGCTCGAAGTGCGGACCGCCTCCGTAGTAATACCAGGCGGACGCCCCGTTGGGGCGCCAGAAAATCCACGGCTGCCAGTCGCCCCACTTGGTGTGCCCCTGCCAGCGGAGCATGATGGCCAGACCCGGAGCTACGCTCGGCCACTGGTAGCCCGCGGGGTCGATGCCGTGGATCGTAATTGGGAGCGTGACTTCGTAATCCGTCCAGCCGAACCGCTCGCCGATGGCCAGCAGGCGATCGTAGCCCAGCTCGATCGGGCGTACACCGTTGCTGGTGAAATCCCACTTGCCGTCCACCACCTGGACGGCGTCGGAGAGGGTGTCCACCGTGCTCCAGTCGATGGTGTACGGCAGCGGCCAGGCGTTGCCGGCGGCGTAGTTGACAGTAACGGTCGTTGTGCTGCCGTTCGAGTTTGCGTCCGTCGCAGAAATCGCGACCTCGTTGAGGCCGGGTTGCAGGTCGGCGTAGTCGATGTCGATGTTGAAGTCGCCGGGCATCAGCAGGCGGCGGGTATCGGGGCCGATGGAAAGCGGCTTCAGCTCTCCACCGTTGAGTCGATAACTCAGTGAGGCCACACCGTCCGAGTCGGACACGTTGCCCAGGATGTTCACCCAGCGCTGCGGCACACCGGGGTGACCGAACGTCTGCTCCGACCCGTACCAGACATCGATGGCCGGGCCCTCCCCCTCCGCGCGAACAGGCCCGCCGCCCAAGGCGCTGATCAAAACCAGCAGGCTCGCCAACCGGGTCAGCCTGAACAAGAGATGTTCATTCCCCCTCTGCAGCACCCTTCACCTTCTCCCCCATCGGCGAGCGCGGCCGAAGCAAGCCTGCCGCTTGCCCGTCGTGCTCCCGTCGGTCCCACTCGCAATCCTGCACGACCCTCGTCGGATCATAGCCCTCCCGGTACCACCGGGCTGGCCATGCTCCGTGACCCTACACTGCTGCCCCAATTGCGACTGTGCTTTCAGCCCTACACGGATCGTAGAACGTACTATCCCCCAAATCAACGCGGGGCAGCCCGTGCAAAGTGCGGCTTTATCGGACGACCGTGCGGGCGGTAGCAGAAAGAACGACAGACGCGGTCCCCTACGGCTCCCACGACGCCAGAATGACGCACGTCCGGTCCTGTACCTCATTTACTTCCCGGGTCGGGACGGTGTACTGGTTGCACATCAGCGCGAACACAAGCTGTTGCCCGCCTGCATGGGTCACGTAGCCCGAAAGGGTACGAGCGTTGGAGATGTACCCCGTCTTGGCCCGTACGTTACCGCGAGTGGGCGGTTCCGTCATCCGACGGGCCAAGTTCCCGTCGACGCCCGCCACGGGCAGCGAATCGACGAACTCCGCGCGGCCGGGGCCGGGGCGGGCCATGTGCCGCAGCACGTGACACATCTGCCGGGGCTGGATGAGGTTGTCCCGGGCGAGCCCGGAGCCGTCAAACATCTGGATGGCGTGCGTCTGCGGCACGCCGATCTCGGCCAGCCACGCCCGCACCTCCTCCACGCCGGCGTCGAAGCTGCCGACCCCCCGCCGCTGCAGGCCCATCGTCCGCAGAATCTGGTCTGCGAAGAAATTGTGGCTCGGCTTGTTCACGACCTTCACGAGTTCCGACATGGGCGGCGACGCGTACACGGCCAATGTCCGGGCCTCCGCCGCATCGAGGGAGGCCGGATTGTCCAGATCGCGGATGTTCACGGCCCGGCCGGCCACGGAAACGCCCCCCCGTTCCAGGGCTTCCTGCAGCAGGAACGCGGCGTATCGGGCGCCGTCCCAAATGGCCGCCCGCTCGCGGATGAACGGCTTGTCCATCGCGATGGTGCCGGCGAACTTGACGGTGTTGCCCTCCACCTGGCAGTTCGTGCTGTCCGCGTTGCTGACGCCGCCGGCCTCCACGGTTCGCGTCGCGTTGATGAGGGTGATGTAGGCGGTTTGGGGAACGATCTCGATGAAGGCTGGTTCGCCCACCTTTGTCGGGAGGATATAGCACCGGAAAGCGTTCTCCTCCATGGCCAGTCCGCTGGAGCCGGCGGAATACCAGAACGGCAGGTCGTAGTATTCCCAGTGCGGGCCGATGAACTCCTCGGTGAAGCACCGGCCATCACCCACAATGTCGCCGGCGATGCGGCGGATGCCGGCGGCTTTGATCTGCTCCACCCAGGAGGCCAGCAGTTGGCGGCTGTTCTGCTCTTCGTCCGGGTGCCACGCACCCAGCGACGGGTCGCCGGAGCCGACGATGACCAGGCTGCCGTTCAGCGTGCCGTCGTCGCCGATCGGGCCAACGGCGTTCAGCCGGGTTTCGTAGGTGAAGTCCGGGCCGAGCCGCTCGAGCGCGGCGGCCGTGGTGAACACCTTGAGGTTCGACGCGGGGATGAACTGCTTGTGGCCGAGTCGGTCGTAGAGGATGTTCCCGTTCAGGGTCTCCACGCGCACGCCCCAATACGCCTCCGAGAAGCGCGGATCGTCAAAGAGGGCATCGAGCTGCCGCTGGAGTGCCGCGGGGCCGGTCCGCGGCGCGGCGCAGCCCGCGGCGGTCAACAACGCGCCTGCGAGGGCCAATCCGAGCATGTACCTGCCACGTACGATCCTCTGCACAGGGACCACGAATACCTTCCCCTCTGCGGGCGTGATTCGGCGGACGTAAGCACCCTCGACGCTCACTAGATTCATCCGACACTACCCGACCTAGTCTGGTTTCCGGGTGAGCGCCTCGCGCAACACCTCTTTGACGAATTCCGGAACCTTCTTGCGTGCGTGCTTCGACAGCTTCAGAAGAAGATCGTGTTGCGGCACCTCCTCGCCCGACCAGGTGACATCCAGTCGTCGAATCAGGCGCAACGCGACATGAGCGTAGTCTTCGGGGGTTGCCCAGTAGCATGACCTGCAGACATCCGGCGAGAGGTCCGCCGTTCCGTTCCTGCAATGCTCGCACGACCACGATTTCGCCCGGTTGCATGAGCCACACAGCAACATGAACTCGGTTGCGGCTGCGTTTCTCGCGGGCTCACCGCCGACCTCGTACGAAATCCGGTGATCGATCTGGAGGTAGCGTGATTCGTATCTCGTGCCGCACACGCTGCAACACGACCCATGCGCCTTCAGCAGCGCGACCTTCAGGGACTTCGGCAAGGCCTTGCGGCCACCGAGCTTCCCCTGCTTGATCTTCGAGAGATCACCGAATCGGTATGTTGCGATCTTGCGGCCGTGCGATCCCGTCACGCGAACCGTCTCCAACGAGATGCCTTGCTCCCGCACGTCCCGAGCCGCGCGCGGCGGGTGATCGTATCCGTACGTTTCACTCAGTTCTTCAGTCGTAATCTGTCCGTGCTTCAAGATGTGGTCGATCACCGTTCTCGCACGTTTCGCGGTGATGCCCCGCATTCGAAGGAGCAGTTCCTTCGGAACCTCAACCTTGCCTTTCGCTCTCCTCTTCGCCACTGACTGAGCCTTCACCACAGCGCAAGTTGCACGTCCCCGGCCTGTTTGTCCCGCCTCTGTGCTGCGCGGAGCGCTCGCGACAGGTACAGCGACTCGTACGTCACTTCCGAACGCCCCAGAAGCGTCGCCTGCGTGGACCGTCCCGCACGTATCTCCAGGTGCGTCAGGCTGAGACACTCAGGTAGCGGTTCTCCGTAGACTTTGTCGCCGGTGCGTCCGTCATAGGACACGGCAAACATGATGTGCCGGTCATTCAGCTTTGCGAGCTCGTGGCAGAACTCCTCATGATCCACCTTGGGAAGATACCGCTGATCGCGATTTCCGCAGACACCCTGGTAGGGCGGGTCCATGTAGACGAGATCGTCATCTCCGCACTCAGCTAGGACCTTCCTGTAGTCCCACGACGTGAGTCGCGTTCGCTTCCGCAGGAGTTCCGATGCGTGGCAGATACGGCGGCGCATCTCCGGGGGGCGGGCGCCCTTTCGCCGGTTGTCCGGCGTGTTGTTGAACTCCCCATTCGCATTGTATCGAATCGCCGCCTTCACACAGCGGGCCAGCAGATACAGAAAGTCGGCAGGATCGTGTTCTCGGTTGAAACGGTCACGCACGCGGTCATAATACTGCCGCTCGCTTCCAAGTTGCTCTTGCCAGAGAAGCCCGTATTTCCGGGCGAGCTCATCCGGCCGGTGGAGAATCTCCCGCCACAACGCGATCAACGGAGCATGCGCATCGTTGACCCAGAAACGGTCCGCTCGCCCTTGCGCGGCAACCGCAATCGACAACGCAGCAGACCCGGCAAACGGCTCCACCACCCGGCAGACCCTCGCGGGAAAGTGGCGCAGGATGGCGGGCGCGATCTGGCGTTTGCTCCCCTGATACGGGATCGGCTGAGGCAGATCATACGGTCCCTTCATCCTTGAGCCTCTGTTCCGACTTCTGCCGGATTCGCACCACCCAACACGGCCACCAAGGCGAACCACGTCCCCGAACCGCCTGCAACTGCCTCCGCCGCAGGCAAATGAGACCATACCAATCCGTTGCGAAGGCTGCAACGCCCCGCCCAACCGTCCGGCATCCCCCACCTCAGAGAGGGCGGCTCACCCCTGAGCCGAGGACATGCTCCCGTGGTCCGGCGCGCCCCGCGGCACTCGTCTGTCTGCAGTTTCACTCACCACGAGCCCGCCCTCGGGCCGAACGTTCGCAATCAAGCCCCCCGAATCCAGTCCGCGGAACCGGCAGAGGATCGCGCCGGTCGGTCACCGCAGAAAGCGCGCTGCTCCACTCACACCTGTGGAGCGAGTGTCCCGCGCTCGGGGGCTCCCAGTTATAGTTGCGAACCCTGAATCTTCGGGCCGGAACCCCGAATATGGGGGAAATTGCTCTTGTGTGGGACCGGCTTTCCAGTAGCCGGTCTGAAGACAGGGGAGGTTGAGGACGGCGCGGACGGGATTCCGGGCCAGCGGTGTACGGGGGCCCCGCCCACCGCGGGCACTCCAGCCCTGGACCGCCTGGAAAGCCGGTCCCCCACAAGAAAGGCCTGGGCCGAGACGAAAAGGGGCGGCCTCAGGGACACCCGGGCCGGTCCCGCGGAAGGAAGTGCCGATCCCGGAGGGAGAGTTGGGGTTCACGCCAGACGAGCAGCCGTGACGTTGGATCGTAAATCCATATTTAACAACAGCTAACCAATTTGACAGGTCTTTACTTGCTTTCGTCCAACACGCGCTTTATACTTATGTTTGAAACGGAGGTTTGTGACCGACGACATGGAACGAGCCGATCAGGGAAACCAGAGCACGAGAGAACGGCTTCTGGACGCCGCCGGGGAGGTGTTCGCGAAGCACGGGTTCCACCATGCGACGATCCGGGACATCTGCGGGCGGGCTGGCTCCAACGTGGCGGCCGTCAACTACCATTTTGGAGACAAGGAACGCCTGTACGCGGCCGTCCTGGAATACGCCGACCGATGCACGAACGAAGAGCACCCGATCGATGCGGAATTCGGGGCCGGGCTGACGCCGGAACAACGGCTCCACGAGCTGGTGCGCCGCCTGGTTAGCCGTATATTTGGTGCCGGACGCGCGGGCTGGTACGCCAAGCTGATGGCCCGCGAGCTGGTGGATCCCAGCAAGGCGATTGAGCCGGTGGTGGAGCGTTCGTACCGCCCCCAGCTCCAGCAGGCCGTCGACATCGTCCGGGAGTTGATGGGCAACCAGGCATCGGAAGAGGAAGCACGAATCTGCGCCTTCAGCGTGGTCGGCCAGTGCGTCTTCTTCCACCATGCCCGGACCATCATCGGGCAACTGGACCCGCAACTGCGCTTTGGCCCTGAGGACATTGAGCGGCTGGCCGACCACATAACTCGTTTTTCCATCCCTGCAATAAGGAACGTGAAACGGGAGGGGTACGTATCATGACAGCAGATGCCGGGGGCCCGTCCGGGGGGGTCAAGACCCCGGAACGCAACGAGCGGACACAACCGATGATCGCGCCTTCAAAACCACGGCCCCACACGCCCGCGCGACCGACCGCGCGCGGTCGACTCGTCGCGCTGGCCCTGCTCGTGGGCGCAGTAACCCTCGTGGTGGCCGCCGTGACGTGGCCGGTCGAGGAGCCGCCGAAACCCGACGTGGTGGTCCCGCCGGTGAACGTCACGGTGCAGACGGTCGCCCCCATCCCGGAGATGCCGGACACATTCGACCTGACGGCCGTGGTCGGCCCCGACCGCATCGTCCGCGTGGCGGCCGAGGTCCCGGCGCGGATCGAGAAACGGGCGGAACGGCCGGCGGACATCCGCTGGCGCGGCAAGCTCCTCCCGGCGGGCGCGCCGCTGGAGGACGGCGAGCCGGTCGTCGCGGGTCAGCCGATCCTCCATCTGAACCGGGCCCTGCTGGAGGCCCGCTACGAGCAGGCCCGCGCGCAGCACGAGTTTGACGAAATCGAGTTCGGCCGGCTCTTGGGGCTGTACCGGGGAGCGACAGCCAGCAAGACGGAGCTGGACAACGCCCGCACCCGGCGTGATGTGAGCAAGGCCCTGCTGGACGCGGCCCGCGAGGAGCTGGACCGGACCACCGTCTTCGCGCCGATCGACGGGATTCTGAACAGGCTCACGGTGGAGGTCGGGGAATACGCATCGCCGGGCGATTCCGTCGCCGAGATCGTCAACATCAACCCGGTGAAGGTGACGGCCGACGTGCCGGAGCGGGACATCCACTACCTGGAGCTGGGCGAGTCCGCCCAGATTTTCCTCTTCAGCCCGGACAGGCCGGAGGTTGCCGGGCCGATCACCTATATCAGCGAGCTGGCCGACGCCGGCACGCGGACCACGCGGATCGAGGTCACCGTTCCGAATCCGGACTACAGCCTTCGCAGCGGGCAAATCGTCAAGGTGCGGTTGACCCGCCAAGTGCTGAACGACGTCATCCTGATCCCGCTGGACTCGGTGATTCCCCTGGAGAAGGGCCACGAGGTGTACGTCGTGGATTCCCAGAACCAGGCCCAGCGGCGCAACGTCCGGCTCGGATTCATCCGCGGGCGCAGCGTACAGGTGCTCGACGGCCTGGCCGACGGCGATCGGCTGATCGTGGCTGGCCAGCGATACGTCAGTGCAGGACAAGCCGTGGCGATGGTGGAGGAGCGTTGACGCACCATGATCCTCTCCGATACCGCCATTCGAAACCGCACGACGGTGGGCGTACTGATCGCGATCATCATCGTGCTCGGAACGTACAGTTACGCCGTGCTTCCGCGGGAGTCCGCCCCGGACGTGCCGATCCCGGTCATCGTCATCTCCACACCATACGAGGGCGTGGCCCCGGAGGACATCGAGTCCTCCATCACGCTCAAGATCGAGAAGGAGCTGGCGGGCCTGAAAGGGGTCAAGGAGATCCGTTCCGCCAGCGTTGAGGGCAGCTCCATCATCACCATCGAGTTTCTGCCGGACGTCAGCACGGACGACGCCATGCAACACGTCCGGGACAAGGTGGATCGGGCGAAGGCGGACCTGCCCAACGACGCGGAAGAGCCCGTTCTGACGGAAATCAACATCTCGGATTTCCCCATTTTGATGGTCAACCTTTCCGGGCCGATCTCCCCGGTGCATCTCAAGGCGATCGCGGACGACCTGGAGGACTACATCGACGCCATCCCTGGCGTGCTGAACTGCGACGTGATCGGCGGGCTGGAGCGCGAAATCCGGCTGGAGATCGACCAGGACAAGGTGGCCGCGTACGGACTGACCATCCCGGAAATCGTGGAGCTCATTCCGTCGGAGAACGTGAACATCTCCGCCGGGGGTCTGGAGACGCCCGGCACGAAGCTGAACATTCGCGTGCCCGCCCAGTTCACGGAGCCGGAAGAGGTGGACACACTGCTGATCGCCACGCGCGACGGGCGGCCCATCTACCTCACCGACGTGGCGGAGGTCCGCGACACGTTCAAGGATCGTACCTCCATCAGCCGCCTCAACGGTGAGGACACCATCACCCTGTCGGTTCAGAAGCGGGCCGGCGAGAACATTATTGCGATCGTCGACCACGTCATGGCGGTGCTCGAGCACGCCAGGACGCAGGTGCCGGCCGGCGTACGGTTCGACGTGACGCTGGACCAGTCCGAGGACATCCGAGGGATCGTCAAGGACCTGGAGAACAACATGCTCACCGGCCTGATCCTGGTGGTGGGCGTGCTGCTGCTGTTCCTCGGATGGCGGCCGGCGATGATCGTCGGACTGGCGATCCCCATGAGCATGCTGCTCAGCTTCACGGTCATCCAGTTGCTGGGCTACACGCTGAACATGGTCGTGCTGTTCAGCCTGATCATGGCCCTGGGCATGCTGGTCGACAACGCGATCGTCATCGTGGAGAACGTGTACCGTCACTACACGCTGTGCGGAGATCGCGTTCAAGCGGCCATGCGGGGCACGTCGGAAGTCGCCTGGCCGGTGATCACCTCCACCGCAACCACGCTGGCCGCGTTCGGGCCGCTGATGTTCTGGCCCGACATCATGGGCGAGTTCATGAAGTACCTGCCGATCACGCTGATCATCACGCTGACCAGCTCACTGTTCGTCGCTTTGGTCATCAGTCCCACGCTCGCCTCCCTCTTTGTTCGCGCGCAGGTGAAGGACGCCGACCACGTGCATCCAGTGATCCGCGGGTATCGGCGCATCCTGCAAACGGCCCTCCAGCACCGATTCACCACTCTCAGCCTGGCCGTGCTCCTGCTGATCGGCATGGGCGTCTATTATTACCGACACGGCACCGGCGTGGAGCTGTTTCCCGATGTGGATCCGCGGCGTGCGGCCATCAACATTCGCTGCCCGCAGGGCACTAACATCTACGAGTCCGATCGGCTGGCCCGAATCGTGGAATCGCGCCTTTCGCGGTACGAGCAGTACTTTGACCACGTGATCACCAACGTCGGCTCCGGGGGAGACATGTTCATGGGAGGTGGGGGCAGCGCCGGCGGGCACGTCACCACCATCACCCTGATCTTCCCCAAGTATGAACTCCGCGAGCGGCCGTCCGCCGAAATTCTCGCCGAGCTGCGAGCCGATCTGGCCGATCTGCCCGGGGCGGAACTGAAGGTCGAGAAGCAGGAGGAAGGCCCGCCGACCGGCGCCGCCGTCACCGTCCGATTCGTCGGCCAGGATTTTAAGGTCCTCCAGACGCTCAGCGAGAAGGCCAAACAGGCCATCAGCGGAGTCTCCGGCCTGGTGAACCTGCGAAGCGACTTCGAGGCCGCCCGGCCGGAGCTGGCGTTCCAGGTGGACCGGCGGCGGGCGATGATGCTCGGCGTCAACACGGCCATCATCGGGAACTTCCTGAAGACGGCGGTGTTCGGGCGAGAGGTAGGCAAGTACCGGCAGTTCAACGATGAGTATGACATCACCGTCCGCCTGCCGCTGGACCAGCGCACGTCGGTGGACGACCTCTTCCGCCTGCGCGTGCCCAACAACGCGGGGCAGGCCGTTCCCCTGAGTTCGCTCGGCGAGTTTCAGTACACCGGCGGCTATGGCACCATCCGCCGGGTGGACCAGAAGCGGGTAATCACCCTGACGGGAGACGCGGAGGGTCGCCTGGGGACAGACGTGCTGGCCGAGGTGCAGGGTCGGCTGGCCGAGTTGGAGCTGCCGCCCGGCTACGAAATCCGCTACGCCGGGGAGAAGGAGGAGCAGGACAAGGCGTCGGCCTTCCTGAGCAAAGCCTTTGTCATCGCCCTGCTGCTGATTACGCTGATCCTGGTGGCGCAGTTCAACTCGCTCAGCGTGCCGTTCATGATCATGACCACAGTGATCCTGTCTCTGATCGGCGTGTTTGCCGGGCTGCTGATCTGCCGGATGCCGTTCGGGATCATCATGACCGGGGTGGGCGTGATCAGCCTGGCCGGCGTCGTGGTGAACAACGCCATCGTCCTGCTGGACTACACGCGTCAGCTTCAGGCCCGAGGCCTGGACCTGATGGAGGCCGCCATGCAGGCGGGCGCCACGCGGCTTCGGCCGGTGCTGCTGACGGCCGTCACGACGGTGCTGGGCCTGATCCCGATGGCGGTGGGCGTCAGCTACGATTTTCACGTGATGGCCTGGGCCACGAGGAGCGAATCGACGGAATGGTGGGGCAGCATGGCCACCGCGGTGATCTTCGGTTTGTCCTTCGCGACGCTGTTGACGCTGGTCGTTCTGCCGACGCTCTACGTCACGGTGTTCCACGCCGGCGCAACCATCCGGCGGTTGCTCACCGGCGCCGTGGCGCAGCCGGCAGGCGGCCAGGCATGAAGACCCTCGCGAGAGACGTAAAAGGCCGGCGCGGGGCGGACCACGCATCCGCTCCACGCCGGCCCGCGACTGCCCCAACGCACGTCACATCCCCTTGACTGCGATCTTCCGCGGCTTAGCGGCGTCCGCCTTCGGCATGTGTAGCGTGAGCACGCCCAGCTTGTACTCGGCGTGAATTCGCTCGGGATCAATCATCTCGCTCACCTCGAACGTCCGGTGGAAGTCGCCCACCTCATATTCCCGTAGCAGGTAGTTGGTCCCTGCAGCCTGCCGGTCGGCCACCTTCCCGTGAATGGAAAGGGAGCCGTTCTCAAACCGGATGTCGATGTCTTCGGCGCTGGCGCCCGGCATGTCCGCCATGACCAGCAACTCATCCGCCGTTTCCAGAATATCCACGGTCGGCCGGAAGTGTGCGCGGTTGCGCGTATGCTCCACACGCGACACTTCCTGGGCCCCCGGGTGCTTCTCGATGGAGCGTTCTTCAGCCATGATTCGCTCTCCTTGTCTGCTCGTCCGTCTCGGTCCGAACCGCCGTTCGGATCACTTGCCCACCGCCTTGACCTGGATCTTCTTCGGCTTGGCCGCTTCCGCCTTGCCCAACCGCACGAGCAGCACACCGTCCCGCAGCTTCGCTTCGACCTGGTCGGGATTGATGTCCGCCGGCAGCCGGATCATCCGCTTGAACTCGCCCGTGCCGCGCTCGCGGCGATGATAGGCCGTCCCCTCACGCGCCTCGCCGCCGCGCCGACCCCCGATCGTCAGCTCGTTGCCGACCACCTGCAGATCTATGTCCTCCATGCGGAAGCCGGGCAGCTCAAACTCCGCGTACAGGCTCTCCGCGTCCTCCCAGAGATTTGCGGCCGGGTACGCCCGAGCGCCAAACCACCACGGCGGTGTCAGCCGCGAGCCCTCCTCAAAGAACTCGTTGAACAGCCGGTCCACCTCGCCGCGAAGACGATTGATCGGATACCACTCACTGGGTCGTCGACCTGGCATATGTCACCTCGCTTTCGCTTGATTGCACCGGTTCGGCCGGCCCGCCCGGGGAGATGCCCGATCTGCCGGACTCGGCCCACCAACCATATCAGCACACGGTGTGCCACAACGAATCCCTTCGGGAACGAACCGTAACATGCTGGCAATTCAAGTGTTATACGTCCGTCCCGGCCGGACCCCGGTACGCCGACGTGTCAATCTGACAGGCCGTGGCAGGCAGCCGGACCCCCGAGGGCTCGAATCGCCACGGCCACGCGCGCCGCGTCCCCTGCGGATTTGCCAAAGGCGACCGGTTCCGTCCTTGTCAGACCCGCGGAATTGGTTTAATTTCTGCGGTCGGCGCACCCGGCGGCCGATTGGAAAGCCAGGTGCCGGGCAGCGAAGTCGCTGCCAGCCGAGGCCGAGGCGGCAGGGCCCGATTCCCGGACCGTGCCCGCGGATCCCGCCCAGAGCGGGCCGAGGGGGCCCCAGGAGAGGTACTGCCGCGTGCCGACCGGCTTGACATCCTGGTATCAGAAGGTGGGGCGTGTGCCCGAGTGGCCAAAGGGGACGGGCTGTAAACCCGTTGGCGTAAGCCTTCGAAGGTTCGAATCCTTCCGCGCCCAGTCGACCCGCCGGTATCGTTGCGCGTCATGAGAATTTCCGACGAGCTTCGCCAACGCGCCACCGTGTCGTTCGAGTTCTTCCCGCCCAAGGACGAAATCGGATTCTGGGATCTGTACGTCACCATCGAGAAGCTCAAGCCGCTGGCCCCGAGCTTCGTCTCGGTTACGTGGGGCGCCGGCGGCTCCACGCGCCGCAAGACGGTCGAACTGGTCGCCCGGATCAAAAGCGACATGCGGATCGAGGCCCTGGCCCACCTCACCTGCGCCGGGTCGGGGCGGCGGGACATCGCGGCGGTCGCGGACGACCTGAAGGCACGCGGGCTGGAGAACGTGCTGGCCCTGCGCGGCGACCCCCCTGCCGGCACAGGCACCTTCTCCGCCGAGGCCGACGGCTTCGCCCACGCCAATGAGCTGATCACGTTTCTCAAGGACCGCCACGATTTCTGCATCGGCGGCGCCTGCCATCCGGAAACCCACCCGGAAGCGTCCAGCCCCGATGCGGACCTCGACTTCCTCAAGCGCAAAGTGGACGCCGGCTGCGATTACCTCATCAGCCAGCTCTTCTTCGACAACCAGGCGTTCTATCGCTTTCGCGACCGGGCCGCCGCCCGCGGCATCCATGTCCCCATCGTCGCGGGCATCATGCCGATCCTCAGCGTCAGCCAGATCAAGCGGTTCACGGGGCTGTGCGGGGCCTCCATCCCGCGCGAGCTTCTCGAGAAGGTGGAGGCGGTGGAAGACGACGTGGACGCCGTCCGGCAGGTGGGCATGTATCACGCCACGGAGCAGTGCCGCGACCTGCTGGACAACGACGCGGCCGGCATCCACTTCTACACGCTGAACCGGTCCACCGCGACCCGCGCCGTCTACCAGCAGATCAAGGCCCGCGTGGACGCCCGCGTGGCGCAGGCCGCACAGCCGGGTTCGTGAACGCTCGGCAGGAATGAACTCCCAGCAAGACCCCGCTCCGGACAGGCACCGCCGACCGCTTGTCGCGGCAGCCGAGCGCCGATAGACTGGTCGGCCAACGGCGCCGGGGCAGCCGCCGGCGCAGGACATCGGTTCAGGTCAGACGAGACGGTCGATGGAGTGAAATGACATGCCCGCGTCTGCGATCGAGAAGCAATGCCGCGACGAGATGAGCAAGGTCATCGAGTATTTCAAGGAGGAATTGCGAGGCGTCCGCGCCGGCCGGGCCTCCGTGGGCCTGGTCGACCACCTGCGGGTGGAAGTGCCCAGCTACGGCATGACCAGCCAGTTGCGCGAGCTGGCCACCATCAGCGTGCCCGATCCGTCCACCATTCTCGTCAAGCCGTTCGACCCGAGCATCTTGAAGGACATTGAGAAGGCCATCCAGGCGTCGGACATCGGCATCACGCCGCAGAGCGACGGCAAGTCCGTCCGGCTGCCCGTTCCGCAGCTTTCCGGCGAACGGCGCCAGCAGCTTTCCCAGCAGGTCCGCAAGCTGGCCGAGGCCCAGAAGGTCGCCCTGCGCAACGTCCGCCGCAATGCGAACAAGACCATCGACACGAACAAGAAAGACGCCGTCCTGACCGAAGACCAGGCCGAATCCGCCAAGGACTCCATCCAGAAGATGACCAAGAAGTACGAGGACGAGATCGACGGCCTGGTCACCGCCAAGACCAAGGAAATCGAGGAAATCTGACGCGCCGGGCCGGCCACGATGGGTCAGGGTTGGGCAGACCCCCCCTGTCCGGCCAGCCGAGCGCTATTCACGCCCGTGCCATGCCCGCTTGACACCCCCTTGTACCCTGCGAGAATGGCCGTCGGCCCGGGTCCATCGTCCGTCACCCGCCCGCCCCCGCAACGATGCGTGGTGTGACGGCCGCGGCCTCAGCCGGTTGCGGGTGTAGCTCAATTGGTAGAGCATCAGCCTTCCAAGTTGAATGTTGAGGGTTCGAGTCCCTTCGCCCGCTGTTCTGTGTTCAACCCCACACCCCACCCCATTCCCCTTTAGCCCCGCGCCGGGTCTCACTCCGGAGGTCGGCCGCAGCCGGGGCATGGTGTTCCGGGGATCCGATCGGTCCCGCACGACGGACACGTTCCACCGGCGTCCAGCACCGCCCCCGCGGCAGGCACGGTGGTCGCGGGCGGCTCGGCCGCTGGGACGGGAACCGGATGGTCTGTGGCCGAGGCGTCAGTTGTCCACTTGGCACCCTTGGTGAACCAGCCCTTCAGAGCAAGGGCGACCAGGGGTCCGGCCAAGGCGAACACTCCCAGGAGCAACCATAACGTACTGGGCGTCAAGTAGAACGGCACCTCGCCGGCCGCCAGACGATCGCGCAGCAACTCACCGTCCGGCAGTTCGGGAACCCAGATTGCCAGCATGTGGCCAGAGAAAAAGCTCACCGCTGTCTTGGCGAAGAAGTAAGGAACCATCGACAAGCCCAGATAGGTGCCCTCCTGCCCGACGGGGGCGATCGCGGCAGTGTACTCGGTGAGTCGCGGCGACCAGAGGAGTTCACCGATCGACAGCACCACGATGGCGATGATCGAGACGGTATACGTGGTGTTCCCCCACGAGGGAATGGCCATGACGAAGAGCGAGAGCGCCGAAATGATGCTGCCGTACACGAGCATCTTGTAGACGCTGAAACGGTGCAGAATGGGAATCAGCAGAATGAGACCGACGATCACCAGAATGGGGTTAATGGTGTTTAACGTGCCGATCAGCGCGTCCGGCCCGATCACCCGCAGCCAGTACTTCGGCCAGAGCAGGTGCATGTACAGGAAGACCGCGCGCACTCCCAGGAGGAGTGAGACGAGGCACACGAAGCGCCAGAACACGGGCTCTCGCATGACCGCGGAAACGATCTCAAACGGGTTCTTGCGCAGTCCTTTCGAACGAGGGTCGGGCGCCTCGTCCGGTCCGTACAGTTGCTCCTCCCGCCGAATCACTACCAACGTCACCACGAAACAAAGCACGGCGAATACGGCCCCGAGGCTGAAGATATGCACGCGCGGCAAGCGAAGCACCAGGTAGATGACATCGATCAGCACGCCGGCCAATGCCGCGCCGACGTTCATGAACAGGTACCACAGGTTGAACCCTGCGCTGCGCGACTTCTGCGTCGTGAATCGCTTGTTGGCCGCCTGGAAGACCGTCTGCACCAGGGCCATGCACGGCGCCATCAGGAAATATGCCAGCGTTACGAGCGTCCCGCGATGGTCCGGGAGCAGGTCCGGATTCAGGGCCAGCACGGCAATGGCTGCCCTCAGAATCGTGAGGACCGGCATCGCCAGGTAGAGCGACCACCGAATCCCCAGCCAGTCCATGAACATCCCGGAGAAAAGCAGGCAGATCGTCGTCGTGCTGCCAAAGATGGTGACGACGTAGCCCGCCTGGGCATCCGTGAAACCGAAGTTCTCCGACAGGATGATGGGCGATATCGTGAGAATGGCGAAGAAGATCGTGCAGTCGAGAAAATTCACGATCTGCGTGCCCCAGTACTCCGACCGCGTCTGGCGCAACACGCCGAAGTCGCGGAAATAGGTCACGATCATCGTGCCGATCGATTTAGGCTC
>CAZPHH010000081.1:0-22504 GCA_964586145.1 uncultured Phycisphaeraceae bacterium | reverse complement strand
TCTTGTGGGACCGGCTTTCTCGCCACGGCGAGTCGCCTGCGGAGACCAGCCGGTCCTCCATCCGGTCCGGGCCCGCCCGCCTTTCGCGGCATGTCAGTAGCGCGAGGTCATACCTGGGCTCAACCGGGTTCGTTTCGCGGCTGCCAACCTGCCCTTCATCACTGGATCACGATGTTATCACCCGGCCCTCCGTCGAGTACGTCCACCCCCGGCCCGCCGAGCAACACGTCGTCACCGTCACCGCCCAACAGAACATCGTCCCCATCGCTGCCAATGAGGACGTCGTTGCCGGCACCACCGTCGACAAGCAGGCTGATGATTCCCGCTGCCAGGCCGGACGCGTCCACCACATCGTCACCGTCGAGCGCGTGGAAGCGGAGCTGGTCGTTGCCAACTTCGCTGTGGAAAACGGACAACCGGGTCACCAACCCGAGCACGGTGACCGGGCCTCCGGACGATCCGATGACCAGAATCGTGTCGTCTCCGTCCGTGGCGTTGGCGATGACCGTGTCGGGCTGCGCATCGCCGGAGCTGCCTCCCAGCGTACCCGCAAGATCAACGTTCACGTCAACCACGTCGGTACCGCCCAGATCATTCATGGTGACGGTGTCGGCGCCGCCCAGGGCCTGGAGGTCGAATTGTTCGATACCGTCCGCGTCCAGGATGATGTTGCCCAGGTTGCGGGTGAAGCGCAGTCGCTGCCCGTTGGCGGAGAAGTCGAAGATTTCGTTGCCGTTCGATCCGTTGAATACCACGACGTCGTGCCCGGCCTGGCCCTCGACCGTATCACTGCCGTCGCCGGGATCCCACTGGAAGACATCATCCCCCCCGCCCAGGAAGACAGTGTCGTTGCCCTGGTTGCCGTCAATGAAGTCGTTGTCGGCGCCGCCGATCAGAACGTCGGCGCCGTTGCTGCCGAGGATCGTGTCGTCGCCCTCCCCGCCATCCAGCGTGATCGGAATCGACAGGCCGGCCAGGTTCCCCGTGCAACTGATGCTGTCCGACCCGCCCAGGCCGTTGATGACCAGCGACAGTGCACCACTCACGGCCACCGCGGCGGAGAAACCAGTCGCATCCACCCGCCCTTGCGTGCCGTTCGCCGTGAGCGTCATCGTGTCCGGACCGTCCGAGCCGTTCACGTTCACGGTGTCGCCGCCCACGCCGTTCACGACGACCTGGTCACCCACCTCGTAACCCCTCACACGAACCTCGGCAGCCAGATCAATGACCACGAAATCGCCGTCCGCGGAGATGTTGAAGAGATCGGCGGCCGGCGTCCCGGCGATGCTGACGGCATCCGCCTGGGCATCCCCGACGCCGCCGAACGTGGCGAGGTCCACGTTCACTTGTGTGACGGCCGTGCCCGTCAGGTCATTCACCGTGGCGGTGTCCGTGCCGCCGAGGGCCTGGAGGTCGAATTGTTCGATACCGTCCGCGTCCAGGATGATGTTGCCCAGGTTGCGGGTGAAGCGCAGTCGCTGCCCGTTGGCGGAGAAGTCGAAGATTTCGTTGCCGTTCGATCCGTTGAATACCACGACGTCGTGCCCGGCCTGGCCCTCGACCGTATCACTGCCGTCGCCGGGATCCCACTGGAAGACATCATCCCCCCCGCCCAGGAAGACAGTGTCGTTGCCCTGGTTGCCGTCAATGAAGTCGTTGTCGGCGCCGCCGATCAGAACGTCGGCGCCGTTGCCGCCCAGCAGTGTGTCGTCACCGGCTCCGCCGTCCACCGTAATCTGAATCAGGGCGGCCAGGTTCCCCGTGCACGCGAGTGCATCGTCGCCGCCGTTGGCATTGAGGACGAGGTTCTCGGTGGTGCCAATATCGAGGAAGAACGGGGCGGGGTCGATGCGGTCGAACCGCACCCGGGCGCCGTTGGCGGTCACCGTGAAGTCTTCGTCCCCGTCACTTCCGTTGACCTGGACGGTATCGATGCCGCCGCCGCCGTCCACCACGTCGGTTCCGTCGCCGGGGTCCCAGTGGAAGTGGTCGTCGCCCGCACCCATGTCCGCGGAATCGTCGCCGGGGCCGCCGGCAAAGGTCTCCGCGCCGCTGCCGCCGATCAAGGTATCATCGTCCGCCTCGCCGTTCAGCGTCGTGATCTCTGTGTCTGTGAAGATGCCGTTCCCCTCGTCGATCCGGACCACGTCGTCTCCGCCGCCGGCGTTCACAAGGATTTGATAAAACAGGGAGCGGTCGAAGCTGAAGTCGGCCGTTCCGTCGTCCCCGAGGTCGATTTCCAGCACCGCCGGCACCCCCGCCTGCAGCCGCAGGGTGATCAGGTCACTCGCTTGCGTACCCTGCACGATCAGCGTGCCATTCTCGATGTATGCCAGGTCCGGCGGCTGAAAACTCCTGAAATCGTCCAGCCACTCCTGGTAGTCCGACAGCGTGATGCAGCCGTCGCCGTCGTAGTCCGCCTCCGGCACGAACGCCGCATGGCCCTGGCATGTCCCGAACGCCGCCAGGAAAACGTCGTAGTCGTCTGCGTCCACGTCGCCATCCCCGTCCAGGTCGCCGGGCACGGCCGCCAGCGGAGTCACAGACTCCCCGATATCCACCGCGGCCGGCGCACTGCTCAGCCCGCCGGGCCCATTCAGATCGCCGTCGCGTTCGGAGACGCTGCTGCGCTCCCCCGATCGCACCGCCGGTGCGCTGACCGCCCCCGCCGCCGTGTCTACCGTACTACAAACCTGCGATTTCTTCTCGGCCCGCGTATATTTCCACGAAGGCACTGGCGCAAGCTCTTTCTCCGTCCCTCCGTCCCTTCGTCCCTCCGTCCCTTGGGTTGCGGGCGCAGCCCGCGAAATGGTACGCCGTTCGTTCCTCGGTGCGCTGCCCGCCATCACCGGCTCCACGCTCACGCTCCACGCCAGCAGAACGGCACACACCCCATACACCCTCTTCTTCCAGCCCGATGTAATCTCTGACATCTCACTCCACTCCCACCGGTGCGGTAACCGGCGATCATTCCGCATTCTCTTTCGCCTACGGCTACACCATTGTCGGCTCACGAACCTCGTCTGCGTTCGCGCTCCGCGGGTTCACCCTGTGCGAAGCCGGCATCTCCGGCGCGCTTGAGTGTCAATCCTCGCGCGCACGCACAAAGTCGCCCTCGGCGTTTTCGCTTCTGAGATTTTCGCGGCCCGATACAAACCCAGCCCGCAATCTTAGTCGAACCCCTGCCGCCGCTGCAATGCCTTCCGTAACGATTCCCACATGTTGCGTCGCCCCTGCATGTGCGTTGTCACTTTATGAACGGCCCCATGCGTTGCCGTGGTGATCGAACTCTCATCGTTTCCACCGGCGTCTCGACGAGCCGATTGCTGCAGGCCCACTTCAACCGCGGCCGCGGGGCGCGTTGCGGAAACGGACACTCCGGCCTACTCTGGGACGGATTATGGCAACGGCTTCCGACCAGACCGGTCCGTCCGAAGTGCCGGCTCGCCTGCCGGCGATTCCGGCGGACATCTATTGCGTGAAGTGCGCGTACAACCTGTTCGGCTGCGTGTCTGACCGGTGCCCGGAGTGCGGGCGGTCGCTGGCGAACCTGCGCAACCCCGAGAGCCGGATTCCTTGGGTCCACCGGCGCCGCATCGGCCGCATGCGCGCGTACTGGCGGACGGTGTGGATGGTGACGTTCAGCGGGCGGGGATTCTATGACGAATACGCGCGACCGTTGCGAATCTCCGATGCACGAAGGTTTCAGTGGGTCACGCTTTCCCTTGTTCTCGCTGCGGTGATCTACGTCGTGGTCGCGCTGTATCATGTGTGCCCGCCACACGTGGAGGTACCGGATTTCTTCGAGATCATGGTGTTTCCCGGGACAGTGCGCGTTCCGACCGGATGGGATCGGGCGTACGCGGAGGTGTGGCCGGTGGGCGTGCTCCTGGCGTGCTTCCTGCTCTTCCTGGCGGCGGCGACGGCGGTGCCAGGCCATCTCTTCCATCCGCGCGGGGTCTCTGTCGAACGGCAGGACAGCGGCGTGGCGCTGAGCCTGTACGCGTGCGGATCGCTGGCATTCCTGCCATTGCTTGTTCCGGTCTTGCTGGTCGCTTCATGGGAAGCAGCGCTGGACGCGCGAAATGTGGCAGGATTGGCCGTAACGTGGGGGGTCGTACTGGTGTTGCCCGTGCTCGCCGCTTGGTTGTGGAACCTGAATCGGCAGGCGCGGCTCACGCTGCCGCAGTTCCGGTATCGCGCTTTAGTCGTCGCCGCGGCGCTGCCGGTGATATGGCTGGTCCTGGCGGGCGCATTTCTCGTCGCGCTGCCTGCGGCGATTCTGTACGTTCTGATCGTCATTTCCAGTTTGATTTGACGTGTGTTCGAGAGGCACGGGCGTGCCGACGGCGGAGGGTCCTGCCGCCCCTGCCGGGGCTTTTTCATTGGAAAGGCCGGTGACCCAGCGATAAATCGCTGGGCTTCTTTCGCACCCCCCTTGGGGGGGCTTTAAGGGTCTGGTGGTCGGGGCAGCGCACATCGCGTCCGCGGCATGCACTCAATTCCGGCGTTTGTAGAACAGAGTGGTCCGCACGGCGGACCCTACGGCGTGCTTCGGTGTGGAGCCCGCCGGGTTCGCGGCGCGCGGGCGGCAATCAGTCGCCGAGGCGGAAGGGGATGTCGCTGCACGTGGCGTCGACGCGTTTGTCCTCGAGAATAAGCCGTTCGCCGTTATTGTCCGTCCCGTCCACACCTACGCTGTAGAGCAAGGCCGGGGTGGTATCAGGGCGGTATCGGATGGTGGCGCCGTCGGGTGCGAACGGGTCGAGAGGCACGACCGGCAGATACCGCGGCACCAGTTCGTCAAGCGAGTCCGGGCGGCGACCGTGGTCGAGCCGGAAAAAATGAATCGCCAGAGCCGTCACACCCATGCGTCGGCGAGCGAGATGCTTGTAGTGCGTCTTAAGGAAGCCTCGGATTGTTGTGGGCGAACTGCCGTAGGGATTGAGGGTGATCGGGTGCGACAACATCCGCAGAAAGGAAGGCGACACGTCTGAAGCGGCGAAGTTTTTTTGGGCGGTCAACCATGAATCGTCCTGCACGGCAAGAGAGGCGGCGGTGCATAGTTGCATCTCGCGGACGGCGTCAAGGACATACACAGGCTTCGTGGTGAACGCCACGATACGATCCCAGATGCTGGAAGGTGGCAGCGTGCCGAAATACGAACCCGGGCCGCCCGGCGACAAGCGATCCAGCGCGAATGCGCGTTCGCCGAAGAGGGTGGCAACGCCCGTCTCTGACTGGCGTTGCTCATCCAGAAGACCTGCCAGCAGCGCCTCCAACTCGGACCGCTTCTTCATCGACTCCGACCATGCGGCGAACCCGGGATCGCCTGCATCGTCAGCCCAAGCGCCCACATCTTCCATGAAATCGAAGGCCAAATCGCGACACGCATATCCTACAAGTGTCGAGATCAGCATCGGATTTGCGGCGACTGCGTCGGAATAGACAATCAGATCATGCGTTGTACGCATGGCTTCTGCGGGGTCGCCAATCCGATAATGGTACTCGGCAGTCACGCGCAGCAGCTTCGCCAGCGCGCGCTGATTCGAACCCAGGGTCCACCAACCTTGGCCTGTAAGGCTTCCGGGATGCTCACTCCACGCGCATTGCGGCCGCGAGCGGGCTTCGCGGACGAGGTTCAAGGCGAGTTGATGGGCCGTGATCAGCTCTGTGGCATCGTCAGGCTTTTCGTTGATGGTTGCGGGGTTCTCGTAGAATTCCTCGATTGAGACCCCTGAAGGGAGCGGCCACAACAGGTTGTTCATCGCCTGCTCGTAGAGAACCGCCGCGTTTTCGGCGTCGGGGATGGCGTCGAACTGGGCGTCGAACTCGTGGGCATAGACGAGCTGGCCGGCGGCGCGGTAGCCGGCGATCTCGGCTTGCAGGCGGCGATTCGCCTCGTAGCCCCACCACCACCGCAAGCCCGCCAGCAGCACAACCAGGGAGCCGGCCAGCTTCAGGCCGCGCCGCGTCCAGCGGTACCGGTCCGGCCGCGGTTCGGGCGGGCAGAACGGCCCCGCATTCATGGGCTGGGTCTCGCTGTCGGCACCGGCCATCGGTCCATTCCCCGGATCACGCCGTTTTGCATACCCCTCCGCCTGTCACTGTACACGGACCGCGCGTCCAGTCCAGGCGCGTGGCCGCCGCGCCGGCGGGCGCGGTACAATCCCCGCAATGAGTCCAGACGAGCATTCCGAACCAGGCCCTTTGCCCGGCCGGCGGCGCCGGCCGCGATACCCGGGCACGCATCCCAGGCAATTCGAGCATCGGTACAAGGAACTGGAGCCCGACAAACACCCGGACATGCACGACCACGTGCGCGCCCAGGGACGCACGCCGGCGGGCACGCACGTCCCGGTGTTGCTCGACGAAGTGATGACGGCGCTCGATCCGCGGCCGGGGAACGTGGTGGTCGATTGCACCCTCGGCTACGGCGGGCACGCGGAGGCGTTTTTGCGCCGCATCACGCCCGCCGGCCGGCTGATCGGGCTGGATCTGGACGGCGAGCAACTCGCCCGGACCGGGCAGCGTTTGGCGGATTCGCTGGGCGAGCCGGTGGCCCTGGTTCTGCCCGGCGACGTGCCGAGCCGCGGACAGCCGCCCCCGACCGTCCGGCTGTACCACCGGCATTTCGGCAGCATCGGCCGGGTGCTCGGCGAGGAGGGAATCAGCGGATTTGACGTTGTGTTTGCCGATCTGGGCATCTCCAGCATGCAGATCGACGACCCCGCCCGCGGCTTCAGCTTCAAGCACGACGGCCCGCTGGACATGCGGATGGACCTGCGTCGCCCGCACACGGCCGCCGACCTGCTGGCCTCGCTGGATGGGCGGACGCTGGCCGCCGCCCTGCGAACGCTGGCGGATGAGCCGGCCGCGGACGCCATCGCCCGCCTGATCGTGGATCGGCGAGGCCGGCGGCCCATCACGCGGACCCGCGAGCTGATGCGGCTGGTCTTCGAGGCCAAGGGAATCTCGATGCGCCAGTGGCGGCAGCGGCCGGAGCGCCGCCCGGGCGACCTGCACCCGGCCGCGCGAACGTTCCAGGCCCTTCGCATCCTGGTGAATGACGAACTCAGCGGGCTGGAGCAGCTTCTTCGCCAGGTGCCGTATTGCCTGCGCCCGGGCGGCCGGTTGGGGATCATCTCCTTCCACAGCGGAGAGGACGATCGCGTGGCCGCCGCCCTGGAGAGCGGTCTTCAGGCGGGCCCGTATGAGACGGTTTGCGATCACGCGATCACGCCAGGCCCGGCCGAAGTGACGTCCAACCTGCGCAGCCGGTCGGCGCGGCTGCGTTGGGGGGTAACAGGCTGTGGGAATAGGCTGTAGGCTGTGGGAATGGGCTTGTGGGCTGTAGACTGTAGGCTGTGGGTGGGGCGGGGCGGCGGTGTGGCGAATTCAACGGAGGAATGGCGTGCGGGATCATACGAAACTCAAGGCTTTCGCGCTGGCGGATGAGTTGGCGCTACTCACATACGAAGAGACGCGGGCGTTTCCGAGCGAGGAACGGATCACGCTTGTGGCGCAGATGCGACGGGCGGCTCTGTCAACGGTCTCCAACATCGTGGAGAGGTGTGCGCGGTCAAAGGAGGCTGGTTATCTGCATTTCCTTGACATGGCCTACGGCTCGTCCCGCGAACTGGAGTATCCGATTTCCTTGGCCCACCGATTGGGATACCTGGACCCGCCGGCAAACGAACGGATGGCCGTGGCGTCCGAATCCACCTGCAAAGTCCTCGGGGCCCTGATCCGCTCCCTCCGCAATACGAGCGACGAATGACGTACCTACAGCCTACAGTCTAAAGCCTACAGCCTCTTCCGATGAACAAACGAGCATACGTGGTATTGGCGGCTTCGGTGATCATGCAGGTCTGCATGGGAGCGACGTACTCGTGGTCCGTCTTCGCGCAATACCTGCACAATACGTGCGATGTGAAGCTGGGCACGGCGCAGGCCCCGTTCAGCATCTTCTTCGTGGTGTTTCCGGCCATGACGATCGTGGCCGGTCGACTGCTCGAGCGGCTGGGACCGACGCGCATGGCGATGCTCGGCGCGCTGGTGTTCGCCGCGGGGTGGTTCTTGGCCGGCCTCGGCGAGATCCACATCGTCTTCTCGATGATCGGGATGGGAGTGCTGGGCGGTCTGGGAGTCGGGCTGGCATACCTGGTTCCCATCGCGGCGGGCATGCGCTGGTTCCCCGGCCGCAAGGGTCTGGTCACCGGCCTGGCGGTGGCGGGCTTCGGCGGCGGGGCCGCCCTCATCTCGCAGGTGAGCGAGGTTTTGATGGGCGGACACGGGTTGACGCCGTTTGCGACCATGCGGTGGCTCGGGCTCGTCTTTGTCCTGATCTGTTTGCCGGCGGCGTCGTTGCTTCGGTATCCCCCGGGCGCGGACGATCACGCCCATCGGACGTCCGCTCCCGCAGGGTTTCTCGGCGAGCGGGCGTTCTGGCTGTTGTATGCAGCCATGTGCTCCGGCCTGGCGGCGGGTTTTACGGTGAATGCGAACCTCGCCCAGCTCAACATGAGTCTCGGTGTGAAGGCCGGGGCGCTGGCGGTTGCCCTGTTCGCGGTGGCGAACTCGGTCGGCCGGATCGCGTGGGGGCTGATGTTCGACATCGTGCCGGCCCGGACCGCCATCCGGGCCAACCTGCTGGGCCAGGCGGCGGTGCTGGCCGTTCATCCGTGGTTGCTGGGGTCCACCGTCGGATTGTCCGCGCTGGCGATGGTAGCGGGGTTCAACTACGGCGGCGTGCTGGTGCTGTACGCGTCGTCGGCGGGCCGGCGATGGGGTGCGCGGCACGTGGGCCGGGTGTACGGATGGCTGTTCTCTTCGAACATGTTTGCGGCGGCGGCGCCGCTGCTGGCGGGCATGGCCTTCGACCGCCTGGGCACGTTCCGGGAATCGCTGTTCGTGCTGGCGGCTCTGCTGGTGGCCGCGGCGGTGTGCGTGCGGTTCGAGGAGAGGCCGGAGGCGGTCACACCGGCTGCCGGCATCCTGCCTGGCGTGGACGTGGTTGAGCCCAATGCGTCCGGCTCCTGACGGGCGGCGCCGCGCTCGGTCCTCTCGGTTCGGTGATGCATCGAAGGACACCAATACCGGGTCTGCGGTCCGGGTTGCGTTGGGCGGCGATTTGTGGACGATGGGGGGTTCCCGGCAGCATGGCGAAGCGGGGAGTCTGGGATCTTGGACTGGAAGGAATACGACTCATGGACAAAGGCAAGAGCATCGAGCTTCTGAATCGGGCGGTGGCGGACGAGTTGCAGGCGGTACACCAGTACATGTACTGGCATTTCCACCTGGATGACCAGGGCTTTGGCCCGCTCTCGGCGTTGCTGAAGCGGATCGCCATCGCGGAGATGGGGCATATCGAGACGCTGGCCGACCGCATCCTGTTCCTCAAGGGCGACGTGGAGATGGTCTCGGCGGGTCCGGTGGAGAAGGTGACCGACGCGGAGGCGATCGTGGCCCGGGCCGGCCAGATGGAGCAGGAGGCCGTCGCGGTCTACAACGACTTCTCGCTGAAGTGCGCCGCGAACGCCGACAACGGCACGAAACAGATTTTCGAGCAACTGGTCAACGACGAGGAAGCGCACTTCGACGAGTTCGACAAGCAGCTCGACAACATCAAGCGCTTCGGCCCGAGCTACCTGGCCCTGCAGTCGTTCAGCGCGTCCCCGTCCGCCGGGGAAGCCGCACAATAGCGATCCCCGGGCGGATCGTCCTCCGCTCGGCTCCGCCCGACCCGGTGGTCACCCCGGCGGCTGCGCGAGCCACGCGCGCAGCCGGCGGTCGAAATCGTCACGCGCCGCTCGCTCCAGCCAGGGGTAATGCCCGCAACGGGCCAGTTCCTCGAACTCGATGTGCGGGATGTGCGGCTTCAGGCCGGCCAGGATCAACCGGCCGGGGTGGGGATCGTCCGCCCCGTGCAGCATGAGCACGGGGCAGCGAATGGATGCGAACGCGGCAGGGTAGACGCCCTCGGCCTGCAGCCGCAGCATGTCGGCCCACGTCTGCTCGGCGGCCCGCGCGTCGCAGGGTTCGGACTCGTCCGGGCAGTCGATCAGGTCGACGGAGTCGCACGTCTGAAGCACCCGGGCGAACTCGCGGAGCCGGGCGTCCGGATCGGGACAATTGCGGGAAAGCTGTTCCAGACGCAGTTGAACCTCGCAGCCCAGACGCTCGTTTCGGGTGGCCTGAAGCTGCCGCCGGGCGGCGGCATCAAACGTGCCGCACCCAATGAGCACCACGGCCCCGGCCATCTCCGGATGCGCCGCCGCAAAGCAGAGCGCGAGCATCGCACCCCACGAATGGCCGACCAGGCTCGGTCGCTCACCCGGCCAGTGCCGCCCGAGCAATTCCTTCAGGTCGGCCACGTGTTGATCGACAGTGAGCGGCACCGTCCCGCTGCCGCGCTGAAACGGCTCCAGCACGCGGAACGCATCCGCCAGCCCCCTTGCTACCGGAGCCATGTATCCCGGCGCCCCCGGCCCGCCGTGGAGGACGGCCACACACGGCCCGGCCGTGCCATACTCGCGAGTGAAGACCGGGGAGGGACTGGTCATGCTACTCAGTCTGCGTTGTCGTTCCCGGGAAGATGGAGCACCACGCGCCCCGCATTCTCCAGGGGTGTGGCAAAGGTCGTTCGCGACGTACTGCCGTCGGGCGCGGTGAGGGTCACCTCGAACCGTTCGCCGAGCGGCAGGTCCAGCGTGACGTCCTTCGCGCCGTCTGCATGAGCCCGCGCGTAGAGCTCGCCTTGCCAATGCACGTCAATCTGCGCGGGAGCGGGCCGGCCGTCGGGACAATCGAGGACGCAGAGCGGCAGCTCGGCCCGGTGCGTGTACTGCTTCGTCACGTCCAGGGCATGGACCCACGTGAGGTTCAGGTCCCACACCAGTGGGAACGATGTGTCCGTCTTGCGGAAGGAGGCTGCGTAGATGCGGTGCATGGGCTGGGAGGCGTCCGACCTGGCGGCCTGCGCCGTAAACCAGGCGTGGTCCAGACCGGCCGGGTCCGGCTCGGCCGCGCCCACATAGTGCCATTGCCCGTCCCAGATTTCGACCCAGCTATGGTTGCCCGACCTGCCCGTCCACTGCGGCGTGCCGACGAAGCGGGCAGGCACGCCGACGGCCCGACAAGCGTCGACCAGCAGAATGGACAGCCCGGTGCATGAGGCGAAACCGGCCTTCATGGATTCGTAGGGGCTCTGGTCGGGCTTGGGTCGGCTCGACGCATGGTACTCGACGCCAAGCAGGCCGAAGATGGCGTTATTGAGCTTCAACGCAGCGTCGGACGGCGTGCGGCAGTCGCGGACGAGCGGGAAGAACCGATCAAGAAAGTCACGCCGCCAGTTGTCCCGGCGTTCATTGATGCTGGCGTACGGCAGCACGTAGTTGAGGAAGATCGCCTCGGGAATGTCGCGGCCCCAGGTGACGCGGTCGCGAGCGGCCAGGGCCAGTCGCGTGTTTTCCAGGAGGTATTCCGCGGTGAGCTGCGTCGCGTCCGGCGGCGGCAGGTTGGCGATCAGGAAGCAGACCGCAGCGCGGTCGGTCTCCGGCGCCTTCCGGATGGCCGCAATGAGCTGGTCCTGATTCGGCCCGGCACCGGCCAGCGTCTGCCGCACGGCGGATCGGTACCCTTCCGGCACAAGCCGCTCCACGTCCGACGGCATGGTTGTGGGCGGCACATCGTCTTGCGGCAGGGCCGCGGTTACGAAGACCGGCGGCTGGTCGGCGGACGTACGTGTAACGGCCGGGGTCTTTGCCCGGAATACGATTCGGTGCGCGTCGCCTTCGGCACGCGGCCCGCGAAGCGGCACCAGCACGAAGGTGTCGGTGACGACGGGCATCAACTCCTCGTTGTGCGTCACGTGGGCGCCAATCACGCGGTGCGGCAGAAGATGGATGATCGGCTTGTCCGGCCACTGGCCGTCGGCTCGGGCGGTGATGGTCAGGGTGTATTCGTCGCCCTGGACGTCCAGCGTCTGTTCCCAGGCCGGCGGGGCGGGCGATCGGCGGGCCTCCCAGGCGGGGTCCCCGTAGAACGCCACCACGTCGCGGTCCCACAGCA
Source organism: uncultured Phycisphaeraceae bacterium (assembly GCA_964586145.1). Taxonomy (GTDB): domain Bacteria; phylum Planctomycetota; class Phycisphaerae; order UBA1845; family UBA1845; genus JAFGJQ01. Next base: position 10,432 of record CAZPHH010000081.1, on the reverse strand, counting down.
GGCCGGTTTCGTCCCTGGATGCCAGGCCGTAGCGATCGCTCCACTGACAGGCGTCCTCCAGATCGTATGACTCGGGCTCATGCTGGGCCAATCGGGGATGGCGGGTCTGGATGGCATGGAGCAGCGCCTGGGAGACGCAGAAGAACGACTCGGCCAGTGTGAAGCGGTCGCGCTGGGCCTCGAAGTAATCCAGGACGCCCCAGCCCATGAAGCCGTAGAACGTCACCGCCGTGTAGCCGAACATCTGCTCGACCCCCGCGGAGTGCATGAGGGCGGTGGCCATGCAATCGCGGCCGGGAATGTGCCCGATGAGGCAGTTGCCCACGGGCAGAAAGACCTTGGGGTTGGGCGAGCGCACGTCAAAGCGGCGATTCTGCGTGTCGAGCCCGAAAAGCCGCCCATTTTCGCAGCGGAGGTGGCCGTCGCGATAGGTGTAGCCAATCTGCCAGTCGTGTTCGGTGGCGTGGCCGCTGGTGAGGAACAGGTCCGGCTTGAACTCGTTGAATGCCTGGACGATGCCCTCGGTGGAGTCTTCCGCGAAAGCCTCGCGAGTGGTGGGTTTGCCCGGCTCTTTCACGAAGCGTTCGCCGGCGACATCTTCGTGGAAGCGAATGCCGGCGTCGAAGGCGTCCAAGTTCAGGGCGCCGGTGCCGCCCAGGGCCGTCCGTACGATCAAGGGTTCGCGGCGTCCGGCGATGCGCAAGGCGTCGGCGGGCTCGTAGCCGGTGAGGATGCCCCAGATCACGTCAGTGTACGGATCGTCGTCCAGCCGGCGGGTCATCCGGTGGATCGCGACCACGAAGTTACGCCCCGCTTCCTCGGGCCGGGCGACGAAGCAGGCGTACCGGGGCATTCGTTCGGCCAAGGCGCTGCGGGCGGCGGTGACATCGCCGTCCCAGACGATCACGGCCGCGTCGTATTTCGCTCGCAGCGCGTCCACGGCCTCACGCCACGCGGGTTCGTTCCACGTCGCCCGGCTGACCACAACGGCATAGCTCCCCGTCACGTCCGCAGGGCGGCTGGTCGGCGATGCTACGGCCGGGAGCGCAAGCGAGAAGAGGAAGGCGCCGGCCACCATCCGAAGAAACCCGGCCAACTGCAACGACGGTTGTCTGAGGGTGGAGGGGCGTCGAGGGTTCCGGGCGACCGGTGCGTATGGTGGGCGGGGCATGGTGCATCCTCTCTGGGAAGGCTCGTTACCTGCGTCCGCGTGCCCCGTTCTGATCGTTGCCGATTTTGCGGCCGGATGCAAGGAGGCCCATTGTGACGTGTGGCAGAGTGCCGCCCGGCGGTGGCGAAGTGCCGGGCGGGAACACCCGGCCCTCTGCGGCGGACCGCAGGCGGATGGCGGAAGGAAGGGGCGGCAGGGCGTTGGCGGATGGCCGGCGAACGGATACGATTCAGCCGCAATCCGGCAGTTCTGTTGCGATGGGAAGCGTCGGCGGTGCGATGTGCACGGGGATTCGGCCATGGGCACACAGGCAGTCAACTGCAACAATTGCGGCGCCCCGCTGGAAGTGGGCGAGGCCACGAAGTACGCCACGTGCGGCTTCTGCGGGTCGCAACTGGAAATCCGCCGATCCGGCGGCGCCTTGTATTCCGACGTGCTGCAGACGGTCAGCCATCGAACTGCGGCGATCGCAGAGGACCTCGAGACCATCCGTCTGCAGAATGAACTGGAACGTCTGGACCGGGAGTGGATGCTCGAACGCGACACGTACACGGTGCGGGACGGCCAGGGCGGAAGTCATCGACCCGGCGTCGCAGGCGGGGTTGCGGTGTTGGTGTTCGGCGCGATCTTCGGCCTTTTCTGGATTGGGGTCACGATGGCGGCGGGCGTACCCTGCGTCGCGTTGTTTGGGCTCGTCGCGATCGGAGTCGCAGTTGCCGCGGGCATATCCATCTTGAGCAAAGCCGGCGCCTGCGAACGCGCGGAGGCCGCGTACCGGTCACGTCGCCATTCCATCCTGCGCGAGTTGCAGGCTCGCCAACGCGGGAGGTGATCAGTGCAATCCAGCGGGCGACCCCGCAGGGGGTCGCGGATCGCAGACGTCAAATCTGCCTCCGCGGGCCAGTCTTCTGACCCCGGAGGGATCACGGAGCGCAGAGGTCGGATATGTCTGTGCGGGCCGACTTTCTGACCCCGGAGGGGTCATGGATCGTAGCCACCGGTGAAGTCCCGATGACAATCGGGACGGAACCGGTGGGACGGGAAGCGCCCTCTCCCTTTCTTCCGCCCTGAAGGGGCGGAGCATGAGCGGCGAACGCAGCCTTCCTCTGCCCCTCCGGGGCAGGTAGGGATTTACGCAGTCCACGGGTTCCGTTGCGCGAGGCTGCGCCTCGCTCCGCTTCACCCGTGGCAACAGTCCGCCGCCCCCTCTCGGGGGCGGAGATGAGACCTTGCGACCTCGCAAGGAAGCGGAGGACGACTGATGCCCGGCACCTACTCGCAGATTCTCTTCCATGTCGTTTTCTCGACCAAGGGTCGCGCCGCGATGATCAAACCTTCGATCGAGCACCGCCTCCACGAGTACATTGGAGGAATCATCCGCGCGGAACGAGGTGTTCCCCTCGCCATCGGCGGCATGTCGGACCACATTCACGCTCTCCTGCGTTGGCGAACAGACAGCGCGGTCTCGGACTTGGTTCGCACGGTCAAGGCGCGATCGTCGTTGTGAGTCCACCAGACGTTTCCCGCATTCCAGGCGTTTGCGTGGCAGGAGGGTTATTCGATCTTCTCCGTCAGCAAGTCTGCTGAGGCCGATGTGACGGCGTACATTCAGAACCAAGTGGAGCATCACAAGAAGCGTGACTATGCCGGTGAACTCCTCGCGTTTCTTCGCGCACACGGCGTGGAATTCAACGGGCAATACGTCTTCGATTGAATCTCTCCGATCCCGGTCAGTGCAGTGACGCAGTTCCGCGCCCCGGCAGATCAATCTTCTGACCCCGGAGGGGTCATGGATCGTAGCCACCGGTAGAGTCCCGATGACAATCGGGACGGAACCGGTGGGACGGGAAGCGCCCTCTCCCTTTCTTCCGCCCTGAAGGGGCGGAGCATGAGCGGCGAACGCAGCCTTCCTCTGCCCCTCCGGGGCAGGTAGGGATTTACGCAGTCCACGGGTTCCGTTGCGCGAGGCTGCGCCTCGCTCCGCTTCACCCGTGGCAACAGTCCGCCGCCCCCTCTCGGGGGCGGAGATGCAACCTTGCGACCCCGCAAGGGGTCGCGGATCGCGTCCGCCGCCCCTTGTCGGGGGCGAGATCGCAGTGCGAGTTGATTCGCCAATCATGTTGCGGAGTCGGGTTTCGGTGCCTCCGGCGGTGGCACCGCATCCGCCAGCGTCACGTGGCCGAGCGCGGCGCGGGCCTGGTTCCACGCGCCCGTGGCGGCCGCGTCGAGCGGAACCGCGGGCTCATCGCTTCCCCGTGCGTCCAGGCCGAGCACCTGTGTGAGTGTCGTGCGGTCGGCCGGGCGCACGGGGCTGTAGGCGTCGGCCCGGCCCTTGGACTTCACGCGGCAGAGTACGTCGCGGGCGACCAGCCGATTGAGCAGCCGCTGCGTACGCTCCTTGCTGAGACCCAACGCGGCCGCCGCCGTCTCGACGTCGACCGGACCGCGGCCGTTCTCGTACGGGCCGGCGACGGCCACGGCGGCGGCCAGCAGGTCGGCCGGTCGGATGGGCCGCTGCCGCCGCCGATCCTCCATCGTTCGCATGACGCCAAGGTTGGAGGCGGTGTGGGCGAGCTGCGCACCGAACAGGAAAATCCACCACGACAGGTTCAGCCAGATCAAGAAGAGCGGCAGCAGGCCCAGCGCGCCGTACAGATTCCCCGTGCGAACGAACCGGGTGAGGTACACGCCGAAACCCCACTTGGCGAGCAGCCAGAAGGGAACGGCAATCACGGCGCCGGCCAGGGCCGCCCGGTATGGAACATGCGTGGTCGGAAGCAGCGCGTAGACGGCCGCCACCACCAGGATGCCGGCCAGAATCGGTCCGGTCCAGCCCGCCACCGCCAGGAGCCAGGCGAGGACCGATTGCTTCTCCAGCATGAGGGTCACCTGCCGGCCAGCATACGTGGCGGTCACGGACACCACAGGGACGAGCGTCAGCAGGGCCCAGTAGAGCAGCAGCCGGCGGCCCAGCGGACGGGATCGCGGGGCCTCGAAGATGCGATTCAGCGAGCGCTCCACCGTGGTGATCAGCGTGAGGGCAGTCCAGATCAGCAGCACGGCGCCAACCGGGCCGATCCGGCGCACGGAGAGCTTCGACTCAACGTTGGCCGCGAGCCGTTCGATCTCGTCGGCCACGTTGAGGATCTTGGGCTCCTGCCCGGGCGGCGCCTCCGGATCGGCCTGTTCGGTGATGTTGATCTGGGCGACGCCCGTGCTTTCGAACAGGCGGCGCATGCTCTGGCGGCTGTCCTCCAGCACGCCCATGGATTTGAGGACCAGCATCGCCAGGACGAGCACGGGGATCATGGCGAAGAGGGTGCGGAAGGAAAGGGCGGCGCTCATGGCCCCGACGTTGTTCTGCCAGAGGCGTCGCGCGCAAAACCGCCACAGCGTAATCTGGAAGCGCAAAAACCGGGCCCAGCGACCCAGCTCATCGCCAGGCGCGGAGCGAACACGCTCGATGTACTGCTGGACGCGACCGGCCGCGGAACGGCTCATCCGGGCTCTCGCTGTCCGTCGTCGCGCGGGGCGGCGACGGCGTGACTACTTGTCCTTTTTGTCCTTGTCGCCTCCGAGCAGGCCGCCCAGTCCTTCGGTGACCTTCTTGCCGGCCTCCTCGGCCCCTTTCTGGAGCTCCTCGCCTGTCTTGGCGAGGTCTTCGGCCGCCTTCGTGCCGGCCTCGCCGAGTTTCCTGGCGGCGTCGTCCACCTGGGCCTTCACATCGCCCACGACCATCTGGGCCGTCTTGCCGAGGTCCTCCAGTTGCGCGAGCCCCTGGGTCAGGTCGGCGGTCAGGTCGGCCGGCAGAATGTCGCCGGCCTTCTGCACGACCGATTGCAGAATGGCCTTGAGGATGATGTTCGTCAGTTCCGCCAGGATGACGCCCTTGTCCGAGTCGGACCCGACGTTCTGCAGATCAATGCGGTCGATGGTCACGGGAAGCCGGGTGAGCGAGCCGCCGATGGGCAGCATTTCCACATCCACACGGATGTCGCGGATGGCGATCTTTTCGAACACAAAGCCCTTGCCGCCCGGCTCATCCGCGGCCGGCTTCTCCTTCTCGGATTCAAACTTTTTGAGGTTATCGAGAATCGCCTGGTAGTTGGCCTTGCCCCCGCGTTTCTCCAGACTCATCCGGATGCCGCTCAGGGACAGCTCCGGCACCTGCACCTTGTCGGAGGTCAGGCTGCCAAGGGAGACGGCCACTTTGCCCTCGCCAAGCTGCAAGAAGTGCGGCGATTCGTAGCCGCTGGGGTTGGCCACGTCCAAGCCGGCCATGCCCACGCTGCCGGAAAGAATGCCAACGTTCATGCTGTCGAGGCGGGTGTTCACGCCGAGCGCGTACGTGGCGCCTTGCTCCACACCGACCTTCGCAACGTGGTCGATCCAGTAGAACACTCCCACAACGACGACCAACACCAGCACGACGGCCACCCCGATGAGAGTCTTGAGCTTCTTCTTCACGATACGTCTCCTTGTGATGACTTGCCGGCCCGCCGCCCCCCGCGCCAGGCCTTCTCGGACGGTTCCCCACGTGGTGCATTATCACCCTGAAGCAGCCGTGGCACAAGCACGGGGCGCCGGGGCCGTGGAGAGTGCGTTTGGCCGCAGTGCCACGCGGAGCGGGGCGATGAGCGGTTTGGGGTCCTTACTTGTTCGCCGCGAGGAGCTTGATCAGGCTCACAATGCCGCGAACCGCCAGGCTCGCCAGCAGCAGGAACGACAGGGCGCCGACCGAGGCGCTCAGCACGCCCCATCCGCTGTGAATGACGTCGCCCGTGGCCGGCAGAATCAGTCCGCACACCCAGGAGCCAAGACCCAACAGCAGAATGGCGCCCAGCGAGCCTCGCATGGTGCCGGGGAACGGTGCCATCCGGACGGTCAGGCAGATGATGAGGTAGATGAACAGCCACGACTGCCAGCGGTTGGAGTCGGCGTTCAACGCCGCATTGAGGGCGTTCTCGGCCAGGGTGATCTGGTCGCGAAGGAGGTACCAGACGCCGGTCAGCGTCCGGGGCAGCGCCTCGGCCGCCGGCTGTTGTGTCAGGTCGTTCATCATTCCGGTGCCCAGGTAGCGCGCGACAAAGAAGATGGCCACCGCACAGGCCAGCAGGGGCAGCAGGCCGATGATGACCGGCCCGACCACGGGAATGCGGGGTTTGGCGTCCTTGGTGGTTTCAGGCTCGCCCGACTCGTCGTCCTTGTAGAGCGTCGTGTTGCTGACAGTGGCCCCGGTGACCAGCAGCCCCAGCACGTGCCCGAGCTGGGCGACCAGGGTGCCGGGCAGCAGGATGGAATTCACGGTTCGGGGCTTGATCATCCCGCTCCAGAGCTGATGCACGCCCCAGGCCAGGAACACGATGACCAGCAGCCAGAACGTCATGGCGACGTAAAGCATTGTCAAGTCCTCACTTGCCGCGAGCGGCCCAATGCGGTCTCGTTCGGCTCTGCAGCGCACGCCTGGCCCCCCACGCGAGCCTGGGCGGTCGCGGACAGAACCTCGCCTTTCGGATTATCGGTCCGGCGGCTGAAAGTTGTTCACGGGCCGGCCGGCCGCTCGCCGCCGATGAGCATTTTGCGGCCGTAGAAGGCCTCGGCGAAACCGGTGGCCAGGCCCGCTTCCATGGCGCGGAGCTGCAGAACGGCGCGAAACGTCTCTTCAGAGAACCAGCGTTTGGCGCGCTGCGAGGGGAAGCAGGTGATCAGGGCGTCGAGCTTGCGGCGGCAGACGGCCTCGTCCAGGGGCACGAACACGTTGGGCTGCCCGAAGTCGCCGTCGTACTTGGGGACCTCGTACTCCAGGATCAGGTGCCCGCGGAACGTGTTCCAGGTCAGGTCGCAGAGCAGGCGATGGTCCTGGTGCCGATCGTGGAGGTAGTGCGTGAAGATCACGTCCGGGGTGAACTCCGTCTTGAGGCGCTCGAAGTACTCCTTGACCTCGGTTCCCTGGAAGGGCATGAACCCGTCGCGAAACGTCAGAATGTCGACGGTCTTTCTCCGCGCCCGCTGCAGGAACAGATCGGCGCCGGCGGCGCATTCACGCCGGCGATCCGGATTCGCGCTGAACACCACCCAGCGGCAGGACACGTTCTCGCACTGATCCAGCCATTTCAGCAGCGTGCCGCCGCAGCCGATCTCGATGTCGTCGCCGTGGGCACCGAGACACAGGATATTCAGCTCACTCCTGCCCGATCTGCCGAGGTCCAGTGTCAGCATGTCATTTCACCGTGCTGCAAGCGGGGCTACCGCGATCCTACTGTCTCCGTTTCCAGACTTCCCAGGCCGCCTCGCCCCGCGCGTACATCTCGTCGAGCTGCTGCTTGTCCTTAAACGTGTCCATGCAGGCCCAGAACCCCTCGTGCTTGTAGGCCATCAGCCGGCCCTGGGCGATCAGCCGCTGGAACGGCTGGATGACCAGCTCATCTCCCTTCTCCATGTGGTCAAAAATCTCGGACGAAAGCACGAAGTACCCGCCGTTGATCCACATGTCGGAGTGCTCCACGTCGACGATGCTGCAAACGCGGCCGTCGCCCTCCGTCTTGACCACGTGGAAGCTCTGCGTGGGCCGGACGGCCATGAACAGGCCGATCGGGCGATGCGCGTGGAAGAACTCGATCAGCTTCGGCAGCGGCAGGTCCGTGACGTTGTCGGCGTAGTTCGCGAGAAAGGCCTCTTCGCCCTCCAGGTACGACCGGACCGCCATGAGTCGCTGGCCGATGTTCGCCTGCGTGCCGGTATCGACGAACGTGATCCGCCAGTCGCTGATGTCGCTGTTGGCCAGATCCACCTGACGCCCGCCCTGGCTGAGGGTGAAGTCGTTGGAAAGGCACTCGTCGTAGTTCAGGAAGTACTGTTTGATGGCATCCGCCCGGTAGCCCAGGCACAAAATGAAATCCTTGTGGCCGAAGTGGGCGTAGTATTTCATCACGTGCCAGAGGATGGGCCGGTATCCCACAGGCACCATGGGCTTGGGGATGGCCTCGGAGTAGTCCCGCAACCGGGTCCCGAATCCGCCGCAGAACAGCACCACCTTCATGACATCCGTCTCCAACTGACCCGCTGCCGACGGTCCTTTGTACCCGACGGCGGCCGTTTCAGGAATAGACCGCCGCCTTGGGGATGGGCACCACGAACTTTCCTCCCCACTCGCGGATGTAGGCCAACTGGTTCATGATCTCCTCACGAAGGTTCCACGGCAGAATCAGCACGTAGTCCGGCCGGGTCTCGGCAATGCGGTCCGGGTGATGGATCGGCACGTGGGTCCCCGGCAGGAACCGGCCCTGTTTGTACGGGTTGCGGTCCACCGTGTACTCGAGAAAGTCCGTTCGGATGCCGCAGTAGTTCAGCAGCGTGTTTCCCTTGCCGGGCGCCCCGTACCCGGCGATGCGGCGGCCGTCGCGCCGGGCCCGGATGAGGAAATCGAGCAGCTTGCGCTTGGTCTCCCTGGCCTGCTCCGAGAACGTGCTGTAGTAGTCCAGGCGATGGACGCCCCGGGTCATTTCGTCGTCCCGGACGGCCTGGAGACGGTCGCTCGCGTCATGGACCGGGCAGGCTTCGTGGCAGGCATAGATGCGCAGCGATCCGCCGTGCGTCGGCAGCTCTTCCACGTCCAACAGCCGCAATCCGTGCCGGGCGAAAATCGTCTCCGTCGTGATCAGAGAGAAGTACGAGAAGTGCTCGTGATAGATGGTGTCAAGCTGGTTGCCTTCCACCAGCCGCACCAGATGGGGGAACTCCATCGTGACCACGCCGTTCGGCTTGAGCACCACGGGCATGCCGCCCACGAAATCGTTAAGGTCCGGCACCTGCGCCAGGACGTTGTTCCCGATAATCAGGTCGGCCTGCACGCCTTCCGCCGCCAGGGCCTCGGCGGTGTTCCGGCCGAAGAAGGCCACCCGGGTCGGCACGCCCTTCTTCACCGCCGCCTCCGCCACGTTCACGGCCGGCTCGATGCCCAGGGCGGGTATGCCCTTGGCCACGAAGTACTGAAGCAGGTACCCGTCATTGCTGGCCAGCTCGATGACCCGACTGGCCGCGTCCAAGGCAAGCCGCTCCGTGATCCTGTCGACGTACCGGCCAGCGTGTCGAAGCCAACTGTCCGAATAGGACGAGAAATAGGCGTACTCGGTGAAGATATCCGCGGGCTTCACGTACTCCTCGAGCTGCACCAGGAAACAGCGTTCGCAGACCCGCACGTGGAGGGGGTAGAACGGCTCCATCTGGTTGAGCTGCTCGGCCGTCCGGAAGCTCTCACACAGCGGCGACATCCCCAGGTCCACGAACGTGTGGTGCAGGGGAGTGTCACAAAAGCGGCATCGCGCCTGAACCGGCGATGCGACTTGAGCTTCGACGTCATTCCGTTGATCGGTGTTCAATCCGGTCCCTCCGTCCGCTCCGTCCTCACGCGCACCACAATTCGGCCTCCACGTCGAGGTCTCGCAGCCGGGCGCGGATTTCGTCCTGGTAGATTTCGTTCATGACCACGACCACCGTGGGCCGGTAGTTACGCAGAAATGCGGGGGCCACGATCTGCTGGGCCGTGCCGGCCAGATACGTGCCGTGCTTGCGGGGGTTGATGTCCACCACATACGGGATCTGGGGCCCAATCCGCAACGCGTTGAACAGCCCGATTGTGCGGGCCCCGGCGCCCCAGGCCACGGCCCGGGCCCCGGTTCGCTCGAGGGTCTCCAGTCGTTTCTCCCACCGGCTCCGACAGTCGTCGAACCGTTGGGCGAACGACGCGACGGACGCGGTCAGGCCGTGGAGGTCGGGAGCTTGCGCCCCGCCGGCCCTGGACCAGGCCGCGGGCCGGGCCTCCACCTCCAGGAACTGGCCGCCGAAGCATTCTTGCAGGTGCAGGACCTCAAATCCGCAGGCCTGGAAGATGGCGGCGAGCGATTCGGCGCTGAAGTACAGGCAGTGTTCATAGATGATGGACCAGACGTGCAGATCGCGCAAGATGATGCGGGCGTTCGGCACGTCGAAGTACACGATGGTCTGCGTGCGGTCTCCCACGCCGGCGCGCAGGTCGGCCAGAAACGTGCGCGGGGTCGGCACGTGCTCGAACACCTGGCGACAGCAGATCAGGTCCGGGGCGTAGCGGGCGTAGGCGGGGGAATAGTAGTCACGAATGAACTGAACGCGTCCCGCCGGGTCACCTTCCGCTTCGCATGTAGGGTCAAAGCCGAACCCGCGGTTGTCACCCGCCTCGCACAGCAGCCGCAGGAAGTCGCCCTTGCCGCAGCCGATTTCGATGAC
>CAZPHH010000080.1:0-23097 GCA_964586145.1 uncultured Phycisphaeraceae bacterium | reverse complement strand
GACCGGCTGGAAAGCCGGTCCCACAAGGAGGAGTAGGGTCCGCCGTGCGGACCAATTTCCGGTGAAACCGTTCCGGCGTACCGGTATTCCACCCGGCTTCGTACGGAACAACCGTTCCGGTGTGCCACTGCTCTTGAGTAGTGCCCTACGTGTCACCCATCACGACTCGTCCGAGGCTTCAAAGATGAGCGATTCGTTTCCGCCCGCGTCGTACAGCGTCAAAGTGCCGTCGGCCCGTTGGTACGACCGCGTTTCTTCAAGCAGCGTCAGATACGCGGCCTCGGCGCGCATGGCCTCCTCCGGGCCGGCCATCAGCGTGCTCGAAATCGACCCGACCGAGAACGTACGGCCCGCGCCCGCGGTGTACGAGCCGCTGTAGCTGTTGACGCCGCTGTTGCCCGAAATCTGCCCGTTGGCGAACCCGGCCGTGATGGTCACGCTTTCCGGGTGAATGGGACTGATCGACCAGCCGACCAGCCGCCACCGGGTCCCATCCAGCGGGCCGCGGACGCCGGGAACGGAGCACCCGCTCAGCGCGCCGAGCGGCAAGGCGATGCAGAGCACGGCTGCAAACATCCTGGACAAAGCGGTCATGATCGTCTGCTTCCGGTGGCCGATGACTGCCCGTAGGGATGATGCCCAACCCCCAACTGTCGGTCAAGCGGCCGGCGGAGGGCAAATGCCACGAGCACCCCGCGTGTTTCAATGATCGAATATCCTGAAATCCCACAGCTCCACGATGCACCGGTCCGGCGCTGTGTCAATGATGCGGACCGCGATGCGGTGATGCGTTACGGGCTCTTCGTACCCGTGCCAGGACAAGACCACGAACGGCAAGTCCGTCCGCAGGGCGAACTTCCACCCGAGAAGGGGGGCCACGTCCATGATGATACGATCATCCGTGATCTCGATCTCCGGTGGCCAGCGCTCGCGGATCTTGGCCAGAATAGCCTCCGATGTCCGCTCGTCGAACTGCTCCCACTCGCGAAGCCCGGAGATGATGGCACGCAACTCCGCCCCGGCCTCGGGGGCCGGGCGAGAGACTTCATACCGCCCGTACACGCACGGGCGGCCCCAGGAATGCGTCGTCTGCTTGTCGACGAGTCTCCAGTGGTCGTCGTGCGGCACGTACGACGGAAGCGGGACGAAGACCCATCGCCACCACACACCCAGGCCGGCAAGAAGGAGGACGATCAGGACGCAGAGCGTGATGAGGGGGCGTTTCCTTTTCATTCCTGCGACTTCCGGCATCCGCAAGCAGCAACCACACTCACGAGTTTCGGGCAAGGTTCAGGCCGCGGCGAAGGCTCCTGTCACGACTTGCGGAACAGACGCTCGAAGAAACTCGCGCTGTCCTCCACAAACTGATTGTAGCCCTTCCGGGTCAGCCGGAGCCAGTACGGCGCATCCGTCTCCCAGTTTGCATCGTCCTGGATGATCCATCTGGCACTGTGGAAGGGGATGGCGAGCTGTGCTTCCGATTGCCCGTCGTAAAGCTCCACCGCCTGAGCCTCGACAAAAACGCCGACGGCGCGCTTGGCGTGCGCGAGATCCCGAAACGCCCAGCACGATCCAAACGCGGCCTCGTGTAGGCTGGCGTCCTCCGCCGACAGGCGTTCCAGCAGGTCCACTTCAGGTGACAGTTCATCCGCCATGCTTCATTTCCTCAGGCGGACCTGCGGCCCCTGGGAAGGTTGGCGGCCCCTGGGAGAAAGCCGAGGTCCCAGGGAATGGGCAAGCGGTCTAGCCGGCCTGGCCGTTGTGGTTTTCGTAGGCGGCGATCTTGTCGACGCGGCGCTGGTGTCGACCCCGCTCGAAGTCGGTCTTCAGAAACACGTCGATCACCCGCCGCATAAGCTCCTCGCCCATCAGGTCGGCGGCCAGGCAGATGATGTTGGCGTCGTTGTGCTTGCGGGAAAGCGTGGTCGTCAATTCGTCGTGGACCGCCGCCGCCCGCACGCCGCGCACCTTGTTCGCCGTGATGGACATGCCGATGCCGGTCCCGCAGAACAGAATGCCCCGGTCGCACTCACCGCCCGCGACCGCCTCCGCCGCCTTCAGTCCCGGATCCGGGTAGTCACACACCTCGGGCGTGTCACAGCCGAAGTCATGGATGTCGTGCCCCGCCCGGCGGAGCGCCTCGATCATGTGTTGCTTGGCGGAAAACCCGCGATGGTCGCTGGACAGTGCGATTCTCATATTTCCACCTCTTTCAGCCGTTCACGCAGGCCGGCCTCCAATTGCGCCGCGCACTGCGCATATCGTTCCGTGCGGCCGCCCATCGGATCGTCCACCTCGCCGTCGCACAACAGCCGGCAGCGGTCCTTCGCCGAAGGCACGGTTCGGACCACGCTGTTCCAGTGGTTCTGCGTCATGACGAAGATGTGGTCCGCCTGGTTGACCAACTCTGCACTCAATGGCTGCGATCGATGTCCGGACACGTCCAGGCCGCGCCGCTGCATCACTTCCACCGCTTCCGCCGACGCCGGCGCCCCCCCCGCCGCAAAAACCCCGCACGAGCGAACCGTCACGCCCAGGGCCGCCAGCGCGTCCGCCCGGCCACCGACCCGTTCCGCCAGCAGTTGCCCGCACATCGCCGCCGCCATCGGACTGCGGCACGTATTTCCCGTGCATACCATCAGAATGTTCAACGCGGTCAGCCGGCGAAGAGACGCTTCATCGTACACGCCCGGCCGCAACACCCGGTACCCCGTTCCGTTGAACTGAACGATCGTGGACGCCACGGACAGGCGCGTCGGCCCGCCGTCCAGCACCACGTCCGCTTGCCCCTCCAGCGTCCGCAACGCTTCGGCCACGTTCCGCGGCGCCGGCTGACCGGCCACGTTCGCACTGGCCGCCACCACCGGCCCCCCGGCCTCGTTCAGCAGATCGCGCGTGCGGTCATCATCCGGGCACCGAAGCCCGACCAAGCCCTCGCGGTACAGGGCATTCGCTACGTCCGCGCCCAATTCCCGCACGATCGGGGCGTCGTTGACAGCGTCCACGGGCAATAAGATCGTGATCGGCCCCGGCCAACCCCGCCGGATCAGTCGGCGCGCCATCGGGCTGACCTCCGGAACGAATCGATCCACATCGTCCCGCCGGCCAATGTGGACGGTAAACGGCTGCTCATCACCCCGCTGCTTCACGCGGCGCAGCCGGTCCACCGCGGCCGGTATGTCCGCCCGCGCACCGATCCCGTAGACGGTCTCGGTTGGAAACACGACCAGCCCGCCACGTTGAAAGGCTTCACACGCGGCCTTCAGAGACTCAATATAACCTTCGTTAGAATAGAAGGTTATAACATTCTGCGGCATTCGCAAACTCCCGAATCACCATTATGGGGGCCGCCGCAGGAAGCGTCAAGTCGATCCGGCTGCGTAAGCTGGGCAAGCAGCCGTCGTGCCGGCCACTGGAGAATCGGAGTGTCATGAGGCGAACGGAAACGAGTCGGAATCTTCGTTTTGAGCGGATGTTACGATCTGGTACAGACCCTCTTGCGGAAGCTCTGGACCCATTCCTCGAGGCCGTCCACGGCTCGATTTGTGAGTCGTTCAAGTTGCCGCTCTGTTTCCGTCTCTGCTGTACGAGGTTGCGGCCGGGTCTGGGAAGCCAGGCGCTTCCCGCGAGGTTCCTCTTTCATGCGTACCGACATGCCTGCCTCCTGCTTCCCTCCCGCTACGCTCCGCGCATCGACCTACGGCACAGTACGGATGCCCGGGGTCAGGCGATTGTCCCATCTTCAGAATCGGCTGTTGCAGGCCGTTGACTTAAAGCGATGCCGGAATGAAACACGCACGCATGGCGATAGGGGTGATGTAAGCCCCTACCAAATGGAATGATAAAGCAGGTCAGAGCCGCATTGCACAATTTCGTGTGAGCGCCACGCAGCGTCGCACACGCGGGACGCGCCCGTGCCACCGAGCGCAGGTACCGCGGCCATGCCGCCGAGGAGGATGGGGGCGACGAATACGTATGCCTCGTTTCTCAAGCGAGCATCCCAGAAGGCGCCGAGAACCTGGCTGCCGCCTTCCACAAGCACGTTCGTCATGCCACGTTTGGCGAGGGTGCGGAGCGCGGATCGCAAGGAGACGCCCGTATGACTGGTGGGGCAGGCGACAAGTTCCACGCCGAGTTTTTCCAGGCAGGTGGCCGTACGGCCACGCGCCGTAAGGGCCCCGCGGGACGTGAAAACGAGGGTTGGGAACTCCCCGGCGGTCTGCACCAGCTTGCTGGAGGGCGGCAGGCGCAGACGGGAGTCAAGCACAACCCGGGTGGCAACGCGGCGGACCGGCACGTCGCGGGCAGTCAACAGGGGGTTGTCGGCCAGCGCGGTGCCGGAGCCGATGAGGATGGCATCCACGCAGGCCCGCAGTTGGTGGACCCGCCGGCGAGAGGCTTCGCACGAGATCCACTTCGAGTGGCCGGTACGCGTGGCAATCCGGCCATCGAGGCTCTGGGCCCATTTCAGGATGACGTAGGGCAGGCCGGTTTCGACGCGCGTGCAGAACGGGCGATTCACGGACCGGGCCTCGTCTTCCAACAGGCCGACGTCGACCCGCACGCCGGCCTTGCGCAGCCGGCGGATGCCCCGGCCGCAGACCAGCGGGTTCGGATCCACCATGGCGGCCACCACTTGCGACACGCCGGCGTGCAACAGCGCGTCGGTGCAGGGCGGCGTCTTCCCGTAGTGGCAGCAGGGTTCGAGAGTGACGTACGCTGTCGCTCCGCGGGCGCGAGTGCCTGCGCGGCGCAACGCCTCGACCTCGGCATGGGGACCGCCGAACCGGCGGTGCCAGCCCTCGCCCACGATTCGCCCGGCCCGCACGAGCACACAGCCGACCATGGGGTTGGGCTCCACCCGCCCCTGGCCGCGCTTCGCGAGGCGCAGGGCGCGGGCCATCATGCGGCGATCGAGCTCGGGGTCCGTCTTCGGCATGCCGGGAGTATAGTCGCGAATGACCGGCTGGAAAGCCGGTGCAGGACCAGAGAACAGGAAGCGAGAGACTGGAGACAAGAAGACCTGCTCGAAAGCCGGTCCCACAAACACAAGCCGGTCCCTTCATCTGTAGGGTCCGCCATGCGGACCATTCCCAAAGCCTACAGCTCACAGCCAATTATCCCGTATCCATGACAAAGCCTCTCGATTCAAGACGTATCCGGGCCTTGCCGTTGCGCGACGCACGGTCCGGATGCCATCGAGGTCGGCGGGTTCGGCGGGCGGGCGAGAATGGGCCCTGGGCAAGCTCGTCGGAAGTCGCCCGCCGCAGCCCGCCGGCCGGGTTCGCTTGGACTCCGGGTTCTGTGCTCCACGTTCTTGCTCCCGGCCTCGCGCGACTCCGCACGAGGTCAACCTTGAGGCAGCCGTTCCACGTATCCATTCGGCCTCACGCATGCGCGCGGGCCCACAATGTCGCATTCGAGCGGCGGCTCACGTAGGGTCCGCCGTGCGGACCACTTTCAAAGCCTACAGCCCGCCACAGCGAGTCGCCGGGGCGACCTACAGCTCACAGCCTCCCAAGACCGGCTGGAAAGCCGGTCCCACAAAAGACGAGCCGGTCCCACAAAAGACGAGCCGGTCCCACAAAAGACGAGCCGGTCCCACAGAAGACCAGCCGGTCCCACTAAAGCCCAGCCGGTCCCACACGAGATGCTGGTCCTGCAAAGACAAGCCGGTCCCAAAGGAGCGGTGCCAATCGGCTGGGGTACGGGCGGCGGGGTGTCACTCGTGCATGTCGGGCTCTGGCAGCTCCTCCAGGGGTCCGAAGTCGGAGGCGGCGCAGTTTTCCTGCACCTGCTGGGGCGTCTTGCCGCCGGGGATGGCCGTCTGACAGGCCGGATGCGTCAGGCAGAAACGCAGCGCCACCTGCGTCATGGTTTGTCTGGGGTATCGGTCGAAGAGCGGTTGCAGCGTCTCCAGGCGCGCGAGGTACTGGTCCAGCTTCTCCGGCGAGAGTGAGAATTTGCGGTGGTCGTCCTCGGAGAACTGGCTGTCGCGGGTGAACTTGCCGGTGAGCAGTCCGAACAGGATGGGGATGCGCACGATCACGCCGATGCCGTACTGTTGCGCCTTGGGGAACAGCACCTTTTCCGCCTCGCGTTCCAGCAGGTTGTACCGCACCTGGATGCAGTCGATGAGCGTGTGGTGTCGGTCCAGCAGGTGGGCCTGCTCCGTTTCCTGAAAGGACTGGACGCTCCAGGCCGCGTGTCGGATTTTGCCCTGGCGTTTGAGCGTTTCCAGCGCGTCCCACGGGTCGTCCTTCTCCAGGTGGGCCGAGTCGCCGCTGTGGAGCTGCAGAATGTCCAGCGCGTCGACCTTCAGCCGCTTGATGCTCTGCTCGGCGGCGAAGAGGATGTATTCCTTCGTGTACGTTTGCCGGATCGGGCCGAAGCCCGTGTCGTCTGCGGCCGTGGCGTGGTAGAAGTCGTTACCCGCCTTGCTGGCGATGATCACTTCGCCCCTGGCCCGCTGCGCGAACACCTGTGCGATTAGTTCTTCCGAGTGTCCGAACCCGTACACGTCGGCCGTGTCGATCAGTGTCACGCCGGCGTCCAGCGCGGCGTGGAGGGCCTGCCGGGAGACCTCGTCGTCGGTCTTGCCCCAGTTCATTCCGCCGATGGCCCAGGCCCCGAACCCGATGGTGGACACCCGCGGTCCCCGCACCCCAAGCTGTTTGTACTGCATGAGTCTTCTCCTTTTGAGCAGCCGCCCCGAGCCATTGTCACCGCTCGGCGGCCGGAGGGGAAGGGAGAAGCGAACCGGTGCGGGGGGAAACGCAGAAACGTCGAAACGCAAAAACGCAGAAACAAGAAGGAGCTCTCGGCCGTAGGCCGGCGCGAGGATAGCCCGGCCTTTGAAGGCCGGGTTCGCCTTCATCCGCCGCAAGTCGCCCCCAACCTTCGCTCAGATGTCAATATCAGAGATGCCCCGTTTCCCCTCCCGCGCGCTTCTGCGATCTCAATTTCCGTTGATTGACTTCCAACCTTCACGGCGGAGACGCCGGCGGAGTCGCCAGGATTCGTACGGCGTCATGGGCTGCAGAACGGCGGGAGCATCCGGCGTCTCCTGTATGCACACGACGTCCACGTAACCCGCACCAGCGATGCACATGTGGACCAACGACATCCGGGCAGACTCCTTGCGATGGACCTGCCCGGTGAACAGCGTGTCGGTCACGCAGGCGAGCTTCTGCTCGTCCACCTGTTCCATCGGGACCGAGTCGTTTTGATGCCGACGAAGGTTCTCCAGCGACAGTACGAGAGGGCAAGGTGCGTCTCCGCGGGCGACAAGCATGCAGAACCACGTTCCCATTGCCCTTGCGCTGGTTTCCTCCAGCATTTCAAGAGGTTCCGATCCCTCGGCGCAGCGAATCTCGATCTCTCGAACCGGTCCGTGCCGACATCGCCAGATTTCCGCCCGCAGATGCCAATAGACTCCGAACCAGCCGTGTCGAAAGAAGACGTTGACGAGTTGCATGGCCGTGTCCTCCCCTGCTATTCGATAATAGCCCGCTTGGTGCCGTCGTGCCACCGGTTCAAAACACGAAATGGAAGTCGGTGGTCCGCACGGCGGACCCAAGAGATTGCACATCGACTCCTGTCTACCCGCTTCCCCCAACCACCCGCCCGCGTTTGATGACCGTCCGCACGCATGGCCGGCCGACGTGGTACATCCACTGCTCCAGGTTCGGCACGTCCAGCACCAGCAGGTCGGCCTGCATGTTCAACGCGATCGCGCCGAGATGGGCGTGGCGGTCCAGCGCGGCAGCGGCGTTGGCCGTGGCCGCCACCAGCGCCTCCGCCGGCGTCAGCCGCATCTGCGTGCACGCAATGCTCAGCGTCAGGGCGAGCGATTCCACCATCGCGGAACCCGGATTCACGTCCGTCGCGACGGCCAACGGCAGGTTCGCCTCGATCAGCCGCCGCGCGGGCGCCTGCTTCACGCCCAGGAAGAACGAACAGGCCGGCAGCAGCACGCCGATCGTCCCCGCCGCCTTCAGCGCCGCGATCCCCGCATCGTCGATCGTCTCCAGGTGGTCCGCCGACACGGCCCCCAGCTCCGCGGCCAACCGCGAGGCCCCCATCTGCGTAATCTGGTCCGCGTGCACCCGCGGTCGCAAACCATGCCGCACCGCAGCCTCCAGCACCCGCCGCGACTGCTCCACGCCAAACGCGCTGCGCTCGCAGAATACGTCGCAGAACTCGGCCAGCCCCTCCTCGGCAATCCGCGTGAACACCTCGTCCGCCAGCATCGTGTCCAGGTATGCATCCGCCCGCCCCTCGAACTCCGGCGGCACCGTGTGGGCCGCCAGGTACGTTCCGACCAGCTCAATCGGCTGAAGCGTGTTGAGCCGCTTGATGGCCCGCAGCATCTTCAGCTCATCGTCGAAGGTCAGGCCGTAGCCGCTTTTGACCTCCGCCGTCGTCGTGCCGCTCGCCAGCATCCGGCGCAGGCGAGGCAGGGCCAGCCGGACGAGGTCGTCCTCGCTCGCCTCGCGCACCGCCCGCATCGTCGAGCGAATCCCGCCGCCGGATTCGGCGATCTCCAGGTAGCTGCGGCCTTCGATCCGCTGGACGAACTCCTTCTCGCGACTGCCGGCGAACACCGCGTGCGTGTGGCAGTCCACCAAACCCGGCACGACGCATCCGCCCGCGGCATCCAGCACGGGGCATCCCGCGGGAACCGTCATTTCCTCCTGCGGCCCGAACCCGGCAATCGCCTGCCCCTGGATCAGCAGGCTCGCACCCTGCAGCCGCGTTACGTTCCCCATCTGCCGCCCCGGCGTCGGCCCCGGCGGATAGACCACCAACTCCCCGATGTTCTCGATAAACAGCATCTGTCTGTCCTGCTCCATATCGGCAGCCCAGCGCGAGCGACAACGCAGTCAGGACGGAATCTTCACGCCGCGCTCCCGCGCAACTTGCTCCGCCTTCTCGTATCCCGCGTCCACGTGGCGAAAGATGCCGGTGGCCGGGTCTGCGGCGAGCACCCGCTTCAGCCGTTTCGCAGCTTCCGGCGTACCGTCCGCCACGATCACCTGGCCCGCGTGCAGGCTGTACCCGATGCCCACGCCGCCGCCGTGATGCACCGACACCCAGCTTGCGCCGCAGGCCGTGTTCAACAAGGCGTTCAGGATCGGCCAGTCCGCGATCGCGTCCGACCCGTCCTTCATCCCTTCCGTCTCGCGGTTTGGAGACGCCACCGATCCGCAGTCCAGATGGTCGCGCCCGATCACAATCGGCGCCTTCACCTCGCCGCGGGCGACCAGGTCGTTGAAGACCAGGCCCATCCTGTCGCGCTCGCCGTAGCCCAGCCAGCAGATGCGGCACGGGAGGCCCTGGAACGCCACCCGCTCGCCCGCCAGGCGAATCCACCGGCACAGATGCTCGTTCTCCGGGAATGTCTCCAGCACGGCCCGGTCCGTCCGCGCAATGTCCGCCGGATCGCCGGACAGCGCACACCACCGGAACGGCCCCTGCCCCTCGCAGAACAACGGCCGGATGTACAGCGGCACGAACCCACCGATCTCAAACGCATCCGCCACGCCGGCCAGCTTCGCCTGTCCGCGGATGTTGTTGCCGTAATCGAACGTAACGGCCCCACGCCGCTTCAATTCCAGCATCGACCGCACGTGCTCCGCCATGGTCCGCATGGACTCGGCCACGTACCGATCGGGATCGCGGCGCCGAAGCTCCAGCGCCGCCTCGTAGGCCATGCCGTTGGGCACGTAGCCGTCCAGGGCATCGTGGGCCGAGGTCTGGTCCGTCAGCAGGTCCGGCGTAACGTTGCGTCGGATCAGCTCCGCCAGCAGGTCCGCCTGGTTGCCGCACCAGCCGATCGAAATGGGCGTACCCGACGCCTTCGCCTGCAGCGCCCGCTCAATGGCCGCATCCAGCGAGTCGGCCGCTTCGTCCAGGTAGCGGTCGCGCAGTCGCTTGTCGATCCGCACGCGATCCACTTCGGCGATCAGGCACGTGCTCTCGTTCATGGTGCCGGCCAGCGGCTGGGCCCCGCCCATCCCGCCAAGCCCGCCCGTGACCACCAGCCGACCCTTCAGCGATCCGCCAAAGTGCTGGCGCGCCGCCGCGCCGAACGTCTCGTACGTGCCCTGCAGAATCCCCTGCGTGCCGATGTAGATCCAGCTTCCGGCCGTCATCTGGCCGTACATGGTGAGGCCGAGCCCCTCCAACCGGCGAAACTCGTCCCACGTGGCCCAGTGCGGGACCAGCAGCGAGTTCGCGATCAGCACGCGCGGCGCATCCGCGTGCGTGGTGGCCACGCCCACCGCTCGGCCGGACTGCACCAGCAGCGTTTCGTCCGGCCCGAGCGCCTTCAGCGCCGCCACGATGCGATCGAAATCCGCCCAGCTTCGGGCCGCCCGGCCGCTGCCGCCGTACACGATCAACTGGTCGGGCTTTTCGGCCACTTCCGGATCGAGATTGTTCATCAGCATTCGCATGGCCGCTTCAGCCTGCCACGTCTGGCAGGTGCGTTGCGAGCCGCGCGGGGCATGCACCACTCGTTTGTTCACGTCTGTCGATGGCTTTGGAGTGGACATGGTTGCTCCTGTGCGCTGGACCGCCCTGGACGTGGAATCCAAACCCGAGCTGCCGGACGCGGGTCATTATAGCCGGCCCGGGGCATCACGCCCATTTCCGGGATACATCCGGTGCCCGACTCGAGCACCCAACCCGCTCCGAATTGTTACACGCAACCCTCCAGCCACCTGCCCCGCCCTCGGCGCAATCGGGCCGTATCACCGCCGGTTGCCGATCCGGCCGCCCTTGCGGTATCGTAGGCCACAATCGGGTGAGTGGCGGAATGGCAGACGCTGGGGACTTAAAATCCCCTGGGGGGTTCCCCCCGTGCGGGTTCGAATCCCGCCTCGCCCAGTGGGTTTAGGTCGCTCACGACGCCATTGCAGCCGCGGTGCAGGGAGCTTGCGTGACTGCTTTCTGCCGGCCGGGCTAATCTGTTTCGGGCGGTCGGTTCGATATCGTACCAGTGCGAGCGGCAAACGAGGCGTTCATCGTCGGTCGCCGGGCTTCGGTCCGGTCAGCAGACCCGTGACGCCTGAAGAAGTTTTTTTCGGAGAAACGGTCTATGTGTATCACCTGCCTGCTGTACCCGTTGCTGGCCCTCTTCGCCGCGTTCTTCGGCTTGTTCGGGATCACCATCTGACCCTGATCGGGCAGAAGCCCCGGCCGCCCCGGGGTGCAGAACGGGCAATCGCGAGATTGACGTGTTGGCCGGACGGGCCTGGATGCCGGCGAGGTGAGGGTCTGCGCCAAGCGGCCGGTCTCACGCGCGCCGACATCGGGCACCCCGTCGGCATGGCGTGACAGACAACCGGGTGCGCATCCGCATCTGTGCGAAAGCGCGAAGAGTGGACCGGCTTCAGCCGATCGGCTGCGGGTCCCCGTGGGTTCCAAAGAGGGTCTGGCTCACCCCTCCAGCTTCCCTTCTCTCTGCCACGACTCCGAACGGGGTGGCACCGCCCTTGAGCCGGGGTTGACGTTCAGGCGATCAAGTCGCTTCATCCTCAAGGGCGCGTTCGGCTGACATGCGCGGAACAGTCACGGCACACCAGGCTGTGCGGGAATGGCTCCAAAGCAGTGGCGTCCCTGGTCCGCTGCCCCCTTCGTCCCTCTTTGCCCATTTTCGCTTTTTGCTTTTTGATTTGGTCTTCCAGTACACTTCCTCAGTCAGCCCTGGAGGTTTTGTGTGTTTCGACGACTCTGGGACGCCATGGAGGACTTTCCGCCCGGCCGGGTGCCGCTGCTGCTGATCGTGTTTGCGATCGTATCCGGCGGCGTGGTGGCCGTGCGCAGCGCGATCCATCGCGAGCCGAAGCTGACCGTCTGGACGTTTACGCACATTTCGGCCGAGGAATTCAAAGGGCGGCTGAAGGACCACCCGGACCGCGGCGAGATCAAGCTCGAGAACCTCGGCAACGCGATGTTCGACCGTCTGTCCCTGGCCATCATGACGCAGAAGGAGCTGCCGGACCTGGTCGAAATCGAGCAGACGTTTGCCGGCCAGTTCCTGCGCGGGCCGGTGGAGAGCGCCCCATTTGTTGACCTGACCGATCGCATCCACGGCGAGGGCTGGGACAAGAAGTGCGTCTACGCGCGCTTCGCCCGCTATTCCCTGGGTGGCCGGATTTTCGGCATCCCGCACGACCTGCACCCGATGGTGCTGGTCTACCGGCCGGACGTGCTGGAATCGCTGGGTCTGAGCCCGGAGCAGTTGGCCACCTGGGATGACTGGATTCGCGCAGCCGACAGGCTGCACCGCCCCGGTGCCATGGGCACGGAGGACTGGCGGCGCGGCATCGTGCTGTCGACCATCGAGGCGTTTGACTATCTGTCCCTGCTTTGGCAGCGCGGAGGGGACATCTTCGACGCGGACGGCCACGTGATCATCGACAGCCCGCTGGCCATCGACACGCTGGTGTTCTACCGGTCGCTGTTCGAGGGTGAGCACCCGGTGGCGGGCGCCCGGCTCAGCAGTTGGTCGGAGGACTACGCGGCCCTGGCCCGCGGGCAGTTCGTGGCGTACCCGGCCCCGGACTGGATGCTGGCCGGCATGCAGATGGAGGCCCAGACGCTTCTGGCGGGCACGGTGCGCTGCATGCCGCTGCCGGCCTGGCAGCCCGGGGGGCGCCGGACGAGCACCTCCGGCGGAACGGCCATGTTCATTCCGAAGGGCTGCGCGGACGTGGACCGCGTTTGGGAGCTGGCCAAGTTCCTCTATTTCGACCGCGACTCGCTGATCCGGCGGTTTCGCCGGCAGACCATCGTACCGGCCCTGCACACGGTGTACGACGATCCGGCGTTTGATGAAGAGGTCGCGTTCTTCCAGGGACAGAAGGTGGGCCGGCTGCTGACCGAGCTGGCGATGGAAGTTCCGCCGGTCCAGGGCTCGCCCTACATCTCCGAGGCGTACACGCGGCTCAACGCCGTGTTTGCCGATGTGATGGCCGGCCGGGTGGCGCCGGAGACTGCGTTGAAGGATGTCGCCCGCCGACTGCGCGAGACCATCGCCCGCGATCAGAGTGCAATGGAGCGGGCGGGCGGCGGGTAGGCACCTTTGCGCGGTGCGATGCCCACATTTCGCATCTGCAAAACGGGGTGACGTGTGACCGGAATCGGTCATCCGGCTCGCGTGAGCATTCGCTTTCCGAGGCGGCAGTCGTGTTGAACCGCTGCCCCCAAGCGGCTATCTTCCGGACGGTTCCCGAAGGCACCGTAGTCCACGTGAGCAGCCGCAGCGCATCATGGCCCGATCGACGAGTCCGGAACGAGCAGGCGTGTCCCCCTGGCTGTTCCTGTTTCCGTTTCTGGCCATCTTCCTGACGTTCACCGTGTATCCGCTGTTTGCCTCCGTGCATCTGTCGCTGCGACAGCGCGTGGGGACGGCCATCGACGTCTATGTGGGGGCGCAGAACTTCGCCGGGCTGGTCGGCGACCGTGTGTTCTGGGCGTCGATGGGTCGGACGGCGTATTTTGCCGTTCTGTCGCTGCTGGTGCAGTTGCCTGTGGCGCTGGGCCTGGCGCTGCTGGTGCATCAGAAGAAGCTCATCGGGCGGGCGTTCTTTCGGACGGTTTTCTTCCTTCCGGTGCTGGTGGGGGCGGCTTTCATCGGCGTGAGCTTCGTTCGCATCTATGGCGTGCAATACGGCAGCCTGAACGCAGTGCTCGGCTGGTTCGGCATCCCGGCGGTCGACTGGCTGCGCGATCCGAAGTGGGTGATGAACACGCTGGTGCTGACCGGCGTCTGGATGTTCGCCGGGTTCAACATGGTCTACTTTCTGGCCGGGCTGCAGGGGATTCCCACGGAGCTCTACGAGGCCGCCACCATCGACGGGGCCAACACGTGGCAGAAGTTTCTCGCGGTGACGATGCCGGGCATCTGGCCCATCGCCGCGTTTTTGATCACGGCGTCCACCATCGGCTCGTTCGGGCTGTTCGACCTGCCCTGGATTCTGTGCCAGCGGGGCGGGCCCGGCCAGGCGAGCACGACGGTCATGGTCTACCTGTACGAACGCGGTTTCGTGTCCGGCGACCTGGGCTACGCGGCCGCCATCGGCTGGATGGTCACAGTCATTTTGCTGGTGGTTGCGCTGGTGCAGCTCAAGGTGTCACGGGCCTGGAGTGACTGACGGGAGCAATGGCAGCCATGCGAGCCGGACGTCTGATCATCTACGTGCTGCTGGCGGTCACCACGTTCTTTTCGCTGGGGCCGTTTCTGTGGATGGTCTCCGGCTCGTTCAAGACGCAGGACGAGATCAATCAGCCGGGCGGCGGGCCGCTGATTCCGAGGCACGGCACCACCGCCAACTACGAAATCCTGTTCGAGCGGGTGTCCTTCGGGGGGTACCTGGTGAACACGGTGTACGTGGCCAGTGTCACCGCGTTGTTGACCACGCTGGTCAGTGCCATGGGCGGCTACGCCCTCGCCAAATATGGATTCCGCGGCAAGGGCCTGGTGACGGGGGTCGTGCTGGGCACGATGCTGCTGCCGCCGGTCGTGCTGCTGGCGCCGTTGTTCAGACTGGTGCATGCCCTGCGGTTGATTGATTCGTTCTGGGGGCTGATTCTGCCGGGGGCGGCCAGCGGGTTCGGCGTGCTGATCATGCGGCAGTACCTGCGGTCGGTGCCCAACGACCTGATCGACGCGGGCCGGCTGGACGGGGCGGGCGAGTGGCGCATTTTCTGGTCGGTGATTCTGCCGCTGATCCGGCCGATCACCAGCGCGCTGCTCATCTTCACGTTCCTGGGAAGCTGGAACGCGTATCTCTGGCCGATGATCGTCCTGCGCGATGAGCGGAACTACCTGCTGACCGTGGCCGTCACCAACGTGGTCGCCTCGATTCATCAGCAGGAGTACGGCGTGATTCTGGCGGGCACGTTGATCAGCATCGCGCCCATTATTCTGCTGTTTCTGGCGCTGCAGCGTGAGTTCATCAGCGGTTTGACCCTCGGAGCCGTGAAGCAGTGATGGCTGCGATCACGCGCCACAAGAGGAGTTGCCTTTGTCGGGTCCGCCCCGGCGGACCGTTCAACAACCCACTGACCTGGAGACTGCCATGACCGTCCGAACCCGATCCATCGCAACCTGCTTCGCCCTCGCGTTTTTGCTGCTGGCCGGATGCCAGGAGACGGCCCGTCCGTCGATCCCGATCGGCCTGCTCGACGGGCTGCCCCTCCTCACGAACGACCAGGCGCAGCGTGCGCGAAACGTCGTGGACATCCCGCCCGGGACGGTGGTGGAGCTTGCAGACCTGAAAGGCCCCGGCGTGATCCGGCACATCTGGATTACCGCTCGGGAGGGGGGCGACCGGCTCTACAAAGACCTGGTGCTCCGGATGTACTGGGACGGCGAGCCCCACCCCAGCGTGGAGGTCCCGCTGGGCGATTTCTTCACGGTCGGCTGGGGCGAAGAGCGTGACGTCGCCAGCTTGGTGGTCGAGATGATCCCGGCCATTCTGCCGAACCACGCGGCGCTGAACTGCTGGTGGCCGATGCCGTTCGAGACCGCCCGCATCGAAATCGAACACCAGGGCAGCGAGCCCGTGCAGTTGTTCTTCTGGATCATCAACTGGGAGCGGGTGGCCGCGCTGCCCGCGGACTGCGGCCGGTTCCACGCCCAGTGGAACCGGCAGAACCCCGTCCCCCGCGGCGGTCCTTATGTCATCCTGGAGGCCGAGGGGCGTGGCCGGTACGCCGGCACGATCATGAACTACCACCTGCTGGAGCCGGGCTCCTGGGTGGAGGGGGGCGAGTTGATCTACATCGACGGCGACGAACGGCCGACCCTGGAAGGCACCGGCGCCGAGGATTACATGGGCCTGGCGTGGGGCTTCCGGCCGGATCACAAGCTGCTGTTCCACGGCACCAGCTTCGGGCCGGTGATCGACCGGATGAGCGCGTATCGGTTCCACATCCTGGACCCGATCCGGTTCCAGAAGAGCATCCGGGTGACGATGCGTTGCCACGGCTGGGACGTGCAGGCCCGGTCGGACGATTACTCGTCGGTCGCCCTGTGGTATCAGACCGAGCCGCACCGCCCGTTCCCCACGCTGCCGGCCCCCGAGGACCGGGTGCCGCCGGATCTGGGCCCCCCGATCCGGACTCAGTGAGCTCGTACAGAGAAACGCGCAAGGAAGAGGAAAGTCGTCGCATGAGCCAACCCTGGTCCGTCACCATCGAGCGGAGCGGGCCGAACACCGCCCGCGTCGTATTCTGCCCGGCCGGCGTGTCCGTCGGCCCCACCTTCGCGGTTCGCGAGCCGCAGTTTGAGCCCGTGCCGATCCCCGGCACCGGCGCGGTGACCGTCTGCGAGGGACGCGTATCCGTGTCCGTGCAGCCCGACGGCCGCTTCCCGCACGCGGACAACCTGAGGATCGAATGGACGTCCCGCGGACGACGGCGCACCTGGCGGCCGGGCGACCTGGACCACGAGAACCTCGGAGCGGCGTTCTTCGCGCTGGACAACCTCTGGCGCGACTACGTGCCCGCCGGCGTGCGACCGGCCGATCCCATGGCGGGGTACGATGACCACATTTGGAACACGGCGACGCTGACGGCGGCCATCGAGAAGGCGTACAAGAGCGTGCGCGGCAAATACCCCGAGACCGAGGAACGCAACACAGACGTCCGTCGCCTTGTGTCCGGCAAGCCGCCGCTATTGTTTCCGGATTGGCCGGCGGACGTGCATAAGGCGTACGACATCGTTCGTCACAGTCCGCCGGGATTGCTGACGCGGTCCGGTTTGAGCCTTTTCCGAGACGGCACGCCGCCGTGGGATGCGCAGTCGGAATGGATCGGGGCGATTCCGGGTCCCCAGCCGTTTGTCCTGTACCTCGTGTACCACGACTGTGACTGGCGATTGGCCGTTCGCGAGCTGACGCGGCTGCTGGGCCCGATCCCGCGCATTCCGTCGTCACTGCTGGGCGTGTGGTACTCCAACTACGCGCCATTCGGCGCCGCGGATTTGCAGAAGATCGTCGCCGGCTTTGCGGAATACAACCTGCCGCTGGACACAATCAGCGTGGACATGGACTGGCACGACGGGGGCTGGTACGGCTACGGATGGAACCAGGAGTTGTTTCCCGATCCGGACGCATTCGCCGCCTGGCTTCGCCAGGAGAGGCTGAAGGCCACGTTCAACGTCCACCCGCTGTACGTCCCGGCCACCGAGGCGCGGCTGGAGGAGTTCAAGCAGGCCGCCGGCCACTCCGGCGAGGTGTTCGGCGAGGCCGGCGACTGGCATCCGTTCCAGGCGAACACGCTGAAGGTCGACATCGAGGACCCGCGACACGTCCAGGCGTATCTGGAGCTGCACCGCCGCGCGGAAGACGCCGGCTGCGATTTCTGGTGGATCGACGGAAGCGTGCTGCGGCCGGACGGTCGCGACGACAGCTCGTGGCTGAACCACGTGTACCGAGCGCACCTCGCAAAGCGCCCCGGCCACACGCCCATCGTGCTGGCCCGCGCGGGCGGGCTGGGCGGCCATCGCGATGTGATTCTTTTCACCGGCGACGCGTGTTCGCAGTGGGAGGTCCTGGCGTTTGAGGTGGAGGCGTCGATTCGGGCGGTCGGCGGCCTGATCGCGTACGTCTCGCACGACATCGGCGGTTTCTGGCACGATGCGAAGGATCGGCCGACGAACCAGCCGCCCGACCACCTGTATGTCCGCTGGCTGCAGTTCGGCTGCCTGAGCCCGATCATGCGTTTGCACAGCTTCAACGGGGTGCGCGAGCCCTGGCGGTTCGCACCGGACACGCTGCGCATTGCACGGCGATTCATGCAGCTTCGTATGAGGCTGATGCTCTATCTGGACCGCCTGGTTGACGAAGCCCACGAAACCGGTCTTCCCCTGCTTCGACCCATGTGGTTCGAGTTCGACTCGGATGAAGCCTACGAATGCACGGGCCAATACATGCTTGGCGAGCGTCTGCTGGTG
This sequence comes from uncultured Phycisphaeraceae bacterium, assembly GCA_964586145.1. Classification (GTDB taxonomy): domain Bacteria; phylum Planctomycetota; class Phycisphaerae; order UBA1845; family UBA1845; genus JAFGJQ01. Next base: position 5,126 of record CAZPHH010000080.1, on the reverse strand, counting down.
GCGCCGGTCACGCGGGAAGATGCGAAGGTCCGCTACTGGCTGCCCCCAGGCGCGTGGCACGATGCGTTTGCGAACCGCACGCTTACCGGCCCGAAGTGGGTGGAAGAGACCGTTGCGATGTACGGGATGCCGTTGTGGCTCAAGGAGGGCACAAGCCTGGACCTGGCAAAGCCCACGCGGAAGGTGAGAGGCGCGCTGGTCGGCTTTCGGGAGACCGTCCGCGGCCCCGGCTGGGCGGTACGTTCCATTTTCTAGGGCAGGCCTGGGGGGCCCGAGGGATTCCCAGCCCGGCGAGGCTCTGCTCCCTCTTGCGGGACCAAGCCCTCCGTGTGGGGCCAAGCCTTTCCTTGTGGGAGCCGGCCTTTCCTTGTGGGAGCAGGCCCTTCCTTGTGGGACCGGCTTTCCAGCCGGTCTGAGTCTCCTGCCGATCCTGGTCCGCACGGCGGACCCTACGAAATCGGACCTGTGGGACCGGCTTTCTCGCCATCCCGGCGCGCCGGGACCTGCGGAGACCAGCCGGTCCGTCCCAACCGTGGCCATGACCATTCTGCGGTCCTACAATAAGCCCGACAGGCGGCTTCTCGATGCCGGATGGACGACGCATGGAAAAGCATGGCTCGCTGGCCCGACAGTTCTTTCTCTTGTTCCTGGCGACGGTGGCCGCGTTTCTGGTCGTCCTGAAGCTGGACCTGGCCGGCCGGCTCGCGTATTCCATCGAAAAAGCCCGGCTTCGGGCGATCCAGGAGTCGCTGCCGACGCCGGATCAAGTCGCCCAGGCGGCGGAGAGCACGCGGCGGCTGACGCAGGCGGTGGCCCCGGCCGTCGTGAGCATTACGACCGAGCGGCGCCACGCACGCGGCACATCCGGGGACCTGCGTTCGCTGGAAGACGACATCCGCCGGTTTCTGTTGCCAAGGGGATCTTCCCCCGATGACTCCGGCGAGCCTCCGGGAGCACCGGACGATGAGTTGCACCGCCGCTTCCCCGAAGACGAACCCTTTACCTTCGGCACCGGCCTGGGCAGCGGCTTCATCGTGGACTCAGACCGGGGATACGTGCTGACCAATCGCCACGTGATCGCGGGCGCCGACGTGATCCGCGTACAGCTCGCCGACGGCCGGATCCTGGAGGCCGCTCTGCTGGGCTCCGACGCCAACACGGACCTCGCCGTGCTGAAGATCGACGCGGATCGGCTCTTTGCCCTGCCGCTGGGTGACAGCGAGAAGATGGCCGTCGGGGACGACGTATTCGCCGTGGGCAACGCGTTCGGGTTCGGCAGCGGCTTCAGCCGCGGCATTATCAGCGCAAAGGACCGCTCCAACGTCCCCGTCCGGGGCATTGTCTACCAGAAGTTCATCCAGACCGATGCGGTGATCAACCCGGGCAACAGCGGCGGACCGCTGGTGAACCTCAGCGGGGAAGTGATCGGCGTCAATACGGCCATCGCCAGTCCGACGGGCAACTTCGGCGGCGTGGGCTTCGCCATCCCCTCCGACCGTGTGCGGGAATTGCTGCCGCAGCTCGCCGCCGGCCGGCCGATCCGTCGCGGTTTTCTTGGCATCCGCATGGCGGAGGTGGCGGACTATCGCCCGGAGGCCCGCAAACTCGGCTGGAACCAACCGCACGGCGTGATCGTGGCGGAGGTGACGGACGAGTCCCCCGCCGCCCGGGGCGGCTTGAAGGAGAACGACATCCTCATGGAGTACGACGGCACAGCCGTGCTGGAACGAGCCGACGTGTTCGAGGCCGTGGCGGCCACCCCGCCGGGCACCCGCGTCACCGTCAAAATCTGGCGCGACAGCGCCGTCCACACGCTGGAACTGCAGGTCGGCGAACGACCGGGGGCCAACTGAGACCCGAGACCGGCCGGACGTCCACGCGGGATGCCGGTTGACGGACGATCCTTCGTAAGACGGAAGGCGGAGCGTCCTCTCATGCCATCGAGATCGGGTCGACGTCGATCATGAACGACGGGACTTTCGCCCGGAGCACGCGGTTGGCGCGGAGGTGGTCCAGCGCGGTTCGCTGGGCGATCGCGTCCGGGGCGCGGAGCAGCAGCTCATATCGGTACTGCTTGCGGAGGCGGATCAGCGGACAGGGGTGGGGGCCGAACAGGTGCATGGAAGTCAGCCCGGCCGCGGCCAGCGAGTCGCGGATGCGATTCCCCAGGTCCACGATCTCATTGCGGACAACCGTTTCCTTCGCACCGGCCAGCACGAACCGCACGAGCCGGGCGAACGGCGGCCAGTGCAGGGTCTGCCGTGGCGGCAGCTCCGAGTCGGCGAACGCGAGGTAATCGTGCCGCATCGCCGCCTGCAGGGCAGGCGTCTGCGGGGCGATGCACTGCACCACCACTTCGCCCGGGCGGTCGCGCCGTCCCGCCCGACCGGCGACCTGCGTGATCAACTGGAACAGGCGCTCCGCGGCGCGGAAGTCCGGCGACATCAGTCCCGCATCTGCGGTCAGCACGCCCACGAACGACACGCGGGGGAAATCCAGCCCTTTGGCGATCATCTGCGTGCCCACCACCACGTCCACCCGGTGGGCCTCCACGTCGGCGATCAGGCTGCGATACCGCTCGTCGGACAGCATGGTGTCGCTGTCGACCCGCCGGACGCGCGCCCGCGGGAAGTGTCTCTGCAGAAACTCCTCCACCCGCTGCGTGCCCGCCCCGAAGGCCACCAGCGGCGACCGGCACGACGGGTTCGGGCAGAGGTCCGGCACGTCCAGTCGGTGCCGGCAGTAGTGGCACAGGGCCTGCCCGGTCGCGGAGTGAAAGACCAGCGTGATGTGGCAGTTCGGGCACTCCAGCCGGATCTTGCAGTTTGGGCAGAACAGCGAGTTGGCGTGACCGCGGCGATTGAGCAGGAGCAGGGCCTGCTCGCCGCGCTCGATCGTCGCGGTCAGCCGCTCCTCCATCAGCCGTGAGAACAACGAGTTTCGGCCGATAAGCCGCTGCTCGTCGCGCATGTCCACCAGGTGGACGGTCGGCAGCGGCAGCTCGCGCACGCGGCGTGGCAGGTCGATCCGCTCGTAGTGCCCCGCGCGCTGCGTGTTGACCCAGGTCTCCAGCGACGGCGTGGCGGACCCCAGCAGCACCGGAATGCCCGCCGCCTGGGCCCGCTTGATGGCCACGTCTCGCACGTGGAAGCGGGGGGCGCGGAGGTTCTTGTAGCTCGTCTCCTGCTCCTCGTCGACGACGATCAGGCCGAGGTTCGGGCACGGCGCAAACACGGCGCTGCGCGTGCCGATGACCACGCGCTTGGACCCGTTGGCGATGGCCTCCCAGGTCAGCGACCGGGCCACGCCGGTCAGGCCGCTGTGGATGACGGCCACGTCGGTGAAGCGGGCCGCCAGGCGCTGCACGAGCTGCGTGGTGAGTGCAATCTCCGGCACCAGCAGGATGGCCTGTCGCCCGGCGGCCAGCACGCGACGCATGGCGTGAATGTAGACTTCCGTCTTGCCGCTCCCGCTGACGCCGAAGAGCAGCAGCACGCGGAACGCGCCGGCATCAATCACCTCCCGTACGCGAGCGAGCGCCGCCTGCTGGTCCGCATTCAACATGAAGTCCGGCTCGTGCGGCGGCTGATCGCAGTTCGGCGCCCCCGGCGGCTGTTTGACCGTCTCGATCACGATCTGCCCCCGGCCGACCAGGGTCCGCAACGTGGCGGTGGACGCGCCGGTCACCTCGCGAAGCTCGCGCACATCCATCGGGCCGCCCGTCAGGGCCAGCGCCTCAAGCACGGCCTTCTGCGTGGCGCCAAGACGGGCGCGACCGCCCTCATCGGGGGGCGTCGGGTCGGCCAGTTGGGCAAAGCGGATCGTCTCGAACCCGGCACGGCTGCGGACAACCTGCGGAACCAGGGCGTGCAGCGTCCGGCCCAGCGGGCAGGCGTAATGATGCGAAATCCACCGCCCCAGCTCCAGCAGGTCGGGCGGCAGGAAGCTGCGGGAGTCCACCACGGACTCAATGAACCGAAGCGTGCTGGTCCACGGGGCGGTCTGGATCTCCAGGCAGAACCCGTCAAACAGTCGCCCCTTGCGCCCCAGCGGCACCCGCACCCGCTGCCCCGGCGCGATCCGCCCGACCAGGCGCTCCGGTATTGCGAAGGAGTACGTCTTGTCGATCGGTGCCACCGGCGCCACCCGCGCGACCGGCCCTTCCTTCCCCTCCCCCGGCTCCACCCAGAGCCGCGGCGTCTGGTTGTCCTTGCGGCGTGCGACCATGACTGTCCGTGGGAGGCGATTGTACGCCAGGGCGCTGCGGTTGGCGAATGGCAGGGCGAAGCGACGTGACCGAACCGTCCGGAGAAGGCGGGCGGACACATCGGGTGCCCGCGCATCCCGCGTACCGGTTACGCCTTCCGAACCGGCGTCCGGACAACTCCAGAGTGCCTCTTCATCGGCGATCGGTCGACCGACAGGAGGTGGCTGTGAGGATGCTCCGGAGAAGGGGGCTCCGGAGCACGGCGGTCCTCGACCCTCCGCGCGATGCGGGACCGCGCGGAGGGTCGGGGAGCCGCGATCAGCGGCCGACTACACACCCACGCCGCCGAACAGAAGCGAAATCAACAGGTTCAGCAACAGCGGGATCAGGCTGGAAAGCAGTCCGCTGAAAAAGCTGGTCGAGGTCATGTTGTACTCCTTGTCAACCGTTCCTCTTGAGACATATACCAGACGCCCCGTCGCAACCCGCGCGGCGTTCGGGCGCTACCATCGGATGCCCTTGCCCAAACGGAGCGGAATCATACCGGCCGCCGAAGTGTCCGTCGAGCCCCCCGGACGTCCGCCTCAACCGGCACTTCTTTTTTTCACGGGGTGTAACTCGCCTCCCGCCGGGCAGCATTCCTGCGTTTTCGCCGCACCCGTGACCGGGAAGGGTGCAGCCGGCTGCGTTCCCGCCGGATGCGGTGTTGCCGGAAAGCGCCCCGGTCACCGTTGAGGTACACTGCTCGCAGGTCCAGCATGGCCCGGGCGGCCCGGCCGTGCCTCTCGCCACGCGCCGAGGCGGGGATTCAGAGTCTTCTCAGACACGGAACCCGATGTTGTTGTTCGCGTTCGTCGGGTTGTTGTTGCGATTCGCCGCGTGCAGGTTGTTGTCGTTGGTGTAGAACGACCCGCCCCGC
>CAZPHH010000079.1:5781-23333 GCA_964586145.1 uncultured Phycisphaeraceae bacterium | reverse complement strand
ATAATAGGATATATCGGCCTGTTGTCAAGGGGGCTTTCCTTCCTGAGTTGGTAGACCCGAGAAAAAAACTGCAAAACCGGGAAATAAACTGCATACCCCTATGTACGGCAGTTCCCCGGGCACCCCGCCGGGGTGGTCAAATGGGAAAGATATGCCGCTTCTTCCGCCTACTCGCTGAAAGACTCTGAACGATTCACTGAGCCTTTGAAGACCCCTGAAAGCCCCGTCAACTTGCCCTTGAACGCCGGCCCTTGGAGTCCAGCAGGGACACGATTCCACGGGGCAAACCGTCCGGCCCGACGGCCCGGAAGGCCGCCCACCATCGCCACAGCGACCGCTTGGAGCACTGCACGCCCGGGGCGATGCGCGGGGCCTCCGTCAATACGATGGCAATCACATCCGGGCCGCGCAGGTGCCGGTGCGTGCGGGCCTGGTGCCGGAGTTCTGCGAACCGTTGAAGCAGTTTGAACCGGCCCATCGCACGTCGGAACGCCGACGCGGAACACGCGGCCGGGTCCGCGCCCATCGCGTGGAACAAGTCATGCGTCGCGCCGAGCATCGCGCCGGACTCCGCCACGTCCGTCAGCGCCGTCCGGGCTGCACCGGCCAGCCGGCCCGCGTGGTCAAGCTGCGCCTGAAACTCCGTCAAAGCCGTTACACCGTCGGCCACCACCGCCGGGAGCGACGCGGCCCGCATCGCCCGATCCGCGGCCGTCGGCCGCTTTCGTCTGTTCTGCTGTCTGCGTCGTGCTGCCATCGTGTCACACCGCCACCGCGCGACGCTGCCTTACCAGCGTGCTGATTTGTTCGGCACGCTCGATTCCGTGCAGCAGCCGCGCGGCCTGTTCCAGGATCGCCGAGTCAATCGGCCGATCCGGCTCCGCCGTCTTCCGAAGCGCCTGCGCCGCCAACCGAAGCGCGTTCGTCGCGGACCGCAGGCCGCCGGAGTCCGGCACGTTCGCCAGGTCTTCCAGCCACCGCAGCCCGTCGGGCGCGATCCGCAACGCGGACCGTGCAAAGACTTCCCGGATATCCTGCGCCGAGTACAGCGGCTCGCCCGGATGCCCGCCGCTGCGCGTTCGCTCCATCAGGTCGCGGCAGATGCCGATCCGGCTGTACAGCGTCGCGCCGCGTGCATCGTCGTTCCGGCCGCTTTTGAGCATCCGCCCCAAGGCGGGCAGGCCGACCAGCAGCACGGGGCAGCCGGCTTCATCGTGCAACTGGCGCGCCGCGTTCAACACGTCCAGCCCGGCCAGGTGCGCTTCGTCGATGATGAGAAGCCGCTTTGTCCCAATGAGCGCCTGGACAATTAGGTCACGCATCCCGACCCGCCGGCCGGCCGTCCGCAGCTTCAGCAGATCGCACAGCTTGCGGAAGAAAGACGGCACGGTCCGCGAGCTATCGTCAATCGTCAGCAGCACCGAGCCGGGCATCGTCTGGGCGAGCGCCTGCAAAGTCATGGTCTTGCCGATGCCGGCCGGACCGTAGGCCGCGCCCATCACATCCAGGAACGCGGCCGTCTGCGCGACCGCCCGCAGTTCCTCCGCAACGCGCGTCCAGGCGATCGGCCCCCGTTGCGGGGCCGCCTTGCGGGCGGTGTGCTGCGCCTGGAACCCATCCAGCTTGCGAAGGATCGCATCGCGCCGTGTGTAACCCGTGGCCTTGCCCGCCGGGTACTTGTGCGTCAAGACCTGACTGACCGCGCTCACGGATTCACCGATCGCCCGCGCGATGGCGGTCAGCGTCACACGCTGACGGGCCGGCAATTCCTCTTGCGAGTCCAAAAGTTCGCGGATCGTCCGAATGATCCGCCCAACCTCCGGATTCGTCAGCGGGTGCGGTTCCTCGCCTTCGTCGCGCACTTCCCGGCCGTCGACGCGGCCGGATGCGACCAGGGCGTCCATGACCTGGTTCGCATCCTCTTCCATAGGTGCGCTTCCGTGCGCGTGGGCGGCCGCGTCATCGGGGCCGATGCCCTCGACGCGCTCTTCTTCTGGTTCCCATGCGCTGTTCATTGTTCGATTTCCTCGGTGTCGGTGTCCGCCACCAGGTCTTCCAGAGTCAGCCCCGGCGCGGGGTCTTCGTCCCCATCGTCCGCCGCGTCGGGAAGACTCAGATAATCATTCCGTTCCGCTTGAGCCCGCCGGCGGGCATCATCTTCCGTAAGCTCGTCCGCCCAGGACAAGCTTGCGTAATCGAATCGCTCCACCGCCGCGCGTGCCTGCCGGCGCGATTCCTGCGCGGCGCTCCACCGGTTCCCGACTTCGACAAGCTGATCGAAGGCGTTATCCGCCGGAACATCGTCCGTGCCGGTCTTGGCCGCCGCGTTGGATTCCTGCTTGTGCGGAATGCGCGTGTCCACATTCGGCACCAGCGTCACCGCCGGCCGGTCCGCCAGCGTCCGCGCCTCCAGGCACCGCGCGGCTTCCGCCCGATCCTTGTCACGCTGCAACGTCGCGGCCTGGACTTCCGTGCTCGTGAACTCCACCCGCCAGGCGTCCGACAACTCGCGCCGGATGCGACGGAACCGGCTGTTCCGCTTACCGAGTTCGCGCAACGTCTCAGCGGTGACGCCCTTCAGCATGTCACGGCGGACCCAGAACGGGTTCCGCAGATCGGCATCGCAGACCAAGACTTGGGACAGGTCTTGCGAATCGACCAGGGCAACCATCCGCTCGCCCATCTTCTCCCACAGCCGCTGATGGTCCTGCCCGAATTGCAGGGGCACCCCGCCGATCGGGAACCGGATGCCGTTCTTCGTGACCTTCACGCGGATCGGCCGCCGCCGGAGATACTCTTCCGCACCGCTGTACAACGCCCGCTTGGGGATGCACGTCTCCGCGAACACCTCCAGCGGCGTGCGCTTGTTGAAATCCTTCCTCGGCCGCGCGTTGTTGGACACGATGAAGTCGCCGAGCTTCTGGTCGGCCTCTTTCAGTGTACACAACTCGTTCAGATGCTCATCGGCCCACGCGTCGACGCCTCGGATGCGCCGATCACCCCGCCGGTCGATGAATGCCCTGGTGAACTCCGGCCGGGTGTCAAAGCGCGTCGAAACGGTGTTGACCGCGCTTTCAACACTGCCTTTCTTCCAGCCCGACCGCCCCAGCATCACTTCCGGATCGGCGCTGATGATCCGCAATACGCCGAGCACGTGCTGCCACGCGGCGGCCTCGCGCCGCTTGCGAATGTCCACAATGCCCGAACCAAGGTTCGCCCGGCCACGGTCCACGCGAATCCGGTACGGCGCGCCGTACTTCATCACCGCGCGGGCCAGCGCGTGCATCAAGACTTCCGTAGACTCGGACAGCCCGACCGCGTGCCCCAGGATCATCCGGCTTCCCACGTCCGTGATGATCGCGTAAGTCGCCCGGACCTTTTTGCCGTGGTGCCGGCACCAGAAATTGAACTTGCTCGCGTCCAATTCCCACAATGCGTTGGCCGGCTCCGATCGCGGGTCGCGGTCAAGCTTCAACTCGTAATTCGCGCGCCAGGCATCCGGCCCCTTCTTGTGGTAGTCCAGCACCATGCGCGGGATATTCCGGTGCTGCCAGCAGCGGACGGTTTCGCTCGACGGCCAGAACCACGCCGGGTCGCCCGCGTGTTTCGCGGCTTCATCCGCCGTGTATTCCCAGGCAACCTGATGCGTCATGCCCGGCCGCTCGTACAGCAGGAAATAGAACGCGCCGGCCTTCTTGCCCACCTTGTGCCCCTGCCGGCGGCCGCGCCGCTCGAAGAAATGCCCGCCTTTTGCCTCTGCCTTCATCCACCCGGCAAGCGTGCGCGGGTTCGTCCACCGAATGAAGAACCGGCCATCGCCGTACAACTCGGTGAACTCCGCCAGCGCCGCCCCTTCCGACTTCAACCCGCTGCGCAACCGCCGGTCGACGTATTCCCGCGCCGCCCGCACCACGTCGCGGACCAGCAGGTCACGCCGGATCGCCTCGGGTCGGTGGAACGGCATCGCCCGTTCTTCGTCCGGCAACGGCGGCAGGCCGGGCGCGGGCAGCAGCGCCGACGGAAGGTATCGCGGATCGAACCAGAGCGACCCGCCGGCTTTGCAGCGGGCCGTTTCCGGAAGCGCCTTGATCTGATCGCGCAGCGTCCGCGGATGCCGGCCGGAGATTTCCGCCGCGTCGGCCAGGCGCACCCAGCCGTCCGGCACACCCGCCGGCCGGCGGGTGCGATGCCGTCCGCAGTCCTGTCCGACTTGTGCGGGTATGGCAGTCATCGTCGGTCCTTTGAACCCTTCCGGCTGCGCCGGTGTTTGCACGCTGCCCGGTGCAGCGGGTGTTCCCGTTGCCACCAACGATCGACCGTCCGGTCCGACGGCCACGCCCACGCCGGATCACCAGGATGGGCGGCCGACTGCACAGCGGTGACTCGCCACGCCTCCAGATGCGACATATAAGGAAGTGAATGGCATCTCAGATAGAGGGCCGCCGCTTGCTCGCCCACCGACACCGTGCGTCGATGCCCTCCCCGCCGCTCCGGAAACGCACCGCCTCGCTGGTACTCCGCGTACCAGCGTCGTAGCGTGCGAGCCGTGAAGCGTAGGCTATAGCCTCCATCACCATATTGGCCTGCGAAGGCGACAATGATCCGCGTCATCCGCCGCTCTCCCCGCTTCGCGCACTCCGCGGCGTACAGATTCAATCCTTCACACACGCACCGGATCATCGCATCGCGGTGAAGACTGTTGGGCGTCCAGGGAGTAGGGTCGAAGGTCGGAACCCCGCCCACCACGGCATCCGCCGCCGGGGCGGCAGGCAGGACCGCCGCCGGCCGGCGGATGCGGGAAGGTTTCGAGTTAAGCTGTTCGGCTGGAACGCTCATTGGTTCTACTCACACATCATGCGTTTCGACCACCATCACGGCATCTCCCGCCGGGGCTGCACGAGCCGATCTGCCGCGCTGCGCGCCTATGACACGACCCCTTGTGAGTCGCCTTCAGCCTCGTTCACCATCTTGTCTGCTACGGCGCGCCGCATTCTGTTTCGCAGCTCGCCTTTCACGGGTGTTACACCGCGACGATGAATCTCCTTCATCAATGCGGCGAAGAGCTTTCGTCCGCGCTTGCTTTTGGACGCGTCAATACTGGCCTGATCCAACATGGTACTCCTCCTCATCCGTTCCCCGTCCCTTTCCTCCGTCCGCTTCCGCACGGTTCCCGGCATCGCACCTGGTACGGTGCCGGGTCCGCCCGTGCGAAAGGAGAACCTCTTCAGTCTTCACTGCCTGCCTCTGCCGCGGCCGACCCCAGCAGCTTCCGGGCCAGCGCGATCGTCTTCGGCTCGCTGTTCTGCAGCGCTTCAAAATGCTCTGCGGTGATACCCAGTGCCCTGAGATTGGCGGTTGCCTTCCGGATGATCTGCCGCTTGGCCCGTTCGTTCACCTCGCTTTTGAATGCTTCGTACGGCACGCTCGTATGCCGCTGCACGTAGCCCACGGAGTTGTTGTAGTACTTCACGTGGTGGTGTCGGTAGTGCGTGACCATACAGGCCAGCAGGTAGACCCGATCGTCCGGGATGGCGCTGTCCAGGTATGCCGACCCGATCTCCGCACCGCACAGCAGACACCGCACGACGCGCTGTTCAATCTTCGCAAAGTGCGTGAACGCGGGTTCACCATGCGCCGGTCCGCCGCACTGGTTACAGAAGCACTCGCCTTCGTCCCGGCTGAACCATGCCCGTCCGCATCGGTCGCACTCGAAGTCGTAGCCCCGCAGGACCGATCGCTCCGCCCGGTCTTCGTCGTCAATCGCGACTTCGCAAAGGCGACGGGTCAACACGTCCTGCAACGGATCGACCGCCCCGTCTGCGGCCTCCGTCTTCACTGTCATTGTTATCTGGATCACAATCCGTTCTCCCTTCTCACGCGGTCATACCGCGACGATCTCTTCCTGGTTCGCACGTTCCGCCGCGGCGGCCGTCGTCACCGATGGCCGGACCGCCAGCAAGGATAAGCCTTCGATCGCAACCGCCGCCGCGCGCAGAAATGCAAATGCCTCCACGCTCTCCGGCGCGGCGCGGCGCAATGCGTTCACCGCCTCGCCGATCGTGTCCACCGCTTGCCTCGCCCTTGCGAGTGCTCCATCCTTCGTGACGGTCGCCAGCAGGTCCGTGTGGTCGGACTCGCCTGCGTCCGCCTCGCTCTCGTCTGTGTCAGTCTCGTCTGCCTCGCTTGCGGCTTTGGCCTCCATCCGCGCCACATCCTCCGGCGTCAGGATCACCGGCGGCTCGCCCGCTTGACGGCGGAGTTCCGCCTTCTGCGCCTGGTTCTCGTCCGCGATGCGTTCGCGTGCCCAGCCGTCGAAGGGGCAGTGCGCGTGATGCACAACCCACAAGACGTCACCGACGATGTATCGCAAGAAATCTTCGATGCACAGCCGCGCATCGACGGTCGCGCATGCCGTCCGGGCGTCGACGCCCGGCGCGTGGATCGCAACCGCGCTGCCCTCGCACAGCGTCTTTTCAATCTCGCTCCACGGCAGCAGATCGAACCGATCAAGACACGGCGGGAGCGGCATGGATGCGATGGGATGCGCCTCCCACGTCGGCAGTTCCACGTCGCCCAGCGCGACGCCCTCACTCGCACGCGACCGCGTGCTGCACTTGCTGATGTTCATGGGGGTTTGCCTCTTTATGTGAGGAAAGCCAACAAGCGTCGGGTCATCCGCTCTCTTGAAGCGGCCGGACCGTTGCCGGTGTCCGCCGGCGCTTGTTGGCGTTCCCGTTGTGGCGCATCGCTGCGCCGCTGAGGCATGTTGAAGCTCAAGAGATTCATGACAGGGGCAAGCGTACCCCCCGCCCGAACCCCCGTCAAGCACAATTTCAGGGTGATTTAAGCCCGCCCCGCCCGCCAGGCCCCCGGAGGCCCGCCGGATGGCCTGGACGGCCCGGAAACCCCCCTCCCGGGCCTCCAGGAGCCGATCGGCGGGGGATCGGCCCGCCGCCCAGGCACCGGCAGGGCGGCCGGTTGCCCGGCCGCCTGCCGTTTGTGCCGCATGGACGAACTCAAGCATCGGAGCACCGACCACCCGGCCGGCTGCATGTCGTGCGAAGTTCTGGGACGGTTCACGCGACCGTGACGGGAACTTGGGCGCACTATCACCATACTTAGCCGCCGCCGGCGGCTCCCCCGGCCGGCCGCCGAGTGGGCTCACCGGGCCGGGGGTAGACCGCAGCGGTTTCACGGGGATCAAGGCATCTGCTTGTGGGGGTCGTGTGCTCATTCTTCCCCCTCACCAGTGCCAGACGGCGGCACGGTGCCTGTCCCTCGGGTGGGCCGGTTGGCGTGGCGGGCGATGGTCGCGGCCACGTCTTCAGATTCGAGCAACTCACCAAGCTGAAGGCCACCCTGAACCGCGCGCGCTAGCAGCAACGCATGAAGCCGGGTCGGCCCGGGCTGCTCGCGCAGGGCGATGCAGAGTTCCGCGAGTTGCTCCGCCGGGTCGGTGTGCGCGCACGCGGCCAGCGCCCCGCACGTCGACCGATACGCGTCCCGAATCGTCTCCGGCGTCGGTGGAATGGCGGGGTTTCCCTCTGCGGCAGGTCGGTCGGCGGTCAGCGCGGTCATGCGCTCCAATGCCTGCCGGGCAAACTGTGTCGCCCCGTGCAATGCCGGCCCCCATTCTCGCATGAACACGGCCAGGTCTGTCCGGAGTGAGGCCGCGTCGGCTTTGACGGCCGCAAGCTCCGCCCGCAGGGCAGACACTTCGTCTTTCAACCTTGCGAGTTCCGCCTTGTCGGCCTTGTTCCATGCCATAGCGTGTTACTCCGTCGCCGCCAGTGCTCGAACAAGCGGAAGATCACGATCACCGCGGCTCCATTCCGCGAAGTCGATGCCGCCGGCGATCCGCCGCAGACCTTTGAGTAGCAGCCGCTCGCTCTTCGGCGACAGCCGACCCGCTCTCGCGGCCTGCCCGGCGATGGTGGGCAGCGTCTCACCCCCTGCCAGCCCCACCCGAACCATTGACCGCAACTCGGCAAAAATGACTTCCCGCGTCCGCATCGCCCGAACCGCCGCCGCCGCCGCCACCCGCCCCGGATCGTCATGCACCAGGTTGGCAGTCGTCTTCAGGATAGGCAACCCATGCAAAACCGCCGTAACCTCCACCTGCCCGGGCAGCGGGGATGGGGAGCAACCGCACATCAGATTGCGGCCTGTGTCTTCGTTCACAATCGGGCATATCGGACGGCTACGGTGGAATCTGAACGCATCCGCAATTATTTTTTTTCCACGGCTTCAGTTCCCCACCCGGCTCACCGATAGACTAACTGCTACCACGCAAACTCCGACCGTCTGAGGAAGTGGAGGCCGGCGTGTGAGATTGGAATGAAGATGCCGTTTGATGAATTCGGTACCTATCTCAGAGGCAAACGCGCAGAGCGGGGGCTTTCCCTGCCCAAACTTGGCGCGGCCGCGGGTATGCTCGGTGAGCGCCTGCGGCAACTGGAAGCGGGAATTCACCCCAATGTTCCGCCCCGTCAGGCGAGAGCCCTTGCCACAGCGCTGAACCTCTCACCGGCGGAAAGAGCACATCTTCTGCATCTCGCTCGCGCCCGTAGCACAGCCCGAGACCCGGAAGGGAGAGTTCCCCCCGTGAGTGACCCGGATGGAAACCTGCTCGAAGCGCTTCTCTCGCTCCCGCACCAATGGCCCACCCGCCCATCGACGGCGGGTGTGTGCCCTGCGCAAGCTACGCCGCTGCTGGAGGCGATGAGCTGGATTGTTGCGGCCGGTTCGCTTGCGGCACCACCGCTTCCCGCGCTGGCCGGTATCAGATGGCCCCGAGCACTGCACCGCCTGAAAATCGTCGGGGCCGGCGCTCATGCTGAAATCGCGAGGCAATCCGGCTTCACCAACAAGGCGGTGGAACTGCCCGATTTGCTCGCCCGTGATTGCCTCGCGGGTCTCGCCGACTTCCGCCTGCCGTTGTCTTCCGACCAGGCCCGCGCGATTGCGTTCGGCATGGCGGAAGCCTTCCGACGAATGCTCTTCGGCTCGCCCGAACGGGCGAGAGAAGCCGTTCAGCGGAATGTGCTCGCGTTCTACTATGATGGCCCGACCTTCGAGCGCTTCAACTTGACGTGGGCCGAGCCCACCGACAACGGCGGCGCTCTGTCACCGTTTATCTTGGTGTCCCCGGGCGTGCTCGCGATTGCGCACAAACGAGCCGTCGCGCGTGTGCTCTACACCGCAGACAATCTTCCCGTGTCCGACGGCCAGCGGACCGCATTCGTTCCCCTGCCAACCGCCGAAGACCGTGAAGCCTTTTCGGTGTTCGGCCTGCTCACCCGCGACCATATGCACCGCGACGATGCAAAACAGCGCGTGCGAAATGCCGCGATGCTCTTCTCCGTCGGCGGCGGCCTGGACGTGCTCGCCGGCCTGGGATGGGAGCACGGCATCGGCCCCGGCAGCGAGCCGGAACTGTCGCTACAGCTTGCGGAGGCCGCCGAACCCGGCGCGCCGCCGCTGCCTGACTCGGTTCGGCTGCACCTTCTGTCGGAACCGTGGCGCTTGGCCGGCGTGAACCCCGAAGGTTTGAAGCTCTACATCGACGCGCTGGCGCTCCGCGGTTTCGAGACGGAGGAAGAAGAGTACCGGCAACGGGAAACGCTGCTACTGGAAGAACTCCCCCGCACCCCGGCCCCGTCGCCGGCGGCCGGGAAGACGCAACGCAAGCGCGCCGCGAGCTGAGCGTGAATCGGGCACGGAGGCCGGCCCAATGTCAGAGAAGATTCCGGGAACGAGCACACCCCTGCACCACCACCCGCCCGAACGTGGCGGGACCGGCGGCTGTCGGTGTGCTGTTCCCCCCACGACCCCGGATGCGGATTCGCGCTGGGCGGGCGGCACCGCCTGCGCGAGTCGACCGCCGGCGGGTTGTGCTTTGCGTGGAGGCAGGCCGCGGCCTCAGGTCTAAAGCGTAACTCTCCTGGAGAGAATCACAGTCATGCCAGATACACAACAACTGCTCAGCGAAATTCAGAAGCTCGGACCCGCCGTCGACTCGCGTTTGAACGCGCTTCAAAAGACGGTCGACGAGCGGTTTGCGAAGGTCGAAGGGGAAGTCCGCTTCGCGCGGGACAATCTGGAAAAGTACACCCGCCAGGTCGGACAACTGTCCGGCGGGAGTCACGTGGACCCGAACTATCGCGGCTTCTGGGGTTCCGAGGAACGCGCCAAGCAATTCGGCGAGTTCGTGCTCGCCGGCCACCACCCCCAGCCCGAGATTCGGCGCGCCTGCGCGGAATCCCTCTGCAAGTCGGGGCTTCGCATCCGCACCAAGTCCGGCCAGTTCGTTTCGGCGGACGATTACATCAAGGCAATGGGCGAGTCCAGCGACGTGGCCGGCGGGTACCTGGTCCCGGACGAAAT
The DNA here is from genome assembly GCA_964586145.1 of uncultured Phycisphaeraceae bacterium. Lineage (GTDB taxonomy): Bacteria > Planctomycetota > Phycisphaerae > UBA1845 > UBA1845 > JAFGJQ01. The sequence continues at coordinate 12,947 of CAZPHH010000079.1, read as the reverse complement.
CGGCCGGGAACTCATCCGCAACGTCGAACAGTACGGCGTCGCGCGGAAGTTCCTTCGACGCGTGCCCATGTCGAGTGAGCGGCAGTCGTGGCCGAAGCGGACCGGTGGCACCACGGTCTATTACCCGGACGAAGGGGTAGCCATCACGCCGTCTGACGTGTCGCTCGGCTCTGTCCGCTTGACCGCGAAGAAGTGGGCACAACTCACTTTCGTTTCGCGCGAATTGAGCGAAGACAGCGTAATCGCCGTCGGCGAGCTGCTCGCCCTGGAATTCGCGCTGGCCCTCGCGAACGCCGAAGACCGCAACGCGTTCATGGGCGACGGCACCAGCACGTACGCCGGCATCACCGGCGTCTTCAACAGCGAGAACGTCGCGCTGGTGACGGCTGGCTCCACGCACACGAGTTTCCAATCGCTCACGTTTGACGATTTGGCCGACACCGTGGGCGCGGTGCCCGGCTGGGTGTTGGAAGCACCGGACACGGCGTGGTTCATGTCGAGTTCCATCGAGCACATTTGCCGCGGCATCACCGACCTCGGCGGCCGACCGATCCTCGTGGATCCCAACGAAGGCGGACCGCGCCGCATTTTGGGCTACCCGGTGGTCCGCACGCAAGTGTGTCCCACCATCTCAGACGACGGCACGCACAAGAAGGCGCTCGCGTTCGGCTCTCTCCGCGCGTGGGGGCTGCTGGGCGAGCGGCGGACGATGGCAATTGAACGAAGCGAGCATGTAAAGTTCGCAGAAGACCAGCTCGCGTTCAAATGCGTGGTGCGCCAGGACATCGGCGAGAGTGACGGTGACGCAATGGCCGTCCTGCGCACCAACAACGCCTGAGCCGCGGCCGCGCGTGCCACCAAGTGGCACCGTCCGCGAGCAACAGCAACCCTGGTCCGACAGCCAGGGGCACCAGACCCGGCGGGCGGGTGGCTCCGGCCACCCGCCGCCGGGAACCTTGACGGAGACAAGCGACCGTGGGACAGATCGAAGAAATCATCCGCCTGCTGGGCGTCGAGGAAGTGCGCCGCGGCTTGGAGTCCGTCGAGCAAGCGCAGCACGACGTGGGCCAATCCGCCGAAGACGTCGGCCACAAGGGTAAATCCGCGTTCGGGTCGATCGACGGCACCGTTGCCGGCCTGACCAAAAGCGTGCATTCGCTGGTGGCCGGCTTCGCAACGGTTCAGACCATAATCGGCGCGTGGGAACACCTCCGCGACGTGCTCAAGGAAATCGAGGAAATCCGCGCCCGGATGGCGGCAGAAACGACCAGCGCCGTAGAGGCCACCGCCGCGTTACATGCGCAGTTGCAGGCATCTGCTGCGCGCTCCGGCAAAACGCACACAGAAGCGGACACCCTCAAAATCGCTTATGAACTATCGAAAGCCGGCGGGCTCTCTGAGGCGGACGCGGCCACCTACGCAATCGGGGGTGACCTTTACATACCCGGCGGCCTGCTGGAAGGCGAGAACCTGAAAAGCGCAAAGCAAATCGCCGGGTTCGCCGGTGCGGTCAACATGAGCGGTCAGGGCGCCGCGGACATGCTCCGGTTTCTCTCGGAAACGGGGCAACTCGGCACCACGGAGAGCACACAGCTTGCACTCTCCCAAATCCAGGCCGCGGCGGCAAAATCGTCGGCTGTCGATCTTGGGCAGTTTCTCTCCCAGCTTCTGGCCGGCGGCATGGGCATGGCGCGGTCCGGGGTGCCGTTTGCGGAAATCGTCGAGTCCGGCGTCCAGGCCGTCAACGCCGAACCGAATGCCGCGCTGGCCGCCGAAACGATGAAGCAACTGGCCCGCGCCGCGTCGGACACAAGCGGCAAGTTCTACGGTGCCATCCAATCCCAGGCCCGCGTGCGCGGCATGGACCCGAAGGCCCTATCGGATGCGGACCGTTTCGCGCTGGCCCGTGAAATCTTCGCGGAGGTGGACACACAACAAGAGGCCGACCGAATCCGATCCATGCTCCCATCGGAACAGGCGGCGCGATTGCTCAAGGCGTACGGCGGCGCGTCTCTCGCGGGCCTCGCGGAATCAGAAGCCGCAATGGCCGCCGCCACGCCGGAGGGCTTTTCCGAGACGGTCGATCAATACAGAGATAGCTTTCGCTACCGCGGCCGCGCGGCCGTCGCCGAACGTCGCTACGCCGGTGCCACCACGGGCATGGACCATTTTGAGTGGGCGCAGATGCGCGAGGCGGCCCAAGCGTACGTCGAAAGGGCCAAGGCGAGCGGCCAAATCAGCCCCGCCGAAGCCTTCTTCTATGAGACGGAACTCTTTGAGGATCGCTACATCCTGAATCAGATTTACAACCGGTATTCCCAACTCCAAGACGAGGGCGTTCTCTCCCCCGAGGAAAGTGCCAGGATGGGACAGCTCTACCGCGGTGTAGGCATCCGCCCCGGTTATGGACTCTCCGATTCGGCGCTGCGGGAAGCCCTGGACTACCTCGGCGACCTGGAGCGGAAGCACCCCCCCCGGGACGTGAACGTGCACTATTACAACACCGTCTACATGGACCGGCAGCCCGGCGACCCGGACCCCCCCGTGAGCCGAAACCGATGACCATGAAGCCCCACCCCAGCCCCGCCCCCGCCCCAAGCCCCGACCAGGCACCCCCGGCGCGCCCCCGCCGCGTGTCTCCTGCGCACATCCTGCGCCGCACCCCCTCCCCCGGGCCGATTCCGCTGCGCGACCGCTGCGCGACCCCCTGCGCCAGCGCAGCAGTTTTTTTCCGAGGATTCCGCCGTTCTCCGCCGCGCCGCCGCGCGCAAATCGCCCCATTCCGGCCCGCTTCAACGGCACGTAAACCCCGCTCTGAACGGGATTTGAACACCACCCCCGACCGCCTGCACCCCCTCCACGTCCAGTCCCACTTGATCCGCGTTTTTGGCCCGGAATCGCTGGTGTGCAGTTTTTTTCCTGGGATTCGCCGTTGCGCCGACTTCGCCGGAAAATCGCTGTAACCCCTTGCCCCTGAACCGTTTGCAGCGGTTTTGGCCGCTGCGCATTTTTGCCGTTTTTTCTCCAGGTCGATCATGAGTTGGTAGATGGTAGACCCGAGAAAAAAACTGCTGGTAGACTCTCCAGGTCGATCAGGAAAGCCGGTCGCACAAATTGGAGGGTGGTTAGTTGATCAGGATGGGGACGGTCTGCTCGATGTTGGCGGGGTCTCCGCCGATCAGGTCGGCCAGCCAGGCGGCATGCACGTTCTGCCGTTCAGGCCAGTGTTCCAGGTCGTGGCGGATACGCTTGCCCACCAGATCGCGGCTGAGGTTGGCGGAGTTCTGCGTTTCGCGCTCGGCCGCCATGTCCAGCGTCCACTTCATGTTTGCCGGACTGTCCGACGCGCGTTCTTGGGCCAGCGCCAGGGTTTGATGGATTCGCTCGACCCGGCCAGCCGACCGCTCCTGAATGGCCGGGTTCGCGCACCCGCCCAGCCCCACTGCCAGGGCGAAAACACCGCACGCTGCAAAGCGTTTTCCGTGTCGCTTCATCGGATTCATGGTACCGCCCCCTGATACCCGCTTCCAGCCCCCGGGATGCGGCCAAGGGACCATTCCGGTTGTCCGAATGCCGAAGTGGCGGTATAGTTCCCGGTTGCCCAACCGATCGGCGTGCGGCCTCGGGCCTCTGCCGGCGGATCGAGTGCATGGTGAGCGTAGCTCAGTTGGTTAGAGCGCCTGGTTGTGGTCCAGGAGGCCGGGGGTTCGAGTCCCCTCGCTCACCCGTTAGCTCCTCGTGAATCACGGCCCGATCGCTGACCCAACTCCGTCCGGTCAGATCAGCACCGGCCGGCACGCTCGTTACCGGGCTGTCGGGGCTGTGGTCGGGGAAAAATCGATCCTCGGGACCTCCCGGGCAGCCTCCTCGATCCTGAAGTACTCCGCCTTTTCCACGCCGGCCAGGCTGGCGTAGAGCGTTCCCGGGAACCTGCGAATCGTTGTATTTAATGCGGTTACGGCGTCGTTGTAGCGCTTTCGGGCAACGGCCAGACGGTTCTCCGTGCCCTCCACAGAGTACATCAGATCCTGAAAGGCCTTGCTCGAGCGCAGGTCTGGATATCGCTCATTGATGATCCGCACGGATGCCTGAAGCGATCGTTCGAAGAGGCTGGCCGCCTCGGCCTTCTCGGATGTCGTGGTGGCCTGCGCGTATTTCTCTCGCGACCGGGCAATGCCGAGGAATACCTCCTGCTCCTGGGCGGTCAGGCCCTTCACGGTGGCCACGAGATTGGGAACCAGGTCAAACCGGCGCTGGAGCTGGCTTTCCACCTCGGCCCAGTGGCCCTCAATCTCCTGATCCATCTTGTGGACGCGAGCATAGCCGCTGTAGACGCAGCCACCCACCAACAGGGCCGAGACGATAAAGACGCCGATCACAACCAACAGCAACTGCAACACTTTCATGGCAAACCCTCGCATTCCCAAACGGTCATCGGGCCCGAGTGGCCGTAGCATCGACGCTCCGTCACCAGCCCCCTCCGGCACCGCCGCCGCCGAAGGACCCGCCGCCTCCGAACGATCCGCCGCCAAATCCTCCGCCAAAACCGCCTCCGCCTCCCCAGCTCGAGCGGCGGCCGCCACCACTCATCATGCCGCCCAGCAACATCCCCCAGAACAGGCTCCCGCCCACGCTCCCACCCCACCGGCGGCCGTAGGTCCGGCGACGCCCGAGGGACGAAAGAACGATCAACAGCACCAGCATCGGCATGAAGCAGGAGACACAGGCCGCGCCTCCGCTGATCGACGGTCGCGACCGAAGGTCGACCACCGGGACGCCGGCCAGCGCGTCGAGCGTAACCTGGTCGGCCTCCGCGATCCGGCGGGCAATCGCAGACGCGCCGAGGAACAGTCCTTCCGAAAACCGTCCCTCGCGGAAGTTCGGCACAAACACCTGCTCACGCAGCGACCCGCACCAGGTGTCCGGCAGCAGGCCCTCGAGCCCGTAGCCTACCTGGATCTGGTCCTTTCGATCGGCGATCGCGACGACGACAAGGACACCGTTATCCTTGCCCTGCTGCCCCAGTGCCCACAACTCCGCGTGCCGATGGCTGAAGCCGAATACATCCTCGCCGCCCATGTCAGGCACGGTGAGAATCTTCACCTGGGCCGTGGTCTTCTGCTCCAACTCATGCAGAAGCGCCTCGATCCGTGCTTCGACGCCCGGGCTGATGATGGCGGCGTGATCCACGACGAACGTGCCGGGATCCGGAATGGTCACCTCCGCCCGCAGGGCGGCCGCGAGCACCAGCCATGTGACCGCGGCCCTCGCGATAGCGCGCTCACCAGGCATCGACCAAAGCCCCCAGTTCCGCCACGTCCTGGTACAGAAGCTCGAATGCCGGCCAGCCGCGTTCGGCCGTCGGATCCAGGGCCGTCCGCAGACCCTCCAACCGGCGTCCCGTCAGCGACTCGACGGCGCGGGTCACGTCTTCCGCAGCCTTCGCTTCTTTCTGCCCCTTGAGCCAGAGCATGCCCCGCAACGTGCGCAGCAGCCCGGCAGCCGCTCCGGCCTCCAGCTCGCCCAAGGCGCGTTCCTTCCCCATGGACGCCAGCAGGCCCTGGCGCAGACCGATGAGAATCACCTTCAGTTCCCGCTCGCACTGGAGTCGCACGTCCCGTTCATCGAAAGTCAGCTCTGCGAACGCATCCGGCCCGAAGAGCGTGGCGTGCTGTTGCTGGATTTCCAGAAACTCCAGCGGAAACGCGTCCAGCGAGTTCCGGATGTACTCCGCCGTCATCACCAACGGAGCGGCGATGTGGTCCTTCCCGAGCTTCGAGCCCCGGCCGGCAAGGGCGCGGAGCATCTCCAGATCCACACGCTCGACCACAAGCACGCTGCGGACGGTGTGGCGATGCGGGTCGAAAGACCCCGCCATCACCACCCCGAAAAGCGTGAGCGAGACGACGTTATCGCCGCCCAGCGATCGAACCAGGGCGGCATATTCGCGCACCGGACCGCGCAGCAACTCTGGTACGCGATCCAGTCCGTCCAGTGATTCGCCCATGCCTGTCCTCCGCAATCACGCTCCGAAAATCCCCAGCCGCCGAGTATACCCTAGCCCGCATGGATCGGCGCGGCAAGTACGGGAGCGAGGGCGAATGGGAATGAGGGAAGAAGGCAAACACCAGATCGCAGAAACCAGAAGACGCGCGCCGGGACTCGGGTCACGGGGCATACGCCTTGCGGCGCGGGATCGTCTGGCGATCGAAGGGGCGGTACTCGCTGATGGGGCCGACGCGGGCCAGGCGGGTCCACTCACGCAGAAGCTTGCCGCCAGAATCGCTGAAGTACTCGGTCAGGTAGCCCACGCCGCTCGTATTGGCCGAAAAGTACTTCATCCCGGTGATTTTCCCGTCCGCGTCACGGACCCAGTCGACGAAGATCACCGAATGGCCGCTGCCCGTGCTGCGGGAGAAGTCGCAGAAGTCGCCCGGCCGGGCGTCTTCGAAATTGTCGATCGCCTGGCCCAACCCGTAGGCCACGATCCCCCGCTGCGGGCTGTCGCCCTGCCCCTCGATGTACCAGAACTGAAGCAGGTTGAAGAGGTCGTAGAAGTCCATGCCGTTGAAGTCGTCAATCGGCAGGCCGGCCTGCTCGTTGCGGAGCTTCATGGCCCGGATGAACACCTCAAACGTCAGGCCGCAGCAATAGCTGCACCGGGAGCCGTCCGGGTAGGCCTTGGCCACGACGCGGCCCTGGTACCACATGTCCTGCGTCACGCCGTTGTAGATGTCGTACTCCTTGAGCTTGAAATCGCAGTGGTAGGGATACAGTCCTGTCTCCGGCGGCGGATACGCCTTGATGACGTGCAGAACGTAGGGGTTCAGGGTGCCCTCCGCGTCGTCAATGACCGGACCGGCCTCGGCCAGCCACTTGTCCACGGGGGAGAAATTGCGGAAGTCCACCGGGTACGGCCGGCGGATTTCGCGTCGGGGAACCGAGACCGGCTCCGGATCAGCCGCCACAGGCTCCTGCACGGTGGGCGCGCAGCCGACCACCGTCACAACCAGAAGGACCCCCACGAACAATGTGTTGCGCATTCGACACGCCATCGCCTCAATCCTTATCCCGGGAGACGCCGCGGCGTCCCCCATGTCACGCCGTCGGACAGGGTCGGAACGCCCCACCGGACAACATCATATTCGCCACTCCCCGCCCGCGGT
>CAZPHH010000079.1:0-5681 GCA_964586145.1 uncultured Phycisphaeraceae bacterium | reverse complement strand
CAGGGTCGGAACGCCCCACCGGACAACATCATATTCGCCACTCCCCGCCCGCGGTAGCCCCCAGGGAGGACCCTGTCTTGTCGCCGGCATCCGGCCCGGGTAAAAGCATGGGCTTTCGCCTTTGACGGGAGATGCAACATGGCCCAGACGCTGATCGAGAAGATTGCCACCGCGTACGCCACCGCCCTGAAGCCGGGCGAAACAGTTCACGCGCGAGACTACGTGTCCATTCGCCCGAAGCACGTCATGACGCACGACAACACGTCGGCCGTCATGTCGAAGTTCAAGAGCATCGGGGCGACCCGCATCGCCGACCCGAAGCAGCCGGTATTCGCGATCGACCACGACATCCAGAACCGAAACCCCGACAACCTGGCCAAGTACGCCAAGATCGAAGCGTTCGCCAAGGAACACGGCATCCGGTTCTTCCCGCCGGGCACGGGCATCGGGCACCAGATCATGGTGGAGGAGGGTTTTGTCACGCCGGGCAGCTTGGTGGTGGCGTCCGACTCCCATTCCAACCTGTACGGGGCGCTGGCCGCGTTGGGGACGCCCGTCGTCCGCACGGACGCCGCATCCATCTGGGCCACGGGCGAGACGTGGTGGGAAGTGCCGGACATCGTGAAAGTGAAGCTCACCGGCCGGCTTCGGTCCGGCGTAGTGGGCAAGGACATGATCATCGCGTTGTGCGGCCTGTACAACCAGGACGAGGTGCTCAATTGCTGCGTGGAGTTCGCCGGCGACCACCTGGCCGACCTCACCATGGACCAGCGGCTGGCCATCGCGAACATGACCACCGAGTGGGGCGCCTTGGCCGGTGTGTTTCCGTTCGACGAGGTCTTGCGTGATTGGCTGCGTGAGCGGGCCGATTTCTTCGCCCGCCGCGGCGACAGCCCCCCGCCATACACGAGGCAAATGGTGGACCAGTGGTATGCCGATCGACTCACGGCGGACCCGAACGCCTACTACGCCAAGGAACTGGAACTCGATCTGTCTCAGGTCTCCCCGCACGTCTCCGGCCCCGACAACGTCAAGACCATGGTGCCGCTGCCGGAGATCGAGAAACGCAAGGTGAAGGTCAACAAGGCGTACCTGCTGAGTTGTGTCAACGCCCGATTTGAGGACCTCGCGGAGGCAGCACGCATTCTGAAGGGCCGGCGCGTGGCCGACCACGTGACGCTGTACGTGGCGGCGGCCTCCGCAGCCATTGAGCGGCGGTCGAAAGACGCGGGTGACTGGCAGATCCTCCTGGAAGCGGGTGCCAAAACCCTGCCGCCAAGCTGCGGACCATGCATCGGCCTGGGTGAAGGCACGCTGGAAGCCGGCGAAGTGGGCATCAGCGCCACGAACCGCAACTTCAAGGGGCGAATGGGCTCCCGTGACGCCCAGGTGTACCTCGCCAGCCCGGCCGTGGTCGCGGCGTCGGCCGTCGCGGGGTACATCGCCGCGCCGCAGGCCGTCGCGGCCGGCCGCATGGCCCCGGCCATTCGGATCAACAAGCGAACCGCCGGCCCGCCGGCGCAGGTCGAGATTCTTCCCGGATTCCCGCGAAGCTTCACCGGCCGACTGCTCTTCCTGCCGCAGGACAACCTCAACACGGACGGCATCTACGGCAAGGAGTACACCTACCGGGAGGACCTGTCGCGGGAGGAGATGGGCAAGGTCGCCATGCTCAACTACGACCCGAAGTTCCAGTCCATCGCGCAAGACGGTGACATGATTGTCGGCGGGCGAAACTTCGGCACCGGCTCATCGCGCGAGCAGGCGGCCACCGCCCTCGCCGCCCGGGGCATTCGCCTGGTGATCGTGGCCTCCGCATCGCAGACATACAAGCGGAACGCGTTCAACAACGGCTTTATTGTGCTGGAGTGCCCGGAGCTGGTCGACGACCTGGCGGCAAGCCTCAAATCACAGGTCGCGGACGGCGAGTTGACCGTCCGTACGCCGGAGGACGCCACGGCCGACTTCTCGTCCGGCGTGATCCACTACGCAGGCACAGAGTACAACTTCGCCCCGCTGGGCCGCGTGCCGCAGTCGCTGGTGGCCGCCGGTGGCAGCGAGGCCCTGATCAAACAGCGGCTGGGCGAAGGTCGATAGGTTCCCGCCCGGCGTCCCGCCTGAGATTGGCGGCTTGCGAGGAAGGCGTCGACTCCAACGCGAGTAGGCATCCAGTAGCACCGAACAAGTGGATCGCGGTATGCTGGACGCGTGGCCAGGACGAACCGAAACAGCAAGATCGCGCGTCTGGGAGACGATCACCACGCTCCAGCGCGGCCCCCCGGACCCGCGCGATGGGCCGTCGCCGCCGTTCTCGGCGTGGCTGTCGTGGTGGGCGCGGTTCATGGGCCGGGGATCGGTGCAAGCGCCTTCTTCACGGACGACTCGCAGTACCTGCTGAACAATCCGCTCGTGAAAGACCCCGGGTGGAGGTCAGCGGCCCGCTTTCTCACGGAGGTGGATCGGCCTTCGAGCGTGGAGGGCTACTACCATCCGCTCACCATGCTGTCGCTGATGGCGGACTACGCCACGGCCGGCCAGTCGCTGCACCCGGCCCGGTACCGGGCGACGAACGTAGTGCTGCACGGGCTGAATGCGGGCCTGGTAATCCTACTGGCCTGGATGCTCTGCCGCCGCATCGGGCCGGCCATCGCGGCCGGGCTGCTGTTCGGTGTGCATCCCACCACGGTGGAGGCCGTCATCTGGATCGCCGAGCGAAAGACCCTGCTGGCGAGCCTGTTCGGGCTGGCGAGCCTTATCGCGTACGTGGCCCACATGCAGCGCCCCCGCCGCTGGGCGCTTCCGGCCTGCCTGATGACGTACCTGCTCGCCCTGCTGGCCAAACCGATCGTCGTCCCCCTGCCGCTGCTGATGGTTCTGCTGGACTGGTGGCCGATGCGGCGGCTTCATTCGCCGCGCGACTGGATGCGTTCGGCTGCCGCTAAGTGGCCGTTGCTCGCGATGTCCGTCGTGTTCGCGGGAATCACGTATGTATCGCAGTCGCGAGCATGCACGGCGGAACTGCCGACGGACTGGACCCCCCTGCGGGCGCCGCTTGTCGGGTGCTACAACTTGTGGTTCCACGTCCGCAGCTTCGTCTGGCCGGTAAATCTGTATCCGTTTCATCCGTACGTGGAGCCGTTCTCGCTCGCACAGCCGGCCTACCGGGCAGCGGTGATCGCGGTGGTGCTGCTGGGCCTGTCGGCCTGGTTCGCCCGTCGTCGCGTCCGCGGGTGGAGCTTCGCCCTGCTGTTCTTCTTCGTGGCCGTGTTTCCGACCCTTGGGCTGATCGGTTTTGGCCGGTCGATCGTACAGGAGAAGTACGCGTATTTCCCTTCGGCTGGGGCGTATCTCGCGACGGCTGCACTGATCGGATGGCTGTGGGACGGCGCGCGGGCGCGTGCCGGGCCGGTCGTCCTTCCGGTCGCCTGCGCCGCGCTGGCCCTCGCCTGGACCGCCGGCACGTGGCGGCAGCAGCGTTTCTGGCGAGATGACGACACGTTGTACGGCCACGTGCTGCGAATGGCCCCGGACGCCGACGTGCCACGGCTGAACTACGGAGTCGTTCTGTACGATCGCGGGGATTACCCCGGGGCAGTCAGCCAATGCCGTGAGCTGATCCGACGGCATCCCCAGGACCCGGACGCATACAACAATCTCGGGAACGCTCTCTGGGCGCTCGGTCGACACGAGGAAGCAATGGAAGCATACGCCGTAGCCCTGGAGCGCGCACCGGGCCATGCCGACGCCCACGTCGGACTCGGCTACGCTCTGTCCCAGACAGGCTTGCTCAACGAGGCGATCGAGCACTACCGGCAAGCCCTGGCCGCACGCCCGAACCACGTGCGTGCGTGGAACAACCTGGGCAACGCCTTGTTGAACCAGTCGCAGGTTCAGCCGGCCCTGGATGCCTTCGAAAAGGCCCTTGCCATCGATCCGACCGCGCCTGACACGCACACAAACCTGGCCACCGCGCTGGTGGCCGCGGGCCGTCTGGACGCAGCCGTAACGCACTATCGCCATGCACTTGCCGCCGACCCGGATTTGGGCGAAGCCCACTACAACCTCGCGCACGTGCTGGCCCGCCTGGGGAAGTCGGACGAAGCGCGGCAGCACCTCCGCAAGGCCATCGAGGTGTTCGACACGCACGGGCAGACGGCCCACGCGAATCTGGCGCGACAGCAACTCGACGCTCTTCCGTAGTCGAAGACTCGGCAACCGGACGGCTGTTGCCGTCGACGGCATGCGCAGCAAAACGCGAGTGCGGCCCCGCAACCGCCGCACTCGCGATAATGGATGCTTCGTTCCCCTCCGGATGCGCCGTTACGGCGTCCTACCTGCCCTGCGGCTTGCCCTGCTGAGGTGCTCCTCCGGGCTTCTGGCCGGGCTGGGCCGGACCGGGGGTGCCGGGCTTCTGTGTCGGGGCGGGCTTCTGCTGCTGCTGCGGCTTGCCCTTGTCGGGTTTCGATGCCATTGTGATATTCCATCCTTTCCTCAAATGCCGCGACCAGGCACTCACGCGGCGCCGACGCGCGGCATGGGGTACACGTTCGTCTGGTTCGCTGGAGTTCGTTCGGTCTACTCCGTCTCTTCCTCCACCTCTTCCTCTTCTTCCGGAGCCGGTGGTTTCGCCTTCTTGGCGACCGTGAGCACATCCACGTACTTGACTCCACCCTTCTCGTAGAGCTTGCCCTTGACCTCCACCTCCTGCATGGCGAGGGGCTCGAGCATCTTGGCGGCGCCGGTCATGCCGTGACCCAGGATGACCAGCCCGTCCTTCGTCTCCAGACCGACCGGAACGCCGTTCCTTATGCAGGCGGCGGCGCACTTGACCGGATCGTCACCTTCGTGTTTGCCCGTCATGTAGCACTGGAGATCGACGATCTTGCCGGTCAGCGTCGCGATGGCCGGCACAACTGCCACGGCAGGCGCCTTGCCTTCCTGGGCCAAGGCCAAGCTCGTGCTCGCCGCGTGAAGGAGCACGCCAGCCGCCACGACCCCCAAAAGACACAACAACAACCCGCGGGCATTCCGCACACCTGTACTGCCTGTCATGATGAGTAACTCCTGTACATCTTCTCTACTTCCACATGCGGTACGGGAAACACTCCGTCCGCCTACACTCGGATCTACGCGCGTACACTCCCCCCCGTCCCGCCGCCAAACGGCAGCCGCACTTCGCGGCACGCTCTATGAACCGCGTACGTCCACGCTCGCGAAATACATACAAACACCTCGCCGTGCGACGAGTTGCTACACCCATAGCGCGGGCGCTCCGCACCGCTCCTATGGACGTACGCAGAGCCTGAGACTCTTCAGACCGCCTGGAATCGAATCAGGAATAAAGGTTCGGCTTTTGGCCGAATCCCATTGGGAAAAAACTCGGGAGGGGTGTGTTAAGCAGCCGGGTCCACGCTCCACGGGCAGACACCCACCGCTTTCCCATGAGCGTATTATACACCAGAAATTCGGAAAGGAAGCAACTTCTCGCACGGATTTTTTCGTGCTCGCCGCGGGTGGTCCCGACCCCCACCGCCTCCAGAGAACCCACCCCCACGCAAACACCCCGCGGCAGCCGACCTTCGTGCAATCCGGCACGACCCCCCGGACATTCCGCAAACAGGGCGCTGGAAATGTTCCCGCCCGCTGCTACAATCAGAGCAAATCGCGGGTACCACCCTCGA
>CAZPHH010000078.1:0-23350 GCA_964586145.1 uncultured Phycisphaeraceae bacterium | reverse complement strand
AATCGGCGCAGCTCAAGAACCTGGTGGGCGGCCTGGGGGAGATGGTCGGCAACACCCACGAGAAGAACGAGCGGTGACAGAGCCGGAGGAGGCGGTTCGGCCACGCCGGGCTGCCGCTCTTCTCTGACAAGGCCCGATCCATCGACGGTTCCCGGACGGAGCCTCGGGATCAGATGTCGCCCAGCAGGTGTCCGAGGCGCGTCTTCTTCGCCCGCAGGTAGGCGGCGCTGTGGGGTGTGGGCGGAATGATCAGCGGTATCTGCTCCGCGATGCAGAGGCCGTACACCGCCAGCCGATTGGATTTCTTCGGGTTGTTCGTGATGATGCGCAGGGTGCGCAGGCCGAGTTCGCGGCAGATCTGCGCCCCGACGCCGTAGTCGCGTCGATCGGCCCGGAAGCCGAGCTGGAGATTCGCATCCACCGTGTCCAGCCCGTTGTCCTGCAGGGCGTAGGCGTGCAGCTTGTAATGCAGGCCGATGCCGCGCCCCTCCTGCCGCAGGTAGATCACGGCGCCTTTTCCGGCTTCCTGCACCATCTGCATGGACTTGTGCAGTTGTTCGCCACAGTCGCAGCGGGCCGAAGCGAACACGTGGCCGGTCATGCACTCCGATTCGACGCGCACGAGCACGGGTTCCTCATGCTCGATCGGCTGGCCCTTGTCATCCAGTTGCCCCACACCGCCGCAGCACAGGGCCAGGTGCGGTTCCGGGTCCACCGGCGTGCGGAACTCAATCAGCTCAAACTCGCCGAAGCGCGTCGGGAATTTCACCGCCACGCCCCGTTGCACGAAGCTCTCATGCTTGAGGCGGTATTCGACGATGTCCGCCACCGTGTACAGGTTCAGACCGTATTTCTGGGCGAATCGGGTCAGCTCGGGCAGCCGGGCCATGGTGCCGTCCTCGTTCATGATCTCGATGAGAACGGCCGCCGGCGTGAGACCGGCGAGCCGGCAGAGGTCGACGGACCCTTCCGTCTGACCTGCCCGGACAAGCACGCCGCCGTCCACCGCCATGAGCGGGTTCAGGTGTCCCGGTCTGCAGAGGTCTCGCGGGCGCGTGTCCGCGGCGCAGGCGACCTCGATGGTCTTGGCGCGGTCGGACGCGGAGACGCCGGTGGTCACGCCGAATCGCGGATGGGCGTCGATCGTCACGGTAAACGCGGTGCCGAACCGGGCGGTGTTTTCCGGTGCCTGGAGCGGGAGGTTCAGTTCCTCGCATCGCTGTCGCGTCATGGGCAGACAGAGAACGCCCCGGCCGTGGGTCAGCATGAAGTTGATGGCGGCGGGTGTGGCATGCTGGGCGGCGATGACCAGGTCACCCTCGTTCTCACGATCCTCATCGTCCACCAGGATAATCATGTTCCCGGCCCGCAGGTCCTCGAAGGCCTGCTCGACGGGCGAAAACGGGCTGTTCGTCACGTTGGCTGATCCTCCCTGTCGCTGCCGTCCTCGGTCGGTCGGGCGGCCCGGCTTCCCCAGCGAAGATAGTCCAGGGTCGCCGCAACGGCCAGGCCGCTGGCGGTCCACCAACTGATGCCGGGCAGCCGTTGGAGCCCCCGGGGCAGGTCCGGCGCCGCCAGGACGAGCGCGATCATGCCGAATTGTACCACCGTACAGGCCTTTCCCAAAGGGCGAGGCTGGATCACGAAGCGGCCGGCGGTCAGGTAGATCAGCGTAAAGCCCCCGACCGTCACGACGTCCTTCCCGATGGCGATGACGGGCACCCAGTTGGGGAGGACGGCCCCGGGCACACCGGTCGCCTCGAAAGCGAGGAGCACCGTCATGCAGGTCATCAGAATCTTGTCGCCCAGCGGGTCGAGGAATTTACCGGCCAGTGTCGCCTGTCGGAGGCGACGGGCCAGGAATCCGTCCAGGCCGTCTCCGACGGCAATGAGCAGCAGCAGGCCGAGGGCCAGGCGACGGGCATACGGACTGGCCGGGTTGTTGATGTTCAGCACGCAGATGATCAGCGGTGCGATCAGCAGGATACGGGTGATGGTGACGCGGTTTGGCCAGCCGAGCCAACTCATACCGGTTATCCTCCAGCACTGCCGGCGCGTCCCGCGGGCGAGCCCCGGACGGCGTGTGGCCGAGGCCGAATCAGGTTCCGCCGCGAGGGGCGCTTCGTTGTCCGCCCCGGGATTCGACGGCGAACCGGACGATCCGACTGATCTCGTGGAGACCCACAAGCGTGTCGTACGTTCCGTCCGGCTGAACGAGAATGAGGGCCGGCAGCTTCTCGACGCCGTAGCGGGCCGCGTGCTGTCGATTGGGGATGAAGTCCCAGTCCAGGATGCAATGCACCGAATCGACGAAGTGTCGGGCAACCTCGGGCTGGTCGATCCGCCGGATGAGTTCATTGGATTCCGAAGAGAGCCACCATTTGTAGACAATCAGGAGCTTGCGGTTCTTGCGGCGTGCCTCCTGGACCGCATCCTCGTAGATGTTGATCCAGCGGTATTCGTACGTGCGGGGCAGGGCCGGATTCAAGGTGGGCCTGGATCCGGGGGGCGCCGCCGACTGAAGGAACTGGGCTGTGTCCTCCGGGGAAAGCGGGCCGCCCCGGGCATGGTAGGTGCCGTCCGGGTGGATCACGATGAGGGCGGGGGCCCGATCCTGCCGGTACTGGGCGACGAAGCGCCGGTTCGGCTCGAACTCCGTCAGCAACATGCATCGGAGCATGCCGCGTGTCTGCGCGCGGATCGCGGGAAGCTCCAGCACGCTCTCCATCCGGCCGGACTCGGGATCGAACGGGTTCTTGTAGAAGACCAGGAGGGTCTGATTCTGCGCCTGGGCTGCCCGTTGAGCCTCGTCGTACGACAGCCACCAGCCGGATGCCGTCGGACCGCAGCCGACGAGCTCCAGCATAAGCCCGGCAAAGAGCAGGCTTGCGCCCAGCCGGCGGCTGCCCATACCCCCTGTGCGAATCGTCAAGGCCGATCACCTCCAGCGCGGCCGTCGGTGTGACGCGTCCAGGCCGTGTTCCTCACCCGGTGCCGCGCCCGCGATGGCCGGAGGAACGCGTGGAAGTCTAGGCCCCCCGGGCCCCCGCCGCAAGCCTGTCGAAACCGGCGCGTCGCGGATGGACTTGCCACGGAGGAGTTGCTAGATTCGCCGCATTGGATTCGTGAGCATGGGCAACGAGGAGGTTCGTCGCATGGCCCGACTGCACGAGTATGAAGGCAAGAAGCTTCTGGCGGCGGCCCGAATTCCGGTGCCGGCGGGCGGGCCGGCCGGCTCTCCGGACGAGGCGCGGACCCTGGCGGCCGGGATCGGCGCGCCGGTGGTGGTCAAGATTCAGGCCTGGACGACGGCCCGCGCGAAGCTGGGAGGCATCCGGTTCGCACAGACGCCGGATGAGGCCGCTGCGATCGCTCATGAGCTGTTGGGCATGAAGGTCGGCTCGTTCCAGGTGGAAAAGGTACTGGTCGAACGGAAGCTCGACATCCGGGAGGAATACTACGCGGCCGTCATCATTGACGATGCGGCCCGCAAGCCGCTGCTGCTGTTCAGCCTGGCCGGCGGATCCGGGGTGGAGGAACGGGCGGCCGACCGGGGGACGACGGTCATTCGACGGCCCATCGACGTGACCCGCGGCCTGCCCGACTATGAGGCGCGCAACCTCGTGCGGCGCCTGGGCCTGTCCGGAAAGACGCTGGCGGACGTAGCGGCCGCGCTGGTGGGGCTGGTGAACGTGGCGATCCGCAACGAAGCCCGGACGGCGGAGATCAATCCACTCGTGGTGACGCAGGATGGCAGCGTTGTGGCCGCGGATTGCCGGGTCACGATTGACGACTACGCGGTTTACCGGCACCCGGAGCTCGGGATCGAGATCGCCCGCGAGCTGGACCACCCGCCCACACCGCTGGAACGGATCGCGTACGAGGTGGAAAAGAACGACCACCGCGGCACGTTCTATTTCGCGCAGTTGGCGCAGGGATTCGGACGCGGGGAGGGCTACCTGGGTTTCCACGGGGCGGGCGGCGGCGGGTCCATGATGAGCATGGACGCGATCACGAAGGCCGGCTTCCGGATCGCCAATTTCACCGACACCTCCGGCAACCCGTCGGCGGCCAAGGTATATCGGGCGGCGATGATCATCCTGTCGCAGCCGAACCTCGACGGGTACTTCGGCAGCGGGTCGGGCGTGGCCAGCCAGGAGCAGTACTGGTCCGCCTACGGGCTGGCGAAGGCGTTTTTCGAGATGAACCTGAGCATTCCGGCCGTCATCCGGCTGGGCGGCAACAGCGAAGACCGGGCGGTGCAGATTCTTACCGACTGCGCCCGGCGGGTGCCGGCCCCGGTCGAAGGGTATCGCAAGGACGACACGCCGGCCTTCTGCGCGGAGAGAATTCGGGCACTGGTGGACGAGTGGCGGGACCGCCCGGAGGGCCGACTACCCATGACGGCGCGAACATTCACACCGCCGAAGAACGCCCTGACGTTCCCGATCAACGGCGGCTCCGTCCATGTCGACCTGGACCGGTGTGACGACCGAACGACGGCCGTGTTGATGGAATACGGTAAGGGCATCTTCACGCTTGAGAACGGCCGGCCGGTCCTGGCCCTGTCCGAGAAGGACGTCGCGGGCAAGGATTCCGAGCTGATCGCGTGCGAAGTCGAGTGCCGGCATAAGGCCAACGATGCCGTGTTCGTGCACCTGCCCGTTCGCGGGCTGGGCGAGTGAGTGGCGAATGGCGAATGGCCGAACCCATGAATACTGGTGAACGGGAGGCGGTCAAGCGGTGGCAATACTGATTGATGAGACAAAGCGGGTGTTGGTGCAGGGCATTACGGGACGCGAGGGCATGGCCCGTGCCAGGCTGATGATCGACTTCGGGACGAAGGTGGTGGCCGGCTGCACGCCGGGCAAGGGCGGGCAGGAGGTGCTGGGTGTGCCCGTCTTCGACACCGTGGAAGAGGCCATCGAGTCCGTGGGGCGCATCGACATCTCCGTGGTGTTCGTGCCCGCCCCGCTGGTCAAATCGGCGGCATTGGAGGCGATCGCGGCGGGCATCCGGCTGCTGGTGCTGGTGCCCGACCGAGTCCCGCTGTTCGACGTGCTGGAGGTGGCCCGTGCGGCCGAGGAGTCCGGCGCCCGATTCGTCGGTCCGAACACGCTGGGCGTGTTGTCCGTCGGGCGGGGCGTGCTGGGCATGATCGGCGGTCGGGCGGAGTCTGCCCGGCAGTGGTTTAAGCCGGGCCGAACGGGGGTGGCCTCTCGTAGCGGCGGGATGACCTCGTCGACGGGATACTATCTGTCACAGGCCGGCATCGGGCTGTCCACGCTGGTGCATGTGGGTGGCGATTCGGTTATCGGGCTGTCTCTGCCGGACGTGGTGGAGATGTTCCAGGAGGATCCGGACACGGACAGCGTTGTGATGTTCGGCGAGATTGGGGGCTCGCAGGAGGAGCGTGTGGCGGACCTGATCCAGTCGGGACGCTTCACAAAGCCGCTGATCGCCTATATCGGCGGGAAGGCCGCCAGGGAAGGGACGCGATTCAGCCACGCCGGGGCCATCATCGAGGGCGGCCGAGGTACGCACGAGCAAAAGGTGCAGCGTCTGCGGGAGGCCGGCGCGCACGTGGTGGACTCGTTCGGAGACCTGCCGGCGGTGGCGCAGAGAGTGCTCTTGGGTTAGGCCTCGTTGCCGGCTATCGGACCGAATCTTCCCCTGGGTCCAGTTCGGTCCGCTTGGTCAAGACCCTGCCCGCGAAACCCGATCAACCGGTATCAGGCACGGCCGCGTCCAGGCCCACCTCGGGCACGCGGCGCCGGCCGCCCCCGGGGACGCGCATGGGCTTGCTCAAGAAACTGGCGTTGGCCTCCGCGTTTGAGTTGGGCGATCAGACGCACGCGGTTCGATACGAAGCGTGGCGTCGCATCCGCGCGCCCATCATGCTGGTAGGCATCGCATTCGTCCTCCTGATGGCGATCGTATCCATCGCCTGGGGCCAGCTCGTGGGGCTGGTTGTGGCGATGGTGTTCATCATGGTCGTCGGCATCGCTGAGATCATCGCGCAGTGGAACGACGCCAGTGAAACGATCATCGCGGAGGCGGTCGGGCGGGAGCAGGTCCGGCGCCGTCTGAAGGCCCTGGAGGGCGAGGGCTGGCATTGCGTACACCGGCTGCGAGGCGCCGAGGGCAACTCGATGGACCATGTCGTCTGGGGCCCGCGCGGCGTCTTCGTGATCGCCACCCGGAGTGACCGCGGACGAGTCGGCATCGAGTCGGGTGTGTTGACCCTCGGCGGCATCATGCCCCCCCGCCACTACATTCAGGACGTTCACGGCCAGGTGACGGTGATCCGCGAACGACTCTCGGAGCGGCTGGGCAGGCGCGTCTGGGTGGAAGGTGTGATCTGCATGACTCGGGCCTTCGTGAACGGCTACCAGATGCACGTCCCCAAACCGCCGACGTACGTGGTTCACATGGAGCGTCTGCTGGAATTCCTGGGAACATTTGAGAGCCGGCGAGAGATCACTCCCGAGGACGTGTCGGCCATCGGCGCAGTCCTTCACTCCATGCAAGGCGCATCGTGATTCATTACCCGCGCTGCGGGCCCATTCGCCTGCCCACCATCATGCCGCATAAGCCGCACCGCGTATTCCGCGCCCTGGCGTCCTGAGGAGAGGGGGGGACGACCGGTTGCGTGTTGTACATAGAACCGACCGAATGGGCTGATCGGCGTCTCGCCATCGATCGTGGCCGGCACCAAGCCCGAGGACGGTCGTTTCGTCCTCTGCCGGCGCGTCCAGACCACGTCGTGGCATGCGGTCGCGAAATGAACGGCCCGTTGCAGCCTCTTCGGTTGGGTCGCGCGGTTGCGGGGAACCACATCGCACGCTCGAAGGAAAAACTTGTCAGTTTGCCTTCAAGATACACGAACCGCCTTCCGATGCCCCTCCTACGCCAAGGGTGTGTTCGGTCCGGGTCGGGGGTTTCACCAATGACACTGCATCCTGACTGCGCGACTCCACCTCCAGGGATCTCGCGCGCCACAGGTTCCGTCGGGAGCCGCGGGGGGCGGTTTGTCCTGCTTGCCTGTCTGCTCCGTGCGCATCTGGGCCTCGCCGCCGTCGTTCCGCATTTCTCCATCTCGGACCGCTGGGTGGGCGACGGCCCGGCCGACGTGATTGCGGCGGACGTCAACGCGGACGGACATCCGGACATCGTGGTGGCGAACGAAACGGAAGACACGGTGGCCGTCCTGCTGGGAGACGGTGCGGGCGGATTCAGCGTCGCCGTGAGATGGTACGCGGGAGACGCGCCCCGCGCGGTGGTG
This sequence comes from uncultured Phycisphaeraceae bacterium, assembly GCA_964586145.1. Taxonomy (GTDB): domain Bacteria; phylum Planctomycetota; class Phycisphaerae; order UBA1845; family UBA1845; genus JAFGJQ01. The sequence goes on along the minus strand of CAZPHH010000078.1, from coordinate 16,065 downwards.
GCGGCCGACTTCACCGGGGACGGGAGCATCGACCTCGCCCTCGCGAACTACCTCCACCACCAGGTGGCGGTCCTGCCGGGCAACGGAGCCGGCGGCTTCTCGGCGCCGATCACGACGGCCGCCGGCACGGGCCCCATGAACCTGGCCGCGGCGGACCTCAACGGTGACGGCCGGGTGGACCTTGTGGTCGCCAACCTGACGTCCGACGACGTGCGCGTCTTCCTGGGCAACGGCGACGGCACGTTTGGGGCGCCGACTACGGTGCTGAGCTGCGACGGGGCCTCGGCCCTGGCGATCGCCGACATGAACGCCGACGGAAGGCCGGACATCGTCGCGGCGAACCAGGGAACCGCGTATCGCGTCTTCGTGCTGCTGGGCAACGGAGACGGAACGTTCGTGCAGAAGGTCGGCATCACAACCGGATACTACACGTTCGGCCTGGACGTGGGCGATCTGGACGGTGACGGCGACATCGACGTTGTCGTGGCGGGACGAAACTGGAACTCGGTAAGTGTGCATCAGGGAGACGATACAGGCAACCTCAGCGTCCGGACCGACTTTCCGGTCAGCAACTACCCGTATGACGTCAAAGTGGCGGACTTCAACGGGGACGGGCGGCTGGACCTCGTGTCACCTTGCTATGGCAGTGACACGGTCACGCTCCTGATGGGTGCAGGGGATGCCACGTTCACCTGGGGTCAAACCTGGGGGCCGCATGCCGAGGCGCGGTCCGTTGCCGTCGCCGACTTCAACCAGGACGGTCTGATGGACTTCGTGGTGGCCAACCAGGGCGGCGACAGCGTCTCCGTCTTCCTGAACCTGCCGGACCGCGACGAGGACGGAGTGCCCGACCAGCAAGACAACTGTCCCTTGGCGGCCAACAGCGACCAGCTCGATTCCGACGGAGATGGAACGGGCGATGTCTGTGACAACTGTCCGGTCATCTCGAACGCGGAGCAGCGCGACGCAGACCGCGACTACATCGGCGACTACTGCGACAACTGCCCGATGATCGCAAACGCCGATCAGGCGGACGCGGACGCCGACGGCGTGGGAGACGTCTGCGACAACTGCCCGACCACGGCGAACACGAATCAGGCCGACCTTGACATCGACGGCATCGGCGACGCCTGCGATAACTGCCCGGCAATCCCCAACGCCGACCAGGTCGACGCGGATGGCGACGGCGTCGGCGACGCCTGCGACAACTGCCCGCTGGCGCCCAACCCCGACCAGGTCGACACGGATGGCGACGGCGTCGGCGACGCCTGTGACAACTGTCCGGCCGTTGCAAACCCCGATCAGGGTGATGCAGACGGAGACGGAATCGGCGACGTCTGTGACAACTGCCCGACGGCGGCCAACGCGGACCAGATCGACGAAAACCACGACGGCATCGGAGACGCCTGTGACACCCGCCCGACGGCGGCGGACGCGGACCAGATCGATGAAGACAGGGACGGCATCGGCGATTCCGGCGACGACTGCCCAACGATCCCCAACGCGGACCAGTCGGATAGCGACGCCGACGGTATTGGAGACGCCTGCGACAACTGTCCGATGGTTCCGAACGCCGATCAGGCCGACGCAGACGGCGACGACATCGGCGATATCTGCGACAACTGCCCGCTGACACCGAACCCGGACCAGGCCGACGCAGACGGCGACGGCGTCGGCGACGCCTGCGACAACTGCCCGACCATCCCAAACACCGACCAATCCGATTCGGACGGATCTGGCCTTGGCGACGCGTGCGAGTTCTCCCCGCACCCAAAGGGACCGTGCGGGGCGGGCCTGGTGGCTCCCATCCTGCTGAGCCTCACGAGCCTGCTTTGGGTCCGGCTGACACGCGGACCCGTCACCTGGCGGCGAAAAAGGCCAGGGACCCTGGGGAAACGGTAGGCCGTCGCAGGCGCGGGCGGCGGTGCGATCGCCACAATACCGGACGCTGGGGGGCGGGACGCCCATTTCGTTGACCCCTCTTGGCTGCCGCGGTATAGTCAAGGAGTAAACAGCCCGGCGCCGCGAGGCGAGCGGGACCCATGTCTATTGGTGTGGCGAGTCGGGGTCGATGGAATCGAAGGATCTCATCGTCATCGTCTGTCCGTCGTGCTCGCAGAAATACCGCGTGCCGGAGGCCCGCATCGGGCAACGGGCGATGTGCAAGAAGTGCGGGCAGCGATTCCGAATCGCCATGGAAGCCCCGATCGACGAGGACACGCTGTTCGGCTGGGTGATGGAGGGGGATCCGGGCAGCCAGAGTGTGGCCGGCAGCACGGCCATCTTCGACAGTCCGGTCTCTGACGTGCCGCAGACCAAGGCCCCGGCCCCGAGACCGCCCGCGAGCAAGACGCCCACGCGAGCCGGCAAACCGGGTGCGACCGCGCCGGTCGCCGAAGAAGGGCCGCAGATTCGGTTCGACCGCATCGATGAGATCGGGGCGTATTTCGAATTTCCGGCGGAGCGGCTGGTCCAGGCGGACCTTCGGAAGTCGTTTCCGCAGCGTTGCGCCTGCTGCCTGAGCCGCAAGCACCTGCTGGTTCACCTGCTGATCTGGGGCGACAAGCTCCCGGGCAAGGACGCGCTGAAGCTGCGCGACGCGGAAGTCAAGACGGTGCGGTCGCTGTCCTCGCTCATGTCCGCCTATGCAGAGTGCTGGTTCGAGAAACTCAACCCGGTGAGCATGCTGCCGCCGCCGTTCTCCCTGCCATTCCCCTATTATGTGTGCCGGGAGTGCGGCTCCGTCGGATCGGTGACGTGCCACGTCCTCGACCACGACGGACGCGAGTTCTGCCAGATCGCCCTTTCGAACCTGAGCCTGGCCGCCGAGTTTTATCGCAACAACGGCGGACGAGGCACGCCGGCCTACCTTACGCTTGTGGAAGCGGCCAGAGAGCAAAAGGACAACCAGTGGTCGTCCCTGCCGTTCGCGGTGCGGGCGAAAATCTCGCACTGGTTCACTCTTCAGAACGGCGAGACGTTCAAGGGATACTTCGCGGACGCGGATTTCAGCCGGTCAGAGGCCGGCGCGGCCGGGCTGGTGCTCACCGACCGGCGCATGGTCTACAAGAAATACACGGCCATTCGCGAGTACAACCTCGCCACGGGCGGCGCCGTGGATATCGAGACCGGCCCCTCCGCCGCCATGGTGGAGATCACGCAGACCGACCAGCGAACGGCCGTCCTGGCCGCCACGCCGGTTGTCGCGCAGACGCTTGCCCAGTCGCTCCATGCCATGCGTCTGCCCTGGGCCATCCGAACGGTGAAACCGCGGGCGAAGTGAGGGGGGAGGGACCCAGGGATCCAGGGACCCAGGGACCCAGGGATCCAGGGATCCAGGGATCCAGGGATCCAGGGACCCAGGGATCCAGGGACCCAGGGATCCAGGGACCCAGGGATTCAGGGGGCAAGGGATCGAGGGGAGAACGGGCACGGCATCCGGGCGGTCGAAGAAAGCGGTTTCCCAATTCCAGCCGACCGACACGGTCAGCTACGAATCACCATTTCCAAAGGGCCGTTGACGCCGCTGCCGACGGGCAAGGCGCACTTCCACAAGGGTGACGGCCAGTAGCCACACCACAGGCAGAACACAGAGGTTGGTCGGACCCACGTACAGGGCCCACAGGCACATTCCGACCGTCAGACTCCCCAGGCCCACCAGCAGGTACAACGCAGCTATCCGGAACCCAGCGCCCCCCTGGAGTTGATCCGACGGCTTACAACCGGCAACCGCCTCGGGACCGTGCGTTTCCCAGAGCCGGCGTCGGCGATCGTAGCGCATCGCGCACTCCGGACACAGGCCCTCGTCGGCAAGCCCGCGCAAGCAGTACCCGCACGTGCCGCAGGTGATGGGAAACGCATCCTCATCGATCCGGCTCAGGTCGCACGTCTGCCAGTCTTCCATTGCCGGAGTTCCTCAGGCCGCGAGCCTGGACGCCCACCGGAAAGGCGATCAGCGTGCGGTGCGGAGCCAGGGTTCGAGCCACTGGACCGTGCCGTTGTGGTCCGTGTTGGAGACGGCATAGAAGACGATGCGGCCGGTACGGAGCGCGGCCTTGGCGCCTTCGTCATTGGTGACACGAATCAGCGGCACGGATTGTGCAGTCAGCTTCTGCATCAGCTCCTTGTTCTCGTCGGCCAGGTGCGCGGTGAAGATGCTGAACAACCGGTCATCCCGTCGCCGGGCGGCCCAGTCCGCGAAGGCGTCGAGCCGGTCGTACGTGGCGTCGAGCAGGCACACGTCCTTCACGGAGTCATCCAGGCCGCCGTGCTCCAGGCAGAACGAGATCACCCGGTACGCCCCGCTGTGGCCGGCCAGGAGGACCCGCCCCACGTCGCGAGATTTCACCCTGCCGGCGGTTTCGAGGGTCTCCATCACCTCGTCCACAAGCCGCTTCAGCGCGCCGGGCTCCTCCAGCCGGCCGCCGCCGGAGTCGGCCGCCTCCTTCGGGCCCTGGGGGAACACAAGCACCACGTTCTGGCCGCTGGCGACCACCTGTTCGCGCAGGCGCTGCCGGTCGAGGGCCCTTCGCACGTTCGTCATGTGCCCGTGGAAGTAGATGAGCAGGTCCGTGCGCTCGCCGGGCTGGAACGCGCGGGGAATGAAGAGGGCCACCGTGGAGTCCGTGTAGTGCGGATCACGGGCGAAGGTCCGGCCTCCGTGGGTGAATCCGTTCTCGCGGCTGGCGTGCGGAAACGGTGCATTTTCCATGGACACAAACGCGGTCCAGCCGTGCTCGTCCTCCTGCCCTTGAACCGGCTGCGTCGTCGGGCGAGACTCCGCCGGGCCGGCTGCGAACACGACGGACGCGCCAAGCCAAACCGTGATTCCGATCACCTTCAGAGCGGTATTCATCAAACGGTCTCCCTTATCCGGCGCCGGCGATGGCGGCCGCCACTTTTCCGATCCCCACCAGGGCCACGGGCACGCCGATCAACCCGCACAGAATGGCCATCATCAGCCCGACGGGGGCCAGGCTGGGGTGAAACGACGCCGCGACCACGGGGGCGGAGGCCGTTCCGCCGACGTTGGCCATGGAGGCCGTCGCACCCAGAAAGAGCGGGGCCCGCATCAGGCGAACACCGATGAACAGCACGAAGATGTGAATGACGAGCCAGATCGCGCCCAGGACGAACAACCAGAGGTCTTCAGCGCCCACTTTGCGAAGGTCCGCCTGTGCGCCGAGCGTCGTGAGCAGCAGGTACAGGCCGATGTAGCCGATCGGCGTGGCTCCGGCATCCGCGATGTTGCGGACGCGGGTCAGGGACAGCGCGACGCTGGCGGCCATGACCAGCAGAATGCCCCAGCCCGATGCGTTCAGCACCTGGCTGATGTGGATTCTACGCCACAGGCCGCCCGCCGCTTCGAGATGTTCGATCCAATTGGACACATGGGTCCCCAGATAGAGGCAGAGCTGGCTGACGCCAAGGGCCAGTCCAAGCATCAACGCGAAGTCAAAAAGCGTGATGGGCCTGGCTCGCTGGGCATGCTCCGCCGCCAGATGGGCTTTCAGCTCGTCCACGATGCGGCTGTCGGCACGGTTCCAGCGGTCGATCGGTCCCTCGATGCTGATGAGACTGACCAGGATGCCCAGCCACGTATACGCGCAGACCGTGTCCACCACGATCAGTTTGCCGAGAATGGTGGGGTCCGCCTTCAGGCTGGTGGCCACCGCGTAAAAATCCGTGCTTCCGCCGATCCAGGACCCGCCCAGCGCGGCAACGCCCTTCCACATCCCTTCGGGGAAAGTCCCCTCCGGCAGCAACCACGTCAGCAGTGCGAAGCTCACGGCCCCACCGATCACCGTCCCCAAGGTCCCGAACAGGGCCAGCCCGATCGCCCGCAAGCCCAGCCGCGAGATGGACCGTGTGTTCGACGGAACGACAAGCAGGACAAGCACCACGGGCAGCACGACGCGGTTCATGAACGGGCTGTACAGCGGCGACTCGCTGGGGATGATGCCCAGCGACGAGCAGATCATCGGGATGAAGTACATCCAGATGACGGGCGGGCAGTACTTGAAGAACCGCGCCAGGATGCGTAGGCGAGCCAGGGCGAAGATCATCGCGACCAGCGTCGCCAGGAACGCGAGCAACGCCGGTTCGGTCTGAAACAACGGGTGCTGGAGCGCGGCGATCACGTCTGCGATTCCTTTCTCGCCTGCAGATGATTCGCGGCCGCTTGCGCCTCGGACGCCACTCGATCAAACACCGCCGACACCTTCTCCAGCTCGGAGACCTTGTTGCGGCTGTTCCACAAATGTCGAAACTGCTCCGCCCGCCGCCGAACTTCGTCCGCGAGGGCCGCCAGGTCGTCCCCCAGCGACGCCTCCGCCGCGCCCTGGCGGGCCTTGTGCAACGAATCCGCCAGCCGCACCTTGCGGCCGGTCAGCGCGACGAGCCGGCAGGCCAGTGCCAGCTCCGCACAATCCTGCGGGTCGCCGGAGCCGCGGCGCTCGTATTCTTCAAAAAGCTCGGCGGCGGCCAGACCGGCCCGCTCGGCGTGGGCAGCCGCTTCCAGCCCCATGCGCATGTGTTCGTCGTGGTTGTCCAGCGCGGCGTAGAAGATGCGCCACTGGTCCAGCCGGTCGCCGAGCGTGGCGACCTCGCGCAGGGCCGCCGCCGCGTTCCCGTCGCGCCGGCCAAACAGCAGAAAGTCGAAGATCCGGTCGAAATCGTCCGGCCCCGGCCCGCTTGGGTCCCAGCCCATGGCCGCCCCGGTGTAGATCGGGTGCCACGAGCACGCGAGAAAGTTCACGTGCCCCTCGTCGCCCCAGTCGGTGTTCAGCAGACCGGCCGCACCGTACCGGACCCCGGCGGCGGCGAACCGCCGGATGTTCAGGTCCGCGCTGTTGATGCCGTTCATAAAGCGGTTCCAGCCGGAACAGCCGGGACAGACGTACGTTTGCAGCCCGGCCTTCTGGAAAAGGGCCGTGCTGTCAAAGTCAGAATCGGCGAAGTAGAGCCAGTGCATCAAAACGGTGTCTTTGGGAATCTCGTCGACCATCTCCGGATGATGACTGACCACGTCGCCCCAGATCATCAGCCGCTTGCCGTGGCGGCGGGCCAGATCGTGGAGGAAGAGAATATGGTCGACATAGAGCCGCCCGGTCCCCTCGCGATCGGCCTTCTCCTTGTTCTTTCCTTTGCCGAGGTCAAACGTCTCATCGGCACAGGCGTTCATCAGGGCGGAAGAGAAGAGCGGAAGATACTCCGCGTACATCTTCTCCAGTAGCTCGCGCGATCGCGGATTGTAGGGGTCCATGGTCAGCCCACGCACTCGATGGTACCAACTCATGTCCTCCCACGAGCATGTGGCCTCGATCTCGGCCAGGTCGCGGTATTGCAGCAGCGACAGAACGCGACCCATGTGGCCGAACGAGGCCAGCGACGGCACGAACTCAATGCGGCGGTCGCGGCAATAGGCGTCCAGGGCCCGGATCTCTTCGGCGGTCAGCGGCGAGCACCCGCGCGAAATGGCCGGATCGAACCGGAAGTCAAACACGTGCTCCACGTAGATCTGGAACTGGTTGACCTTCAGGGCCGCCAGCCGGTCCACGAGCATCCGCAGCGTTGCCGGCGTGGGGACCTTGCCGCGCGTCACGTCGTGGTAGAACCCACGCACCGCGAAGTCCGGCCAGTCCTCGATGTCCGCGCAGGGCCACGACCGGCCACAAGACCGGGCCACCTGGATGAGCGTCCGGATGCCTTGTAGCAGGCCCGGGGCCGTTCGTCCGACGACCTCCACATGCGCGGGCGTGATGGTCAGCCTGTACGACTCCGGCTGATCGCCGGGCCAGGCGGCGCCGCCATCGACACGGAGCGAAATGACGGTCGGTGCGGCCGCATCGGAGACGGTCGGCCCGGGCGGCCCGCCGAGAGCGGTCAGCGTGGCCTCCAGCTCGCGGGCGGCCAGTCGCTCCGGCGCTTCCATCGCCGGGGAAGCGGTGACTGCCCAGCCTGCCGGAAGTTCGAAGACCCCGTCGCGTTGCACGATCCGCCGGGGTCGCGGCAGCAGCCAATCCTCGATCCGCATCATGTCATTCATGCCTTCCGCCAGAGCAACCCGCGCCTGCCCATGCCGCCGGACCCGGCGGGGTCCAAGAACAGACCCGCGTAACCCACCCAGCAGCCTACACGATTCTCTTCGTCACCGCCAACAGGACGTCGTGATACTGCATGTCTGGCTCCCGTCTGCGGGTGAGGACACAAACGCCGGAAGCGGCGTGCGTACCTGAACGCCTTGACGTCCAAGCCGGCGCTGCGCCCGAGGGAAACCATGCGCGTAGGTGACGAGTGAAACTCGGACCGCGAACGGACCCGGCCGCTGCCACCCCTTGGCTCGACGGCCGGGGCTTTCGGCTTGAGGCGCTCCACGATTTCGTTCATGCCGCCCTGCAGGATGGCGATTTCGGTCCGAATCCGGCAGCACTGCGGCGTCCGGCAGATCGGCTCCAACAGGCGTGACTGCGTCCCTCCGACGTGCCGCGCTTGGCGATGAGTCACCCGGACGGCTTGAGCCGCAGCCCCCGCGGAACAACCAGCCAATCCACAAACTCGAATCCGCCCTGAACCAGCAGGGCCAGAAGGGCGGCCGGTACCGCACCCTGCAAAATGACGCTGTAGTTGTTCAGCCGAATGCCCGTGAATATGGGCTCCCCATAACCACCCGCCCCGATGAATCCGCCGAGCGTGGCGAATCCCACGTTGATCACCGCCGCCGTCTTGACGCCGGCCAGGATCGTGCGGGACGCCAGAGGAAGCTCGATCCGCCACAGGCGAACCCACCGCGGCAGACCCAGCGCCAGGGACGACTCCCGCAACTGAGGGGAAATGCCGCGCAAACCGGCATGCGTATTGCGAACGATCGGCAGAAGAGAATAGAGAAAAAGGGCCACCACGGCCTGTGGAAACCCCAGCTCGTCGGAGAAATAGCTCACGGGCCGGATCAATAGAACCAGCAAGGCAATGGATGGAATCGTCTGAATGATGCCGACCAGGCCCAGGATCGGCTGGGCCAGATTCTCCCGGTTCGCCGCGACGACGCCCAGCGGAATCGCAACCAGCATGGCGGCGGCCAGCGACAGCACGACCATGTGCAGGTGCTCGACCGTGTATCGCACGACATCGCGAAACCATCGCGGATCCCGCGATCGGGTGTCGATCCCGCGGGTCTCCGCAAGGAAACCCGCGGCAACACGGCTCTCCGGCCACCCGTCCAGCTCCACCCGCACGTTCATGTCCATCATCCGGTCCTCGTCGATCCACCCTTCGAGGGACCGGATTGCCGAGACCAACCCCGGTGTCCGCGTCTCGAGCTCCCGGCGATACAGATACACGGCGTCATAGTTCGGAAAATGGGACGCGTCGTCTCGCAGCCGGCACAGCCGCAGCTTGCGAACCTTCGCATCCGTCGCGTACAGATCGGTTACGTGGATCACGCCCTTGTCGAGCGCTTCATAGGCAAGTGCATGCTCCAATCCCCGCACATCCGCGTGCGGCAGATGGTATCGCCTTGCCAGGGCGTGCCATCCGTCGGCACGCATCATGAACTCGTTGCTGAAGCGCAGGATCAGGTCCGGATGGTCACGTAGGTCACGAATGGTCCGAATGCCGCGTTCCGCCGCCAGGTCCTCCTTCATGCCGATGACGTACGTGTTGTTGAACCCGAGCGGCTTCGTCATCACGAGGTCAAACCGCGCGAGCGCCTCCCGTAGGGCCTCTGCATCATCCACGGACTCGCCGGCAAAGATCTCCTCGCGAAGCGTGCCGGTGTATTCGGGATACACGTCAATCTGCCCGGCGAGAAGCGCCTCCCAGAGCAGGCGAGTGCCGCCCAGCCCCTCAATGTGCTCCACGGCGACGCCCTTGCTTTCGGCCAGATGGGCCACGATCTCCGCCAACACCACAGACTCGGTGAACGCCTTCGAACCGACCCGGATGGATGGAGTCTCCGCAGCCGCCGCGATAGCCGGCGTGCAGAGCAAACACGCAACGATCCACAGTCGGCTCACGGCGTTCCCTCCGATACGACCAGTGGCTGCCGCTGCGCGTTGACGAATTGAGTGACAAACGGGTCCGCCGGAGCGTGAAGCAGTTCGTGCAACGAACCGGCCTGCGCAATCTCGCCCCGCCGGAGCAACACGATCGCGTCCCCGAAGTAGCCCGCCTCCGCCAGATCGTGCGTCACCATGACCACGGTCTTGCCAAGCGCCCGGAACACGGAACGCAACTCCTCCTGCAGATTCCGGCGAATCATGGGATCCAGTGCGCCTAGAGGCTCATCCATCAACAATACGTCCGGGTCGAGCATCAGGGCCCGCATCAGGCTCACGCGCTGCCGCTGGCCCCCGGAGAGCTGAGCCGGGTAGCGGTTCAGCCCCTCCGACGGGAAGTGCGTCAGTTCGACCAGCTCCCGCAGGCGACCTTCCATACGGTCCCGGCTCCAGGACAGGTACCGCGCGACCAGCGTACAGTTGTCCCGCGCGGTGAGATGCGGAAACAGACCTCCGTCCTGAATGACATACCCCATCTTCCGCCGAAGCTGCATCGCGTTCGCCGGCGTCAAAGCCTGGCCTTCGAAACGCACCGTGCCCGCATCCGGGCGGATAAGGCCCATCATCAGACGCAAGAGCGTTGACTTGCCACACCCGCTTGGCCCGATGAGCACCGTCGTGCGGCCAGGGGCCACATCGAGATCCACATTCTGAACCGCGCAGGCACTGCCATACCGCTTCGAAATGTCGTGCAATTGAATCATAAGAAGCCGAACCGGGGCGTGTTGCACGGTCGAGATGCAGCCGCGGAAGCGGCCTACACGTCCAACTCCTCCTCATCGTCACTCTCGGCACCCGGCTCAACGGGACCCTGGTCGATCGCCTCCGCAAGCCAGTCGAGATCGTCTGATTCCATGTCGAGCTCAACGCGGATGACGGTGATCCCCGGCTTGAATTCAGCCCGATCCGCCCGCTCGGCAATCGGATGCCCGTAGACCACGTCCTCCTCACGCGTGACGGCATCCACCGCGATGACGACGTCAGCGTCGGTCAGCAACTCGATCTTCGATCCGTCCTGCAGATCATCTATGGCAATGGTTGTGGTGTTCAAACGGCCCATCGTCTTCACCACGCGATGTCCGAAGCACTTCCGCAACAGCCTGCCTAAGACGCCACCGCGTCGACCGTGGCTAGGTGGGTATCATCTCGGCTTCTATGTCGCGATGCTTTCGGCCCACGAGGGCGCTGTAGAAAAGCGGCCGGCCGTCGGTGGACAGTCGGTGTGTGTACCGCCGCCGCTCCCGGATCTCGAGCATGCCGTTCTCACATATCCTGTGGATCATGCATGCAAAACCGGAGGAGTCTGTGTCCGTCAGAAAATCCTGCTTGATGTTGAATGCAACCCAGCCTCCCGCGTCAATCAGGTTGTACGCCGCGGCAAAGACCTGCGGCGGAATATCGCCGAAACCCAGCGCCGCCACGCACGTCAGCGTGTTGAAGCGATTCGCGGCAAGTTCTTGGCGCTGCCCCTCGCTCAACAGGGTCAGGTCCAGCACTCGGTAGTCATCGTACAAGCCCGGCCGATCCCGTTCCGTGGCATCCGCAGCCTCCGGAATCAGATCCACCCCCACCAGCCGTTCGACATGCAGGCACCCGAACTGCTCACCCACCATGCCGTTGCCTGCACCGAGATCCAGCACGCGCAGACCCATCGAGCGTTCGCCCGCCCGCTCCAGGGCGGCCTCCAGCAACTCGCGGACCGTCCGAGGTGAATCGCATCGCAAAACGTCGTAGATGACCTTCTCGTACAACCCGGGAATGCGAAAAAGCTCGTCGTAATCGTGAAACCGAATCTGTCGCCACTCTTTCCCCACGCGCACAACACACCATTCGGCATCCTGCGTCATGCTGAGGCCTGGCTCCGGCAGGGCCACAACAAGTCTTCCGTTGCCGGAAGCCGAGGAACTTCGCTCGGGCAAACGAGTGGATAGGGTCTTCATTCAGCTCACGCTCCGTTCGTGTCATAGGGTCAATGCCCTGGTGCGGCTCGGCCGCTCCGCCCACTTTCGCGGCAGGGCCCTGTCTGTGCTTCCCCGGTTTCGGCCGGGGCCTCCGTTTACGCTTCCATCTCCGCCTCGCCCGGGTCGACCGGGCCGGCTCCAAGCAGCGGTGACGCGTCGATCGTCTCCACGTCCATCATCGCTGCGATACGCAACAGCGACGCCAGCATCTGGTGCCGCTCCCATTCCTTGAGCCGAACCAATTCCGTCTTGAACCGCTCGTGCAGCAACGACGGGGCCGTCTCCAGACGCTGCTGACCGGCGGCCGTTACGCGGATGTTCACGATTCGGCGGTCCGTCTCGTGGGGCGACCGCTCCACAAAACCGGCTCGCTCCAGACGCTGGATCACGCCGCTCAGCGTGGCTTGGCCGAGATGCACGGCCTTCGCCAACGCGCTGAGGGAACAGGTGCCCAGGCGACTCGCCGCCCGGAGAACAGCCAACTGGGGCCACGTCAATCCCGATTCCTGGACGAGTTGCCGTGAATGCAGATCCACGCCCCGAATGATCCGGCGCAGCGTGACGACGATCTCATCCTCAAGGGTCAACGAATGGACCATGGCCCACCAGATGCCAAAACTGCATCGCGTTCGAAGGATACTCGCAGGCCCGGCACACTGCAAGCGCAATCGAGGGAAATGTTGCTACTCTCGTATTTATATATGGTTACATCACAACCCAGAAGCGAACGCCCGCACAACCAAACAGGCAAACTTGCTTCTAGAAGAAACAAAATCGGCCGCGAGCGTCCCCTTGCAGAACACCGCCGCCGACGCTCTTGCGTTCCGCGTCGTGCCACGCAGGCCCGGCCTCCGGCGCGCACGTGTCATGGCAACTCCGCAAGCTGGCCGGTTGAGCATCTCGCAACGAGTCTGTGTCAATCCCGAAGCTTGACGACCAGCTCCAGCTCCACGGCCGCCCCCAGGGGCAGCGAGTTGGCGGCCACCGCCGCCCGGGCGTGCTTGCCGGCATCACCAAAGATCTGAACCAGCAGTTCCGACGCGCCGTTGGCGACCTTGGGCTGGTCCGTGAACTCGTCCACCGACGACACCCAGGCGTTGAGCTTGACCACACGTTCCACCCGGTCCAGGTCGCCGACCACGCTCTGGACGGCCGCCAGGGCGTTCAGGCAGCAGGTGCGAGCCGCGTCGTACCCCTGCTCCACGGTCAGATCACGCCCCAGGTGGCCCGTGTACTCCAGGCTGCCCGCCACCATCGGCAATTGGCCGGAGGTATACGCCCAGCCGCCGATGCAGACGGCCGGCACGTAGGCCGCCACGGGCGCAGGGACGGGCGGCAACTCGATGCCCAGTTCCTTCAAACGCGCAGTCACGCTCACGTTTTGCCTCCTTCATTCGGAGTGGACGAATCACACACGGCTTGACCGGCCGGCCGGTGGTCGGCCGGACCACTCCGGCTATACTACTGCTTCCGTCCAGGTACGGAAACGCCGGGTGTGCGCGACCGGAGTCCGATCCATTGACTGCTGCCGACGCTGGTTCTGTTGTCGTTCCTCCGGAGGACCCACCTCCCCTGCTCGCGATGATCGGGATTGTGAAATCCTTCGGAGAGCATCGCGTGCTGGACCAGGTGCAATTCCCGCTGCGTGAAGGCGAGGTCCACATCCTGGCCGGTGAAAACGGGGCCGGGAAATCGACGCTCATGAAGATTCTGGGCGGCGTGTACGCACCGGACGCCGGCGAGGTGTGGCTCCGCGGCCGGCCGGTGCGGTTCCGCTCGCCCCGCGAGGCGGCACTCGGCGGCGTGGCGATCATCCACCAGGAGCTGTCCCTGGTGCCGTCCATGTCTGTCGCCGACAACATCTACCTGGGCCGCGAACGGACGACCCGGGGCTGGATGCGTTTTGGGCATCAGCACGACGAATCTACGCGTTTGCTGGGCCGGCTCGGGCTGGACGTACACCCGCGGACGGCCGTGGGAGACCTACCCATCTCGTTCCAGCAGATGATCGAGATCGCCAAGGCGCTCTCCCTGAACGCCCAAATCCTGGTGATGGACGAGCCGACCAGCGCTTTGAACGAGCCGGAGGTGGAGCGGCTGTTCGCCGTCGTAAACGACCTAAGGCGAAGCGGCTGCGGAATCGTCTACATCACACACAAGCTGGAAGAAGTGTACCGGATCGCCGACCGGATCACCGTGCTGCGTGACGGACGGTGGATCGCCACGGCCCCCGCGCGCGACATGCCGGCCCCTTTGCTCATTCGACACATGGTCGGGCGAGAACTGGATGAGCGCGTCACCGCCGGACGAACCATTGCCCGATCGGACGCCCCCGTGCTTCTGCGATTGGAGCACGTGACGGTCCGGTCCAGCCGGCGCGGCGGCCGGCCACTCGTGAACGATGTCGGGGTTGAGGTGCGAGCCGGAGAGATCGTCGGGCTGGCGGGGCTGCAGGGGTCGGGCAACAGCGACCTGCTGTGGGGCGTGTTCGGGGCGTTTGGGCGCCGGCGGGTTTCGGGAGACATACGAATCGGGACGGCCGCCTATCGGCCGCGCTCGCCCGGGTGGGCCATCCGCAACGGCATGGCCCTGGTCACGAATGATCGGCAGCGAAACGGACTGGTGACGGGGCTGGACGTGGTGGCCAACGCCACGCTCGCCGCCCTGCCGCGTGTGTCGCCCGTCGGATGGCTGCGGCGCGGTGAAGAAATGGCACTGGCGACGGACAGTACCCGTGTGCTGCGACTTCGAGCGGCGTCGCTGCGGCAGCGCGTGGCCACGCTGTCCGGCGGGAACCAGCAGAAAGTCGTGCTGGCCAAGTGGATGAACATCCAACCGCGCGTGCTGCTGCTGGACGAGCCGACGCGCGGGGTCGACGTGGGCGCCAAGCAGGAGATCTACCAGATCCTCGATGACTGGCGGCAGGCGGGCCACGCCATTGTGCTGATCACGTCGGAGATGCCCGAACTGCTGATGCTGAGCGATCGCATTGTGGTGATGCACCGCGGCCGGGCCGTGACCGCGATGGAGCGGGCCGAGGCCACGCAGGAACGCATTCTGCACGCCGCCATGGGAGGTGACTGATTTGAGCCCGACAAACATCCGAGTGCCGTCGGAGCCGCCTTCGGTCGCGTCGCGCGGACTGGCGATTCTGAGCCGGCCCTGGGTGACGGCCATCCTCGCCCTGGCCCTGGTGATCACGCTGGGCCTGGTCTTCCACGGGAACGGCGCATTCTACAAGTGGGGAACGCACCGCGATGCCCTGCGACTGATTTCGGTGTATGCGATTCTGGCGTGCGGCATGACGGTCGTGATTCTCTCGGCCGGCATCGATCTATCGGTCGGCAGCGTGCTCGGGCTGATCGCGGTGGCATTCTCCATCCTGGTGGTGCGCTGGGAATGGTCGGCGTGGACGGCCGTACCCGCCTGCCTGCTGCTGGGCGCGTGCTGCGGAGCGGCGTCCGGGAGCCTGATCGCGTGGTTTCGCATTCAGCCGTTCATCGTCACGCTGGCCATGATGGTCTTTGCGCGGGGGCTGGCCAAGAAGATATCGCACGGAGAGAAAATCTGGTCCGCACAGACACCGGAGGTTTTCACGAGGATCGACTCCCGGCTTTGGGGCGAGAATATCTCAGTGGTGACGTTGGTACTCTTCGCCTGTCT
Source organism: uncultured Phycisphaeraceae bacterium (assembly GCA_964586145.1). Classification (GTDB taxonomy): domain Bacteria; phylum Planctomycetota; class Phycisphaerae; order UBA1845; family UBA1845; genus JAFGJQ01. Next base: position 386 of record CAZPHH010000078.1, on the reverse strand, counting down.
CATTGTCTGCTGGATCGGGCTGACGCGGCTGCGCTGGGGGCGGTACGTGTACGCCATCGGCGGGAACGAGGAGGCCGCCCGACTGTCCGGCGTGCCGGTCTCGGCCATGAAGATCGGCGTATATGCCCTGGCCGGTCTGTTCTCCGCCGTCGCGGGCATCTGCCACGCTGCCCAGGAGTACCAGGGCGACCCGGAGGCGGGGGCCACCTACGAGCTCACGGCCATTGCCATCGTGGTCATCGGGGGAACCAGCCTGATGGGCGGCCGGGGCGGCGTGGGCCTGACGTTGCTCGGAACGTTGATCATCGGCTACGTGGACAAAATCCTGAGCATCAACGCGGTGCCGGAGGCGAACCGGCTGATGCTCACCGGCGCGATTATCGTGG
>CAZPHH010000077.1:7675-23390 GCA_964586145.1 uncultured Phycisphaeraceae bacterium | reverse complement strand
GACGGCCGGGGCGGCGCTGCCGTCGCAGTTCGAGCACCTGCCCAACGGCGACGGTTTCCAGTATGTTTTCGGGAACTACGTGGCCGCGGGCGGCGAGCGGCTGGAGGGAATCGGAGTGACGCCGGACGTGGAGGTCCGTCCGGATCGAAAGGCCTTGTTGGAGGGCCGAGACTGCGTACTCGAGGCGGCCATTGCCTGGATTCGGCAGAAGCGGCCGGCCGGGGGAAGGGGCGCCCAGGCACCCGAGGGTCTCGGTCATACGGACGCTTTGGTTGTGGAGGATTGATCGATGCGAGAGCAAAGTGCCTGGTTTGTGCGGCGGCTGCTGTCGGTGACCCTGTGTGTGACTGCGCTGGGGTCCGGGGCGGCGTGGGGGCAGACGAGTGAGGCCCCATCGGGCGAGAGCATCATGGACAAGTACGTCGACGCCACCGGCGGAAAGGCGGCGTACGAGAAGATCAGGAACCGCGTGATGGAGATGACGCTGGACATCCCGGCGGCCGGCCTGAAGGGCAAGATGACGGTCTACTCGGCCCGACCCAACCTGACGTACGCCGTCACGGACCTGGACCAGATGGGCAAATCGGAGCGGGGGACGGACGGCAAGGTGGCGTGGGAGATCTCGCAGATGATGGGACCGCGCGTGATGGATGGCGACGAAGCGGCCATCACGCTCCGGGAGGGCAACTTTGACACCGACGTGAACTGGCGCAAGCACTACACCGAAGTGAAGTGTATCGGCGAGGAGAGCGTCAACGAGACCGCTTGTTACCGCGTCGTCCTCACGCCGACGGAGGGTCCGGCCGAAACACGGTTCTTCGACAAGGCGACGGGGCTGGTCGTGAAGAGCGAGATGACGCTGAAGACGCAGATGGGCGCGGTGCCGATCGAATCCTTCGTCAGCGAGTACCGGGAAGTGGACGGCATCCAGGTGCCGCACAAGGTGCGGCAAGTGGTGGGCAGGCTGCAGGAGATTAACATCCAGATCGAAAGCATCAAGCACAACCAGGACATCCCCGAAGAGAAGTTCAAGCTGCCCGAAGTCATTCGGCAGTTGGTGGAAAAGCAGAAGGCCGGGAAGAAGGACGAGGCGCCGGCCGAGAAGTAACGGGTGGCGGAGGCGTCGTCGGCCCGACATGCGCATGCGTGCGGCCGGCCCGGGCGAGTCGCCGAGGCAACCTCACGTCGCCGGGCTGCCCCGGCGCGACGGGATCCCTTCGGGGTTTCGTTGCGAACGGCGCTGGGGAGTGCATGGCCACGGGTGGAGCTCCGATGCAAATCGGAGCGGAAACCGTGGAGGCAGACATGCCCCCACCAACGCCCCGCCCCTGAACGATGGGGGCGGAGGATGTCACCCGGGCTGACGGCGCAAGAGGAAGACTCTGAACGTCGGATGACCGCACTGGAAACAGACCGGCTGGAGACCGGCTGGAAAGCCGGTCCCACACCAGAGGCCGGTCCCACACCAGGAGTAGGGTCCGCCGTGCGGACCAATCCTGCTGAACCGGTGGATGGTGAGCCGAGGCGCCGAGGGGCGGCCCGGCGGGATGGTTTGTGGCCTGCCCGGTCCGGTTGCCGTCGGGGAGCGACGGCGTATCATGGGCGGTGGTTGGGCGGTCGTTGGCGGCCGGCGGAGTTCGTTTTTCGGCGTTACCGGCTGAAATGGGGAATCGCGAGCGGAACATCGATGAGGTGGAACATGCCCGGACGAAATGTCAGGTACGCGGGGGCGTTTGGCTGTGGGATAGCGCTCGCCGCCGTCTGCGGCTGTGGCGGTGGCGGGTACGGCGAGAAGATCAGCCTGCCGCCGTCCGAGAAACGGGTGCCGATCGAATCCCGCTTTGCCGAGGGCAAGCCCCTGTACTTCCCCAAGGACCAGACCTTCAACGTGTACGACGCCCAGCGCACCTCCAGCGGCGAGGCCACGGCCGAATCGTGGGCCAGGCCCGCCGGAACGGCGATGGCCAAAGCCGCCGCCACGGCGGTGGGCACGGCCACGGCGGAGTTCCAGATCGGGCAGGTGATCGAGACGCGAACCGACACGGCCATCGACGTGACCGCCGTGTTCGATCTGAAGTACGAGTACACCGTGGAGACCGACGCCTCCGACCTGACCAAGCCCGCGGACAAGCTGGGCCTCAAGGTGTTCATCCGAGACTCGAACCGCAACGTCCTGAAACGCACGGTGCTGGTCGACCTGGGCACGGCCGAGGGCCCGCGCCATTTTGTCGGGCGGGAAAAGCCCTCGTTTGACCTGACGCTGGAGCCGGGGCTGGCGTATCAATTCGTGCTGGCGGGGCTGGTGGAAGTCCAGGGAACGGACGCATCCGCGGCCTCCGGCCAGATCGACCTGCAGGCCTTCGAGCTGGAACTGCTCCCGCGGAACACGCACCGATAGCCGCCATACAGAGAAAGCACACGTGATCGAGTTGACCACGGACGAGACCGGCGTGCGGCTGCCCGTAAAGGTCGTTCCCGGGGCGTCGCGCACGCGCTTCCAGGGCGAAATGGACGGCCGGGCGAAGATCGCCGTGTCCGCCCCGCCGGAAAAGGGCAAGGCCAATGACGCACTGGCCGCGTATCTTGCCAGGCAGTTGGGTATTCGGCGGCAGAGCGTGACGGTGATCCAGGGACAGACGTCGCCGGTCAAGACCGTACACCTGGCCGGCGTGACAGCGGAAGACGTTCGGGCGTGGCTGGTGAGAACCGCGGGCGGGGGCGGCGCCTAGCCCAGCCAATCGCGGACGGACTCGGTTCGAGGGGCCGTCGGTTCGGGTCGACTGCGCGAATACTGGAGCCAGGCGAGGGCGGCGGCGATCAACGACACGATGATCGCGATGATTCCGATCCACATTCGATAGTACGTCAGGCGGACGCTTCGCTCGGCTGCCCGGGCGGACCGCTCGGCGGGTGTGATCGCGCCGTCCGGTGTGCGGAGTTCCGCCGCTGGCGCGGGGGCCGGCACCGATTCTGAAACCTCGGCTTGGCGACGGGCCTTCTCCGCCTTGAGCGACGCCTTGGCCTGTTTCTTCGCAGCCTTTGCCGCGTCCTTGGTGTCGAATTCGTCCGGTCCACCCACGTCAGGACTCCGATGTTCGGCCACGCAGATCGCCCCAGCCCGTGGCCGCTGCCAGCGAGGCCGTCACGATCGCCGCCGTCTCGATCCGCAGAATCGTCGGCCCCAGGCTCGCCATCTGCGCACCGGCCTGCCGGGCCGACGCCAATTCCTCAGCCGTCAGGCCGCCCTCCGGGCCGATCCACACCAGCAACCGCTCGCCGGCTCGGCCACTCGCCAGAAGCCGAACCAGCGGCACAGCCTCCGGCACGGGCGTCAGCACAGCGGCCCGGTCGAAAGACCCCGCCCGGCCAAGCGTCGCCGCAAACGATTGGGACTTTTCGACGCTTGGCACCCAGGCCCGGCGGGCCTGCTTCGCCGCTTCCAGGGCGGTTCGTTGCCCCTTGGCCTGTGTGCCGCTTCCGGGCCGAACCACGCTTCGCTCATACTCCACCGGCCAGACAGCCTCCACGCCGATCTCGCTGCACTTCTCGAAGAGGACGTGTTGTCGCTGGGCCCGGGGCATGGCGACGGCCAGCGTCAGGCGAATGGGGTGCTCGTAGGGCACGCGGACCCGCTCTCCCAGCGTCAGCGAAACCCGCTCGCGTGAGACCTGATCCAGTCGTGCGAGGGCCTCGGTGCCCTGTCCGTCAAACACGAGGACCTCGTCGCCGGCTCGCAGGCGCAGGACGGTCCGCGCGTGGTGTGCCTCCTCCGACGAGAGGTCGACACGGTCGTCGGTCAGCGCGGGGCAGAAGAACCGCGGCGGCTCGGCCATGCCCGGCATTATCGGGCGAAGGGAAACGGCGTACAACCGAAAGCTGCATCGCTGCGCTTCCGATAATGACGAGAGAGTCCGGACTTGCGGTAGTTCTCGATCAGGGGGTCCAGCGCAGCATGACGCCTCCCCCAGGCGACGGCAGTTCATTCAGTAGCAGCCAGGACGCGGGCGCAAACCCCGTTGACGCGGCACTGGATAAGGCCGCGCGCATTGCGGAAACGCTGCTGAAGAACATCGGCCCCGCCGAGAGCAAGTCCGCACCCGCGCCGTCGCCGCCGCCCGCCGCTGCCGCGCCGGCACCAGCCCCACCGGCCGAACCGGCCTCGCCCCCGCCGCCGGACGCGTCAACGCCGGTATCGCCTGCGGACGCCGCGCCGGTGGAGGCGCCCACGCCCGGCGAAGTCCCCGGCGCAGAAGGCCCCGAACCGGTCGCGGACATTCCCACCCAGGCCGCGGACGCCCCCGTCGAGCAGGCGGCCGAGCCGCCGGCCGAACCGATCGAGCCGGCCGAACCGGTCGCTCCGGCCGAGCCGACCGAGCCGCCGTCGGTGGTGGTGCCAACGACGGACGACATCACGGCGTTGCTGGGCGACGCGCCGATTGAGGACCAGCTCGAGAGGATCGAGGGCCTGCTCGACGAAGCGCAGGCCCAGATCGGAGGCGAGGCGCCGGCCAGGGACAAATCGGCGGCCCCTCCAGAGCCCCTGCCGGACGCGAGCACCGGCGAGCCCGGCCTCGCGGTCCCCGACGGGATTCCCGCAGAGGCCGACATACGGTTCGATGACGAAGACGTTCCGGAGGGCCGGGAAAATGCACAGCCGCCGAAGGCCCGCTCCCGATGGCTGGACCCGGACACCGCCTCGGGCCAGTTTGTCATCCTCCTGCAAGACGTTCTCTGCGGGCTGCTCGATCGGGCGGACCGGCCGTTTGTGAGGGTCCCCTACGCAGTTCGGCAGATCCTGGGCGTCTGCGCCGCCGTCACGCTGCTGGCGGGCATCGTCACGCTGATCCTCGCCTGGCTGTAGCGCCGTCCGAAAACCGGGCACTCCGCCCATTTTCACACGCGGCGATTTCGCGGCGAAGGTCCGGAAATTCGATTTCCACGGCTTTCTGCCAGTCCTCTTAAGGCATTTGTGGACTCAGGGGCTCGCGGGCAATCGGACGTTGATTCGCCGGGTGGTCTGCCCTTGAATCGAATGACGTGCGAGCATTGGCGGTGACCTTGGAGTCACGGGGAAGGGAGAGACCGGATCATGGCGAAGCGTGTGGCCAGGCAGACTTTTGCGATCCTGAGCATCGCCGCTCCGGTGAGCGTGCTGACTGCGATCGGGGTCGCGGGGTACGCCCTGCTGCTGGCCGGTCCGGCGGCGATGTTGCTCATCATCAGTTCCGTGCTCACCCTGGCGGGTGAGCGTCGGCCGACACAGGTTCCTGTGCGGCGGCGATCCTTCTGAGGAGGAGTGGTCGAAACGGATTCAGTGGACAAAGCAATCTGTCAGACCCGAAATGAAGTGCCCGCAGACCCGCGGGCACTTTTTTTGCGCGCCGGGCGTGCGGGGGCGAGGTTTGCCGAGGTTGTGGGGGGCCCTTGCTCGACAACATGCTCACATGCTTTGGTTTCGGTCGAGGCCGCCTTGGGCAATGTCAGGAAGCGCATGCGTGCACGATGAACTCGTAAAGCTCCTTCTTTGACGTTCGCTTCCGAATCGTGTCAACATGCACGTGGATGAGGCCGGCATCTTCGAACAAAGCTGCGTAGATTTCCTCCACCGGGAGCAGGGTGTCGTAGAACTTGCTGTTGCCGACGATGTAGTGGCATCGAGCGCCGGGGGCGAGCACCTTGCGCAGGCTGAGCACATGACTCTTGATGTCCTCGAAGTACCGATGGACGTAGCGACCGAGTAGTGTGTGCCCCTGCCCGATGTCCCGGATGATGCGGTCAAACTGGGGGAATGGAATCTGACCGTCGCCGCTGGGCGTCCACGTGTTCAGCATACTCGTCGCGCATCCCCACGTGCCCCCGATCGCTTTCCAGTCCAACTCGCCGGCGGCGCGGCCGTCGCGGAGAAAGCCGAGCCAGTACATGTACGGTCGTAGTTCGCGGATGTAACTCATCCGGTTAGGGTACGGCGGAGAAGTAATGACGGCCGTGTAGGCCCGATGAGGGAGGGCACAAAGCAGATCACGCGAGTCGCCGAGCAACACGCGTGCGTCCACCTGCGGCGGATCGGTCATCAGACCGCTCGCCACTTCGTCTGCGGCGGCGAGGAACAGGTCCGTCACGCGCCGGGCGCACTGCGCGGGAGTCTCGCGAAGCAGCTCGTCCTCGCCGTTCGTGCGGCGTTTCCGGAACGACATGGATTGGTGGCCGAATGAGACGTTCGCCGTCTCGATCATCACCCGGCAGAACGCCACGTGGAGCAGGTCCGTCACCCCGGGCGACCGTTCGCGGTCCGGCCGTCGGATGGCCTGGCAGAGGGCCGCCAACGTCTTCAGCGTCGGCTCGTCCCACCACTTCTCGATCTGGTGAATGTCGGGTGTCCAGGCGCCATCCGAGCGGCTCGCTTTCTCGGCGACGCCGGCGGCTTCGCCCTTGAGCGTGCTGGGCGTATCGTCGGTGAACTCCGTCAGCTTGAGGTTTCCGAGCCAGACGAGAAACGGGTTGATGTCGACCGCGTGGCAGCGAATCCCTTGTGCCGCACACGCCAGTGCCGTCGTGCCCGTGCCCGAGAACGGATCGAGAACGAAATCGTCGCGTCCAAGACTCCGCAGGAGCGCATCGACAAGGTGAAGCGAGTAGGCCGGCGTCAGGCGCAGCCAACCGTGCCGCCCCAGAGCGACGTTTCCGCGGAAAGTCAGGTGATCGCGCCTTCCCGGTCGATCATGCGGTGCGTCGGCGGCTATGGGTTGACCGAAGAGCCCGTGTGTCACTGCAGGAGTCCTTTCAGCACCGTCAGTGTTTCCGCCTTGATGACACCTGAGTTACGTTGGAAGAAACCGGCCAGGTCATACCCGAGGACGTCGCGGCAGAACGCGTAGGTGGATTCCACGGGCGAACCGGAGTTCACCCCGCGCAGCAGCAGCCACCTTGCGCGCACGTATCGCTCCGCAAGATTCGCGGGGATCTGTGTCGACAGGAGTAACATCACGGGGAGGTAGTCGTGCGCGTAGGCGCTGGCCGCATTCGCGATGTCCGCGTTCTGACGCTTCGCATCGTTGCTTTTGTAGCCCTGCCGAACCTCGAAGACGCATCCTTCAAGCGATCGGACTTTCTTCCTTCTCAGGTTCACGCGTGCCGCAGCGTCCGTCAGCCACGCTTCGACGGCGCGTCGCCGCTCCGGCACCAGAACTCTCGCCAGCGGTATCCGCCCGTCCAGGCTGAGCTTCCGCGGCTTGCCCTTGGTCCTCGGGACCGAATAGAACCAGGTGGCGTCTGGCGCCGTGAGACCGAGCCCATCCTGCAGTACCTTGCAGAAGAGAGTTTGACAGGCGATTCCGATTTGCCGGTAAACCGAGGTCAAACCGCCGGCAGCCTTGTGCGCGGCGTACACGAGCGGTGAGTCCAACCCGAACCAGGCATAGAACTCATCATCGCTGTATAGCCTCTGAAACTCCTCCAGTGTCACACCGGCGCTGCGCCCCTGGCCACACGCGGGCTTGTAGTTCAGGCACACGCGCAGGGCGCTCCGAATCACGTCGAGATAGGGACCGTCCGCTTCCACGTCCACATCATACGGCATCTGTTCAGGCCCTCGCAAGGCGTGTCGGGGTATCATAGGACAGAAGGCGTGGTGGAAAGGCCGGAGCTGCACGGCTTGCTCCACCACTACACGCAGGAAGGCGACATGGCAGCGCGAGTGGATCGGCGACGTCGCGCGACGTCGGCCCATCGGGCAGCCCGGCCGGGCCCCCGGCCAGACCCGCCGGCCAACGCGGCCATCCGGTGAGTGGGTGCCGCCGAACGCCGTCGAATTCCCCCCGGGCAGGCTCGCGGCGCGTGCCTGGAACGGGTGGGCGCCTGCGGGTGCGTCTCCGTCTTGCCATTCGGAGCCGGTCGTGGACAATGGCCAAAGCCGGGCCAGGCGGTGGGTGACCCGCCGGGCCTTCGCGGACCGGGTGGCAGGCATGGCGCGCAAATCCGACCTGACAACAACCCGCGACGAGCTGCTGCAACTGCTGGCTCCACACTTTCCGGGCATCGAGGTGCAGGTCGAGCACAGCCCGCGCTGGGACCGCACCTGCCTGACGTTTCGCTGGGCCGGGTTTGCGGGCACACTGCCCGAAGAGCGGTTTCGACGCCTGCTGCTGCACATTCCGCAAGAGTATCGCGAAAAAAAACTCGCCGGCGGGGTCTGGCTGGAGCTGGCCCCGAAAGAATCCGTCGACGAGTACCTGGCCCTGCCGCGCAGCGAGGACGTCGCCGGCCGCGAGAAGTCCGTCGCCCGGCGGCTCATCCGGTCCGGCTTTTTTGAAGCGATGCAGGAACGACTCGGACCGGTGCCCGTCGATCAGTGCATGAACGACCTGTCCATCACCCGGCAAGTGCTTGCCGATCTCGGTTTGTCGGCCAGGCAATGCCGGGACGCGTGCCTGTTGCTCATTCTGCACGGCGCGTATGCCGATTGCGACGTCTTGCTGGAGGCCAGGTCAGCCATCCTGGCCCTGGAGGAATAGCCGTGAACCGCCTGCAACTGTGGGAACGATACCGCACCTACCTGTGCCGTTGCGAATCCGTCGGACTGTCGCTGGACATCAGCCGGATGCGATTCCCCGACAACTACTTCGCCCGGATGGGCAGGCCCATGACGGCCGCGCTGGAGGCCATGGCCGCACTGGAAGCCGGGGCGATCGCCAATCCGGACGAGAACCGGATGGTCGGCCACTACTGGCTGCGGGCGCCCGAGCGGGCACCAACGCCGGAGATCCGGACCGCCATCAAGCAGGCCGTCAGGGACGTCAAGGCCTTTGTGGACGAAATTCACAAGGGCCGGATTCAGCCGGCCGGCGGTCCGGCATTCCGCAACGTGATGCTGGTGGGGATCGGCGGCTCGGCGCTGGGGCCGCAGTTTGTGGGCGACGCCCTCGGGCAGCCCGGACGCGACCCCATGCGGGTCTTCTTCTGCGATAACACCGATCCGGACGGGATCGATCGCATTTTGCTCGGCGGCCTGGCGAACGAACTGGACGTTACGCTGAGCGTCGTCGTCTCCAAATCCGGCACGACGCCGGAAACCCGCAACGGAATGCTCGAAGTCATGCATGCGTACGCCGGGCGCAACCTCTGTTTCTCCGAGCACGCCGTGGCCGTCACCCAGGTGGGAAGTGAATTGGACAAGCTGGCCGAAACCGGCCGCTGGCTCCGGCGTTTTCCCATGTGGGACTGGGTGGGCGGCCGCACGTCGCAGATGTCGGCGGTGGGCCTGCTGCCGGCGGCCCTGCAGGGGATTGACGTGGACGGCCTGCTGGACGGGGCCCGCACGATGGACGAGTACACGAGGGAGGCGGACGTGCTGCGGAACCCCGCCGCGATGATGGCGCTGATGTGGTATCACGCCTGCGACGGGCGCGGCCAGAAGGACCTGGTAATCCTGCCGTACAAGGACCGGCTGGCCCTGCTCTCGCGGTACCTTCAGCAGCTCATCATGGAGTCGCTGGGCAAGGAGAAAGACCTGGACGGCAACCCGGTGTACCAGGGCCTGACCGTCTACGGCAACAAAGGCTCCACCGATCAGCACGCGTACATCCAGCAGCTTCGCGACGGGGTACACAACTTCTTCGTGACGTTCATCCGCGTGCTGACGGACCGGGAGGGCCTGTCCGTGCGGGTGGAGCCGCACACCACGGCGGGTGATTATCTCTTCGGCTTCCTGGAGGGCACGCGGGAGGCGCTGTTCGAGAGCGGCCGCGAGTCGATGACGCTGACCGTCGGCGCGGTCACGCCACGGACCGTGGGCGCGTTGATTGCGTTATACGAGCGGACGGTGGGCCTGTACGCGTCGCTGGTCAACATCAATGCGTATCATCAGCCCGGCGTGGAGGCCGGCAAGAAGGCCGCCCGCCGCATTCTGGACCTCCAGCTCAAAATCATCAAGCATCTGGGCGAACACCGCCGGCAGCCGCAGACCGCCGCGGAGGTAGCGCAGGCCATCGGGTTGCCGGAGGACGTGGAGACGGTATTCAAGATCCTGGAGCACCTGGCGGCCAACGAGGAGCGCGAGTTCTCCCGCACTCCCGGCGCTACCCCGTTCGACGCTGCATATGCCGCCCTTTGACGTGTTACCCGCTCCCCGCACGTCGCCCAGGCCGGTGCGGTGAGGAGGGCAGGCGCCCAAAGACGCTGGCCTGGGCTTCCCCGTCGAAAGAAGGATTCGGCTGGGTCGGCGATGGCCGGCCGGACCGAGGTCGCGGGGTGCGGGCGCGCACCCTACCGGAGGCGACGCCAGACGACCAGGCCGGACGCGAGGAGCGTGAAGGACAGCAGGCCGATTGCCCCGCACGTGCCAGTGGTCCGGCGCGAGCCGTCCGCGGGCAGGATGTACAGGGCCGCCTCGAAAATCGCCAGGATGTCCATGTCGCCTTCGAGCGTGAGGGTCAACCCGTTGGAACTGACGTTCTCGGTGAGGTCGCCGCCCCACTGACGGAAGGCCTGCCCCGGCCCGGCCAGTGCGTAGAGCGTCACCACATCACCCGGGAAGTACTCCGCGGCGGGCGGGTCGATGAAGATCGCGCCGGCGCCGCTGGGCTCGACGATCAGCGTGAGCTCGCACGGCGGTATGGGCGCAAACGACACGGTGGCGTTCAGCACATCCTGAAGCCTGAACGTGATGGTATCCGAGTACGAGACGAAATCCCCCTCCCAGCGAACCAGCGCGTACCCCTCGGCGGGAATGGCCGTCACGGTGATCTCCGTGCCCACCTCGTAGCTCAGGGCGTCCGGCTCCACCGTGAAATCACCCCACTCCGGGGTCGTGTTCAGTATGCTGATGGTGACATACTGCCCCTGGGCGGCCGCCCCCAGTCCCAGCACCACAGCCAGCGCCACGCCAAGCCGGTCCCTGCTCATCGCAATTCCTTTCCAAGCCAGGCCTTTCGACGGTGTGGCCCGCGCGGCGTGCGCGGGTGGCCGTCGCGGCCGGTCCTGCCGGCGACAAAGCGTCCGCTCCGTTCACGGACGAGCTCCACCAGGGAGCTATCGGCAGGGGGCGCAGCGCGATTTAGGGGAATCAAGGGGCGATAACATGCGTTGAGGGGGCCGGCGTTCGGCCGGGGCCTCGGTCCGCTCGATCAGAACACGGTGCCGATGAAGAAGCTGAAGATCTGCTCTTCGTCGTCCTTGTGCGAAGAAACCGGGATGGCCAGGTCAAACTCCATGGGCACCGGCCCGAAGAAATCGACCTGCAGCCGGATGCCGAAGCCCACAGAGGCCCGCCAGGTGGTGATCTCGAAATCTTCCTCCACGGTGCCCATGTCGGTGAAGAACACGCCGCGGATGACGTCGGCGAAGAGGGGGAAGGAGTACTCCGCACCCGTCATCAGCATGTAGTTGCCGCCGATCGCGAAGTCCTTGTAGCCGCGGCGGGGCGAGATGCCGCGGAACTCGAAGCCGCGCAGCGACCCGATGCCGCCCGCGTAGAACTTCTCGAACACCGGAGCGTCGCCGAACATGGCCCCGCCGCGAGCCCGCAGGGTGAGCACGGATTTGCGGTCCTCCACGTCGGTGTACAGCGTCTTGTGCCACGCGTAGCTGGACACCAGCGACCCGAAGAAGTCACCCCCGAACGTGCCGTATTGCTCGTAGGAAAGGGTGAACCGGTCGCCCTTGGTAGGCACAAAGCGGCTGTCCGTCCGGTCCCGCACCAGCGAAACCTTCGTGCTCGTGATCAGGTGATCGCCCTTGTCGTCGCGCACCTCCCGTGGGGCGAAGAAGTGCAGGTCCGAGATGTTCACGTTCTCCACGCGGAAGGCGAGCTCGCCGTACCACCCTTCCAAAAACGACCAGTGCAGCCGCCGGCCGAAGCTCATGTTGGCGCCGACCCGGCGTTCGTCGTACGAGTCTCGCTCCCGCTCGAAGTAGTAGCCGCCCAGCCCAAACTGGATCGGCTTGTCCAGCAGAAACGGCTCTGTGAAGTCAATCCGGAAGCGGTTGAACTCCGTGCCGGGCTGGGCCTCGATCCGCAGCCGCTGGCCCGCCCCGTGGAACGATTTCAGCCGGATGAACTCGCGGAAGCTCCGCGGCCAGTCGAACACGTCGAAGTTCTTGATGTCCAGCATGATGGAGCCGACCAGCCCGCTATCGCTGGTCACACCGGCCCCGAAGAGGAAATCGCCGGCCTTGGCGGCCTCCTCCACGTTCACGACGATGTCGCGCACGCCGGGTTCCTCGCCCACCGGCGAGACGCTGGCCCGGGAAAAGATCTGCGTCTGAACCAGCCGTTGTTCCGCGCTCTTCGCCTCCGTCAGGTTGAACAGATCGCCGGGATACAGGTCCAACTGCCGGCGCACCACCTTGTCCTGCGTGCGCTCATTGCCCCGCACAACGATCCGCCCCACCCGGACCTGCTCGCCCTCCAGGATCCGCACCGTAACGAGCACCTGGTTGGGCGTCGCCGAGAAGACCTGAACCGCCTGCACCTCCGCGTAGATGTACCCCAGCTCGCCGTACAGCGTCTGCAGACGCTTCGCGTCGCGGTCCAGCTCCGTCTTGAGAATGGGGTTGCCGACGGCCATCGTCAGCTCGGCCAGCACCTGCTCGTCGGTAAAGACCTGGTTCCCTTCAAACGCGATGCTCTCGATGGTGTACCGCGGCCCCTCGACAATCGTGAACCAGAGGGTCAGTTCCTCGCCGTCCGGGCTCCGTTCCACCCGCCACGTGGCGCGGGCGTCCAGGAAGCCCTGGTCGCGATAGTAAGACTGGACCGCTGTCGCGTCGCTCTCCACCTGGTCGGCGTCATAGAGGCCCGGCCGGAAGATCCACACGTAGGTCTGGGTCTGAATCTGCTGCTGGAGCTTGTTGGGCGCGATGGCGTCGTTGCCCTCAAACAGGATCTTGCGCACGCGAACCCGCGGGCCTTCCTCGATCCGGTACAGCAGAATGCCCCGGTTCAACAGCTCCTCGTCAATGGTGACCTGGGCCTCGCCGTACGCCTCCTTGCGATACATGCCCAGAATGACCTCTCGGCCCTCCCGCACGCCGTATGCATCCGTGGGGTCGCCCACCGACACCGGGACGGAGCTCAGCAGCTTCTTCTCCTTGAACTTGACGTTGCCCTCAAAGCGGATCTCCTGAACGACCGGCCGCTCGGAGAGCGGAAACCGCACCACCACGCCGTCGGGCGTCGCCTCGGTCTCCAGGGTCACCGTGAGAAACTTGCCGGTCTTCAGCAGACGGTCGACGTCCTCACGGGCCTGCGCCTCGTCGAACGGCTCGCCTGCAGCCGTTCGGACGACGCTTCGCAGGTACGTCCGGCTGGTCTGCTCGGCGCCGGGGAACTCGACGGCGATCACCGTGACGCCGCCCGACGGCGACGATGCCTCCTGTCCCCAAGTCGCCTGTGCCAGCCCCAATACCAATACTGCGAGGGCGGGTGCTCTCCACACGGGAATCGCTCCGTTGTTGGGCCGGACCGGGTCCGGCGCTATCGCAGGTCTCGAAGTGACAAGGGTTTCTGTTACCGCACCAATGGCCGCCCATTCTAGCCGGACGTTTCCGGCTCCGCAACGGGGGCGTTGTCTGGTGGCGGACGCGCCGCCAGGGCTGGCGTTGGCGGGTGACGCGAGTCGAAAAACCCGCTGCAACTCACTCCAGGTCGAACGGCCCGTTGTCGTCATCCGGACCAAACCAGCCGAGGCCCCAGCGGTCGGCGTTGCCTTCGTAGAAAACGCTCTGCCAGGTGAAGGTCCGCCGCTCGGCGGACACGTGGCCGTCGCACCAGGCGATGCGGGCCTGCCGACCATGACGGAAGTGAAGCGACGGGTCGAGTCGGGCGTGGTAGTGCAGGTATTCCGGACTGAAGCGGGGCTCGGCAAAGCTGTATTCAATCACCCCGACGGCCACACCGGCGAACGCCGTATCGCCGAACATCACGGTCGCGCCGGGCCGCCGGACCCGTTCGCTGGACACCCCCGACTCGTCCGTGACGACCTGGAACGACCCGTTGGATCGTCGTTGCACGACTCGACCGATGTAGGACTGGTTGTACCCGTATCCGCCGCAGCCCGCCTCGAAGGCCCCGGCCCCTCGCCGAGCGTCCCGAAACGACGGACACGCCCGGATGCCGGCGCCGGCACCCAGGTACGGGACCAGGGGACCGCCACGCGGATCAAATACTTCACCCGTGTCATTTCGCGTTCCATGCCAGCGGCGCAGGTTCTCCGTGACCATTCGCGGCGCGCCGGAACAGTACCGGCCGGAGTAGTCCGACGCGTAGGCGGCGTTGGCGATGACGAGCTGGCGGAGGTTGGACGCACACACGGCCGACCGTGCCTGCTCCTTCGCCCGTTGCAGACCCGGCAGCAGGAGCGCCACCAGCAGGGCGATGATCGAGACCACCACCAACAACTCGATCAGCGTGAAGGCCGATTTGTGGCCGCGCGTTCGTGCCAAACGCGGCCTGCGAAGTTGCGGCTTGTACATCATCACTGCGCCGTCTATCCGAACACCGCCTGAAAGGCGGCCCAGTCCGCCAGGTCCACATCCGTGTCCTGGTCGAAATCCATCACGCGGCAGGGACTCGATGGGGCCGACTGGTCCGGCCCGCTCAGGCATCCGCGGAATATCGCGAAATCCTGAAGGTCAATGTCCCCGTCGTTCTCCGCATCGCCCAGCCGACCCTCCGCCACGTCCGCCACCGCGTCGATCTCCGTGGAGAGCTCATTCAGGGGCGGCGACGTGTCCAGAATCACGCGATTCACCCCCACCGTGATCCGGATAAAGTCGAAGCCGTCCAGCCCGGCTGGCTCGCCCGTGGCCGGATCGATCGCCCTTGCGATGTCGAATGCGTCGCCTCCGCCGCTGCCCGGCGTCAAACCGACGGCGAACGGGTTGTCCGGCCGGGTATAGAACACCGCGGGCAGCGCGGTCGGGTCGTCGATCACGTTGTCCCCGTTCATGTCGCCGAGCTTCAGGGTGGGCGTGAAGTCCGCGTAGCCGAAGATGCCCTCCACCGTCGCGTCCAGGCCGTTGGGGTTCGACACGACGATGGTCTCAAACACCTCCGGCGGCAGGCGGTACCCGGCCGTGCTCCACGTTCCGCTTCGGCCGGGTGGAATCCAGCCCTCATCGTCCGGCGGAAAGGCGGCGTCGAGCACGTCGTCGTCCCACGTCTGCACTTCGTACTGCCCCATCGGGTCCGTGATGTGCGATCCGGGGATCAGGTACCACGGGTCGTCGGGCAGGCCGTTGCCGTTCACGTCACGGCTGATCTCGATGAAACCGCATTCCGCCCAGCGGCGGTTGAAGTTGCCGCCGACGTAGAGGGCGTTGCCGTACACGATCGCGTCCAGCCCGAAGGGATTGGCCGGATCGTCACGGACAGTGTGGTCAAATGCCAGCGTGATCGACCCGCCGAACCCGCCCAGCGAAACCAGCGACGAGTTGCCCGAGTCGGAGAACCCGCCGCCGTACGGCCGGCCGAGCGCCTTGGTCGGGTCGTTGAAGAGCGGGTCGTTCACAAACTGGCCCGGGGCAGGGTCGTAGGCGATGACCGCCGTGGCAAACGGGGATTGCGCCAGGGCGGGGGTTGCGATCGCAGCGAGGCCGATGAGTAGGGTCCGCCATGCGGACCGGGCCGTGCGTCGTTCTGAAAAGCCGGTCCCACAGCGGTTCCCGGGACCGGCTGGAAAGCCGGTCCCACAGCGGAGTAGGGTCCGCCATGCGGACC
>CAZPHH010000077.1:0-7575 GCA_964586145.1 uncultured Phycisphaeraceae bacterium | reverse complement strand
CCGCCATGCGGACCGGGCCGTACGTCGTTCGTGGTCCGCACGGCGGACCCTACGGACGCCGTTCATCGCGCGTTGCCTCCTTCTTCCCCGGAAAGCCCGCGACGACGAATCAGGGCCGCGCCCGCCATGAGCAGCACGGCTGAGGCCGACTCGGGCACGAATACGAGGTTGTCCATCGCGAAGTAGGCCGGCGTGTTCATGCCGAACACGCCGACGTCGGACGAGGCCAGTTCAAAGCGCAGGCCCCGCGCGGCGGCCAGCGGGGTCAGGTCCACAACGGTCCACTCCTGCACAACGTAGTCCAGCGCGTCGTCCTCGAACCGGTAGTCCGCCAGATAGAAATCGACCGACCCGATGGAGGCGGCGGCGTCATCCAGCCCGGTGACGGTGAGCCTGAACCAGTCCGGGGCATGCCCGTCCGCGCCGCCGAACTTCTTGCCATAGGCGTCGCCCTGCAACATCGACAACGCCGCGTACGTCGTGTTGGTGATTTCCATCGAGACCAGCATGGAACCGTCCGGCAGCAGGAGGGTCGGCCCTGTGTCGTACCCGGGGACGTAGGAAACCCCGTAAAACGCGGACCCGCCCGCCCCGCCGCCGGGGATCGCGCTGAACTGATTCGTGTAGCCGGGCGTACTGGTGTCGGTGTGATTCGACACCGCCCAGCCGTCCCACGCGAAGGACCCGCCGCCGTAGTCCGTGTACGAGTTTGCGAAGGACACGCCCTTGCTCGTGAACCCGCCCGATCCATCCGACCCGGCCCACAGCGCGGTGAACTCCTCGAAATTCACCACGTTGCCCATGGCCGGTCCCGCCGCCGCGAGTCCCAGCCCCACCAGAACACACATACTGCCCAGTTTTGTCCGCTTCATCTCGTGCCTCCGTTGAATTGCGAATCGCGAATGGGGAATTGCGAATGGTCACCCGCCGGCAGCGCGGGCGTCATGGCGCGCAGATGTGGCCGCCTTTCGCAATTCTGCAATTCGCTATTCGCAATTCGCGACCTCGCGGAGCGTCCAGCCGATCACCGTGTGAGGAACACCCACGCGCGTATGGCTGCTCGACCAATCTAGGAGTTTCCAAGCGGAAGTGACCACCGGACTTTCCCGCGAAGTCGCCGGCCTGTTGAGGTTGGTCGCCCTGGCCGGTCTCCTGACTTCCGGGCCCGCCGGCGGGATCGCCGACACCTACTCGCCGCACCTTCTCACCCCGATCCAGCGGGGCAATGGTTTGTTATGCAGCTTTCGTTCCCGGTCACAGTAGCGGGGCTGTTCCGGACTTGCACCGGATTCCCGATTCTGCCGCCTGTATCCGACAGGCAGCCACCAGTGACCGTCGACACCTGTACCACCGTGAGCCCGCGGCGTCAACCGGAAAATCCGCGTAGCAAGAGGCCGTCTTCGGGCCGCTCGTGATATCCGATCCCGCCGTGATGAGAAGGCAGCCGTGAGTATTGATCTGGGCACAAGCGCCCACGCAAACGTCCGCGCGTGGAGATCCCCGCTGGTATGGGGCCGTGGCTCGTCGGGCCGCTGCTGCCCCTCAGGTGGGCGAGATCCGCGAGTCGCCGGGTCACTTCCCCGTGTCAAGCAAGCTCAGCGTCAGCGTGCTCATGGCCGTTACGCCGGTCTGGAGCGACGGCCTCAAGTCGGCCACGTATTTGCTGGAATGCAGCGAGGGCAAAGGTTCGGCGCCCGGCTGAAGACTCGCCTCGTACCGCTCGCGGGCGACGCTGCCCAGGCTGATCTGCAGCCCCGGCTTCTCCAGGTGCCGGGGGAACATCCCGAAGTCTTCCCCGCCCATGCCGGCCGGCCGCTCGATCACGTTGTCCGCCCCGAAGACCTTGCGAAACACGTCCACCGCGGCCGCCGTCAGGTCCGGATCGTTGTAGCACGCCGGAAGCCCCTCGCGGATGTCCACCTTCGGCGGCCGGGGACACCCGAAAGACGTGCACACGTCCGTTGTGATCTGTCGGATGCCGTCCAGCAGTTGCCGGCGCACGTCCTGCTGGTACGAGCGTACCGTGAGCTTCATCGTCACTTCATCCGGAATGACGTTGTGCCTCGACCCACCGTGAATGGCTCCTACCGTCACCACCGCCGGCTTCACCGGATCGACCCGCCGACTCACCAGCGTCTGCAACTGCGTTATCACATAGGCGGCGGTCACAATCGGGTCCACCGTGGCACTCGGCTTGGCCCCGTGCCCGCCGCGTCCGTAGATCGTGATGTCCACCGCGTCCACGTTGGCCGCGGCCCAGCCCGAATGGTAGCCCACCTGTCCGGCCGGCATCTCGTGCGACACGTGCAGCGACAGGCAGAAGTCCGGCCGAGGAAACCGCTCGAACAGGCCGTCTTGAATCATCCGCTCCGCGCCTCCGCCCGATTCCTCCGCCGGCTGGGCGACCATGACCACCGTTCCCCGCCACTGGTCGCGGGCTGCGCTCAGCACGCCGGCCGTTCCGAGCAACGTGGTGGTGTGAACGTCGTGCCCGCAGGCATGCATGACGCCCGTAGTGGTGCCGTCGGGCAGCGTGACGCGGACTTGGCTGGCGTAGTCCAGCCCGGTGTCTTCCGTGATGGGCAGCGCGTCCATGTCCCCGCGCACCAAAACCGTCGGCCCGGTCCCGTTTCGGAGCACGCCCACCACGCCGTGCCCGCCCACGTCCGTCGTGACGTCGTACCCGTACTTCCGCAGATGCTCGGCCGCCAGCGCCGCGGTTTTCTCCTCGCACCGCGACAGTTCCGGGGTCGCGTGAATGTGCTTGCACACGTCCACCAGCCCGTCCAGGTGCTCCCCCACCCACTTTGCCACGGCCTCCCGCTGAGCGGGCCGAAACTCGGCGTGAACCACGTCGGCTCGCACGCTGATGCCGACGCCAAGAACCATTGCCAGGGCAGCCGCCAGAGCCTTGTTCATATTGCCTCCTCCGTGGTTTGCTGGGGCCTTCTTGTGGATGGCACTCGCATCGTATGCCGATCCGGCGGCGCTGAAGCGGTCACACATCCAGCCGCCGCGGGCCGCGCTGGCGCTCGGCGGCTTCCGTGGCGGCGCGCAGCACGACGGCCACCGTCACCGGGCCGACGCCGCCGGGCACCGGCGTGATGACGCTGGCCACCTCGCGCACCTCGTCAAACCGCACGTCGCCCACCACCTTCGTCTTGTCGCTGCCCGGGGACACGGGCACCCGGTTGATGCCTACGTCGATCACGATCGACCCCGGCTTGACGTGGTCGGCCGTCACCAGCCCCGGCACGCCGGCCGTGGCCACCAGGATGTCCGCCTGCCGCGTGAGCTCCCTCAGGTTTTTCGTATACACGTTGCAAGCGGTGACCGTGGCGTCCTGCTGCATCAGGTTCAGCGCCATGGGCCGGCCAGTGACCGTTCCCATGCCGATGACCACCGCGTGCATCCCGCGCACCTCGCAGCCCAGCTCCCGCACCACCTCCAGCACCGCCACCGACGTGCATGGGGCCATGATCGGGCAGTTGTAGAACAGCATCCCGATGTTCGTCGGGTTCACGCCCTCGATGTCCTTGTACGGGTCGATGCAATACTGGGCGGCGGGCGTGTCCAACCCCGCGGGAAGCGGCAGGTTCAGCAGAATGCCGGTTACGTCCGGATCGTCATTCACCTGCCGGATGAGCCCCGTCACGTCCTGCTGCGTGCAGCCGGCGGGCAGCGTGTGCAGATGGTACGCAATGCCGGCCTCACGGCATTGCCGCTGCTGCGACTGTGTGAAAAGCGCACCGGCCGCCGAGTCTCCCGCGAGAATGGCGTCCAGCCGGACCCGCACCTCCTGTGCGGCCAATCGATGCACCCGCTCCGCCGTCTGCCGCTTGATCCTCGCCGCGACGGCCCTGCCGTCGAAAACCGTGGCCGTCATCGTCCGTGCTCGCTTTCTGAAGCGTTCGGGGATGGATGTCCATCGCCCACAAACGGTGTGATGAAATTGTGTCGGACCACCGCGCGGTACTCAGGCCGGGTGGAAATGTACACCCCTGCGATGCCCAGACCCACCACCGCGCCGACCCAGAGCCCGGCCTTGACCCAGCGGATCAGGCGGTCATACATGCGAAGCCGTACCACGTCGCCCGCCAGCGACAGGAGAAACTGCATCCGGCTGGCCATCGACGAATGACGCCAGCTTCGCTCGTTGTGCGGAATGCCGTTCAGGACGGCCACCCGGTCCAGCGTGGCCACGAACGTGCCCGCCGCCGTCGCGCAGAGGGCGTCCGGGTTCCCCGGAAGGCCGCCGGGATGCCGCCCGCACGGAAGTTCACACCGGGCAACCAGTTGCGCCAGGCAGCGCACGCCGTACAGATCGGCCTGCCGCTCAAACCGTCGCGAGATCCAGCCAAACCCGACCCCCCAGACGACCAGAACGCCCAGAAAGCCGGACGTTTCGATGGTTCCGTCGCTCAGGGGGACCAGGGGGGCCGCAGGGTCAGAGATGCGGATCAGAATCTCCACAAACCCCGAGACCAGCAACATGCCACAGATGGCAAACAGCAGAAAATAGGGGATATGGTGCAGCCGCACATGGCCGGCCTCGTGGCCGAACACGCCCACGATTTTCGGCTCGTCCAGCGACTCCAGCAGGGCGTCGGAAAGCAGGATATACCGAACCTGCGGGAATAAACCCATGACGGCGGCGTTGACCATCATGTGTTGGCTTCGCCAGATCAGGATTTCCCGGTAGCGCAGCCCGATCCGCCCGCACAGCCCTTCCAGTCGTCGCCGGAGCGGTCCGTCCGGAAGCGGCTCGGTGGACCAGATATACCGCAGCATCACGGGGGCCAGCACAAACACAAGCAAAGCAGCCAATCCCAGCACAAGCTGGCTTGCCCACGGCACACGGAGCCAATGCATCAGCGTGTCCCGGCTGCGCTCCGCCCAGCGGAACGCGACCAGGATCAACGTCATGGGCACGGCGGCGATGAGAAGCTGATGCCGGATCTGGAACAGCAGGTATCCTCCCAGCGACCACACCGCCGGACGCGGAGCGCCCGGCGTCTCCATCTGCCGGACCCGCAGCGTCGCCTCCCGCACCGACCGGTCGACCGGATACGATGCAACCCACAGCAACACCAGGGACACGAAGAACGGCAGCAGAATCACCACGTCGGCCAAGCCGGGAATCGCCTGTACGCCGGGCAGCCCGCGGATGAGTTCCGGCCACGTGGTCAGCCCGACGTCGGCCGCGAACGCGACGACAGTGGCGGCCGACAGCAGGAAGCTGCCCCAGTGATACCGATGCTGCATCCTTTGCGTGCGATCGGCGCTCATTCCGTTTACACGGCGTACCCGCGCGGACATCCACGCTCCGGCCAGGAAGAAGAACGCCGGCTTGGCCAGCACGAAGGTCAGGCAGGTGCCGACGCGATCGAACCACGGCTCGGTGGGTCGGGCGTCGGGCCACCAGAAAAGCAGGAAGTAAGCTACGATTACGTGTAAGTACATTCTTGCCAACGAGTTAAAACGGATTCCGGCGGTGATTGGCAGCTCGGCACCGTTCCGGAGAGCGTTGCGGGACGATCGGGCGGGCGGCAATCCGCCTCTCGCCATCGCCCACGCCCGCGCGCCGGTGTAGAATACCCGCGACGGCGCGGAGGGGAAACGGGCGAGCCTGCCCGGGTCTTTTTTCCAGGAGAGCAATGCGATGAAAACTTCAGGACAGTGGATGACATTAGCGTTGATGGTCCTTTTGGGCATGGTCTGGACGGGGCCGGCCCGCGGACAGCAGTCGCCGCCTCTGGCCGACGATGAACTCGTCGATCCGGATGATGAGGCGGACGAAGTGCTGGAGGACGAGGAAACCGACACGGCAAAGGGACCCAAGCGACCGGGAAGCGGCGAACCGAAACCCGCGGAGGGGGATCGGCGGGCGCAGGAGCTGGAGTACCTGACCAAGCTGCGTCGGGCCGTGACCAAGGAGATCCGGCTCAGCGACGACCAGACGCGTGCGGTCATGGACCTGTTCCGGGCGCACACCGAGTTCGTCGAGACCTACGAGTCGAAGGAACCCGAGAACACCGTCGACCCCAAGGCGGCGGAGGCGGAGCGGCAGAAACTCCAGGAGGAGCTTCGCGAGGCGCGCCAGAACCGGGATCGGGATCGCGTGATGCAACTCATGGAGAAGCTTCGTGAAGGCCAGTCCGCAGATGAGATTACCCGGGCCACGCGGCGGTTCCATCAGGAGGTGGCGGCGGAGCTCGACTCCGAACAGCAGCAGCAGTTTCGCGAGATGGTCCGCCGCCTCTACAAGCAGCCGGAGGATCCGATGGAAGCGGCGCGAAATCGGATGCGCGGAATCCGAACCATGCGCCGCGTCCTCGATGAACTGGAACTGAGTGACGAGCAGAATGAAGCCGTCCGCGACGTGTTCCGCCAGAGCATGCAGGCGTTCGGCGACCCCGGTCGCGATCCTGAGCAGGTGATCAAGATGCAGGAGGAGCTGAAAGCGAAGCTGCTCGACATCCTGGACGACGACCAGGCGGACAAGTTCGAGGAACGAATGAAGTACTACGAAGAGAACCCGGAGGCCATGCCCGACCCCGGACGACGCGGTGACAGGCCGACCCGGCCACGACCGCGAACCGGCGGCCGCGGGCCTGCGGCCCCGCCGACCCAGCAGTGATCATGATCCGCCGCTCCGGCTGCGACGGGCGTTGAACCTGCACAGGCTTCCGGCCTCTGCCGCAAAACGGGGGCCGGAAGCCTGCGTGGCATGGTCCCTGCCGATCGCTTCGCCCCGGGCACGATTCTGGGGGGTTGACGGCTTCGGTACTCGGACCGACCATCTTTGCTGCTCGCCAGGCGGCCAGGAACACAAGGAGATGCAAGATGCGCCGCGGAAACCTCAGCACGTGCGGGCGCGTTTGCCGGCGCGCGGTTCGGTGGATGTCGACGGCGGGACTGCTGCTGTCGGCCGCCGGCTGCCTGGAGCCGCAGCAGCCCTCCACGCTGGACCAGCAGATCGCCCAGCAGGTGACGCCCGTCCGGCAGGCGGCCGACGAGGCCCGGGCCGCCGTCGAACAGACGCGGCAGCAGCTTACCGAACAGATCGCGGGGCTGCTGACTGAGGTGTCGGCAGAGCGACAGCGCATCGACGAACTCAGGCGCCAGATGGAATCGACCCAGGCTGCGCTGGCCCGGTTCGAGGCGCTGGATATGCCCGCGGCGCTGCAGGCCCTTCAGACCGCCCGGGCCGACCTGGATCGCCTGACCGGTGACGTGCAATCCCGCATGGACGCAACGGACCAGGCGCTCGATGCCGCCGCAAAGGATCGGCGAATGCTGGCCGGCGCCGATGCGGAGCTTCGAGCGTACGTGGATTCATCGTTCAAGACGCTGGACAGCCAGTCTGCGCAGGCGCGTGATTCGCTCCGCGCCACGTTGACGGACCGCATCGAGCAGGAGAAGAACGCCACGCAACTGGCCATTCGTACGGTGGAGAACACCGTGCAGGCCGGTTCCGCGCAGATCGCCCTGGCCATCCAGTTGCTGCGGGAATCGCTGGACGCGGAGCAGCAGTCGCTGGCCGGTCGGCGTCAGCGGGTGCGGGAGATTCTG
>CAZPHH010000076.1:0-23764 GCA_964586145.1 uncultured Phycisphaeraceae bacterium | reverse complement strand
GATCCCTTGGTCCCTCGATCCCTCGATCCCTTGGTCCCTCGATCCCTCGATCCCTCGGTCCCTTGGTCCCTCGGTCCCAGTTATCGGCGGTCCGGCAAGACGTGTGTCCAGCGGCAGTTGCGTGGTTCTCGGCCCGTCGCGGGGAGTAGAACCGTTGTCCTGCAACGGGTATAATCAAACCTACGGAGGAAAGAGGTCCCGCCCGGGATGGGAGGCGAGTGCAACCGTTGCGTCAGGACCGGCAGACGCAGGTCCTGGAGGCGGACTGACACGGTGGTGTCAGCGAAGCAAGCCCCCCCTCACCGGCACAATACGGAGCGCATCATGAACGGCTACACCGGCAGACTTTCGGTACGCGGCACGCTTGTGGCCGCCGGAATCGTGGCGTGTCTACTGATCGGCGCCGCCGTCGGGAACGCGCAGGAAACCGCGCTTCCCCCGGCGGAACCGTTGGAGCCGTGGGACCCGGACTACGGCCTCTCGCCGTTGATCCTGCCCGACACGCCGGACGTGCCGCCCCTGGTCGCCGCGGACGGGCTCCGGGAGGAACTGGACTGCCACGAGCTGGGCACCGCGGGCGTCAACCCCAGCTTCTCCAGCACCTACCTGCTGCGCGGCAATCGGATTGACGTTCACGTGGACCGCGTGCTGCGCCGCATTCGCCCGGTACTTCGCGTGGACACGCCCGGTGGCGCGATGGTGAAGCTGGGATTTGTGGTGTACGAGAAGGAGCCGCTGGGCGCTCCGACCTGGACCCGCGTGTGGTACGGCGAGCGCACAGTCTTCATGACGAACGAGGCAGCGCAGTACGAGTCGCCCGACATCGGGATCGCCCTGCTTTCCACCAACAGGCACTACCTGGTCGCGGTGGCCTGGGAGACGCCGGCGGTCCGCTATTGGAGAGTGACGCAAGGTTCCGGTGTCGTGGATTACGGCGCCGGCTACGTGTACGGCAGCGAAGCCAAGGACATTTCGGGCCTGCCGCCGGCCGAAACGCTGGCGTACGTGAACAGCCAGAACCGCTACGCCATGGACATCTGCTTCGATCCGCTGCCCGGGGCGTGCTGCCTGCCCTCCGGGCTGTGCGACGACCAGTTCCTGACCTCGGCCGATGCATGCGAGAGCTTCGGCGGGACGTTCTCAGCCCCCGGGCTGAGCTGTGAGGACGTCACCTGTCCCCTGGCCAAGGGCGCCTGCTGCGATTTCGACGGGCAGGGCGGCTGCTACATCATGAGTCAGTCGTTCTGCGAGTGGAACAGCGGCACGTACGGCGGCGCCGGCACCAACTGCGACATCTGCGATCCGCCCGGCGCCTGCTGCCTGTTCGGCGGCGAGTGCGTGAACTTCCTCACCGAGTCGGAATGCGAGGCCCTGGACAGCACCGGCTGGACTGTAAACGCCACCTGTGCCGCCGGGACCTGCCCCGTGCAGGGCGCCTGCTGCCCGGCGTCCGGGACCGGCTGCCAGGAGTGGAGCCCCGCCCTCTGCGCACAGTTCAGCGGGTTCTACCAGGGCGACGGCGTACACTGCGACGAAGGCCCGTGCGAGACGGACATCGGCGCGTGTTGTTCGTACGACGGAACGACCTGCACCCCGAACGTCACCCGCTACGACTGCGAGCAACCCAGCCCGGGCGGCCTCGGCGGGGTCTGGAAAGGCGCGGGCACCCTCTGCGCAACCGCCAATTGCGTGGAGCTTGGTGCGTGCTGTGACGGCCTGGCCTGCACGGAAACCACGCTTGACACATGCACGACCTCGTACCCCAGCCGCGTCTGGCTTGCCGACGAGCGGTGCGAGGGGAACCCCTGCCTGGACGACCTCGGCGCCTGCTGCGTCGAAGGCGTCTGTTCCGAAACCACGCAGAACGCCTGCTTCCTGGCCTTCGGAAGCTTCATCAACAACGCCACCTGCGCCCAGGTCGAATGCGTGCCCACCGGCGCCTGCTGCCTGCCCACCGGGGGGTGCGCGGTAGGGTCGATCAGTGAGTGCGATGCGGCCGGCGGTGAGTTCAAGGGCTTCGGCTCGTCGTGTGAGGTTCCCGACATCTGTCCCGGGGCCGGCGCCTGCTGCCTGCCCGGCGGGGCTTGCAGTGACTTGACCGACACCGCGTGCGCAAACGCCGGAGGCAGCTTCCAGGGCCTCGGCACGGCATGCACCGATCCGGACGTCTGCGAGCCCGGCGCGTGCTGCCTGCCCGGCGGCGGATGCGGTGACGTGACCTCCGCCCTATGTGCGGCGGCCGGCGGTGTCTTCCAGGGGGTTGGCACCGCGTGTACCGACCCGGACGTCTGCGAGCCCGGCGCCTGCTGCCTGCCCGCCGGAGGCTGCGCTGATCTGACCGCCGGGGGCTGTACGGCGGCCTGGGGTGACTTCCAGGGGGCCGGCACCACGTGTGCGACGCCCGACATCTGCCCGGACTGCGACGACTACCCCGGCCTGGGCAACGGTGACTTCACCGGCGACGGCGTGGCCAACTGGCAGGACATGCCGCACTTCCTGGACTGCATGACCAACCCGGGCGAGGTGGCCGACCTGCCTTGCGTGTGCGCGTTTGACTTTGACGGGGATCTGGACGTCGACATCGAGGACTTCATGGCGTTCCAGTTGGTCTACTGCGTCTACTGCGGCTGCACGCTGTTCGACTACGACGAGAACGGCACGCTGGACGACGTGGACACGGCGGCCTTCGCCGACTGCCTGAGCGGCCCGGAAGGGTATCCGAACCCCCAACTGGACCCGGACGGCCACCCGCAGAAGTGTCTCTGCGTCTTCGATGAGAACATGGACGGGTCGGTGGACCTGTTCGACTTCCGGTGGTTCCAGGAAGAGTACGTCGGCTACGTGGCGCCGTAAGGCGGCCGACGCAATCACTCAGACCCGACACGGCCCGGCAAGGCATCCCGCTTCGCCGGGCCGTTCTGTTCTCCGCCCGGCCGGCTGGTGGGGGACGGCCCCGGCGCCGACCGCACG
This sequence comes from uncultured Phycisphaeraceae bacterium, assembly GCA_964586145.1. Classification (GTDB taxonomy): domain Bacteria; phylum Planctomycetota; class Phycisphaerae; order UBA1845; family UBA1845; genus JAFGJQ01. The sequence goes on along the minus strand of CAZPHH010000076.1, from coordinate 20,794 downwards.
TCCAGCGGCTCGTCGCTCCGGAGGTTGTCCGCCTGTTCGGCCTGGTCGTCGTCGCCAAACCGCCGGTCCGGCCCGGCGCACTCGAAGACGGGCACGCCGCGGTTCAACTGCACGCGCCGCCGGAACAGGGGATCCTCGACCGCCGCGGTGAAGTACCGTACGGGAGTGCCCCAGGGATCGCGGCACTGGGGCCGGCCGTCCACGCTGAACAGCAGGGCCGGCACCAGCGGCTGCAAGTGGCCCTTCGCCGCGGGCACCGACAGCAGCATGGGCAGCATACGCTGCATGTCGCCGTCGGGCCGGTCGGGAGGAAAAACCCCGCACACCTCGGCGTACGTCCGCGCGGAGCGATCCAGGGCCGCCAGCATGACGGCGGCCTGCTGCGTCTTCGCCCGATCCAGCACGTACTGATACCACCCGAGGGCAATGGAGAGAACCAGGGCCAGAACCCCCACCATCAGGAGCAGTTCCACCACGATGGCGACCCCGCGTCGCCGGCGCCGCTGTTGAATCGCCCGACGCATGACCCGGATTATCGGCTGCCCCACCCGCAGGGCAAGCGCCCGGCGCGGCCGAAGGGGTCATCGCCCGTCCGGGAACGGCCGCAGGGTCGTCAGCAGGGCCGGAAGCAACACAAGGTCCGCGGCGAGCGTGGCCAGCATCGTGAACCCGACCAGCCCGCCGAAATAGGCCGTGGGAAGGAACTCCGACAACACGAGGATCCAGAAACCGCCTGCAATCACCACCGTCGTGAACACGCAGGCCCGCCCCACGCTGCCGTGCGCCCGAAGGACGGCCACCGAGTAATCGCCGGTCTCCCGCAGCGCGGCGCGGAACCGCCACAGGTAATGGAGCGTGTCGTCCACTGCGATCCCGAACGTGACGGACAGCATCATGGCCGTCGTCATGTTCACCGGAATGCCGGACCAGCCCATCACCCCCAGGCAGAACACCATGGGCAGCAGGTTGGGAATGACGGCCACCAGCGCCACCCGTGCCGACCGCAGCAGCAGGGCCATCACCAGGAACACCGCCGGCACCGTGATGGCCACCGACCGGTACTGGTCGCGTACCATGCCGTCGATGAGCCGGGCGTAGAAGTAGTACAGTCCCGTCACCTCCACTCGGAAGCCCGGCCCGAACGCCTGCTCCGCCATCCGGCGAACGTCACCGGCCATCCGCAGCTTGTTCGGCACGGACACGTGGCTCTCGATGGCCCGGAACTGGATGCGCATGGCCGTCCGGTCCGCGTTGAGAAACGCCCGCAACGGGTTGTCGGGACCGCCCGCGGCCTGGATGAGGGCCAGTCGCAGCCGCAGATCGAGCGCGGATTGCGGCAGGCCGGCGCCGAACAGCGTCAATAAGTCGCCGACCGACTGCGACTTGCGGATCGGGTCGAACTGCCGCACCACGTCGGCGGCGAAGGCATCGGCCGTCTGAAGTGTCTGGGGTGACAGAACGGCACCGCCGTCCACCGTCTGGACGACGACCTCCAGCGACCCGACCGGCGCGAAGTGATCGCCGATGAACTCGTACGATTGCCGCACGGAGCTGTGCGGCCGGAAGTTCTCGAGGAAGGCGCTCTCAAAGCTCAACCGGCCGATGCCCGCCGCGCAGAACGCGGTGGACGCCGCAAACAGTCCGAACACCCACCATCGCCGTCGGTCCGACCAGGCCCCCACGCGGCGCAGCCAGCGGGGCAGGTGCGTTCGCGCCGTGGGGGAGGGGGTCCGCCCGGCGACTTCGACCGAGCCGCACAGGGCCGTCACCAGCGACCACCCCAGCCCGAACACAATGAGCGCGCCCAGCAGCCGCACGGGCGAGATGGACGACGTGCACAGCGCCCCGAACCCGACGGCCGTCGTGGTCACCACAGCCGCGCAGGGCGCGAGCATCCGCCGCAGCGTCCGCGCCGCCTGGTCTCGCCGGCTGCCGGCCTCGTTCTCCAGGCGGATCTCCTCTGCGGCGGCCGCCAGGTGCACGCACGAGGCCACGGACAGCACCGCCACCAGAATCACGATCATCTGCGTGATCAGCGACGTCACCCAGCCGAACACGACGGCCAGCCCCAGCGTGCAGAGCGTGGCGGACGCCCCCACGAGCACGGCGTAGACCATCGGGACCGTCCGGCGGAAGACGACCCACAACGTCGCGCAGAGCAGCCCGAACGCGGCAAACGAGAACACCAACAGGTCGCGCTGCACGTAGTCGAACATGTCGATCAGCGTGACGTACGGACCGGCCAGCACCACGTGCGCTTCCGGGTGGGCGGCCTGCGTGTCGGCGGTCAGCGAGCGCAGGGCGGCCACGGTGCGCTTCCGGACCTCGCCGGGCTGCTCTTCGCCGGCAATCTGGATGAGGACGGCCGCGGCCGTGTGGTCCCGGTTGATGATGTTGTCCAGAAACAGCGGGTGCGACCAGATCCGGTCACCCAGCAGCGCCCGCACGGCCGTCGGTACGTTGGCGATAGAGAGAACCTGCTGCACGGAAGGCAACGCTTCAGCCTTCTCGCCGATTTCCGCCAGCAGGGCGACGGATTCCGGCGACAGCACGTTCGGGGCCTCGATGGCGATGATGGCCACCTCGTTGCTGCTGAATTCCTCCATGAACCGGCGGAAACGCAGGTAGGATTCGTCGTGGCTGGCCACGAACGACTCGATCCGGTAGTCCTCGCGCAGCCCCGGCCGGAACAGCAGCACGACGGACAGCAGCGTTGCCGCCGCTGCGACGAACAGCGCCGGTCGAGCCCCCTGGATGATCCGGTGAACCAAACGCGGCACGGTTACCCCCGCACCCGGGCTACTCCGGCCGGATGCCCGTGGACGTGGCCAGCCCGGTGAACCGCCGCGTGCCCAGGGCGGCCTGGGGGAAGCCCTCCGGCCAGGCTGTCAGCGAGATGCCGAAGTCATCCTCGATCTCGTCCACCTCGAAGGTGAGCCCTACGTACCAGCGCGGCAGCTTGCGGATGAGGGCAACGGTGAACTCCTCCGTCTTCCCGCGCTCCAGGTCGAAGCTCTCACGCAGGGCGACCGTGTACTTCTCGCTCAACTGGTAGTTCACCCCGGCGCCCAGCAGGTTCGATTGCGACTCTTCGATGAAGCGGTACCCGATCATGTAGCCCAGCCGCGGCTGCCGCTCGACGGCCAGAGACACGTTGAACACGTCCAGCTCACCGTCGTTCATGTCGTAGTTGGCCTCCGTGGCCACGACGGTGGAGTCGGTGATCCGCCAGAGCAACTGGCCGTTCACGTAATTGCGAGACAGGCTGGTCTCCGGGCGCGTGGGCGATACGAAACCGTTCGTATACTCGATGTTCGGGGCGTCGTTGAACACGCCCATTTCCAGGTCCAGCGTGACCAGGTCCACGACGCGCTGGCGGCCCGGCTCGCCGCGCTTGGTCTGCCACCGCTGCCGCACGCCCAGGGTCACGCCGTCGAAATCGTCGATGTCCTCGATGGTCTCATCGAAGGCGAACTGCTCGTGCGAGTTCACGTTGGTGTGGGCGCCCCAGACAGTGATGTCCGGCTTGATGATGTGCCGGATGCCCGTCACGTCGAAGAGTTTGGACCGCACGTCTTCAAAGACGCGCCAGAAGTGCATGCTGCTCCGCAGGCCGTACGTGCCGAACACCCGCGACAGGTTCCCGCTCTCGACGGAATCGTCCCAGGTCGTCCCCCGGATGGACCCGAACGGCACCACGCGAACCGGGCCGAGGTCCAGGGGAAACCCGACCTCCTGCCGGGAGTCGGCCCGCAGGGTGCTGCCGGAGCTGTCCTCCTTGCCGTAGTACAGGTTCTCCCACAGCGTCTGCTCGGCGAAGCGGTAGCGGACCACGCCGGCCCGGTTCTCACTGTACAGCGTGCCCACGCCGCCCAGCGGCTGGCCGATCAGCCGGAACGCGACGTCGGGCAGGTGCTCCGTCTCCGTGAAGAAGTCCAGCACGTGGAAATTCGCCAGGGCGGTCAGGGCCCAGTGGTCCTGCTGCTTCTTGAGGTAAACCAGGGTCTCCTGTTCCTTGCCGACGTCAAATTCCCGCTCGAAGTACTCCTCCAGGAATCCGGCGTCGCTGACGTACGAGGCTTCCAGCGTGAGCTGCCAGTCGTCGGGCAGATACTGCCGGTGCCGCCAAGTGGCCCGGCCCCGGTTGGCGTCGGGCGGCGTCTCGTCCTGGTACGGGCCCAGGGTGTCCTCACCGCCGTCGTTGATGTAGTAGCCGCGGAACAGCCCGAATGAGTTCTCGAACTCGTAGTCCGCATCAATCCCCGCGCCGGGACCGCGCTTGGTGTATTCGTCCAGGCGCAGCGAAGCGTTCATGCCCTGCGGACGCTTCAGCCCGAGCACGGAAAACAGGTCCCACTGCGTCTCCACCTCCGCTCCGAAGTTCCCGCTGTACCCCGTGCGGAACCGCCGCAACGGCGTCACGTCCTCTTCCAGATCGCCCTGCGCGTACGGCCAGTACAACAGCGGAACGTCCATGATGTTGAAGGTGGAGTGCGAAATCTTGAAACGCCCCGCTCGCGGCCCCGTCACGTCACCCGCCAGGCTGCGGGGCGTCCGGTCTTCAAACTCGATCTTCGATGCCCCGATGTGATAGTGCGGCGTGTAGAACTCATCCGTGGTCAGCTTCGCGCTGTAGGCCGTCCACTCCGTGGCCGACAACTGACGGACCCGCTCCGCCCGGACGTAGATCGGCACGTCCCGCGTCGGGGCCGGCATGAAGGCCACGGGATCCAGGATCAGCGCCCGGTCGTTCTGGAAATCAAAGTACAACTGCGACGCCCGGATCGTCCGGTCGCCGTACGAGAGAATCACGTCGCCTTCCAGGTACCCGGCCTCCACCCGACCTGCGGAGGGAAGCGTCGTGTCCGCCGACGCCCCGGCACCCGGCAACGGCCCCAGCCCGGGCAGCATCCCCATCGACGAATCGGCGTCCGTCGGGCCGACCAGTTGCTCGGGGCCGTCCACGGTCGGAAGGCTGTCCCGCGTGCCGCCACCCACCAGGTACAGCGCGGCGGCGTCCGCCCGAATCTCCACCGTATTGAGGCCCATGGGGTCGCCGCGCGAGACGAACACGTCACCGATGGCGGTGACCACGGTGCGGTCCGCCTCCTGCTGAACGGCCAGGTGGTGGGCCCGATACGACACCAACGGACGGGCGACCGGCTTCTCCTCCTCGCCGGCACGGCCCAGGTCCAGCACGGTCACGGGGGACGGGGCCTCCGGCAGGCCGACCCGGCCCAGTCCGGCCCGGGCCCGAATCCGTGCCGCCTCTGCGTACACGGGCGTGGCATGCGAGGATTGCTGTGTTTTTCGGTCGGCCGAGACGAGAACCTTGCCGGAGCTGTTGAGGGTGGCGAACAGGGCGGGGCCGGTTGTGGCCGTACCCGCCGGCTCAATCACCCGGGCGTCACGCCAGAGGAAGATCTCGAACGCGTTGTAGGTCCGCCCTTCGTACTCGCGCGGGGTCATCCACGCGACGGCCTCACGCGCCCGAAGGCGACGGCGGCCCATGTGGAGCTCAAACCCGCCCACCACGTGGATGACCTCACTGCCGTCGCTTTCCGTCCACAGGTAGACCAGGTTGCCGAAGAGCTCCACGTCCTGATCGCTGATGCCGGGCGGCAACAGGGGCTCTTCCACCGTGTCGCCCAGCGGCACGAGTGGCTGAGCGCACAGCGGGCCGGTGCAGAATAGAAGGGCCAGCGCCCCACCAAGTATGCAGAATGCTCGCATGAAGGCTCGCCGTCTACCGCGCCGCGGCGAATCCGCGCCAGACCGGGGCTTCCACGCCGATTGGCACCCCGGCGCCGAAACTGCGGCTCAGTATAGACCGACCCCGGGGGGTGTCAATCAAGGGGGGACGCGACGGACGCCGGCGATGGCCGGGGTTTCCTGCGGCAACGGACGGCGATCGGGCGTGCGGGACCGTGGCCGCAGTGGTCGAGCCGACCGTCGTCCGACGTAAAAAAGCCAGGGGCACGTGCCGCGGATGGCGGTCACGTGCCCACGTGCTTCGAGATGATCGTGCGTTGCCCCGCAGGGTCTCGCTCCGCCGCGGGGCGCGACGGGTGTGTCCAACTCCAAACCGGTCAGACGTTCTGCATCCAGCAGACAATGGCCGCCGTGAGGGCAAGCAGCATGAACCACAACCGGCTGGACGAGCTGTTGCACTTCTCGCAAAGCGCGACGATACGTCCGCTAACTCGGTCTTCACTCCGGCCTGTGGTCAGGCGCCCGCAGTTTGCGCAGGGTACTTGCGACATGGCCTTTACCCTCAATCCCCGAAGGTGGCGGGAAATCCAAGCGTGGTCGTGCCCCGCACGCTACAAGATAAAATACGATCCACCCGGGGGCAAATACCGCAGGCCGCATAATTCCGCCCTGCACCGCGTCCGAAAACCATTGCCCGCGTCGCCGCCGCGCGTACAGTGAGAAGTCCGCGGTGGCCCGTGGAAGGAGCGCTACATATGGACCTTGGCATTCGCGATCGGGTGGCCCTGGTGACCGGGGCCAGTGAAGGACTGGGATTCGCCGTGGCGCAGGCGCTGGCCGAGGAGGGCGCCAGGCTCGCCATCGCGGCCCGGCGGACGGAGGCGTTGCAGAGGGCGGCCCGCAACCTGCTGGATCGAACCGGGGCCGCCGTGCTCCCCGTCCCGTGCGACGTCTCGCGCGTGGAGGACGTTCAGCGGTTCGTCTCCTGCGCGGCCGAACACTTCGGCGACCGGATCGACATTCTGGTCTGCAACGCGGGAGGTCCGCCCTTCGGCCGACCGCTCGATCTGAATGACGAGCAGTGGCAGCAGGGCTTCAAGCTGACGCTTCGCAGCGTGGTGGCCCTGTGCCGTTCCGTCATCCCGCACATGCGGCGCCGGCGATGGGGCCGCATCGTGGCCATCACCTCGACGTCGGCTCGCGAGCCGATCGACGGGCTGACGCTGTCCAACGCCCTGCGTCCGGCCGTTCACGGGTTTCTCAAATCACTGTCGCGGGATGTGGGCGCGGACAACATTCTCGTCAACGCAGTGTGCCCGGGTTCGTACCTCACGCAGCGACACCGCGATCTGCTCGCCCGCTGGGCCGCCGAGCAGGGCACAACGCCCGAAAACCTTCTCCGGCAGCGCGAGGCCGCCGTTCCGCTGAGACGATTCGGCGAGCCCATCGAACTGGGCCGGGTGGTGGCGTTCCTGTGCTCCGAACCGGCGAGCTACGTCCACGGCGTGTCCCTGCCCGTGGACGGAGGCCTGTGCCGCGGGCTGTTGTAGCGAAGGCGGCACGTGTGCGGCCGGGCGGGTCGGTTCGTCGCCTTCCTCCTTGACACGCCGCGGCGGCGGCCATGAAATGCGGCGCGTGGCGACGGTCAACGCGGGCCGGCGCGCGTCGGGGCTGCCGGCGCCGCGGGACGCGAATCCCATCGGAGGGCCGCACGAATGTCGCTTGACGTGGAAATCCTCGCCCGACTCCAGTTCGCCCTGACCATCATGTTCCACTACCTCTTCCCGCCGCTGACCATCGGGCTCGGCGTGCTTATGGTCATCATGGAAGGGCTCTACCTGAAGACGGGCGACAAGCAGTACGAGGCCATGGCCCGGTTCTGGACGAAAATCTTCGCCCTGAACTTCGCCATCGGCGTCGCCAGCGGAATCGTCATGGAGTTCCAGTTCGGCACGAACTGGTCCGTCTACTCGCGATTCGTCGGCGACGTGTTCGGCTCGGCCCTGGCCGCCGAGGGCATCTTCGCCTTCTTCCTGGAGTCCGGGTTCCTGGCCATCCTGGTGTTCGGCTGGGACCGCGTGTCCTCGCGAATGCACTTCTTCTCCACGATCATGGTGTCCCTGGGCTCGATCTTCTCGGCCGTCTGGATCGTGGTGGCCAACTCGTGGCAGCAGACGCCGGCGGGCTATCACATCGTGACGCAGACGATCGGCGAACACGTGTTCCGCCGGGCCGAAATCACCGACTTCTGGGCCGTCGTGTTCAACCCGTCCTCCGTGCATCGGCTGACTCACGTGCTGCTGGGCTGCTTCATCATGGGGGCGTTCTTCATGATGAGCGTGTCCGCGTACTACATCCTCAAACGCCGGCACGTGGCCATCTCGCAGAAAACGTTCACGATCGCACTGGTCATGGCGGCCGTGACGTCCCTGGCCACTCTCTTCTCCGGACATCTTCAAGCCCAGAACGTGTACGAAACCCAGCCGCCCAAGCTGGCCGCGTTCGAAGCGCACTTCCACACCGGCGAGGGCGGGGCCCCGTTGTACCTTTTCGGCTTCCCCGATGCGGAGGCGGAGACGGTCCGGTACGGCCTGGCCGTGCCCGGCGGCCTGAGCTTCCTGCTGCACGGCAACTTCCGGCAGCCCGTCACCGGTTTGGATCAGTTCCCCAAGGAGGACTGGCCGCCGGTGTTCATCACGTTCCAGACCTATCACATCATGGTGGGGCTGGGCATGTTCTTCATCGCGATCACGCTGTATGCCCTGCTGCTGCGCCTGCGCGGAACGCTCTTCCAGAAACGATGGCTGATGATGCTCTTCGTCGTTGCCGTCGTCGGCCCCGTCGTCGCGAACCAGTTCGGCTGGGTGGCCGCCGAGGTGGGCCGGCAGCCCTGGATTGTCTGGGGCGAGCTTCGCACCAGCGAGGCCTACTCCCCCTCCGTGCCCGCCGAGCAGGTCCTCGCCTCCATCATTCTGTTCGGCGTCATCTACGCGATGCTGTTTTTGGTATGGATCTACGTGCTGGACCGCAAAATCCGCGAAGGACCCGCCCAGATGCCTCCCGATCCGACGCCCGACGGCGGAGGCGTCCTGGCCGCGGCGGCGGCCCTGCACGCACGCGGCGGCGCGTCCATGACCGACGCGCACGAATCAACCGGCCACTCGCGGAGGGACCCCTGACATGCCCGACACCGTGTGGGACCTCAATCACCTTTGGTTCGCCCTCCTGGGCGTGTTGCTGACCGGCTACGCCATGCTCGACGGGTTCGACCTGGGCGTGGGCATCCTGCACCTGTTCGCCCCCACCGATCGCGACCGGCGGATTCTCATGAACTCCATCGGCCCGATCTGGGACGGAAACGAAGTGTGGCTGGTCACCTTCGGCGGAGCGATGTTCGCAGCCTTCCCCCACGCCTACGCGACCGTGTTCTCCGGGTTCTACCTGGCCTTCATGCTGTTGCTGTTCGCCCTGATCTTCCGGGCGGTGGCCCTGGAGTTCCGCAGCAAGCGAGAATCACCCCGCTGGCGGGGCTTCTTCGACGCCTGCTTCTTCGGCTCCAGCGCTCTCGCGACCCTTCTGTTCGGCGTGGCCACGGGCAACGCCATCCAGGGCCTGAAGGTGGACGCGACCATGGATTACGCCGGCTCTTTCTTCGACCTGCTCGGGCCGTACCCCATTCTGGTCGGCCTGTTTGCCGTGTCGCTGTTCGCCATGCACGGCTCGATCTATCTGTACCTCAAGACCGAGGGCGAACTGCAGCAGCGCATCCACGGCTGGATGTGGAGAACCTTCTTCGTGTTCCTCACGCTGTTCGTCGTGACCTCGGTGGTGTCCATCGTCGCCATCCCCTCGGCCACCTACAACTTCCGGCACTACCCGTGGGCCTGGGCCGTCGTCGTCCTGAACGTGCTCGCCATCGCGAACATCCCGCGGGCCATTCACCGGCGCCGGCCGGGCTACGCCTTCTTCTCCTCGTGCTGTTCCATCGCGGCCCTGGTGTTCCTGTTCGGAGCGGCGCTCTATCCGAACCTGGTCGTCTCCAGCCTGGACCCCGCCTATAACCTGACCCTTTACACCGCCGCGTCGTCACCCAGGACGCTGACCATCATGGCCATCATGGCGGCCATCGGCATGCCGTTCGTGCTGGCCTACACCACGGTGGTGTACCGGGTCTTCCGTGGCAAGGTGAAGCTGGAGCAGGCCAGTTACTGAAGAGGGAACACAGGGATCGGTGTCCGGCTCGATGTGCGTAAGCGAGATTGTCTGCAAGGCGCCTGGACGCGGATCGCGCTCCAGCAGACGAGGAGAGCGTGCGCCCCCGGCGCGGCCGGATCAATCGCAGAATCCCCCACCGGCGCGGGATGCGCGGACATCCGGCGGAGACTGGAGATGACGATGCGAATTCGAAGGACGGCGGGGTACTGGCTGGCACTGCTTCCGGCCCTGTGCGCGGGATGCGCCACATCCACCGGTGGCGGAGCCGCCGGCGCAAGAGGAACCGTGGAAGGCGGTGAAGACGAGTGTGGAGGCGTTGTGCCGGCGGACGTGACGTTCGGCGCCGTGTGGCTTTCGCCCGAGGAATTGGCGCGGATGCCCCTGGCCATCAATCCCTTTGCGGCCAATCCAGACGTCACTCTGCCGGACTCCGTCGATCTGACCGACCATATGCCGCCCGCGGGGGACCAGGGCCGGCTGGCGTCCTGTACGGCCTGGGCGGTTGCGTACGCCGGGGCGACGTACACCGCCGGTCGGCAGTACGGCTGGGACGTGACCCACCCGGCCAACCAGGCCAGTCCGGGGTTCCTGTACGGCAAATCGCTGGAGGCCGACGGAACCGTCTGCGGCAGCGGGACGCGGATTTCGTCGGCTCTGAACCTGCTGATTGAGCAGGGATGCTCCAGCATGCAGACGGCCGGGTACTCGCGAACCGACTGCCTGGAAAGCCTTCCCGTCGCAGACGCCGCGAACTTCCGGATCGGCAGCTTCAACCGGGTGGTGCATACGAACCGCGATGCCCTCAAGGCAGAGCTGGCCGCGGGCAGGATCGTCGTGTTCGGCGCCACGCTCTACGACGACTTCCCGTCGTACAACGCGTGTGACGAGGTGTACGTCGGCAGCGGGCGCTACATGCTGAGCGGCAGCAATCACGCAACCCACACCATGGCCCTGGTCGGGTACGACGACGCCCTGGAAGCCTGGCGGATCATGAATAGCTGGTCGCAGCGATGGGGGCACAACGGATTCGGCTGGATGGCGTACGAGACGTTTGGGGAGACGGCCTTCGCCGCATTCTCCATCGAACCGGCCGACGTGCGCCGGCCGCCCGGAAGCAGTGACGGCCTGCCGCCCGGCACCGACCTCACCGGCCGGCTGCTGGAGGCGTACCAGTTCGCCGATGCGACGGCCGGCGATCCGCCGCCGGTGTACCTGGTGTTCCTCTGGTCCTTCGACGCACCGGTGTTCGTCCGGTCAGTCATGTTGATCGGGCCGTCCGGGCTCAGCAGCGCACCGCAGGTCTACGATCAGTGGTTCGTACACGGCGTGTTCCACTTTGTGCAGGCGGACGGGTTCCAGTGGGAACCCGGTGAGTACGCGCTTCGGCTGGACGCCCACCTGGCCGACGGCCAGGATCGCGTGTTTCAGGCCTCCGCGATGATCCACCCCCTAAACGGCGCGGCGACCGAGGGGCTGTGCTTGAATTACTGCGCGTTCGCGTATGACGGCCAATGCGACGACGGAGGGCCGGAAAGCGAATCCGCGGTGTGCGACTACGGCTCCGACTGCGCGGATTGCGGACCGCGGCCGCCTCGCGAAATCCAAAGCGCGTCCGTCCATAACCCGGAGGTCGGGCGCTTCGTGTTTCGCGGCATTCCCGTCTCCACCCGCAGCCCAGCGGCCGATCTCCCGTCGGCCGGTATCCAACCGGGCATCCGCGGTGCCAACGGGCAGCCGCTTGCGGTTCCCTGACCCGGCTGGCGCTTCTCTACGGGAGGCAAGAGGCCCACCGCCAGAGGAATCCGCCCCCTCACGATCAAGCGGGCCTCCCCTTGTTCAAGTGTAAATGGAATCGGGCGGGCTTCGGGGCGGCGGACAGCAGGAATGGATTTGACACTGAAAGCGTCCGCATAAACAATGGTGGGGGTTTCTTAGAAGGCGTGGTCTGCTGGCCGGTCGCCTTGGGCGTGAGGTCTGTGCTCGCAGAAGCCGACGTCCGTTCGGCCAAGGGTGGGGTGCAGCCTCACGGAACCAGAGTGAATGCAAGCCTTGTCTCAGTCGGACGATAGTGAACGTATGGAGCGATTGCGAAAGAGGATAAACGCTGCGCTGTGTGCCGTGATCCTGGGCGGTGCGGCGATGACGTTTGTCTACCTGATTCTGACGCGGCCGGCCCCGGATCAGCAGGCCCGGCCGCAGCAGATCCGCGAAGTCGAGGTGGCGACGGTCGAGCTGTGTACGTTTGACGCACCTGTGGTGGGCCACGGAAACATACGGGCCACCAGCCCGCTGAAGATCGTGCCGGAGGTCGGCGGGGCCTTGGTGCATGTCCATAAAGACCTGGCGGTGGGCAAGCGGATCGCCAAGGGCGAGGTTCTCTTCGAGATTGACGCCCGCTCGTACCAAGCCGAGGCGGACGCCTCGCAGGCGGAGATCAAACGGCTGGAGGCGAGCCTGGCCCAGCTTCACCAGGAGGAGCTGGCCCTGCAGGAGCGCGTGGAAAACGCCCGTGAGTTGCTGGCGCTGGCAGAACGTAATCGGGATCGAGAGGACGGTCTGGCGGCGGAGGACGTGTCGACTCCGCTGGAACGCGAACTGGCGCAGATCAGCTACCTCAAGCAGAAGGAGCTGGTGCTGCAGTATGAGAACCAGCTCGCCCAGAGCCCGCACCGCATCAGCGAGATCGAGGCGCTGCTGGAGATGCAGCGCACCAAGCTGGCCGAGGCCCAGCGTCGGGTGGAAAAAACGAAGATCTACTGCCCGTTTGACGCACGGGTCGAGTCCGTGTCTGCCGCGGAGTTGCAGGTCGTCGTGGTCGGCTTTGTCATTGCCAGCCTGACCAACCTGGAGGCCATGGAACTGGCCGTCGGGGTGGATCCGGGCGATCTGCGCTGGACGCCGGCGTGGAACTACCTGCACGACAGCGGTGCCGACCGATCCGCTCCTCCCCCGCAGGCGGCGATTTCCTGGACGGTCGACGGTCGCGAGTACCGTTGGAAGGGGACGGTGAGTCGCCTGGAGCGTCTGGACGAGGTGACGCGGACGGCCCGGGTTGTGATCGAGATTACGGATGCGACGGACGAAGTGAAGCTGGAGGGAGGGGAGATCCGTCCGGCCCTGTCGCTGGGGATGTTCTGCCGGGTGGAGATTCCGGTCATTCCGCTGGAAAAGGCGATCGTGGTGCCTCGCGCCGCCGTGCAGGACGCCACCGACGGTTCGGATACGAAGTTCGTGTGGGTGTTTCAGCCATCGGATCCATCGTCGCCGGGCGAAGGCGTTTTGGTTCGCCGCGTGGTGCCGGCCCTGCGCACGGTGAATAACCGCGTACTGGTCTCGTATGGTCATTCCGGCGCCGGGGCCGAAATCGCGGAGGGGATGGTGGACGTGCCTGCGTGCGAGCTGCAGCCGGGTGAGCAGATCGTGGTGTCGCAGTTGCCGTGGGCGACGGAGGGCATGCGGCTGCGGCGGCAGGGCGTGAACGATCCTGCGTCCCCCGTTGCGCTTTCGGCCCGGTCCGGGAACCAGTCCGCCCTGCTCGCCTCCGGAGGGGGCTTGGCCGGGGTACGTTAAATGCGGGCTCTGCGAGGCCTGATTACCAGCGGCGTGAACAACGCCGTCTTCGCCAATCTCCTGATGGTCTGCATGCTGGTGGGGGGGTTCACGGCCGCCGGCCGCATGATCCGCGAGACCTACCCGGAATTCACCCTGAATCGCGTGCTGGTTGACGTCCTCTACCCGGGCGCGAGCCCGGAAGACGTGGAACGGGCCGTCAACACCCGGATCGAGCAGGCGATCCAGGGGATCGACGGCATCAAATCGTACCAGTCATTCGCCACGGAGAACCTGGGGCGGGTCTGGATCGAGCTGCTGGACGACATTGACGACCCGACCAAGGTCATGCTGGAGATCAAGGACCGGGTCGAGCAGATCACGGCATTGCCCCGCGAAGCGGAGAAGCCGGTCATTCGGGAGCAGGTCTACCGGACCCAGGTCATCAACATTGCCGTGTACGGCGACATGTCGGAGCGGACGTTGGACCACGTGGCCCGGGAGGTCCGGGACGAGTTGCTGGCCAACCGCCGAATCACCCTGGTGAACCTGTGGGGCGTGCGGGACCATGAGATCGTCATCGAGATCTCGGAAGAGGCCCTCCGGCAGTTCGGCCTGACGTTCGAGCAGGTGATCGCGGAAGTCGCCCGCAACACGGGCGACCTGCCGGCGGGCACGCTCCGCACGCGTGATGAGGAAATCACGCTGCGGACGATCGGCCAGCGGTACACGGCCCGGGATTTCGAGGACCTGGTGCTGATCGCCCGTCCGGACGGCACGGTGGTTCGGCTGCACCAGGTGGCGAGGGTCCGAGACGGTTTCGAGGAGAGCACGCGCCTGGGTCGGTTCAACGGCGCCCGGGCGGCCATGGTCAGCGTGTTCAAGACGGAGCGACAGGACGCCACGCAACTGGCCCGACTGGTCCGGGAGCACGTGGCGGCCAAGCAGGCAAGTCTGCCGGACTCGATCCGGCTGGCGGTCTGGGCCGACATGTCGCAGCAGGTGGATGACCGCATCTCGATGCTGGTCAAGAACGGCCTCGCGGGCATCGTCCTGATCTTCATCACGCTGACGCTGTTCCTCAACATGCGGATCTCTCTGTACGTGGCCGTCGGGGTGCCCGTCTCCTTCGGGGGTGCGTTCCTGGTGCTGTACCTGATGGGAGAGACCGTCAACATGATCAGCCTGCTGGGGTTGATCACCGTTTCCGGCATGATCGTGGATGACGCCATCGTCATCGCCGAACGCGTGGACGTGCGGCGGATGCGGGGTGAGCCTCCCAGGGCCGCGGCCCGCGACGGAGCGAACGACGTCGCACTGCCCGTGCTGGCCTCTGCGGTCACCACCATGATCGCGTTCTCCCCGCTGCTCTACGTGTCCGGCGTGATGGGCAAGCTGATCGTGATTCTGCCGGTCGTGGTGATCGTGGCCCTGGCCGCCTCCCTGGCGGAGGCGTTCGTTGTGCTGCCGTCGCACCTGGTGCATGCCGGAGCGCCGCCGAGCCCCGGATCGTGGCACGGCCGCGTGCGGGGCGTCGTGGATCGCGGACAGCAGTGGTTCATCCACCGCGTGTACCGGCCGGTGTTTCATGCGGCGCTGGACAACCGGGCGGTCACCACGTGCTTGTCCTTCTCGGCACTGATCCTGCTGATCGGGCTGATCCTGGGCGGGCGCACGCCGCTCGTTCTTCTGCCGGAGATTGACGGGAACATGCTGCGCACCCGGGTCCGGTTTCCGGAAGGCACGCCGGCGGAGACCACACTGGGCGCAATGAAGCAGATCGAGCAGGCCGCAATCGAACTGAACAGGGACCCCACCCTCCGGCACGGGGGCGCCGGCGATCTCGTACGCAACACGTTCTCCATGCTGGGCGTGCAGCAGGGCTACGTCGCGGAGTACGGCAGCCACCTGGGCGAGGTGTCGATCGAACTCAAGCCGGCCGAGCAGCGCCGGCTGGACTGCGATCGGATCGTCGACCGCTGGCGGCGGCTCATCGGGGAAATCTCGGGGGCCGTCGTCACGCTGGACCAGGTGACGGAAGGACCGCAGGAAAAGCCGCTGGAGATCCGCCTGTTCGGCGATGATCTCGAGCGGCTGGACGCGGCGGCCGAGGCGCTCAAGGATCGCCTGCGCCAGTTTGACGGCGTATACGACATCGATGACACCCTGAACCGGGGCAAGCGCGAACTGCACATCCAGTTGGCGCCGGCCGCCCGGTCTCTCGGTCTGACGATTGACGACCTGGCCCGGCAGATACGGGCCGGTTTTCACGGCGGCGAGGCCCTTCGCATTCAACGCGGCCGGGACGAGGTTACGGTGCGGGTCCGCTACCCGGATGACGAGCGGGCCAGCATCAACGACATCGAGCGCATGCGGATTCGAACCCCTTCGCGTGAGGAGGTCCCCTTCCGCGAGGTGGCCGACATCCGCGTTACGCGGGGCTACGCCATGATTGCGCACCAGTTCGGCGAACGGCGGACCCGTGTGCTGGCCAACGTGGATACGCAGATCACCAACGCGGAGGAGATCATCTGGACACTGCGGGCGGGCTTCCTGCCGAAACTGGAGCAGGAGTTCGGCGTCCGATCCTCCCCCGAGGGCCAGCACGCCCTGATGTGGGAATCGATTCACAGCCTCGTCATCGGGTTCCTGCTGGCCCTCGTCGGCATCTACGCCATCCTGGGCGGCATGCTTCGGTCCTACTGGCAGCCGCTGATCATCATGACTGCCATCCCCATGGGCTTCATCGGGGCGGCAATCGGTCACTGGATCATGGGCTACCAGATCACCATGTTCAGCCTGTTCGGCGTCGTGGCCCTGGCCGGGGTCGTCGTCAACGACTCCATTGTGCTGATCGACCAGATCAACAACGGGTGCCGGGAGGGTGTTCCCGTGCTGCAGGCGGTCCAACGAGCCGGCGAGATCCGGTTCCGGGCCGTCATTCTGACCACGGTGACCACGGTGGCCGGCCTGGCACCGCTTATGGCCGAGCGCAGCACCCAGGCCCAGACGCTCATCCCGATGGCCATCTCCCTGTCGTTCGGGCTGATCGCGGCGACGGTGCTGACGCTGGTCATCGTGCCGACGCTCTACCTGGTGATGAACGACGCGAAACGGGCGGCACGGTGGCTGCGGCGCGGCGGATCCTTCCCCACGCCGGAAGCCGTCGAGCCCATCCACGGAGTGCCCCTGGATTCGGAAACCGTGTAGAATGTCCGTCAGGGGCCGGAGGGCTGTAACCCCGGGCGGGTGCGGCCGGTGGGGTTGCGCGGGATGGAGGGAAGGGATTTCGGGAGGCGATTGGATATGGACAGTCCCAGGCTCGGCCCCGCCGGCGTCCTGGCCGCATGGACGGCGCTGTGGCTGTGCGCCGGCTGCCAGCCTCCACACGAGAGCATCCGATCCGTGCTGCAGCGCCACTCCCTGGCCATGGAGCGACTGCCGGAGGAGGACCGCCGCCGGCTGATGCCCCGGACGGAGCCGGTCGAAAGCGAGGCGCCGCCGGCGCCGGTCGTGCCGGAGCGTCTGACCATATGGGAAGCGCGGCGGATCGCCTTGCAGGCCAACCCGGACATCCACGCCGCACAGGCCCGCCTGGAGGGAGCGCTGGCCCGGATCGGCGAGGCCCGGGCCCCGTACTTCCCGACGCTCTCGGCAGTACACAACTCCTCCCGCAACTTCCTCGTCCCGGAGAGCCGCAGCCCGCTCATCCGCCTGCCTGCAACCGTGTACCCGGATTTCTTCGACTCCGGACAGCAGCTCAACCTGCCCTGGGTGTTCAGCGCGCTGGGCAACCAGTTCCTGGGCGCGCAGCAATCGTACGGCGGCACCAACACGAACTCCTTCAGCCAGCATTCGACCTCCCTGGTCGCGGCCTGGACGCTGTTCGACGGCTTTACGCGTGAGGCCCGGCTTATGGCGTCGAAGTACAGCTACCGGGCGACGGCCATGGGCATGGCCGACGTGGAGCGCCTCCTGATCCAGGCCGTCGACACGGCGTTTCTCCAGATTCTCCTCGCTCGTGAAGAGTACCGGATCGCCCAGGCGGACGAAGCGTTCAGCGGCGAGTTGCTCGACGTCGCGGAAAAGCGCCGGGACAGCGGAAAGAGCACCGAGGCCGACGTGCTGAATTTCCAGGTGCGCGTGCGGGCGGCCCAGGCGGGTGTCGTGCTCGCCCGAGGCGCCCTGGACACGGCCCGCGTGGTCCTGGCCGAATTGATGGGTCTGCCGGAGGCCCGCCTGGACCCGTCGGTCGTGCTCCCGCCACTGGTCGATGAGACGGGCCGGGCCGTGACGCCGCCCGACGAAGCCTTCTGGCTTGAGATCGCCTACCAGTATCGCCCGGACCTCGCGCAACGGCAGCACGTGGTGCGAGCCGCGGAGGAGAACGTGCGGGCCGTTATGGGGCAGTTCAGCCCCTCGGTCACCTTGAGCGGCTCGTACGGAATGGAGAACCGAAGCAATCTGGATTATGGACAGGAAGACCAGGCGTCGGCCATCGGCCTGGAGGTGAACTGGCAGCTCTTCACCGGCGGGTTCCGCACGTCACAACTGCGCCGGCTCCGCGAGGACCTACGCGAAACGCGGGCCCGGCTGGAGCGTGCCCGACTCACCGTGGCCTCGGACGTCCGACGGGCCGTGATCACCGTCGTCAGTGCGCAGGAAGAGGTGCTGCTCCAGCGGCTGGCCATTGAGGCCGCCACGGAGAACCGGCGAATCGTCAGCGCCCAATACGCAGCGGGCAAAACGTCGCTCGTGCGGGTGAACGAAGCGCAGCGGGATTACGTGCAGGCCGACGGCGACCTGACCACCGCCCGCGTCCGACTTCGCCAGGCCTGGAGCGATCTGTACGCGGCCACCGCCAGCTATGCCGCAGGAATGAGCTGGGAGGAGTTTGAAGTGTCAAACGGTCCGGCCACCCCCCAGCCGACGACAACAGCAAGCGAAACGCAGGAATGACGGAGGGCCGAAGAATCCGACTGACGGATTACGCCAGTTGCGCCGGCTGAGCCGGCAAGCTTCCCGTGGAAGCCATGGCGCAGGTGCTGTGCCGACTGACGCCCGTCTCCCATCCCGACCTGCTCGTGGGCACGGAAACGCTCGACGACGCGGGAGTGTTCCGGTTGCGCCCGGACCTGGCCATCGTGCAGACGGTGGATTTCTTCCCGCCGCTGGTGGACGATCCGTTCACCTTCGGTCAGATCGCCGCGGCCAACGCCCTGTCCGACGTGTACGCCATGGGGGCCACCCCGCTGACCGCCCTGAACATCGTCGGCTTTCCCGACAAAACACTGCCGTCTGAACTGCTTTCCGAGATTCTGCGCGGCGGTAGCGAGCGGGTGGCCGCCGCCGGCGCCGTGCTCCTCGGCGGCCACAGCGTTCGAGATGCCGAAATCAAGTACGGCCTGGCCGTCACGGGCACGGTGCATCCGGACCGTGTGGTCACCAACGCCACCGCCCGGCCGGGAGACCGGCTCGTGCTCACCAAGCCGCTGGGCAGCGGCGTCCTCACCGGCGCGGCCAAGGCGGGCAAACTGCCGGAGGCGGATCTGGCCGAAGCCATTGAGACGATGGTGGCATTGAACGAGCCCGGTGGCCGGGCCATGACGGAGGTGGGTGTGTCCGCCGCCACGGACGTGACGGGCTTCGGCCTGGTGGGCCACGCCTTCGAGATGGCCGAGGCGAGCGGCGTGACGCTGGTGATCGACGCGATGGCCGTTCCACTCATGGCGCGGACCCTGGAGTTCGCCGCCGCGGGCATGGTTACCCGGATGTACAAGGGCACGCTGGGGCACCTGGGCGACCGCCTGGATACGGGCGGTTGCGATTCGACGCTGGTGAGTGTTCTGTGCGACGCACAGACGTCCGGCGGGCTGCTGATCTCCGTGCCGGAATCGCGCGTGGACTCGCTGGTGGCCGCCCTGCAGAAGCACGGCGCGTTGCGCTGGGCAACCATCGGGCAAGTCCTGCCGCGCGAGCCGGTGGCCATCCGGCTACGATAAGCAACGCGCCGACGCCCCTGCCGGCGTGTGATTCGGCACGCCGGATCCCGTTCCGAGTGCGGGCCCTCGGCCGCTCAGAATATGGGACCTTGGCCGGGTCCTCTAACCAAATCAAAAGCCTCCGACCCGATCTTCCGAAAAAAACAGGAACAAGCCGTGGTTTCCGCGGCCGGCCGATCCGCGGACGGGGCGAACCGCCGGAGTTGTACGTCTGTGCCGATGACCCAAAAGGACATCCGTGAGTACTACGAAGGCTGCTGGAAGCAGAAGGCCCAGCAGGCCACCGGCCACGAGCAACTGGAATACAGCAGTCCGGTCGAAGACGCCGTCATCTATCCGGCCTATGAGCGGCTGATCGCGGACCTGGGCTTGCGGGTGCAGGGCGGGCGCGTGCTGGACGTGGGTAGTGGGAGTGGCCGGTGGGTGCGGTTCTTTCTGGACCGGTACCGGCCGGCGTTCCTGATGGGCGTCGACTGCGCCCAGGCGTCGGTGGACATGCTGACGCGCTGGTGCGCGGACGGTGACGTGCCCGCCGAGTTCCGGCAGGCAGACATCACGGCCCCAACGCTGGACCTGGGCGAGCCGTTTGACCTGATCAACGTCGCCAATGTTCTGTTCCACATTCCCGAGCAGGACCTGTTCCTGCAGGCCCTGCAGAACCTGGCCCGGCTGGTGAGCCCCGGCGGGCGGATTGTCACTACCGAGTACCTGCCCCGGACGACCATGCGCACGGACTGGATGCTGGTGCGCAGCCGGTACGAGTTTGAGGCGGCCGCGGCGCAAGCGGAGCTGCGGATCGCAGAGGTCCGGCCATCGGCGTTTTTCTCCAACGACCCCATGGGGATCGACGGTCCGGACCCGTTTGTTCGCGGGCACTTCCAGCGTGTGCGGGCGGGCATGCGGCAGATTCTGGAGGCCCGCCTGGACGACGCCACGCGGCAGTTCTTCACGCACTTCCTGGCCGACGTGGAGCGCGCGTGCCTGGCCTTCTGCCACGAACACGTCTCCCCCACCGAGGCCCCCTCCCAGAAACTCGTCGTCCTCGCCCCCGCGCGCTGCTGAACCCCGGCCACTTCGTAGGGTCCGCCGTGCGGACCAATCCGCTGTGCAACCGCTCCTCGAACAGTGCCGTTGGCCAGTGCCATAGTGTGCCACTTCTCCTCGAGCAGCGCTCCGGGGCCCGTGCCACCGCTTCTTGACCGATTCGTGGGGTCCGCCGTGCGGACCGGTTAGACCGGCTGGAAAGCCGGTCCCACAAGGAGGAGTAGGGTCCGCCGTGCGGACCGGTTAGACCGGCTGGAAAGCCGGTCCCACAA
>CAZPHH010000075.1:0-24866 GCA_964586145.1 uncultured Phycisphaeraceae bacterium | reverse complement strand
GCGCAAGTAAACTCTTACTTCAATCCGGGCGGCTCAGGGACGCTAAACACGTACGCGGGCGCAGCCCGCATTACGCCTTCGTCCCTCCGTCCCTTCGTCCCTCCGTCCCTTCGTGCCTATCTGTTTCCGTTTACCCGCGCGGCAGCCGAATCTGCTCGAACTCCTCAAGAACCGCCTCGACGTTCTCCGGCCGGGCGGTCGGCTCGATGTGCATCTGGCAGAGGACGCGGCTGCCGTTGGGGGCGGCCAGGTGGTCGTAGAACTCATGCACGGCCCGGCGTGCGTCGTCCGTAGTGCCGAAGCAGAGCATGTGCTGCCGGTCCATCTGGCCCCAGAACGTGATCCGGCCACGAAACCGGCGCGACAGCTCCGCCATGTCCATGCAGGTCACCTGGCCGTTGAGGGCGTCCAGGCCCAGCTCCACCAGGTCCTCGATGATGTCGAGGGTGTAGCCGTCGGAGTGCATGTACGTGAACTTGCCGGCTTTCCGGGCCACGGCGATGTAGTCGGCGTACAGCGGCTTGAAGAAGTCGCGCCAGAGGGATGGCGAAATCAGCAGGGACCGCTGCGTGCCCCAGTCGTCGGCGATCAGGATGCCGTCCACCGCGGACGCGCACCAACTGTTCAGCCAGGCCCGGTAGAACTCGTGCACCATGTTCCGCAGGCGGAAGAGCCCGTCCGGCTGGTCGAGAAAGTCGTACATCAGGTTCTCGGTGCCGCGGAGAAACTGCATCCGCTCGAACGGCTGGATCGGGATGGGGCTCAACGTGAAGCCGTCGGTCGCCTCGCACGTGCGGTTCACCGCGTCCATGCCGGCGCCCACCAGGTGCATCGGCGGTTGGAAGTGATCCAGGTCGCTCCAGTCGGCGATGACCGCGTGCTTGACCTGTCCGATGACCCCGTAATGCGCGTTCTCGAACGGGCAGCCCCATTCGTCCACATACGTGCCGATCGCGAACGGGTCGCCCTGAACAGCCCCGTCCGGCAGGCGATACCCGCAGTCGGCCACGTCCTGGGGAAACCGGGCGTCAATCCGCTCGATGGCCCCGGGAAAGTTGCGGCAGAAGCCGGGCAGGGCGCCATAGTGCCGTGGAATCCGGTCGGGTGTGCGACCCTGCAAGGCGGCGGTCACCCGCTCGCGGCGTGTCATCGTGCTGGGTGTCATGCGTTTCCTGCGGAGCGTCTGCGGTACTCAGGGGTTCGGGCCCGTGAGGGCGTTGACAAAGCCCACGGCGTCCGACTCGTCCACGTCGTCGTCTGCATCGAAGTGAGCGGCGAAGCACTCCGGCTCGCGCCGCGCCACGTCCGTGCCGCCGAAACACGCCTGGAATCGTGCGTAGTCCGCCACGTCCACGTCGCCGTCTTCGTCCAGATCGCCCAACAGCGCCGCGTACACCTCGAACTCCGGGATCCGGGCGTAATTGTCAATCCCCGGGTCGGTAATGTAAAGGCGCACGTGCCGCGTGAACGCGGGCACGTAGTACCGTCGAGCGGTGACGCTTTCCTGGCTGTTGTTGTAGACGGACGCGTCGATGGACCAGGGGCCCGCGGAGGCGGGCGCGGTCTGAAGCTGGAACAACTCGGTGTTATAGTACGCGGGCTCACCGCCCGCACCGGCGTGTCGCACGATCATGCCGGACAGGGGGTATTCCGCGCCGAGATCCAGCCGCAGCCAGTGCGTCGCCGACGATGCGGTACTGGTCCACTTGCTGTCGGCGGCCACAATTCCGTCAATCGCCTTCGAAGGAGCATTGGCGGCGTTATACATCGAGTCGGCGTATGCCGTGGCCGTTCGGGCGACGTTGACGCCCGTCGGGGTCCCCGCGTACATGCGCGTCACCGCCGAGCCGGAGGGAGTGGCCGTCGGGTAGTTCTGGGCGCAGGCGTACTGAAAGGCGTCGTACAGGTCGTAGTTGTGTCCGCTTGGGCCGATGGAATGCAGCGACTCGATGGAGTATTGCAGCCAGCCGGGGTCGTCCTGGTAGATGAACCAGCACGCGCTGCTGATGGGGTGCGCGCCGGGAGTCTGGTTCCAGGCATGCAGGTCCGCGAAGGCGCCGTGCAGGAACTGGGCGCTGGCGGCCTCGTCCGTATAGGGTGATCCGGTGTTCTCCACGCGGCGGTTCCATTCCGTGATGTGGACCGGCTTGTTGACGAATCCCTTGTCGTCGATGATCGCAAGCTGACTGACGTATCCGCCCTGAAACTCCATGCGCGAGACGGGAACGCTGTTCCACGGCGCCGCGTACGAGTGGATCGCGAAGCCGTCCACGTCGTCCGGGGTGAGCAGGTCGCACATCTGGGCGAGGTACACGTTGCCGTCCGTGTGCCGGACACCCGATATCACGCCGCCCGGGGAGACCGGACCCAGCAGCACGATCTGCTCGCCCAGCGGGCTGGGGACCGCCTTGATGGCCGCTCGAATCTGCTTGAACATGGTGACGTAGTTGGCAGCCGTCAGTTCATTCCCGCCCCATTCGCCGTACAGGTTCATCTCGTTGCCGATCTGCCAGATATGGCAGACATCGGCGAGCGACTGGGCGGCAGCCTGCACGTCCACGAGATACTGCGCGAGGTTCCCCGAATACGGCACGGTTTCACCCCAGTTGCGCTCGATCCGCACGATGATCGTATGGCCCCGGCTCACCATGGTCAGGAACCGGTTGTCGCGCTGCCACTGGGCGCCCCACCAGAAGTCGCTGTTGGTCTGCACGGTCTCCAGGCACCAGATGCCCTTGTTCCCCGTCATTGCCTCCACGATGCTTCCGCTCGGTTCGCCGTACCAGTGAATGCCGTACAGCCAGGGCGAGTCCGCACCCCGGACCGGAAGGGTGGCGGCTCCGGCCAGGCCGATGGTCAGCAACAAAAGCGCCCATCCTCGCGTGGTGTTCATCTTCCTTCGTCCTCTCGTGCGTACCCTCGGGTCCGGGCACCGGGTCCCGGAACACTGACAACTCAGTATACCGGATGGAGAACGGGTGGGGAAAGCAGAACGCGCAAAACGACGTGCAAAGACCATCGCGTGACCGTTTTCGGTCAGACCGGCGTGGGTCTGCGGTCTTGTTTGGCCCTGCGTTTACCCCTATGCTCGCAGCCCGAATCGGTGGCCGGCCGCTGCAGCCCATGACTACAGGAGGCAACCCATGACGTGTCATCGCATCCGTACGGCAACGCTTCTCGGACTCTGTCTCGCGCTGGCGGGACCGGACAACGGGGTCGCGGCCGCGCAACGACTGCCGGATACGCCCTTCGGCATCCACGGGCCGACGTACTCGCATTGGCTGGCGGAGGAACGACCGAACCTCTGGGAAGAAGGTGAAGCGTTTCTCAACGTGTGGGCCGGCACCGGGGCCACCTGGGCCCGGCAGGATTTCTGGTGGTCTCAGTGCGAGCCGCGGCCGGGCGAGTTTGTCTGGGACGGGTTCGATCGGGCCGTCGACGCGTATGAGCGGGCCGGCGTGAACGTCTTTGCGATTCTCTGCTACGGATCGGCGTGGTCGAAGGGGGTCTCGCCGCAGACGGACGAGGATCGGGCGGCATTCGGCCGGTACGTGTACGAAATGGTACGCCGGTACAAGGGCCGGGTCGGCGCGTGGGAAATCTGGAACGAGCCGAACATCCAGCCGTTCTGGGAGCCGAGGCCGGACCCGGAACTCTACACGAAGCTGTTGAAGACCGCGTACGAGAACGCCAAGAAGGCCGACCCCAACTGCGTGATCGTAGGCGGGGCGATGGCCGGCCCGGACCTGCGGTTTCTCGAAGGCATGTACACCCACGGGGCGAAGGACTACATGGACGTGCTGTCCTACCACAACTACGGGCAGGAGTCCGACATGCTCGTCGAATGGCCTGCCCTCCAGGCCATGCGGGAGGTCATGAAGAAGCACGGCGACGCGGACAAACCCATCTGGCACACCGAGACCGGCTTCTACACCGGGCCGGTCGGACTCAGCGAGCACGACCAGGCGTCGCGCATCGTGCGGTACTCCGTCGGGCTGCTGGCGATGGGACTGCAGAAGACGTTTCAGCTTGCCCTGGCCGACGGAACGGACGACCCGAACCACCCGGACCGCAGCATCTACCGCGGCCTGACGCACATGAACTACCCCGTGAAGCCCTCCTATGCGGCATATCGCACCCTGTGCGAACGGCTCGGCGACAAGCGTTTCGCCGGAATCGTGCGTCCGGCCGCCGGCGTCTGGGGATTTCTCTTCGAGAACCCGCGGGAATCGGTGCTGGTGCTCTGGCGCGACTGGGGCAGTGAGCCGGTGCCGGCGAATTTGGCACTGGACACACCCGTCGCCTTGGTCCAGCAGCTTGACGGCGACTGGAAGGCCCATCGGGAAGAAAGCGGACGATACAGCCTGCCGATTTCGTCCGATCCGGTCTACGTGCTCAATCCGGGGCCGGCCATTCGGCGGGCGCAATACGTCCGGTGGAGCGATCCCCTGCGCGACGTGGTACCGCGGGCGGCGAATGCCACGGTGACGGTGGACGTGTCCAACCCACGGCCGGAGTCAACGGATTTTGTGCTGTCGATTCCGAAGCCGCCGGGCGAGAAGGCAACACGCGTCGAGTTCTCTCTGCCGGCCAACGGCACGCAGTCTGTGGCACTGCCGTTGGACACGTCGCGGGCGGAAATCGGGCCGCACGACGTTTCGTGGGAGCTTCTTGACGGCGAAGGCCGGGTCTTCGCCGCCGGCTGGCGGTGGATCGAGGTGGCGTCACCGCTCAAGGTCTTCTTCGGTCCCGTCCGCCACCTTTCAGCCGACGCGCCGCGTCTGCCCCTGGTCATGGAGTACCACGGGATCGAGCCAACGAAGGCATCGGCTTCGCTGAAGCTGGGCGGTGAGCCGACCGGCGAGCCGGTGGACGTTTCCCTGGAGCCCGGTTCGTCACGCACGGTGGAGCTGCCCTTGAAGCCCGAAGCGTTCCAGGGCGGCCGGTCGCTGCCGATCGAGGCCGTTGTCCGCGCCGAAGGAATCGAGCTGACGGTGGGCTCCCAACGACGACTGCTGCCCTGCCCGAAGGCGCCGGATGACGTTCAACTCGACGGCAAGCTGGATGAATGGCAGGCCCGGCCACCGACCATCCGACCGGACATGATGACCTGGGCGTACACGAGCTCGCCGCAGCCGCCGGGTCCGGAGGATCTGACCGTTCGCGGCTGGCTCGCCTGGAACGAGCAGGGCTTATGGGTCGCACTGGAAGTGAAGGATGACGTGCTCGTCTTCCCGCGCGACCGGACCGTCTGGAATTACGACTCCGTGCAGGTGGCCCTGGACATGGGCAGCGACGCTCGACCGGACCAGCCGTTCGACAACAACGACATCGAAATCGAGCTCGGCTACAACCCGGACGGTCCGGTGTGGTGCTACCTGGGGCACTGCCCGCCGGGCTGGCCCGAGGATGCCCTTTCCGCGAAGCTCAAAGCGGTCGTGCGGCCGCATCAGGAGCAGGGAGTGGTGGTGTACGAGCTGCTGATTCCAGCCGACCTGCTGGTGTCGACCACGAAGCTGGAGCCAGGAACGGTCGTGGGCTTCTCGCTGCTCGTGAATGACAACGACGGCGCCGGCCGGGCGGGATGGCAGGAGCTGACACCGGGCATCGGGCATGGCAAGCGTCCGGCGGACTTTGCGTGGTTGTGGCTGCAATGAGCAATCGCAGCATGTGGACCGAGGGCGATCTGCGCGAGGTGCTGGACGGGCTCTGGGAGTTCCGCCCGGAGCCCGAGGCAGCGGCCGTCCGGGACGGCGAGGCTCGGGCCGTGCCCGCAAGCGGGTACGAGCGCGAGCGCATCCGGGTGCCGGGGTACTGGAACACCCTGCCGGACGCCATCGGCGGTGACTGGGGCGCGTACGACCACTACGGGCATCCGCCGCATTGGCGACAGGCGGAGGCCGCGTGGTATCGCCTGCGGTTTCCCGCCGTCCGGCCACCGGGACTGGAACAGCCGCGCGTTCGGTTGCGCTTTGATGCCGTGGCGGGCGCCGGCGAGGTCTGGCTCAACGGTGTTTTCCTGGGCAGCAACCACGATTCGTTCCTGCCCTTCGCGTTCGACGTTTCCGAGACCCTGGCGATCGGCAAAGAGAACGAGCTGGCCGTTTTCGTCGGCCCGCCGCCCAAGCGCGACGGACTCTGGCTCCAGCCGTGCGGGTCGTGGGTCGGCTGGCACATGCGAGGTATCTGGCAGCCGGTATGCGTGGAGTACCTGCCGACCCCGAGCGTGGAGGATGTCTTCGTTCAGCCGTCCGTGCGGCAGAACCGACTGACAGTGAATGTCACCGTGTCCCCCACGCGGGAGCCTCTGGATGTCGAGGTGCGGCTGGCGGTGCTGGATGGCGACCGCGTCGTGCTGGACCTGGGCCGCCGGCCGGTGCGAACGGCGGATGGTTCCGAGCAGCAGGTGCGATTCACCGCGGATGGGCCGGACCTGGAGTGGTGGTCGCCGGAGAGTCCGAAGCTGTATCACGTTCGGGCCGAGCTGGGGATCAACGGGCTTGTACTGCATGCGCGGGCGGTTCGGTTCGGGTTCCGGGAGTTCTGGATCGACGGCACGGGCTTCCGGCTGAACGGCCAGCCGATCCGGCTGTTCGGCGATTCATGGCATTACATGGGACCGGCCCAGCAAAACCCGGCTTATGCCCGCACATGGTACGAGCTGGCTCGTCGAACCGGCATGACGGCCATTCGTACGCACGCGATGCCCTACCCCCCCTGCTACTTCGACGTGGCGGATGAAATGGGCATGATGCTCATCGACGAGTCGGCGGTATATGGCTCGGCGGGCACGTTGGGGACGGGTCACGCGCGGTTCTGGGAGAACGCGCGCGACCATGTTCGGCGGCTCGTGCGGCGGGACCGCAACCATCCGTCGGTCATCTTCTGGAGCCTGTGCAACGAGACGGTCTGGAAGGGCGGCGAGGCGATCTTCGAGGGCCTGCTGTCACTGGCGGACGAAGCTCGCGCGCTGGACCCCACGCGCTTTGCCAGCTTCGACGAAAACGATTGTGATGTGGGCGGCAAAGCGCCGCTTCATGCCGGCCATTATGGGACGCCGCGCCATTGGGATCGATCGTGGAAGCGTGACAAACCCCTGGTTGTGCATGAGTTCTCCTCTCTTTACCACGGCGGCCCGGAGTGGGTGAGCCCGCTGGGCAACGATGCGGTGTACGCGAACTACCTCACGAGGTTGCGCTTTGTGGGTGAGGACGCGGCGGACATGTTCCTGCGGTTGCGCAGTCTCGGTGCGGCCAGCATCACGCCGTGGAACATCAACTGGTACTGCCTTGAACCGATCCCCGTGCGGGCGGTGGAGAACGTCCCGGAAGACGCGGTGGAGGACGGGGCCCCGATCCGGCGGATTGGGCCGCGGGCGTTGCCGTTCAACTACGGCTACACGGACCAGGAGCCCGCCTGGCGAGAGAACCAGGCCTACGCCCCGCTGGCCGTGTGCTACCGGCGGCGACGATTCTTCCTGGCCCGGCGCCCTCGGCAGGCGTTCGGCGGGGACACGATCACGCCGGCCGCAGAATTGTGGAACGACACGGTGGAGCCGGTGGGCGTTGTCACGACGTTTCGCGTCGTGCAGGGCAGCCGAACGCTTGCGGAGACAACGATCCGTTCGAATCTGGCCGGGTATGGGTCGGAGCAGGTCGCGTTTGCCTCGCCACTGCCCGATGTCACGGATGCGGTGGCCGCGACGGCCGAGCTGGTCATGCGGTCTTCGGCGGACGGCGCCGTGCTCCACGCGGAGTCGTGGGTGCTCCACGTACACCCACGCGAGCAACGAACAGCCGGGGGCAAGCGAAAGGCGTGGATACTCGGCAACGCGGACGCGCCGGAGGCGTTCGGCCTGCAACGGCTGCGTGGCGACGGGCTTGCGGAAGCCATCCAGTCGGGTCCGACGGCCACGGTGGTTCTGGCCGGCGGTGCGAGCAACCGGACGCTGCGGGATTGGCTGGAGCAGCCCGGGGTGGATGCGTGGCTGCGCCAGGGCGGGCGGCTCGTGGTGTGCGCGGATGGGGTAACGGACGATGCAACGCAGGGGCTGAGTCCCATTCGCCGGAGCGTCGATCACGCGTATCTGCGCGACGAGGCGACCGGCCTGCTGGCCAGCCTGACGGACGACCTTTTCCGCGAGTGGGGGCCGGACGGCGAAGTGGCAACCGCGGTGTTTCAACGTCCAAGCACCGGGCCGGCGTTAGCCCCGCTGGACGTCGGTGATTGTGCGGAGGGCCTTTCGTGCTCGCCCCTGGTGGTTATTCCGGTCGGCGCGGGCCACGTGGTGCTGACGGGGATGCCGCTGATCGAGCGATGTGGCGACACGCCCGCGGCGGCAATTGTCCTGCGGAGACTGCTAAACGATCCACTGCCGACACCCACCGCGACGTCGGTGGTTTGCGTGGGTGAAGCGGAATTCGCGGCCGATCCCCTGTTTGCCGACGTTGGCCTGGTTGCGGCCCAGAGCGCAGGCGTGGTCATCTGCGACGGCGGATCGATGGCGGCATTGAGCGATCCGCGGTCATCGGCCAAGGCCGTTGAGGCGCTGCTGGCGGAAGGCGGCACGCTGCTGCTGGATGGACTGGCCCCGGAGACGGTGACCGCCTGGTCGCACCGGCTGGGTCTGCAACTGGGGCTGCGCGAGGACGTGTGCTTCAATGTTGCCTGGGGGGACCGCGAATCACCGTTTGCCGCCGGGTTGAACAACTACGACTTGTGTTGGGTACTCCGCGACGATGCCCAGCCGATCGTGCGGCACTCCTTGGATGTGCCGAATACCGGCCGCGTGCTCGTCCGGACGGTGGCCACGCGGTGGGAGGGCTACCAGACGGCCGCGGAACAGCACAAGGTGGCCATGATGTACCGCCGGCTGGAGGCGTTTGGCGGATCGCGCGCGGTAGTGGTGGAGATTCCGCGCGGACCGGGTCGGATTCTGATCAGTCAGCTTCGGCTGCGAGAGGCGCGGGGCATTTTTCGGCCGCGGGCCCGGCGTATTCTATCGCGCTGGATGGACGTGATGGGCGCAGCCCGACAGGAACGTGTCAGTCCGTTGACTCCGCGCGAGCCGCGCGCGATGAACGCGGACGGCTACATCACGCAATGGCTGGTGCTGGGGCCGTTCGCCGGTCAGGCGGGGTGCCCGCTGGACCATGCTCTTGTGGATGAGGCGGCGATGCGGCCTGAGCCGGAAAAAAAGACAGGCGATCTGGCGTGGCGGCGGGTATCATCCGCCTTCGCAGAAGTGGACCTGGAGCGTGCGCTGGGCGAATTGCCGCAGCGCGACCGCGTGGCATACGCGGCCACGTGGGTCTATTCTCCGCAAGATCGGTCCGTGCTGCTCGACGCACCGGACATGATCGCCCTGCTCGGCGCGGCGGACGGAGGGTTGAAGGCGTTCCTGAACGGCGCGGTCATTGGCCGGTTTGATTTTGTGCGGGAACTCGTGCTGGATACCGATCGGATGGAAGGGTTGCCGTTCCGCAAGGGATGGAACCTGCTGGTCGTCAAGCTGCACAACCCGTCGGGGCCGTGGCGGTTCGCGGCCCGTTTGATGACGGCCGCCGGCGAGCCGGCGGGCGACCTTGAATGCTCGACCACCCCGCCGGATTGAGGGCGGAGTCAACCTGTCTGCGACCTGGAGTGAGCGCGCCAACATGAGCCAGACAACCGCAGTTCCGGCCGCTTCGCCCGCCCCGCGAGGTCGGCTCGATTCTCTCGATGTGTTCCGGGGCATCACCATCGCCGGCATGATCCTGGTGAACAACCCGGGAAGCTGGCGCGCCATATACAAGCCGCTGGGGCACGCGCCCTGGGACGGCTGCACGCCGACGGACCTGGTGTTCCCGTTCTTCCTGTTCATCGTCGGCGTGGCCATGACGTTCTCGTTCCGCAAGCGCCTGACCGGCCCGGCCGATCGCGGCCGGCTGTACGCCCAGATTGCCCGGCGGACGCTGAGCCTGTTCCTGCTCGGCCTGATCATGTACGGCTTTCCCAACTGGCGGCTGATGGCGCCGTATATTCTGGGCATCGTCGGGCTGAGCCTCTTTTTTCAGGATCGGCCTGCGGGTTCCCCCGGGCGTTTCCGGCCCGTAATGATCGTCGGCGCCGGGATTCTGGTCGGCGCAATCCTCTTCTTCGCATTCGATTTCGCGTATTTCCAGGAGAAGGCCCTACGTGTGCCCGGCGTGCTGCAGCGGATCGCCGTGTGCTACTGCTGCACGGCCGTCATCCTGCTGACGACGGGGCTCCGGGGCCGGGTGGCGTGGGTATTGGGTATCCTGGTCGCGTACTGGGTGATCGCACTGCACGTTCCGGCGCCACAGGGGTATACGGCCAAGCTGGAAGGATCACCCGGCCTGCTGCACAACTGGGTCGACGAGCAGGTGCTCGGGAATCATCTGTACGGCGCCCGGCCGGACCCGGAGGGCATCCTCAGCACGCTACCCGCCATCGCCACCGTGTTGTTGGGCGTGCTGGTCGGGCACTGGCTGCAATCGGAACGTGAACGCGGCGAGAAGGCGGCAGGCATGTTCTTCGCCGGCGTACTGGCGATCGGTTTGGGCCTGCTGATGGACAAAGGATTCCCGATCAACAAGAAGATCTGGAGCAGCTCGTACGTCGTGTACACAGGCGGATTGGCGTGCTGCTCGCTTGCGATCTGCTACTGGTTGATCGACATTCACGGCATCCGGCGGTGGGCGTGGCCGTTCCGCGTGTTCGGGACCAACGCCATCGTCGTATACTTTGCGTCCAGCATTGGCGCCCGGTTGCTGACGCAGATTCGCTGGCCGGTTGAGGCGGGCGAGATCACGCTGAAGGGTTGGGTGTATAAGCACTGGTTCCTCTCGTGGACCGACGGCAAATTCGCCTCCATGGCCTTCGCCCTCAGCTACGTTACGCTGTGGCTTCTGCTGATGATTCCGCTGTACTGGCGCAGGATATTCGTGAAGATCTGATGCTCCAGCATGCAACATCAAGCAGCCATCCGGCGTCGCGAGCAGCCACGATTGTCGGGTTGTTGTGCCTTGGTGGATGCACTCAACCGAGACCCGAGCCCGTGGCGTTCACGCCGCGGCCGGAGTGGACGCTGGACCACGGCGCGGTGGTGCGGGCGGACCGGTCGCAGCGTACGATCGCCCTGATCTTCACCGGCGGCGACTACGGCGAGGGCACGCCGGTGATCCTGGACGCGCTTCGCGACCGGGGCATCCGGGCGTCGTTCTTCGTCACCGGGCAGTACGTCAAGACGCCGCAATACCGTCCGTGGCTGCGCCGCATGGTGTCCGAAGGGCACTACCTCGGCCCGCATTCGGATGCCCACCTGTTGTATTGCGACTGGGAGGACCGGTCGCGCACGCTGGTGACGCGTGAGCAGTTCGAGCAGGATTTGCAAGCCAACATGGATGCGCTGCGGGCCTTGGGCGCCCTCCGGGGCCCGGGGCCGGTGTACTTCATTCCGCCGTACGAATGGTTCAATGAAAACCAGGTTCGCTGGGCGGCGGAGATGGGCGTAGTGCTGTTCAACTTCACGCCCGGCACGGGCTCGAATCGGGACTGGGCGCCGGAGGGGCACCGCGCTTTCGTGCCGTCGCGGACCATCGCCCGCGACATCCTGGCCTACGAGCAGCGCGAGCCGGACGGGCTGAACGGGTTCCTTCTACTGCTGCACCTTGGCTCTCTGCGGGAAGACAAAATGCACCCGCACATCGGGCCGCTTCTGGATGCGCTTCTCGAGCGGGGATACCGCTTCGTTCGCGTCGACGAGCTTCTGGGCAGCCGCGAATCACGACCGGCGAATGCCAAGTGACTGCGGCAGATCGGACGCGGCGGACTCGTCAAGCAGCCAGAAGAAACTGCCATCGATTGGCTGGATGGCCTGCGCGGGAAGCCGGTCCGGATCACGCGGACCGCAGAGAACCGCACGTACAGCGTCGGCCTTCTCTTTTCCAGTGACCAGAAAGACGATCCGCCGCGCCGCGTTCAGGATGGGTAACGTCAGCGTGATGCGTTCCTTCGGGACGACCGGCGCCACGGCCCCCACGCACCACCGGTCCGTGACGTGCAGGGCCGGCGTGTTCGGGAAGAGGGAGGCCGTGTGGCCGTCGGCGCCCAGACCCAGCAGCACCAGGTCGAACCGGCCGTCCGCAGCGGCCAGGGTCTCTCGCAGCGTCTGCTCGTATGCGTCGGACGCGGTGCCGAGCCCGAACTCACCGGGGATTCGGAAAATGCACTCCGGGCGGACCGGCACGCGGTCCAGCAGCGCGGCCCGGGCCATGCCGTAGATGCTGTCCGGGTGGTCCGGCGGAACACACCGTTCGTCGCCGAAATAGACGCACACGCTGGGCCAGGGCACGTCGCGGCCGAGGTCGCCGGCCAGGCGCCGGTACAGCGTTTTCGGCGTCGAGCCGCCGGCCAGGCACACGCGGAATTCCCCGCGTGCCGAGGCAGCCGCCCGGGCCGTCTCGCTGAAGAGAGCGGCGGCCGTGACGGCCAAATCGTCGGGCGACGGGAACACGCGGATCGTCCGTTCAGGCGTCATGATGCAGCGACGCTCCGTTGACCCAGCGACGGCCTTCGTGCTCCATGAAGCGGTCAGCCTCCGGCGGCCCCCACGAACCCACGGGGTACGTCGGCATCGGCTCCGTGTCCCGGGCGGCCCAACCCTCGAGGATCGGGTCCATGATGCGCCAGGCCAGCTCGATCTCGTCTTTGCGAATGAACAGGGAAGCGTCACCGCGAATCGCGTCGAGCAGCAGCCGCTGGTACGCCTCGGGGATGGGCGTCTCGGGATACGAACTGCGGTAATGAAAGTGCAGGATCGACTCGCGAAGGGCCATTCCGTGGTCGGGAATTTTGGTCTGGAAGGACAAGTGAACGCCCTCGTCCGGCTGAATGGTGATGACCAATCGGTTGCAATGGATCGTCTGTCCCTCGGGCACGTCGAAGACCATGTGGGGCGGACAGAGGAACTGGATGATCACCTCCGTTGTCTTGTCGGCCAGCCCCTTGCCGCTCCGCAGATAGAACGGCACGCCCTTCCATCGCCACGTGTCCACGTAGAGCCGAACAGCCGCGAACGTCGGTGTGCGCGAGTCGGCGGCCACACCGGGTTCGTCACGATAGCCTTCATACTGGCCCAGCACCGAAAACGCATCCAGCTCTTGCCGCTGGGGCAGCCGCACCGCGTCCAGGACCTTGACCTTCTCGTCGCGAAGCGGGTTGGCCTCGTACCGGCCGGGGGGCTCCATGGCAATTAGAGTCAGCACCTGGAGAAGGTGGTTCTGAAACATGTCCCGCAGCACGCCGGCCGTGTCGTAGTAGCCGCCGCGCGAGCCGACCTTGACGGTCTCCGCCACGGTAATCTGCACGTGTTCGATGAAGTTCCGATTCCAAACCGGCTCGAAGATGGTATTGGCGAACCGAAGCACGAGCAGGTTCTGGACGGTCTCCTTGCCCAGGTAATGGTCGATCCGGAACACCTGGGACTCGTCGAAAACCTGAAGGACCGTACGATTCAGCTCCCGGGCACTGGCCAGATCGTGCCCGAACGGCTTCTCGAATACGACGCGGCTCCAGCCGTGGTCCTGGTTCGCCAGGCCGGCGGCGCCCAGGCTCGCGATGGCGGCGGAGTACAACGCAGGCGCCAGGGCGAGGTAATAGAGGCGTCCGCTCGAATGGCCGCTCTCCAGCTCGCGCAATTGCCTGTGAAGGCGGGCACCGTCGTCCGGAGTGGACACGTTGCCGGGAATGTAGTGGATCCCCCGTGCAAACGCGTTCCACTCGTCGGGCCGGCAGGCATCGCCCAGCGAGCGGCACGAACTCTCGAACAGTCGCCGGCGGAACTCGTCATCGGTCATGGGCGTGCGGGACACGCCGACGATCCGCGTGCCGGCGGGCAGCCGGCCCTTGCGGGCGTTCTCAAACAGGGCCGGAATCAGCTTGCGGGCCGTCAGGTCCCCGGAGGCACCGAAGATGACGATGGTTGCCGGGCCGTCCACACGGATCTCCCTGGATGCTCGTATCCCGATTCGCCCGCAGCGGCCTGATGCGTAGACTCAGGATCGACCACCGCGCTGGATTCTACCCGGGCGACGGCCGGAAGCGAGAGGAGCGCATGCCATCACGGCGGCCCGCGGGTAAAAGCGAAGCGGGCGGGCGACCGCCTGGCCACCCGCCCGCTTGTGCGGCCTATTCCCGGGATCAGAAGTCCTGGAGGTCCTTGTCGTTCGCCAGCGAGAGGAACGCTTCGTCTTCGGCTTCCCTCACGGCGGCCGAAACGGGCGACTCCTTGGGTGGCGTCGCCACACTGGAAGCCGCCTTGGGGGCCGCCTTGGGAGCCGGAGCTGCAGTCAGGCGTTTCCGCATCTGCGGGGTCGCCTTCACGGACGGTGTCGAGGTGCTCCGGATCTCCTCGTCGAACCGGGCATGGGATCGCCCGTGAATCACGCCGACGAGCTGCTCCACGATGCCCTTGACCGACTGGGCCTGGGCGGACAGCTCCTCCGACGCCGAGGCGGATTCCTCCGCGCTGGCGGCATTCTGCTGCGTCACCTGGTCCATCTGAGAGACCGCGGTGTTGACCTGATCCACGCCCTGGGCCTGCTCCTGGCTGGCCTGCGTGATGTTGCTGATCAACTCGGACACCTTGGTCACGTCGGCCACAATCCCTCCGAGCGCCTTGGTCACGTCATCCGCGACCTGGGTCCCTTCCCGCGAGCGGTTCACCGACTCCTCGATGAGAGAGGTCGTCTCCCTTGCCGCTTCTGCGGCGCGCTGGGCGAGGTTGCGGACCTCGTCGGCCACCACCGCAAAGCCCTTCCCGTGCTCGCCGGCCCGGGCGGCCTCCACCGCGGCATTCAGGGCGAGCAGGTTCGTCTGGAAGGCGATTTCCTCGATCACCTTGATGATCTTGCTGACCTTGTCCGACGACTCGTTGATGCCCTGCATGACCTGATTCAGCGTGGCCATGGTCTGGTCGCCATCCTTGGCCGCCTGCGAAGCCTGGTCGGCCAGTCCGTTGGCCTCCCGCGCGTTCTCCGCGTTCGTGCGGGTCATGGCCGCCATTTCCTCGAGGGCGCTGGAGGTCTCCTCCAGGGAGGACGCCTGTTCGGACGCGCCGGCCGCCAGTTGCTGGGAGGATGCGGAAACCTGGCGGGCGGCCTCGTTGACCTGAGACGCCCCTTCGTTCAGCCCGGCGATGATCCGATTGATCGGCTTGACGATGCTGCGCGTGATCACAACGGCCAGCATCACACCCAGCACCACGGCCCCCAGAGTCATGGCCACGCCGAGCATCGTCGTGCGGCCCGTGATGGCGTTCCGCTCCCGCGTGAGCGAGGTGTCGAGTTCATTCATCGTTTCCACGATCGTCCTGGCACTGACGGCCATCTCGTCCGTGGCCTTCCTCGAGTCGACAATGCCCTGATAGTACTGCCTGCCCGCCCTCTCGTACTCCGTGAAGTTCTCCTGGAGTCGTCCGGCAACGGTCGTCAACTCCGCTTCCCCCTGAACGGACTGCGTCCAGGAAGCCAGACCGCCCTTGAGGACTTCGAATTGGGCGTTGTACGCCGTCCATTGCGCGTCCTGGTTCGTCGCAATGAGGTACACCGCCGTCACCCGCAGCAGAAGGAAGTGCTCGATCACGTCGCTGTGCAACGCATCCGCAAACGTGGACCAGCGAACGACCTCTTCGAGATTCTGGGCCTGCCTGGCCCGGTCCAGGGCCGGTGCAATCACGGTCTGCAGCAAGGTGTGAACGTCAGCGGTGACCCGGCCCCCCAGGTCCCTCCAGACGGCAAATGCGTCGTCCTGCATCTGCCGCCCCTTGGCGAGACCCTCAAAATTGGTTCGGTACGGCCCCGTGGCCTCGATCATTCGACGAACGAGCGCGCGGTCGGAAGCCTGCAGGCCGGCATGGCCTTCCAGGTTTCTCAGTTGTGTGACAAACCGGTCGTAGGCGTCATGCCACCGTTCCGCCGCGTTCTTCTCCTGTCCGGAGGCCTTCTCGAAACCATCGATCATGAAGTCGCGTCGCAGGTTGCCGCAGTCCGTCATGGTCGTGAGGGCCTCGGTGGCGGCTTCGCTGACCGTCGTGCTCCGCTTGACCTGTTCCAGGCCGCGCCACGTGACTACTCCGAGAATGGCGGTCACAAGAACCAGCGCGCCAAACCCCATGGCCATTTTCGTCGCGAGCTTCATCTGCTTGAACATGCGGTGCCGTCCTCCCAACTGGGTGCCGTTACGGATGGTTCTGCGGGAGCACGCGATATGCCGACCTCATGCCGGTCCTCGCCGCAACGCCCTATTTCCACGTGCGGGGCGAATCGTGACAGACCCGCTCACGACGGAGCGAGTCAACTGCCACACGAACCCCGTGCTTCTTGAATCGGTGTTCCGGAAGCCTGAGTTGAGTCGTTTGGCGATGCTCCGCACAGCGTCCGATAAACGCCTGCCGCGATTCTCACGCACGCACGCCCGGCCCCCGGCGCGAGCCTTCTCGTGAGGCGATCTCCCGTGCGGCGGCATGCCGAAACACGCCGACCGACAGGGGCTTGCGGAGCAGCGTGGCCCGGGCCGCCTCCACCGAGCACGCATCCAGGTCCACAGTGCCCGTAATGAGGATCGCCGGCGTGTCGACGCCCCGATCGCGAAGGATCTGAAGGCAGTCAAACCCGCTCGATCGCGGCAAATCCACGTCAAAGACGAACAGCCGGTATCCGTCCGGCCTGGCCGTCAGGGCCTCGAAGATCGCCGGCCCGTCGCTCACCGCGTCCACCGTGTAGCCGAGCGAGCGAAGCGCGCTGACCAGGATGCCCCGGACGTCCTCGTTGTCTTCGGCGACCAGAATCGCCTCACCGTCTCCCGGCGGGAGGGTCAGGGCGGGCTCCGGCTCGTCCACCGCTGCGGGGGCCTCTCGTTTCGGCAGGCAGATCGTGAACGTCGTCCCCTTCCCTTCCCCGGACCGGACGGCAATGGCCCCCCCCTCGTTCTGAATGATGCCGTGTACGATCGCAAGCCCCAGCCCCGTGCCCCGTCCTCGCTCTTTCGTAGTGAAGAAGGGCTCGAAGATGCGTTCCAGAACATCCGGCGCGATGCCCGTTCCCGTGTCCTCCACCACGATGCGAACGTAGCGATCCGCCGATGCACAGTGAAGGTCCAGGCCGGCCGGCACCTCCGCGTCCACCTCGTCGGCGCGAATGCGCAGCGTGCCGCCGCGCGGCATCGCGTCGCGAGCGTTGACGGCCAGGTTCAGCAGCACCTGCTGCAACTGCGTGGAGTCGACACTCACCCACAGCGGAAATCCACCTCCTGCTTCGATGCGCACGTCAACCGATGCCGACACCGCACGGCTCAACAACGGCCGCGTCTCCTCCAGCACCCTGCAAACGTCGACAACCCCCTTCTCCGCCGGCACGTCGCGCCCGAACGCCGTCAACGAGCGGGTGACGCCCGCCGCCTCCGTCGCAGCCTGCTCGATCGCCCGAAGGGCGGCGACCGACCGAGCGTCCCCGGCCACCGCGGGCCGGAGTTGCTCCACACCGCCCAGCATCACCGTGATCAGGTTGTTGAAGTCGTGAGCCACGCCCGCCGCCAACTGACCGACGGCCTGGAGCCGGCGGACCTGGTGGAGCTGCTCCTGCAGACGAAAGCGGGCCTCCTCGTCTTTCTTGCGCTGCGTGACGTTCTCGTAGATGGCCACGATCTCGCCGGAGGGCAGCTTGTACACGTGGTTCTCAAACCAGTCGGAACCCCGGGTGTCCCGATAAGGCGCTGCCGCCAGGTGCTCCGACCGGCCCGTACGCCACACTCTCTGCAGCACATCCAGAAGCCCCATCTCCCGAACACCCGGAAAGGCCTCGGTTACCCGCATGCCGATCACCCCGCCGCCGGCATGGCTGAGGCAAAGCCCGGCTTCGTTCATGTCGGTGATGACGAAGTCTTTCCCCTCTTCGACGGACTCGTACACCGCCACGCCGTTCGTCATGTTGGTGAACAGCTCGCGGTAGCGGATCCTGCTCGCTTCATGAGCGGCTTGCGCGCGCTTCAGCTCCGTGATGTCGGAAAACGACACCACGCTCCGTTTCGTGCCCGGAATCAGCCGACCCATCACCAGCATGTCGCGCCGCTGTCCGGCCCCGTCAATCACCTGGGCTTCGTAAACCGCCGGCGCCGACGCCGGGTCGGCCCGGCGGGCCCGGTGGTATCGCACCATCCGCTCCCGGTGCTCCGGCGCGACGAACTCCGTTCCCTGAACCCGCCCCTCCAATTCCTCCCGCGACCGCCCGGTCAACCGGGCGAACTGCTCGTTGGCCAGGGAAATGGTCAGGTCGTCCTCGAGAATGATCGTGGCCGAGCCGGTCGTCTCGAACACGGCCCGGTAGATGCTCTCCGAAAACCGCAACGGCCGGTGTGCGACGTCCGAACCGCTCGATCGGGCGCTGGGCTCTTTCTTGGCCATCATCACCTCTCGCGGGTCCACGTTCATGCGCGTGGCATGCCAACTGCGCAGCACGATGAGATCTGAGACACGTCGTGACTCGTACGGGACCGCGGCACAAACCAAAACGGCACAGTGAACGGCAGCCCCCACCCGCACGACACGTCGACGTGTGTGTCGCCGACCGACGTTCCTGCTCAGTAGAATAACAGGCACCCGCCCCTGTGTCGAGCACAGTCTTGCGACCGGTTGAAGTGCCAATGCAAGATGCCGCGAATCCGATCGGTCATGGCACCCGTTGAAGGCGCGTCCCGCCTGCGTAGTCAGTCACACTTGATGCCGAAACCGGGCCGCGCGGGTGCGCGCCGCAACGCCCTGACCTACGCCGTGGCCAGGCCCTCGCGGATCGCGAACCGCGTCAGGTCAACGCGGTCGTGGATGTTCAGCTTGTTCATGAGGTTCGAGGTATGGTTGACGACGGTCTTCTCGCTGACCTGCCGCGTACGGGCAATCTCCTTGCGCGACATGCCTCGCGCAATGTACCGCAGAATCTCCAGCTCACGCGGCGTCAACGTGGACACGCGTGCGTTCGTGGATTGCGAAAGACGCAGGCCGGCGCCGTCCGCAACGACGCGCGCGGCGATCTCCGGGGAGTAATACGCGGAACCCGCGCGCGCCGCGTGAATCGCCGCGATGAGCGTCTGCGGTGACTCGTCCTTGGTCAGGTAGCCCGCGGCGCCCGCGGCCAGCGCTTCCTCGATGTAGCGATCGTGGCAGAACGCGCTGACGAACAGGATGGCCGTTTCCGGACTGGCCGCGGCAATCAACCGGGCCGCGTCAAAGCAGCACCGTCCAGGCATGTCGATGTCCATGAGCACGACGTCCGGCTTATGAAGCTCCGCTTCACGGACGGCGGCGTCCGCATCCCTGACGGTGGCCAGAACCCGGAAGCCGGCCTCCTGGGACAGACGCAGCGCCAGCGCTTCGCGCATCAACATCTGATCGTCAACGAGCACTATGGTGATGGGCTGACTCATGCAGGAACCTCCGCCTCTGACCTTCGGCCGGACGCCAACAGCGCACAGGCGGCACCGGCCAGCGTTTCCATCTGAAACGGTTTGCGAAGCAACCGCGTATCCGGGTCTTCGCGTTCATCCATCTCCCCTTCGGGGCCTGCGGTGATGAGAATGGCCGGCGTATGGCACCCCGCAGAGCGAATCCGGCGTAGGCACGCCCGGCCGCTGAGTCGGGGCAAGTCCACGTCCAGAATCAACACCCGCAGGTCGGAGCCGTACTGCCCCAGGGCCGCCAGTACCGCGTCCCCGTCAGCAGCCTGAACCACACGGAAACCCTGGTTCTGCAGAACGGACGTCATGACACGGCGCAACGGCGTGCTGTCTTCGGCCAGCAGGACCAGCGTGCCGTCGGCGCGGGCCGGCGTGACAGGCGCCGGTTCCGGGGCCTTTAGTTCTGGTGCCACGTTGGCCGGCAGCAAAACGCAGAACTCCGTCCCCGTTCCCGGCTCCGACTGGATGCGAACGTGTCCCCGGTGCTCGCGGATGATGCCGTGAACCACCGGCAGGCCCAGTCCGGTGCCTTGTCCGCGCGGCTTGGTGGTGAAGAAGGGCTCAAACAGGCGCGGCACCAGGTCCGGGGGGATGCCCACGCCGGTGTCGCAGACGAGCAGGCGAGCCCAGTCCGCGCAGGCGTTCAACCCGCCCGGCAGCGCCCGCAGATCGGCGGTCGAGGCGGGTCCGACCCCGACAATCAGCCTTCCTCCCTGTGGCATCGCGTCCCGGGCGTTCAGGGCCAGGTTCAGGATCACCTGGTGCAGTTGCGTCGGGTCCGCCAGCACCCATTGCGGCTGCTCGCAGAAGTCCGCCGCCAGTTCGATGGACGCCGGGAGCGTGCGGGTCAGCATCCGCACGGAATCTCGAAGAACGTCACGCAGATCCACTCGCTGCTTGCGGGCCGGCATGCAACTGGCGAACGTCATCAGCGACCGAGTCACTTCCGTGGCCTGACGCGCCGCGTTTTCCACGACCTCCAGCGCGGCGGCGACCTCCGGCGTCTGACCCGTCTGCCCGCGGACCTGCCCGGTGTGGGCGAGAATGAGCGTGATGAGGTTGTTGAAGTCGTGGGCCACTCCCGCCGCAAGCTGGCCGACAGCCTCCATCTTCTGAGCCTGGGTGAGCTGCTCCTGCAGGGTCATGCACTCCGACTGCATCCGGCGGCGCTCCACAATGTGTCCGATGCGCTCGGCGATCACGTTCAGCAGGTTGCGTTCTTCCCGCTGGAACGGGCCCTCGTCACAGGCCGGCCGAGCCTCCAGATACCCCACGTCCACCCGACCCACGGGAACTCCCTCCACCTGGATCGGGCTCGAGAGAATCCAGGGCGCGTTCCGGCAGTTGCAGGTGGCGATGGTTGTGTCCCCCAGCACCACGCGAGCGCAGGTGATGTCCGGATACTGCCAGGAGGCGGGAATGGCATTAACGATCTGCTGGAGCATCTCGTCAAGGGAGAGCTCCACCTGCTCCACGATGCGTGAAATGCCGTACAGGCAGTTGAGCTTCTTCATCCGTTCCTGCACAGCCCGGGTCCGGTCGCGCAGCGCTTCGCGTGACTGGACAACGGAGATGAAGAACGGACCGAGCCTCGCGATCCCGATCAGCATCAGCACC
Source organism: uncultured Phycisphaeraceae bacterium (assembly GCA_964586145.1). Classification (GTDB taxonomy): domain Bacteria; phylum Planctomycetota; class Phycisphaerae; order UBA1845; family UBA1845; genus JAFGJQ01. Next base: position 3,743 of record CAZPHH010000075.1, on the reverse strand, counting down.
GAAATGGCCAGCCCAACACCCTCCGCGAACGGGTCCGGAGAGAACAGATCGCTGTGAGCCAGGCACCGATGCAGAACGATACATCTCCGCCCAGCCATCAGCAGCGCAACGACGGCAATGAGAAGCCAGGCGGCGGACCGACCCGTGATCCGGAGCACGCGAACCACGAGCACCGCCGCAGCAAGCTGCAGCACGGCGGCCACGGTCACCATACTCGTGACGAGCATGCGGGGCGCGTCTCCTTCCAAACCGTCGGCACGCGGGTCCGTCGAGGTGTATCGTCCGATTCCGCGACGCCGCTTTGAACTTCCTATAACCGAATCCGCGGCGCACCCATCTTCCGCAGGGCGGCGACGGCTTATCGGACGTTCGCCCGGTGTCCCGCGGTCCGACCGGCTGGGACTGCTGTTTCAGGGTCGCCGTCCGGGCCGGCCCGGAGCCCTGCGGTTTTGAGGTCAAGGCCCGACCCCGCCGGACCGATTCCCCGAGAGCAAAGACTGTTGGTTGTCCAGCAACGTGAAGTGACCCTTTGCAGGCCCCGCGGAGCGTCCGGTCGGCTGGCCCGCCCCGCTGGGATCGACGGCTGGATGCCATCCATGCGATCGGCCTGCTCCGGACCGTGACGGACTTATGAAGCGCAGCCTGACCTACGAGCGAATCCGGGAAGGAAGCACGCTGCCCACGCCCACGGGTGTGGCCCTCGCCATCCTCCGCATGGCGAACACCGAGGATACGCGGATCGAGCGGATGGCCGCGGTGGTCGAGACCGATCCGGCCATCTCCGCGCGTCTGCTCCAGTTCGTAAACTCCCCCCTGGCCGGCATGACACGCCCCATCTCCTCCGTTTCCATGGCCGTCCGCCTGCTGGGCATGCGCACGGTGAAGATCCTCGCCCTGGGGTTCTCCCTGGTGTCGACGCACCGGAGCGGCCGATGCGAGGGGTTCGACTACGAGGGTTTCTGGTCCGACGCGCTGGCCCGTGCGGTGGCCGGCCGCGCCCTGGCCCAGCACCTTCGCTCGTTCGATCCGGACGAGGCCTTCACGGTCGGTCTGCTGAGCAAGATCGGCCGTCTGGCCCTGGCCACGGCGTTTCCGGAGGCGTACACCCATGCTCTGCGTCTGATCGACCAGTTGAACACGGAACAGGGCCTCTCCATTGAGCGCGACATCTTCGAGATCGACCACAACGCGCTGGCAGCCGAGATGATGGGCGATTGGGGACTGCCCGACGGCATCGTCCAGGCGGTGCGTCTGCAGGATGAAACCGGCCCCGCGTCGGATGAGGCCGCGGTTTCTGCACAGCCCCTTGCTCGCGTCCTGGACCTGGCGGGGGCTGTGGCGGCCGTTCTGACCGCCGATTCCGCGGTCGAATCCGCACTGCACAACCTGGTGCGCAAGGCCGGGGCGCTGGGCCTGCGTTCCGACACCTTCCCCACGTTGTTCGACGGCATTCGCGAGCAGTGGCGGCAGGCCGGCGCCGTCTTTGCCGTCCCGACCCGCGACGCCCCGCCGCTGGCCGGCATCTTCGCCCAGGCCCAGGCCCGCCGTGCGTCGCTCATCGAGGAGGCGGCCCGATCGCCCGACGCGCAGCAGCCCTGGCGACCGCAGGCACACATGCCCAGGGCCATGATTGTCGACGACGATCCCGACTCCATCCGCCTGCTGAAGGGGCACCTGGTCGCGGCAGGCTACGATGTGCTGACCGCCTCCGACGGGCAGGAGGGCCTGCAGAAGCTCCTGTCCGAGTCCCCGCCCCTCATCATCACCGACTGGATGATGCCCGGGATGAGCGGTGTGGAGTTGTGCCGCGCCGCACGCGGACACCCCGACGTGGACTTCACCTACATCATTGTCCTGACCGGACGAACCGGCGAAGACTGTGTCGTGGAGGCGTTCGACGCCGGCGCCGACGACTACCTCGTCAAGCCGTTCAGCCAGCGCGAATTGCTGGCCCGGCTGCGCGCCGCCGATCGCATCATCCGGCTGACGGAGGACCTGCGCAAGCGAGACCACGAAACGCACTGTTTCAACGCCAAACTCGCCATCGTGAACAGCCGCCTCATGACCGTCAACGCCAGGCTCAAGCAGGTCGCCACGACCGACGAGTTGACCGGCCTGCTCAACCGGCGGGCCGCCCTCACCCGGCTGACCGAACTCTGGGCCGCCTCGGACCGGCACGGCTGGGCGCTCTCGTGCATCAGCGTCGACTTGGACCACTTCAAGACGATCAACGACACGCACGGCCACGCGGCCGGCGATGCGCTTCTGAAGTCTGTGGCGAGCGTCCTGCGCAGTTCCGGCCGGACGGAGGATGTGGTGTGCCGCATGGGAGGCGACGAATTCCTCATTCTCTGTCCCGAGACAACCGCCGGCACGGCCCAGGCCGCGGCGGAGCGCCGTCGCAAAGCTGTGGCGGAAGACCGCGTCCGGTTCGCCGGCCTGGAGTTGATGACGACGGCAACCTTCGGCGTGGCCCAGCGTACGCCCGACCACGCCTCGCTCGACGACCTGCTGAAGGCCGCCGACGAAGCGTTGTACGCGGGCAAGCGGGCCGGCGCAAACTGCGTCTGCGTGGCCGCCGGTACACGTCCGCCGCGCACCCCTGTCTGCCGCTGAACCCGCGACAGGAGCGTTTCTCGAAATCCCACCGGGGCAACCGCCTCCCACCCCGCGGCGCCAGCCCCGTGCCCTGAAGGGGCACCCCGGCGCGCCGGGGTAGCCAGGGGCGCGAGCCCCTGGTACGAATCGCAATAATACCGATCAGCCCCGAAGGGGCGACGGGGCCATGACAAACGGAGCATCCGGAAACGACGCCTGAACCTTCCGCAGGAACCTGCCGCCCCTCCGGGGCTTGAGGATTGAGGCGGCACGGGCTCCAGGGGCTCGCGCCCCTGGCTACACACCTTCACCCCTTCGGGGTGAGCGCAGAACGCGCGACGCGTGCGCGCGGGTAAAAAAAACTCGCGCGCCGCCCTGGGTCTTCGCCCTTCGGGCTGCGTCCTCAGAAGCCGGCGGCGAGAGTGCAAGAAGCCGGCGGCGAGAGTGCAAGAAGCCGGGGCGGGCTTGCGCCCGCCCCGGATGAAGGGTAAAAGAGACATAGGGAAAAGAGCTATCTTCCCAGCCCCCTTCGCCTGGCCAGCACCATCCCGCCCAACACCAATAGCGCCAGGGAAGCTGGCTCGGGAACTTCGACGACGCGAAACCCGATGTCGCCGCGCTCGTACGGCAGGAGGCCGTAGTAGCGATACGACGCGAGCAGGTAGTCGTCGTGGCCGCCCAACGACCCGCCCCGCAGGCCGCGATACGAATAGATCACGGCTTCATTCCACTCCCATACGTTCCCGCCCTGGTCAAACGTGCTGTAGGGGCTGTCGCTGTTCTCGTGAGCGCCCACCTCCGTCCGCCAGTACGGACTGCCGATGGTATCACCGCCAGCATAAAAAGTGGCGTTGTTGCCGGGGTCCGGGTCGATCAGTTGGTTGCTGGGCCCCACGTCACTGCTCGTCGGATAGTCAAAGTAATTGCCGGTCACGCCATCATTCTTGTGATACGCCGCCTTATACCACTCGTCCTCGCTCGTGATCGCCCACTTCCAGTCCGCCTCGCGGTTGACCGCCAGAAGCTGAGCATCCGTCGTTGCGCCGTCAAGGTAATACGCCCCGTCCTCCGTCGTGCTCAGAACCGCCGCCCCCGTCGGCTGGCCGTTGTGCAGCCAGTTCGCAAACCGCGCCGAGTCGCCCCAA
>CAZPHH010000074.1:0-25123 GCA_964586145.1 uncultured Phycisphaeraceae bacterium | reverse complement strand
GGGCTGCCACATGGTCCGGCATGCCTTCGCCACCCATCGGATCAAGACCGGTTAGGATATCCAAACGATTCAGGAACTCCAGGCATTTTGCGAGGGTTGGAGCGGCAAGTCCTTTGCGGCCGTGACCGGCGGCCCCCTTCCACCCGATTGCCGGCCCTGCGTTACGTGCAGGAGGGCAGAGAACTGGTCGGCTGAAGCCCGTCCCTACTTCCGGCCTGGACGGCTGATTCGATTCTGATCCCACCCACCACCGTCGACGTCCTTCCGCGCAGGTGGTCGTATCGATGGACTGCCGTGGGGCACGTACGCGCAGGACGGCGCCCTCCCGCGCGGGTGGCCGGATCACAATCGGGGCCGATCGCAGGTTGGCTCTGAGGCGTTTCGGCAGTCGGCTTCAGGCTTCGTGGGTGCCTTCGGCAGAATCCTCGAGCAGAATCGAGTGCCGCATGACCTGGGGCGCCATCTCGCCCAGAAGGGCCCCCAGATCCTCCAATTTGCGGCGGAGTGTATGTACGGCCGAACCGAGTTCGCCGCCCCGGGCGGTGTAGGCCGCCAGGGACGCGTCGGCTGCATGACACTCCTCTGCGACCTGGGCACACTTCTCCGACACCAGGGCCAGGTCGGCCAGTTTCTCACGCAGGGCCGGCGTCAACGGGTCGCCCCCCGGACGTACGCCTTGGGACTCGTCGTGTGGTTCCGGAAAGTCGGGATTCAAGGTCGGCCTCCAACGGTGGTTCAGCCGTCCGCCTCGTTCGTGTCGGCACGAACATCGACCAGGGCCTCCATGGCGGCCAGTTCCCGGCTGCTCATCACCTGCTCGATGTCCAGGAGGATCTTGACCGCCTTGCCCACCTTGCCCATGCCGAGGATGAACGACGCATCCATCGATTTGCCCATCGCCGGCGGCGGTTCGATGTTCTGGCTCTTGATGTCCAGCACCTCGCTCACCGTGTCCACGATAATGCCGATCTCCCGGCCGACGTTGATCACGATGACACAGGTCTGTTCGGTGTGCTCGGCCTCGGGCAGGCCGAACTTCAGGCGCAGGTCGATCACCGGGATCACCTTGCCCCGGAGGTTGATCACCCCCTTCATGTGTGCGGGCATCCGGGGCACGGCGGTGATGTCCATGATCTTGTTGATCTCGCGGACCTTGAGGATTTCGACGCCGAACTCCTCGTCGGCCAGTCGGAAGGTCAGAAACTTGCAGCCGGCGCCGCGCGCCTCGTCGCCCCCTTCCACTCGCCCGGCGTCCGGTTTCTCCAACAGCGTGGTTTTCATGTCTGGTTCCGCCTCGATTGTGACCCGGCCTGGGCCGGTTGGATCTTATGACGCTGATCACGGCACGGCGGGCGAACGCCGGTTCCGAGCACCGGCGTCCGCCCGGAATTTCGAAACCGGGTCCGGCCTCAGAAGTCCTTCAGGTCGCCGCCTCCCGGTACGGGCAGGAAATCCGCCTCCTCCGTGCCGGCAGTGCGCGGCGTCGTCTTGCCGGTTCCCCCCGGCTTGTGGCTGAGGGCTGCGGCGTGACTGAAATGAGCACTCGCCGGCTTCCTGCCGGCGGTCGTCTTGCCTGGCGCCCTGGCCGGCCCACCGCCGGATCCGTTGCGCTGAGCCGCGCCGCCGACCATGGCCACCAGCTCGCCGACCATGCCCTTGACCGTCTGGGCCTGGGCGGACAATTCCTCGGCAGCCGAGGCGGATTCCTCCGCACCGGCCGCGTTCTGCTGAGTCACCTTATCCATCTGCGACACGGCGATGTTGACCTGGTCCACGCCCTGGGCCTGTTCCTGGCTGGCCTGCGCGATTCCGTTGATCAGTTCGGAGACCTTGGCGACCTGCTGGACGATGGCGCTGAGCGACTTGCCCACGTCGGTGGCTACCTGGGTTCCCTGCTGGGCACGGTGCACCGAGTCCTCGATCATGCCGGTGGTTTCCTTGGCCGCCTGGGCACAGCGTTGAGCGAGGTTGCGGACCTCGTCGGCGACCACGGCGAAGCCCTTTCCGTGCTCGCCGGCCCGAGCGGCCTCGACCGCGGCGTTGAGGGCCAGCAGGTTGGTCTGGAAGGCGATCTCCTCGATGACCTTGATGATCTTGCTGATCTTGTCGGAGGAGTCGTTGATCCCGGTCATGGCTTCGTTGAGCTGGACCATGCTCTGGTCGCCCTCGTTGGCCGCCTGTCGGGTCTGAGCGGACAATTCGTTGGCCTGCTTGGCGTTCTCGGCATTGGTCCGGGTCATGGCCGCCATCTGTTCCAGGGCGCTCGACGTTTCTTCCAGCGAAGACGCCTGCTCGCTGGCCCCTTCAGCCAGTTGCTGCGAGGCGGTCGAGACCTGGGACGCCGCGTCGTTGACCTGGTCGGCGCCCTCCCCGAGTTGGGAGGCGATCCGGGTCAGGTTCCGATTGATGCCCCGGGTGATGAGCACCCCGAGGGCCATCGCGGCCACCACGCCCACAATCGCTGCGACCAGCGACACCGCCTCGAACGTGGTCGCGCGGGCCTGGCCCTGCTCGACCTCGGCATGGGCCAGGTCGCGGTTCAACTGGACAATCTGGTCCAGCAGGGCGATGGCCGCATCCTGCGATTGCGCGAGCGGACCCAGCAATTGACTCTCCGCGGAAGCGAACAAATCGTTGGATTCGTTGGCCATGGCCAGCATGGCTTCGAAATCCTTGAACACGTGTTCCATGTTGACAACCATCTCGGTCCGGTACACCTGCTGGGCTTCCTCGCGCTGGCCCTGGGCGACCAGTGTCTTGATCTTGCCGACCCCCTCGTGGAACCGGCGGTGGGGCGCATCGAAATCGCGCAGCAGGGCGTTCAACTGCTGGTTGTCCGTCTTGAACGTCGGCAGCCAGCGCCCGGCGTTACAGGCGGCGTGATCGTCGCCGCCCTCGAAATCGGCGTTCTCCATGTGCAGCAGGTGCAGGACCCGCTGTACCAGCGCGTAGTGATCCTTCGTGAACTGCTCGAGATGGCGGGCCAGGTCCCCCGGATCAGCTATGCCATTACCATCAATTTGCCGGCACACCTCCACGAACCTGTTGTTCTCGGCTCGCCAGGCTTCCCAGGCGGGAACGAACTGGTTCCACAGGGCGGCCTCCTCGGCGGTCTGGGGCAGCGGTTCGTAGACCTTCCAGGCGGCCTCGTATTCCTCCCGGGCCGAGGCCAACAGGTCGTATTGGCTCTGGCGCGCCTCGGCCGGCAGGCCGGGAATCGCCAGCGCGCGCATGTTCCCCCGGATGTTCTCCGCATTGCTCTTGATGGTCAGCAGGCTGTCCACGCTGTGCAGCCGCACCTCGCCGATCTCGTCGATGGACTGGGCCCCGCTGTATACCGCATAGAAACCCACCCCCCCGAGGATGGCCGTGATGCCGCTCACCAGCATGAACGACGCCATCAGCTTTCGTCCGATCGTCCAACCCGTACCTGTTGCCATCTTGATTCTCCTGCCCGGCGAAAGTCCGCGTGAGTCTCTCTGCCGCGCCACGCATGGCATCAGGCCGGTCACGCGCCGGCCTGTGTCACAAGCTCTGTGCAACATCAATCGGGTGTTGCCCGAGCGGGCTGAGGCGCCCAAAGGGGGTATTCTCCCAACCGTCCTATAATGATCGTATTGTGGCGGCGGCGGGATGGCGTTGGACCTGCCGCGGAGCACTCTTCGGGTGCCCGGGACAAGGGCTATGCCTCGGCCAGACCCTCACGAATGGCGAAGCGGGCCAGTTCGACGCGATCATGGATGGCCAGTTTGGCCATGATGTTCTTGGAGTGTTTGTGTATCGTTCCCTCGCTACGGTGGATCAGTCGGGCGATCTGCTTCTGCGACAGGCCGCGGGCGATGTAGCGAAGCACCTCCAGTTCGCGGTCGGAAAGCGTGGCCGCGCGCGAGCGCGCCGCTCCACACAGCCGCGGGCCGTCCTGCTCCAGAACGATCCGCGTCTTCACCTCGGCCGAGAAATGCCTCCCGCCCGCGTGGGCCGTTCGAATCGCCGCGGTGACGCTCTCGGGCGGTTCGCTCTTGGTCAGGAAGCCTGCGGCCGCAACCGCCAAAGCCTGGTCGATGTAGGCATCGTTGAAGAAGGCGCTGAGGAACAGCACCTGCGTTCCGGGGGACGTCCGGCGGATCGTGCGAGCGGCCTCGAAACAGCTCGTGCCCGGCATGTCGATGTCCATCACGACGACATCCGGGCTCAAGCGGGCGGCCGCGGCTGCCGCCTCGTCGGCATCGTTCGCCACTGCGACCACGCGGATGTCCTGCTCGTCGTCCAGTTGCTTCCGCAGCATGCTCCGGACCAGGGCATGATCGTCCGCCAGAACCACGGAAATGGGCCGGTTCACGCTTCCGACTCCTTACGATAGCGCGGGCAGGCCATCTGGGTCGCCTGCTGCTTGAGATCGCCCATGCTGAACGGCTTGCGGAGAAGGACCGTATGCCGGTCCAGGTCCTTTTCATCCACGACTTGTCCCCCGCCCGCAAAGACGATCGCCGGCGTGTTTGCCGCGCCAGTCCTCATGTCGCGCAAGCAGTCCAGGCCGCTGCGCCGGGGCAAATCGACATCCAGTACGACGAGGGAAATGCGATCGGCAAGTTCCGCAAAACGCGCCATCAGGGACACGCCGTCGGCGGCCTGGCATACCTCAAAGCCGGCGTCCTTCAGTACGCTGGCAACGAGGCTGCGGATGTTCCAGTCCTCTTCGGCCAGCAGGACGAGTTCGCCCTGGGCACGACTCGCGACGGCAACCCGATCCTCCACCGCGTCCGGCCGCTCGGCCTCGAGTACGGGCAGGGTGATCGTGAAGGTCGTGCCTTCACCGCGCGTCGAGTCGATTTCGATGTGCCCACGGTGCTCCTGAACGATGCCGTGGACGATGGCCAGCCCCAGGCCGGTCCCGAGCCCGCGTTCCTTCGTCGTGAAGAACGGTTCGAACACACGCGCCAGGATCTCGGGCGGCATCCCGGTCCCCGTATCGCTGACGGTCAGCCGGGCGAACCGCGCAGCCGGAGGTGAATCCTCGCCGACCGGTTCGAGGCGCGACCGCGGCGCCGCATCGCCGGCCAACGCATCGACGGTGATGCGCAAGGTTCCTCCCCGCGGCATGGCGTCACGGGCGTTGATCATCAGGTTCAGGATGACTTGCTGCAGCAGGACGCCGTCGGCATACAGCCAGATCGGCGGGGTCTCCGCAGGCTCCCTCACGATCTCGATCGACGCCGGCATCATGCGGCCCAGCAAATGGACGGTCTTGCGGACCAGCTCCTGCAGATCCACGCGCTGCTTTTGCGACGGCAACTTGGCGGTAAACGTCAGCAAAGACCGCGTGATACCGGTTGCCTGGCGAGCGGCTTCCTGGATGCCCTCCAGCGCATGGTTCACGTCGACGCTCTCGGCGACGGCTGCCTTGAGCAGCTCGCAGAAACCGGAAATCGCGGTGAGCAGGTTGTTGAAGTCGTGCGCCACGCCCCCGGCAAATTGCCCGACGGCCTCCAGCTTCTGCGATTGCCGAAGCTGTTCCTCCAACTGCTTGCGATCCGTGATGTCTCGTGTACTTCCACGCCTCCCGGCGTATTCCCCGTGATCGCCGTAAACGGGTGCACAGTCGTGGCTGACCCACCGTTCCTCGCCGTCCTTCGTCACGATCCGATAGTCAAGAGAGAAGGCGTCGGCAGGCTCCGACGACTCTCGAAGCAAGTGATGTTCCATGGCCGCTCGGTCGTCCGGGTGGACCATCTGCCCCAGCAGGGCCGGGTTGCGGACGAGTTCCTCGGAGCTGTACCCCGTGATGCGCTGGACTGCGGGCGAGCAGTAGATCATCTGTCCATCGCGGCCGATCCAGGTTTCCCAGTCATAGGTGAAGTCTGCAACGGTGCGGTAACGCTCCTCACTGGCCTTGAGCGTCTCCTCCGCCCGTGCCTTCTCCACAAACGCCTGAACACCCGCGAGAAAGGAACTGACCTGGGTCACATCGTGCCCGGTGTAGCCGTCCGCGTTGTTGGCCACCGCCGCCACCGCCTCTATTCGTCCCTTGACGAAATGGGGTACGACGAGGAGCGTGGTGAGTGTGACGTGCCCTTCGGGCAGTCCGCGCTTCGCGGAGTGGGGGGCCTGGTAGTCGTTCAGAATCAGCGGTTTTCGGCGCCGGACGGCCTCGCCCCATATGCCGGCTTCGCGGACGGGGAAGCGCAGTGGCGGGTCCACCGTCGCGCAGTTCTCCATTGCCTTTTCCGACCAGGCGTGGATGGTCATCACGGACTCATCCTCGTTGATGAATCCGTAGAATCCGTATTGCGAGTCGGTCATCCGGATGAGGGTGGCCAGGATATGATCGGCCACCTCTTTCGTATCGGCATTGGTGAGGGAAGCGACACTCAAGAGGGCTTTGAGTCTGCGATGGGCGGCCCTCAGTTCTTCTTCCGCCCGTTTTCGCTCCGTGATGTCCACGTGCGTGCCCAATGCTCTGACGGCGCATCCGGCGTCGTCGCACAGCACGGACGCCTGCGCGAGAATCCAGCGATAGGAGCCATCCTTGTGACGAAAGCGGAACTGGGCCTCCCAGGAGGGACGCGCCTGGGCGACCGCATCCCGGACAATCCCCAGCGTCGCATCGAGGTCATCAGGATGCACACGGCTCCGCCATTCGTCGAACCCGTCTCCGATCTCGTGTTCCTCGTAGCCGATCTGGCTCTTCCATTCCCGGGAGTAGACAACCGTGTCTGTTCGCAGATCCCAATCCCAGAAGCCGACATTGCCGGCCGCGATCGCGGTTTCCTGCCACAGCAGGGCCTCCCGCAACTGTTCCTCCGCCCGCTTGCGCTCGGTGATGTCAAGCATCGCGCCGATCATGCGCACGGCGCGGCCTCGTTCATCACGCATGACATACCCGCGGTCCAGAACCGCAGCGTAACTCCCGTCGGACTTGCGAAAACGATACTCATCCTGCCATTGCGCTTGGGAAGGATCATGAACGACTGCGTAGAACCCGTCAGCGACCCGCTGACGGTCGTCCGGATGCACGCGCTCGGTCCACCAGGCGGCGGTCTGGGGATGCCGGATGATGTCGGACCATCCGAAGACGGTGGCCCCTGCCGGGTTCCACATCTGCGAGTCGTGAACGATATCCCAGTCCCAGATGACGTCGTTGGTGGCCCTGTGGGCCAGGCGCAAACGCTCCTCGCTGATCTCCAGTTGCTCTTGGGCCTGCCTGTGCTCGGTGATGTCCTCGTGGTTACCGATCATGCGGATCGCTTGGCCGTCGGGTCCGCGTTCCACGACCTTGGCCCTGGTCCGTATCCATCGATACTCACCGCCCTTGGCTCGCAGGCGAAACTCGTTCTCGTACACGTCCGGCCCAGTGCGAAGGTACTTTTCTGCGACCGCGAGGGCCTGGTCCCGATCATCAGGGTGCATGAGACCCAGCCAGTTCTCGAAGGAGGCCGGGAACTCTCCGGGTTCGTAGCCCAGCATGGTGTAGTAACGCGGGCTAAACGTGAGCTCGTCGGCCGCGAAGTTCCAGGTCCAGATGCCGTCCGTCGTCGCCTCAAGGGTGCGCTTCAGATCCAGTTCGGCCTGTCTGCGCTCCGTGATATCGGAGACCACGGCGAATGCCCCGGCGAACCGGCCGGTGGCGTCCCGCAGCGGGGCCGCCGCGAGGCTCGCATGAAAGGCAGAGCCGTTGCGGCGGCGGAATTCGAACTCATGGTGTTCCGACTGGCCCTCCTGTCTCTTGCGGAAACACGCCTCGGCGGCCGCGATCTGCGACTCATCCATGAATTCATAGAAAGCGCGTCCCTCCATCTCCGCCACCGTGCAGCCGAGCATCTGCGCCATTCGGGGATTCACGAACGTCGTGCGCCCCGACGCATCGAGCGCCCAGATGCCCTCTTGGGCCAACTCCACGAGCTGGCGGTATCGAGCCTCGCTTTCGCGCAGGGCGTCCGCCTGCCGCTTCTTGTCCGTGATGTCGCGCGATATCCCCAGAAAAGAGACGACGTTTCCTTCGTCATCCGTCAGCGCCGAACCGTTCGAAGTGTGCCACAGCCAGCCACCGTTCCTGCATCGGAGGCGATACGTGACGTCCCGGGCACTCTTCCCGGACGCAATCACTTGCTGAAAGAATGCGTCGCATGCCGAACCGTCCTCCGGATGGACAAGATCGGCATAATGCCGTCCGAGCACTTCCGGCGGCTCGAAGCCGAGCTGGGCGGTCACGTTGGGAGATACGTACGTAAACGTGCCGTCCAGCGCCAGCGTGTAGAGGATGTCGTTTGCATTCTCCACCAAGGCGCGGAAGCGCGCCTCGCTCTGCCGCAAGGCTTCCTCCGCTTGTTTGCGGTCGGTGACGTCCTGAGCCGTGCCGAACATGCGCCTGGGCCGGCCTTGTTCGTCCCGCTCAACGGAGATCTCGTTGTGAATCCAGATCAGCCGGCCGTCTCGAGTGATCGCCCGGTAGTCGCGGCAGAGACTGTCGCCCGACGCGAGAGCCTCCCGCACCTCGCCTTCCCACGTGGCGACATCGTCCGGATGCACGAACGATCGGACAAGCTCGAATGAAGGCGGCTCCGCGCTCGGCTCCAATCCGAAAAGGCGGAAATTCTCCTCGGACCAGGTGACCTGATTCGAAACCACGTCCCACTGCCAGTCACCGACGCGGGCGATTCGCTGGGCACGCTTCAATCGCTCCTCGTTGTTGCGCAGGTTTGCCTGGGCCTGCTGGTGGTCCGTGATGTCCAAGCCGAGAATGGCGAGGCGTTTCACCGGTCCGCCCGGGTTGGGGATTGGCGCAATGATGTTCTCGATGCAGCGTCCGTTTCGCCAGTCCACGAATCGTACGGAAGTGCCGGACCGGAGGACCTTCTCGGCCTGCTGACGCCGGCTCTCGCGCAGTTCCTCCGGAATGAGAGCGTAGGCGTTGGTGCTCAGAAGGTCTTCGCGGGTAATGCCCAGCCGGGCGGCGACCTCGGTGTTGGCCTCGATCACCGTACCGTCGAACGTCATGATGAGCGCAGATTCTGGCAGCGCTTCCAGGAATGCCCTCAACGACGCCTCCGAACGAACGGCCTCACTGACGTCCTCCACGAAGACGAGCACCCTTCGCCGGCCGGAATCCTCAAGAGCCGCCGTCGAGACCAGCAGATCGACCGGACCGTCCTCGCCGTCACGCCGCAAGGGCAGCCGCGCCTGCACACGGCAGCGTGCCTCGCCGGTTGCGTGCGTATCGAGAACCGTCTCACGAACCTTGCATTTCCCGCACGAGGGCCCGAAGCCGCATCCCCTGGGATCCGCCAGCGCGTTGAGGCACCGCAGCGCATGGCCTGCGCGGTGGCCGTGCATTTGCTCCGCCGGCTGATCCGCCAACGCCGCGGCTGCCCGGTTGGCGCGGATGACCTGCAGATCGTGATCGACGATGACCGACACCAGAGGAGCGAAGTCCAAAACCGCCGCAGGCCAGTCGTAACCCTCGACAACCGTCCCTCTCTCGTGCCCCGTGACGGCCGGCCGGCTCGACGGTCGTTCGCCCTCGTCCCCAGGGTTGGCCTCCGCGTTCCGGAGCGCCTCAACGGCCTGCTGCAGCCCGGCAACGACCTCGGTCAGCAACTCCTCCGCCTGACCGCCATTTCCACCGATACGCTCCAGGAGATCCTGCAAACGCCGCCGCACCGCTCCGGTTCCTTCCGGAAGGCACTTGCCGTCCATGTCAAGCTCCTGTCGAACTGCCGAGGTGAACCGAAGGCGAACGAGCTGGATGGGGCACAAAAGAGGTGACGGGGTGCAAACACCCTCCCGTCGCACAGCGGCTCAAGTATCCCTTTACCGGCAAGCGCAAGGCGCGTCAAGGAACCCCGCCTCGTTCATGGTGCCGTTCGGGCCCGATGCGTTTCGTCTGCGGCTTCCTGATCGCGCCCGCTCAGCGTGCATGCCGCATTCTTCACCCGGGCCGTGATGCGACGGTCAGCCCTGATGGGAACGTAACCATTCGTTTTGCTTTGCCTGAGGAACACTGGGGCGTATGGCTCCTGAAGAAGGTGGGGGTGTTATAAGACGTTTCATAAGCCGATAGGCGGACCGAGTCCACCTCTTGACTCGATCCATAATTGGACCTATAAAGAAGCCATGCAGGACGACCCGGCCAGCCTTCTCCGCGAACACGGCATCCAGGTCACGGCCCAGCGCCTGGCCGTGCTGCGAGCGGTTTCGGCTCGCCCCCACGGCACGGCAGACATCATCGCCGAGGACGTTCGCGCCGATATCGGGGCGATCTCCCGACAGGCGGTGTACGACACGCTGGGCATTCTGGTCGAGAAGGGCCTCATCCGGCGCATCCAGCCCTCCGGGTCGCCGGCACGCTACGAGGACCGGGTCGGTGACTACCACCACCACATCATCTGTCGCACCTGCGGAAAGACGGTCGACGTTGACTGCGCCGTCCGCGGAGCGCCACACCTGACCGAGGACGCCCGCTCGGGGTTCCGGATTGACGAGGCAGAGGTGATCTACTGGGGCGCCTGCCCGGAGTGTCTCGCGGAGAGGCCGCGGGCTGAGGATTGAGCGATCGTTGAGCGACACGTTGAAGGCTGATCACAAGCCGTACATTTGAACACGAGGAGAACACACATGACCAATGACACAGTTGCAGTCACCTCCCCCGCAAAGAACGGGGCCGTACGTTGCCACACGGCGCGACGAGGCCGAGTGGTAACATTGGCTGGGCTTCTTGCCCTGGCGCTCGGCATCTGGGCAGGGGCGAATGGCGACGTCGCGTCGGCGCAATCCGCGCCCGAGAAGCAGGCGGAGACCGGCGGCAAGTGCCCGGTGACGGGCATGCACGCCCAGTCCGATCGATATGCCCCCGCGCGGGCCATGTCGCTTCGGGACTGGTGGCCGAATCAGGTGGACCTCCAGATGCTCCATCAGAATTCGCCCCTGAGCAACCCGATGGGTGAGGCATTCAACTACGCCGAGGAGTTCAAGAAACTGGACCTCGCCGCCCTGAAGAAAGACCTCGAAGCGCTGATGACGACATCGCGGGACTGGTGGCCGGCGGACTACGGGCATTACGGGCCGCTGTTCATTCGGATGGCCTGGCACAGTGCCGGCACGTATCGCGTGTCCGACGGCCGGGGCGGCGCATCCGACGGCACGCAGCGTTTCGCGCCGCTCAACAGTTGGCCGGACAACGCCAACCTCGACAAGGCGCGTCGGTTGCTCTGGCCGATCAAGCAGAAGTACGGCCGCCAGATTTCCTGGGCGGACCTGATGATTCTGACCGGGAACGTGGCGCTCGAATCGATGGGGTTCCAGACGCTCGGGTTCGCCGGGGGCCGCGAAGACGTCTGGGAGCCGCAGACCGACGTTTACTGGGGGCCCGAAACGGAGTGGCTCGGGGACAAGCGATACAGCGGCGACCGCGATCTCGAGGATCCTCTCGCCGCCGTTCAGATGGGCCTGATCTACGTGAACCCGGAAGGGCCGAACGGCAACCCGGACCCCCTCGCCTCGGCACGCGACGTCCGCGAGACCTTCGCGCGCATGGCGATGAACGACGAGGAGACCGTCGCGCTTGTCGCCGGCGGGCACACGTTCGGCAAGTGTCACGGTGCGGGGGACCCGGCACTTGTCGGCCCGGAACCCGAAGCCGCCCCGATCGAGGAGCAGAACCTCGGATGGAAGAGCCGCTTCGGAAGCGGCAAGGGCGCCGATACGATCACCAGCGGCATCGAAGGCGCCTGGAAGCCGAACCCGACCACGTGGGACATGGGCTATCTCCAAGTGCTGTTCCAGTACGACTGGGAGCTCGTCAAGAGCCCGGCCGGCGCGTATCAGTGGCTGGCCAAGGACGTGTCCGAAGAGAACATGGTGGTGGATGCGTTTGACCCGTCCAAGAAGCATCGGCCGATGATGACCACGGCAGACCTGGCGTTGAAGTTCGACCCGATCTACGAGCCGATTGCGCGGCGTTTCCTCGAGAACCCGGAGGAGTTCGCGGACGCGTTCGCCCGGGCGTGGTTCAAGTTGATCCACCGCGACCTGGGCCCGCGCTCGCGCTATCTCGGCCCGGATGTTCCGGCCGAGGTCATGCTCTGGCAGGACCCCGTTCCCGCGGTTGACCACGAGCTGATCGGAGACAAGGACGTCGCGGCCCTCAAGGGCCGGATTCTGGAGTCCGGCTTGTCTGTTTCGCAACTGGTTTCGACCGCCTGGGCGTCTGCGGCCACGTTTCGAGGCTCGGACAAGCGAGGCGGCGCCAACGGCGCCCGTATTCGCCTGGCGCCGCAGAAGGACTGGGAAGTCAATCAGCCGGCCGAGCTGGCAAAGGTGCTCCGCACGCTCGAGCAAATCCAGCAGGAATTCAACGGCTCGCAATCCGGCGGCAAGAAGGTTTCGCTCGCCGATCTGATCGTCCTGGGCGGATGTGCGGCCGTCGAGAAGGCCGCGAAAGAAGCCGGGCACGACGTTCGGGTCCCCTTCTCACCGGGGCGCACCGACGCGTTGCAGGAAATGACCGACGTGAGCTCTTTTGCCGTGCTCGAACCGACCGCGGACGGGTTCCGCAACTACCTCAGAGCGGGACACAGCCGGCCGGCGGAGGAACTGCTCGTGGATCGGGCGCAGTTGCTGACGCTGACCGCTCCCGAAATGACCGTGCTCGTCGGCGGCTTGCGGGTCCTGAAGGCGAACTTCGCCAATTCCCAGCACGGGGTGTTCACCAGGCAGCCTGAGACCCTGCGCAACGACTTCTTCGTGAACCTGTTGGACATGAGCACGGAATGGCGGAAGTCCGACAAGAACGAGGGTGTCTTCGAGGGGCGCGACCGGAAGACGGGCGAGCTCAAATGGACCGGCACGCGGGTCGATCTCGTGTTTGGCTCGCACTCCCAGCTTCGGGCCATCGCGGAAGTCTACGCCAGTGCCGACGGACAGAAGAAGTTCGTCCATGACTTCGTCGCGGCATGGAGCAAGGTGATGAACCTCGATCGCTTTGACCTGGCCGACTGATCGCTGCGGGCAACGACCGTTCGCCACGGATGCCCATCCTCCCGGATGGGTGCGCCGGCGAGAGGGTGTGGACCCGCGTTCGTGAGAATGGCGAGCGGAGAGACTTCTTGTCGTGTGAGGGTCCGGTACCTTCGGGCGTGGGCGTCGCTGCCGGCCCCGACCGGCGCCGGTCCCCCCGGCAGAGACTCCGGCGCTCGCGGCGTGGAGCGACCGCCTACAGCAGACGTTGCAGCTCGGTCACAACCGTGTCGATGTCGGCTTCCGTCAGCCGGGCGTGGAACGGCAGCGCGATCGTCCGAGTGGCCACCGCCTCGCAGACAGGGAAGCTGCCGTCGTGATAGCCGAACTGCTCTCGATAGAACGGCTGGAGGTGGATCGGCACGAAGTAGTTGTTGCAGCCGATGCCCTTCGCGCGAAGCTGTGTCAGCATCCGGTCCCGGTCCGCCTGGGTGTATCGATCGTCCAGCCGCACGACGAAGACGAACCAGCTTATGGCGCAGTCGGGCAGGATGTGCTGCGTGCGCAATCGGGATTCGCCGGCCAGACGTTCCAGGTACATCTGAGCCACCCGCGCCCGGCCGGCCAGGATTTCCTCGACCCGCAGAAGCTGGGCCAGCCCCAGGGCGCAGTTGATGTCGGACAGCCGGAAGTTGTAGCCCATCCGTTCGTGGGCCAGCCAGCCGCCGTCCGCGCCGCGGCCCTGGTTGCGCAGAGAACGGCACAGGTCGGCCAGCGTGTCATCGCTGGTCACGATCATCCCGCCTTCGCCCGTGGTGATTTGCTTGTTCGGGTAGAACCCGAACACGCCCGCGTCACCGAGGGAGCCGGCGGGCCGGTCCTTGTACCGACCGCCGAGGGCCTCGCACGAGTCCTCGATGACCCGGAG
Organism: uncultured Phycisphaeraceae bacterium; assembly: GCA_964586145.1. GTDB lineage: Bacteria > Planctomycetota > Phycisphaerae > UBA1845 > UBA1845 > JAFGJQ01. The sequence continues at coordinate 11,244 of CAZPHH010000074.1, read as the reverse complement.
GTTGTGCTTGCGGGCAATGGCGCGGATCGGGTCGAAGTCCGCCACCTGCCCGAACACGTCCACCGCCAGGATGGCTTTCGTCCGCGGCGTGACGGCCGCCTCGATGCGGGACGGATCGATGTTCCACGTCTGCGGGTCGATGTCCACAAACACGGGCCTGGCATTCTCGAACAGGATGCAGTTGGACGACGCGATGAAGGAGAACGGCGTGGTAATCACCTCGTCTCCCGGGCCGATGCCCAGGGCCCGGATGAGCATGTGCAGCCCGGCCGTCCCACTGCAGCAGGCCACCGCGTGCTTCGTGCCACAGTACGCCGCAAACCGCTGCTCAAACTCGGGCACCTTCGGCCCCAGCGACAGCGAATCGGTCTTCAGCACCGCCACAACCGCGTCGATCTCGGCCTGGGTGATGTCCGGCCGAGCCAGATGGATTTCCATGTGCCACTCCCCTGCGTCCACCGCCCGGACCCTCCGCCCCGGCGGCGACGGATCGGGCATTATACTGTCTTCCCTACGCCTGCCCAGCCGGGCAGGTTCGTCTGCCGCCGGGGTCCTTGTGGCTATCGCAATCGCGAGCGGAGGATCCAGAGAAACAGAGGTGCACCGACCATCGCCGTCACCACCCCGATGGGCAGGGAGGCGGCCGACATCTCGCGGGACACCAGTTGCCCGTACCACGCGGGCAGCAGGGCGGTGAGCCAGTCGCAGGCGATCAGGAACGTGGCACCGGCCAGCGCCGAAGCCGGCAGCAGGACCCGATGATCCCCCCCCAGCACCAGCCGCACCGCGTGCGGCACGATGAGCCCCACAAACCCGATCGGTCCGCAGATGGAAACAACCGCCGCGACGGCCAGCGAAGCCACGACCAGGCACAACCCCTGCAGCAGGCCGGTCCTCACGCCGCGCGTGGCGCTGACCTCATCGCCCAGTTCGTACTGGTTCAACGCCCGGGCCTGCGCCAGCAGAACCAGCCACGCCGGCGCCAGCACGACCAGCAGTGCCCGAATCTCCACCTGTCCGACCGATTCCACGCTTCCCATCATCCAACGGACGATCTGGTAGGTTTCGTACACGTTGGCCAGGTGCGTGACGAACATCATCAGGGCGGAGCAGAAGAAACCGATCGTCACACCCGCCAGAAGCAGCGCGTTGCCGCCCAGTCGGCGGGACGTGCGGGCCATCAGCCAGATCGCCAGCAGCACCGCACCCGATCCGGCGAACGCCCCCCACGACACGGAGGATATCCCGAGCAGCGCCGCCTGCCAGCCGGCGGTCATAACGATCAGGGCGCCCAGCGATCCGCCGCCGGCGATGCCCAGCGTGTACGGAGTGGCCAGCGGATTCCGAAACAGCGTTTGAAACACCGCGCCACACAGGGCAAGCGTGGCGCCCGCGACCAGGGCCTTGAGCGTCCGCGGCATGCGAAGCGTGAAGGCGATGTGGTACGTCACCGAGTCCAGGTCACCCGCGAACCAGGCCCGCCAGGCTTCCACCACGCCGATGGGCTGCGAGCCGATCCCGGGGCTGATCAGCACGGCCAATGCCAGGATGGCGACACAGACGCCAACGGCGACGGCGAATCGACTGGCCGTCAGGTGTTTCATGAGCCGGCCTCCGGAAGGCGCTCCATCGGCAGTACCCACCGATGCCGCCCGTCCGCGTCGGCATGGGCGGCGAACCGAACGTGATACACGGCCTGCAGCACGAGCGGGCACAACACGGCGTCGCACGGGCCGCAGGCGGCCGGCCGACCGTCGTGCAGAAGCAGGATGCGGTCGCAGTATCGCCCCGCGAGGTTCACATCATGGGTGGCCGCCACGATGCTCAACCCGGTGTCCCGGGCGTGCTGCCGCAGCAGATCAAAAATCGCGAACTGGTGGTAGAGATCCAGCGCCGCGGTGGGCTCGTCCAGCACGAGCACCCTGGGTTGCTGAGCGAGGGCTGCCGCCACATGCACGCGCTGGGCTTCGCCACCGGACAGCGTTTCCATGCGGCGGTCGGCAAAGGCCGCGGTGGCGGTGGCCTGCATCACGTGTTGAACCGCCGCCAGGTCCTCGGCGGAATCAAACAGCACGCTGCGGCGATGCGGGTGTCGGCCCAGCAGCACCACTTCTGCGGCCGTCGCGAATGCGGGGGCGAACGGCTGCTGTGGTAGAAACGCCACGTGGCGGGCGCGATCCCGGGACGGCGTTTGTCGCAACGGCCGGCCGGCCAGCCGGACTTCGCCCGCAGACGGGACCAGCAGGCCCACCATCACACGCAGAAGCGTGCTTTTGCCCGCGCCGTTGGGACCAAGAACGCCCCAGAATTCGCCCCGCTGCACGGCCAGATCGACGGGGCCCAGAAAATCCGGTCGATCCGGGAAGCCGGCTCGCACCCCACACAGGGCCAGCGCGCTCAACGGGGTGGCGGCGGGCTCACTCACGGCCCACCTCGGGATGAAGCAGGGCCGCGATTCTGTCCGCCAGGTGAACCACGCGCGGCGACGGGATGAGCACGTAATCTTCGGTCAAAACGTGAATCCGACCCGTCCGGACGGCCGGGATCGTCGGAAGCGATTGCCATTGGGCGGGCATGGCGGCGGTCGCGGCCGAATCCGCCCCGGGCACGGCCTCCAGGATGACCGTCGGGCCTCGTGCGACGATTTCCTCGACGGTTACCTGCGGGTACGCGATGTCGAGTTCTCCGAAGACGTTTCTGCCGCCGGCCAGCTCAATCACGTCGTGCAGGTACGATCCCCGTGCCGCCGTGGTGATGTCGGCCAGGCGGTCCGGACTTCGGATGGTCAGCAGAACGGAGACGGGCGGACGGTCGGCAACCCGGTGTTGCACAGCGTCCAGATCGTCGCGCAGCCGCTGCGTGAGGCGGATCGCGGCGTCCCGCCGATCGCAGAGCACGCCCAGCCGTTCCACGGCGCGATACAGGTCGGGCAGCGTTTCCGTGGGGTCGTGATAGACGCGGATGCCGCGAGTTCGGCAGAGTTCTTCGAGTTTCGCCTGTCGGCCGCGAAGAATGACCAGATCCGGCTGAAGGGTCAGAATTCGCTCCAGATCCGCATCGCGCAACCCGCCAACGCGAGGCAACTCCGCCAGGGCGGGCGGGTAAACTGCGAAATCGCTGACGCCCACCAACCGCGAGCCGGCCCCCAGCTCCCAGACGATTTCTGCTGCGTTGGGGGCCAATGCCACGATTCTGGACGCGATCGCGTCCGGGTGTGGCGCCTCTCCCGTTCGGTCATCTGGCGTGCATCCAGCCGCAATTGCCGTCAGAACAAGAAGTTCCACGCCAACTCGTCGTGAAACCGCTTTCGTTGGCGGAGAATAAGGCACGCAACTTACTCCGGGTTCAGATGCGCCGTCATCAGACCCCAATCGGCCGTGCCGGTCAAGAATCCTGCTCACACCGACGCGAATCCTGGAGTGGGCGACTGCGGCTGGCATGGATGGGTCAGGATGGCCGAATGTTCCCGCCTCGTCTCTCGTCAGGGGCCACGATTCGTGGCGGCCCATCCCTGGCCTGCGATCCACGGTCTCTAAAAACTTGCATTCCGTGCTTGCATCGGTCTGAGGGTCCGTGTAAACTTATCTTCGGTTGAGGAAGAGAGGAGGGAGCCATCGCGGTTCGCCGCGATGCCGGTGGAGCGGAGTACGGAAGGGAAACGAGGTATCCTTGGCGGTGTCTCGCCGCCGTTCACCGCGACACACAGAAAAAAAGAGAGCAAGCTCGGCCGGCGGCTTTGTCGGTTGAGAATCATAGATCTCTCTCTCTCCCTCCCAGGCTTGGGCTGTTCCGAATAGGGCAGCCCCAGCCCATTTTTACGGACAGCGCGGTCGGGTCCGCGAGCCTGCCCGATTCCGGCCACGCCATCGGGCCAGTGCCTCGACCAACAGTTACCGCGCACGCACCAGCCCATCGTCGTCGACTTCGCTCGTCGGCACTCGCGACGCCATGAATGATCGCGCGAGACAGCAACAGCGGTTCCGCCATCTGAATGCCGGACGCGTGACGAGGCTTCACTGCTGCCACCGCTGCCACGCCGGCCACAAAGACCAGGAAGGTCCCACACCGGCCCACCAGGTGGACTTGGCCCGGTTTCCCGCTTCCCATAGACTCGGCTGCGTCTGGTGGACGCGTCCGTGCGCCCGCACGGCGCTCAGACAGGGAGGAGGTGCGGTCCCGTGTTCAGCAGGTTCTTGAGGATCGGAACCAGGACTTGGCATTCCGGCACTCAGCCTCTTGTCGTGCTGCTGCTCCTGGGGTATTGCGGTGGCGCCATGGCAGACGCGCCAGACACAAGCGCTCCGGTCATCAGCCATTTCGTGCCGGCGGACAAGCAACTGCCGCGCGGGTGGGTGCAGTCGCTCTTCGAGAAAGGCGGAACGCGCGCCTGCCGCGGCAAGGAACTGGACCTGATCGGTATGCCCATCGGCGGCATCACCGCCGGCCAGCTCTACCTCTGCGGCGACGGCACGCTCGGCTGCTGGCAACTGTTCAACCGCGACTACTTCTCCGGATACGGCCGGGACAACTACCACGGCCGCCGACCGACCCATCCGGTGGACCAGGGCTTTGCCGTGCGCGTGGGCGGCGACCGCGGCCCGCGCGTGTTCCGGCTCAATCGCCAGGACTTCGCGGACGTCGAGTTGATCGGCGAATATCCCATCGGCCGCGTGACGTATCGCGATCCGGAGTGCCCGCTCCGCGTGGAGCTGGAGGCCTTTTCTCCGTTCATCCCGCTGAATGCGGCGGACTCGGCCCTGCCGGCCACCATCCTGAACATCACGCTGCGGAACCCGTCCGACCGGCCGGTGGTCGCCGAAGCCGTCGCCTGGCTGGAAAACGCCGTCTGTTTCGACAATGCATCCTACGTCCGCGGCCGGCGCCGTACGCGAATCCTTCAGGATCGCAATCGCACATACATCGTTCATGCCGTGCAGCCGTTTCCGCCGGACGAACTGCCGGACGTGCGGCCGCCTCTCGTGCTGGCCGACTTCGAAGGCCGGACGTACGGCGAGTGGAAGGCCGAAGGCCAGGCGTTTGGTGACGGGTCCGCCCGGGGCGCTCTGCCGCACCAACAGCCGGTGACGGGCTTCCTGGGAGAGGGGCTGGTCAACAGTTTTCACGGCGGAGACGAGAGCACGGGTTCGCTCACCTCGCCTTTGTTCACGGTCTCCCGCCGATTCATCAACTTCTGCCTGGGCGGCGGGCAGCACCCCGAGCAGGCCTGCATCAACCTGGTCGTCGACGGGCAGGTCGTCCGCAGTTCCACCGGCCGCAACCGGGAGCAACTGGAATGGGAATCGTGGAACGTCGAGGATCTCGAAGGCCGGGAGGCGAGAATCGAGATCGTTGACCGGGCCACCGGCGCCTGGGGCCACATCAACGTGGACCACATCGAACTGGCAGACCAGCCGCGCGGGGGTCCGACCGGACCGCTCGAGAAATTCCCGGACTACGGCATGTTCGCCCTCGCCCTTGCCGAGGGGGAGGCCCAGGGCTCCGCGCGATGGGGGAACGACCCGGTTCCGCCGAAGCCGCCCGTGGGCATTCCGCCGCTGACCGACCAGGCCTATCCGGCCCGGGAGCGCGGCTGGGGTGAGATCACGACGGCGCCGCTGCATCTTGGTCCCGGCGAACAGCAGACGCTGACGTTCGTGCTGGCGTGGCATTTCCCAAACCTGGGCAGTCATGGCCGGCACTACGCCCGGCGCTTCTCGGATGCTGTCGCCATCGTCAACCACATTCTGGACCATCGCGATCGACTGGTGGACCAGACCCGGCTGTGGCATGAGACCTTCTACGACAGCACCCTGCCGCACTGGCTGCTGGATCGCATCGGCTCGACCCTGGGCAACCTCGCCACGGGCACGTGCTACTGGTGGGCCAACGGGCAGTTCTGGGCGTGGGAGGGTGTGGGTTGCTGCGAAGGCACCTGCACGCACGTCTGGAACTACGCCCACGCCCTGGCCCGGCTGTTCCCGGAGCTGGAGCGCAGCGCCCGCACGTTCCAGGACCTGGATCAGGCCCTCTGCGATGACGGGCTGGTGGGGTTCCGAGGCCGCTGCAGCAAGAACGCCCACGCCGCGGACGGCCAGGCCGGCACCGTGCTCAAGTGTTATCGCGAACACCAGATGTCCGCGGACGACGCGTTTCTTCGCAAGGCGTGGCCGCGGATTCGAAGGGTCCTGGAGTACGCCATTCAGCACGACGGAAACGACGACGGCCTGATCGAGGCCAGCCAGCACAACACGTACGACATCAACTTCGAGGGGGCCAACACGTTCGTCGGCTCGTTATACCTGGCCGCCCTCCGAGCCGGCGAAGAAATGGCTCGCGAGGTCGGCGACGACGAATTCGCCGCGAGGACCCGGGCCATCTTCGAAAGCGGTCGCCGCTTGACGATGGAACGGCTCTTCAACGGGGAGTATTTCATCCAGGATGTCGACCTGGAGCAGCACCCGAAGTTCCAGTACGGCCCCGGGTGCCTGTCCGACCAGGTGTTCGGGCAGGGGTGGGCGCATCAGCTTGGCCTGGGATACCTCTACCCGCCAGACCCGGTGCGCAAAGCCCTGGAGTCGGTGTGGCGCTACAATTGGGCCCCCGACGTCGGCCCGCACAATGCGGCGCATCCCCCCGAACGCGGGTTCGCCTTTCCCGGCGAGGCCGGGCTGTTCATCTGCACCTGGCCCAAGAGTGCGTACCTGGCCGAGGGCGTTCGATACCGGGAGGAAGTCTGGACGGGAATCGAGTATCAGGTGGCAGGGCACATGATCTGGGAAGGCATGGTCCCGGAAGCGCTGGCCATCGTCCGGGCCGTCCACGATCGGTACCATCCGCTCAAGCGGAACCCCTACAACGAAGTCGAGTGCGGTGACCATTACGCCCGCGCACTGGCCAGTTGGGGAGTCCTGACGGCCCTGGCCGGCTATGAATACCACGGACCCCGCGGACACCTGGGCTTCAACCCCCGCCTGACCCCGCACGATTTCCGAAGCGTTTTCACCGCGGCCGACGGTTGGGGCACCTTCACGCAGCGGCGAGATGACGCCGGCCAGCACAACCGAATCGACGTGCGCTGGGGTCGTCTGCGGCTGAAATCGCTCGTCCTGAATGTGCCCCGGACGGACCACGCCGACGCGCCACAAGTCCGGATCGGTCGAGAGCCCGTGGCCCTCCGCACGGAGACTCTGCCGGACGCGCGCACGCAGATTCTCTTCGAACCGGAGGTGGTCGTCCGCCCGGATCAGCCGTTGCAGATCACCTTTGCCCGGTGAGGACCATGCTTCGGGCGCCCATCACGGGAGTTTTTGCGGCCCCTTTGGAAAATCCGCTTGACACCCGGCGCCGGCGCGTGTAAGTTTGGTATTCGTTAGGTATTCGGAAAGGACCACGGGGGCGGTATGCGGCTGTTTGTGGCCATTGAGCTGGACGGTCGGATCAAGGATGCATTGGGCAGGGCCCAGGCGTTGCTGGCCGCGCACGATCGCGCGGTTCGCTGGGTCACTCGGGACCAGATGCACCTGACGCTGGCGTTCCTGGGCGAGGTTCCGGACGGGCGTGTGCCCGTGGTGTGCGACGCCGTCCGGCGAGCGGCGGGCCGATGCCGGCCGTTCGACCTGACGGTGAGCGGCGGCGGGTGTTTCCCGCCGGGCGGCGGCGTGCGGGTGGTCTGGGTGGGGGTTCAGGAGCCGACCGGGCGGCTGCCGTCGCTGCAGGCGGCGGTGGCGGAAGAGTTGGACGCGGTGGGCTTCCCCAAGGAGGGCCGGCCGTTCTCCCCGCATCTGACGCTGGGGCGCGTCCGCGACGATCGGACGAGGGGCGGGCTGCGGGCAGACGTGGGGGCTCTTTCGGTCCCCCCCCTTGGGCAGAGTGTGTCGGCCATTCGAGTGGTGGCTTCGGAACTCCACGCCAGCGGTGCGCGGTACAGCACCGTGGCAGAGTGTGCATTGGCGGGTGCATCGTAACGTCGAGCATCAGCCGTGCGGGTGGGGATGCGTATGGGCGATCGCCGCCGACCGCCGGCGCGGACGGACGGCGCGAGTCGGTGTCTTTCAACACGAGGTGCAAAACACCCATGGCAAAAGAGTCGCCAGTCGAAAAGGACAAGTCGCTCGAGCGGACGGTGCAGCAGATCGAGAAGACGTACGGCCAGGGCGCCATCATGCGCATGGACAAAATGCGGTCGGAAATCGACGGCATTTCCACGGGTGCGCTGTCCCTGGACCTGGCGTTGGGAGGCCACGGCCTTCCGCGCGGCCGCATCGTCGAGCTGTTCGGGCCGGAGTCGTCCGGCAAAACGACGCTCGCCTTGCACGTGGCCGCCGCCGCGCAGAAGGCCGGCGGCATCGCCGCGGTGGTGGATGCCGAACACGCGCTGGATCCCGGGTGGGCCCGCAAGTGCGGCGTCAACCTGGAGACGCTGCTGGTTTCCCAGCCGGACTCCGGGGAGGAAGCGCTGGAGATCACGGAGATGCTCGTGCGCAGCGGCGCCGTGGACGTGATTGTCGTGGACTCCGTCGCAGCCCTCATCCCCCGAGCGGAGATTGAAGGCGAAATGGGCGATACACACGTGGCTCTGCAGGCCAGGCTGATGAGCCAGGCCCTGCGCAAGCTCACGGCGGCCATCAGCAAAACACGCACGCTGGTCATTTTCATCAACCAGATCCGCATGAAGATCGGCGTCATGTTCGGAAACCCGGAAACCACGCCCGGCGGGCGCGCCCTGAAGTTCTACAGCTCCGTCCGGCTCGACATCCGACGGATATCGACTTTGAAGGAAGGTGACCAAGCCGTCGGCAACCGGGTGAAGGCCAAGGTCGTCAAGAACAAGATGGCCGCCCCGTTCCGCGAGGCGGAGTTTGACATTCTCTTTGACTCGGGGGTCAGCCGGGAGGGGGATCTGATCGATCTGGCCATCACCCACAATATCGTCGACAAGAGCGGTGCGTGGTTCAGCTTCGGGCAGGTCCGGCTGGGCCAGGGACGCGAAGCGGCGCGAGCTTTCCTGCGTGACAACCCGGACCTGGTTCGTGAGATTGAAGCAGGCATCATGGCCCGCGAGCGAGCCCGCGCCGAACAGAAAGAGGCACGGGCCGCATCTGCTTCGGCCAAACCGGCCACGCCGGCCGCAAACCCGCCGGCTCTCAAGGCCGCCCCGCCGGTGAAGGCCGTGGCCGCGCCCGTCAAGGTGGCGAAGAAGTCGCCATTTCCGACCAAGCGGAAGCGTGCCTGAGGCGCAGCCCCTTCCAGCGCCGCGAGGGACGCACGCGCGGGCAGTGACTTGTTGCCGTCGGATTCACGCGGCCCGCCTGCGGGACGACATGCAGTCCCACTTCGCGCCTTGTCTCCGTCGACAGGATGCAGTTCCGGCCGGGGAGCATGGCGTCGCCGAACCCGAGGCGAAACGACTGCCGGGAGGCGGAGTTCGCATAGACGTCGGTGCAGGGCGGGCATGGGCAGCCACCCGTGCGCAAGGCACGCAGGGGCCCCCATGCGAAGCGGCGTCCTTATCCCCGTCAAAAAAAATTCACTGCAAGTTCATAAACTGCCACTTGCATTACGGTGTGGCTTAATATACACTCCTTAGAAGAAGGATGGCGATGCGAGGGATGGACGACAGATCGCAACCTGTCCAGCGGGTTGCGTGCTCTTGGGAGCAGCGATAAGTTCTTTCGCCATTGTTCCTTAGGGTTGAGACGACGTGTGGGCGGGGGCCTTCGGGAACCGCGGCCGTCTCAAGCAGAAACGCAGGGTTTGAGAGAGCTCAACCGACTCAGTCACGTATGCGTGCGGCAGGTCATTCGACGCTCACGGAAGTTTTTCGAGTGTTCGTGGACATCGGCGACACTCGCGTCTATGGAAGGCTTCGATTTGTCCGATGCCGCTGTAACGATGTAAAGGGACCGTTGAGTCATTGTATCTTGTCCGGGCTGCGCGCGCCGGTGCGGCGGCGTGACGGGTGACGAGCGAGGCGGCCCGGCATCCGGTCGGATACATCGGCAGAGGCTTGCGTTCGACGGGCGGATCCAGGTTGAGTCCACGAAGTGGAGAAGACCGAAATGGCAGTTCGACACCACATCAAGGTTCTGGTCATCGACGATGACGCATCGGTGTGCAAGACGCTCGGCCTGCTTCTGGCGGACCACGGGTATCGCCCGCGCACCTTCACGGAAGCGGAGAAGGCGCTGGAGACCGCCCGCGAGGAATCCTTCCAGATCGCCCTGGTCGACCTGCGAATGCCCGACATTGACGGCGTGCAGGTCGTGGAGCGCCTGCGGGACCTGGATGAACGCATGAGCATCATCGTGATGACGGCGTATCCCGACCTGGAGACGGCCACCCAGACCATGCGGTTCGGCACGTGCGACTACATCCCCAAGCCGTTCAAGCAGGATGAACTGGTCGCCGCGATTGACCGCGCCTGCCAGCGGCTGGGCCTGATCTACACCAGCGAGGCGGAGCTGAACCGACTGATCGGCAAGCGGATCCGCGAAGAGCGGCTCAGCCAGAACCTGACGTTGCGGCAGTTGTCCGATCGCACGGACCTGACCACCTCCCAGCTTTCCCAGGTGGAACTCGGTAAGAACGCGGCCTCCGTCTGGGCATTGGCCCGGATCAGCAACGCGCTGGGGCTGCAACTGTCCTCCCTCCTGGCGGGGCTGTGACCCCGTCTGCTTCTGCCGGGTGCGCGGAAGGCAGACGCAGAACGGTTCAGGATGCGGGAAACGAAATGAAATCCTTCCGACACGAGCTGGAGTTCACCGTGCCCCAGCGGCGTGCCTTCCTCAACATCACACCGCACGTCCAGGATGCCCTGCGGGCCAGCGGCGTGCGGGAAGGGCTCTGCCTGGTCAACGCCATGCACATCACAGCCAGCGTGTTCATCAACGACGACGAACACGGCCTGCACCACGACTACGAGACGTGGCTGGAACGGCTGGCCCCGCACGCTCCGATCGAGCAGTATCGCCACAACGACACCGGTGAGGACAACGCGGACGCCCACCTCAAGCGGCAGATCATGGGGCGCGAGGTCGTCGTCGCGGTGACCGGCGGCCGGCTGGATTTCGGCCCGTGGGAGCAGATCTTCTACGGCGAGTTCGACGGCCGGCGACGCAAACGCGTGCTCGTCAAAATCATCGGTGAATGAGGAACGGTAGAAAGCACAAGACAACAGACCAGGAACGGGAGGGTCCAGGGGGCTGGGTTCAGGGGTCGGGGCGCGGGGGCGTCCGCCGGGCGAAT
>CAZPHH010000073.1:3101-25400 GCA_964586145.1 uncultured Phycisphaeraceae bacterium | reverse complement strand
ACGCCAACGCGGCCGCGACGGCGAAAATTGTGAAAGTCTGCGAAAGTTGGGTTAGGGCTGCAGGACTCTTGTCGACGACAGATGTCCGTCACGTGTGATGCGACACAAGCGTTCGCTGTGGTGCATATGCATCCGTAACGAGGCTTCCGTCGACAGACCGAACATGCCATCAGACTCCCGGGCAGCTCGGCGGGAACTTGCCGCTGGGTTTGTGGCGTTCGCAATCGGCTTCCTCGCGGCACTCATCGGGTACACCGTGCTCCTGTTTCACTCGTCGGAGCCGGAACAGCCCTGGTGGGAAAAGCTGATGAACGTAATCACCTTCCTCCCAATAGCCCTGCTGGGCGGACTCGGTCTGGCCTGCCTGGTGATCGGCACACTCGGCCGCATGCACTACCGACTGGGGATATATCGATGCGTACACTGCGGCCGACCCATGCGCGGCATCGATATCCCCTGCGACTGTCGCCAGGCCGAGGAACAGGACGCGTGACTCGACCGGCCGGGACACCGGCCACGCAGCGGATTCGGCACGCCCCGCCCGATCGGCGATCCGCCGGAATCCGCACGATCCCGAAACAACACCGGGACCGGCCCCTCGCCGGAAGGACCGGTCCCGGAAAAGGTTGTTGTCTCATCCGGCCGGGGTCTCAGCGGACCCGGCGCCGCCGCAACAGCGGCAGACCCAGAACCAGCAGGCTCAGCGCGCCCGGTTCGGGAATCAGCGTGAACTGCACGTTGTCATACGAGGCGATCCGGTTGTAATAGCTGCTTCCGGCGTAGAGCGAAGTGGCCCTGGCCTGCAGCTCGTACGTACCGGGCTCCAGGGTGCCCTGCCAGTCGAAGGACCCGGCGACGGTGGAATAGTGAATGTTGTCACCGCCGACCGGCCGCAAACGAATGCGGACCGAGGGCCCGCTGACGGAATCCCGACTCAACGCGCCGGTAAGCGTGTAGTCCTGCGCGGTGTCAATCGTGAACTGGATCCAGAAATACGATTCCACGTCCACCTGGGCGAAGTTCGGCGAACTGCCGCTGACGTTCGCAAAGGCGTAGGCGCTGCCCGAGGTCGTCAGCGACGTGAAGGTCGTGCTTCCGTCCAGCGAAGAGCTCTGGATCGCGATGCCGTCCGCGTCGACCTGCGCGTTCGGAGAAATCCCGTTGTACTCCAGCGTTTCGTTGAACGCTGCGCCCGGGGCGGACGGAGTCCACGTCGTCGGCCCCCACGTCCAGGTGCCGCCGCCGTCCGTACAGTCCACCAGGGCCTCGATCATGCGGTTGTCGGCCGTGATCGTTGCCTGGCCCACAGCCACGTTCGGCGCCACCAACCCCAGCGCACAGATTCCAACTGCGGCCTGCACAAGCCATAGTCTCTTCATCGATACCTCTCCCTCTCTCTGCGAAGCTGCTTGACTTGGACGAGAACCTCTCTCTGTCCCTCGCTCCAACCAACCAGACTACAGATATCAAGCCGTCCATGCAACACGCGAGTAGAGGTTTTCCGAAAGCCCGGATTCCCCGACCCGCCGCACCGGCCGCCGAAGGCGCCCTCCCGGCGGCTCCGGCCACCGGCGGAAGATCGCAAACTCGCCCGTTGCCGATGGTTGGGGGGATTCTATAATGGGGGCCGGCGTGGGCCGGACACCGGCGCGGTGAGTCCGGCCCGACATTCAGGCGGCGCCTTCTGCGGGTGAACGGTGGGCGGCCACCCCGAGGGCGTGTGCTCATTCCGCTGCCGCCCCGGGACGAGGTATGTAACCCGGGGCAAACAAGGAGGTTGCCATGTCTGATGCACCCAGCACCGTCACCCCGTCGGAGAGGTTTCCCGGCGCCGATTGCGTCAAGATCTTTGGGACATTCCGCATCGCCCGCCAGCCCGGCAAGATTCTGGTAGCCCTGCTCGGCCTGGTCGCCACGCTGATCTGGGGCAGCCTGCTCGACCTGATTTGGACCGGGGCGAAGAAGGGAGTGGACCCGGAGGTCATCACCGCCTACTCGATCGCCCGGTACATGGAATCGGGCTTCGAAGAGGGCAAGGGTGATGCGGGCATCTACGAGGTGTACTCCCGTCACCTGCGGGGCCGGGTCAGCACCATCGTGGGTTCGGTGACCCCCTCCGGCGGGACGGTGATCGAAATCGGCGGCATGTGCCGGGCGACGTCCTGGATGCTGCGATGCCACCCCTGGTTCTCGCTGCTGTTCTTCCCCGGACTTCTGCTGATCTGGGCGTGCGCCGGCGGGATGATCTGCCGGATGGCCGCCGTGGACTTCGCTCGCGGCGAGACCATCAGCCCGCGAGAGTCGTTCGCCTTCGTCAGACGCCACTACTGGGGCGGCTTCCTTCTGGCGCCCATCGCGCCTGTGATCGGAATCGTCTTCATCGGCCTGTTGCTGGTCCTGGGTGGGCTGGTGCTGGCCATCCCCTATTTCGGCGACATCCTGGGTGGGCTGTTCTTCTTCCTGGCCCTGATCGGCGGTCTGGCGATCGCCGTGCTCTGGGTCGGATGGTTCGCGGGCGGCGTTCTCTTCTGGCCCGCAGTCGCAGTCGAAGGCTCCAGCAGCTTTGACGCGTTCGCCACCGGCTTCCATTACGTGTACACCCGCCCGTGGCGGGCCGCATTCTACGGCTTCGTGGCATTCGTCTACGGGGCCGTCTGCTGGCTGGTGGTTCACTTCTTCGCCCATCTGACATTGCTGGCCACGCACAAGTGCGTGGGAATCGGGGCCGCTGCGGCCTCCCGCACGGTGGGCGACGACAAGGTGGCCAAGCTCGACGCCATTTGGCCGTACGAGTTCCTGGGCCGGGCTTTCCCGGAGGTCACCTGGCACGGCGGTGACTGGATCAGCGGTCTGCTGATTTTCATCTGGGTGTGCCTGGTGATCGGCCTGGTCTGGTCCTTCCTGGTGTCCTACTTCTTCTCCGCCGGGACCGCGATCTACTTCCTGCTCCGGCGGGCCGTGGACCTGACGGACTACGAGCAGATCGAGGAAATCGAGGAGTACGTGCATGAGGCGCCTCCGCCGGCGGGCGAGGCCCCCGCTGCAGCGCCCCCGCCGGCAGGCGAGACAACCCGCGAGGCGTCCCCCGCGGCGGAGCCCCCGGCACCGCCTCCCGCATCCACCGGGGAGGACTCGCAGTCCGGGCCGAGCGAGTCGCCCGAGTAGCCGACGCGGTCAGCCGGCCCGGACAGGCAGGGCACGGCGCGAGGAAATGAAGAGTTCATGCCGACGGCCTTTCTTGTTTGGACGGTGTTTCTCAGCCTGATTGGGCTGGTCTGGCTCTCCCGCCATCTGGAGATCAGCCGGGCCTGGCGGACGGAGCGTGTGCTTTCATCGCACTCGCACGACGGGCCGCCGCGGCCGGCGCCTCGCGTTTCCGTACTGGTGGCGGCCAAGGATGAGGAGGCCAACATCGCCGATTGCGTCCGCTCGCTGCTGGACCAGGATTACCCGGACTACGAGATCATCATCATCAACGACCGCAGCACGGACCGGACCGCGGAGATCCTCGAGGGCCTGCGCTCGCAGGCCGGGCCGAACGGCCGCCTGAAAGTCCTGACCATTCGCGAGCTGCGTGAAGGCTGGTTCGGCAAGAACAACGCCATGCGGGAGGGCGTGGCGGCCGCCACTGGCGAGTGGTTCTGCTTCGCTGACGCAGACTGCCGCCAGACGTCGAACCGCACCTTGTCCGTGGCCGTACGGGAGGCCGTCGAGCGAGACCTGGATTTTCTGTCCGTGCTGCCCGTCCTGGAGACCCGCAGCTTCTGGGAGAAACTGCTCCAGCCGGTCTGCGCCGCTATCATGGTGTTCTGGTTCCGACCCGCCAAGGTCAACGACCCGAAATCGAAGGCCGCGTACGCCAACGGAGCGTTCATGCTGATGAAGCGGACCTGCTACGACCGCATCGGCGGGCACGATCGGGTCAAGACCGAGGTCAACGAGGACATGCACATGGCCCGGTTCGCGAAGTCTTCGGGCCTTCGGCTGAACGTCATCCAGAACGACGACCTCTACATCACTCACATGTACTCCACGTTCACACAGACCTGGCGCGGCTGGAGCCGGATTTTCTACGGCTGTTTCGGGACGTTCCCGCGTCTGTCCGTCAGCATGGCGATCCTGACGATCGTCAGCCTCTTCCCCTGGGTGTCGCTGCTGGTGGCGCTGGTCGGGGGCCTGGCCTCGTCCGACGCCCAGCCCTGGTGGCGCGTGGCTGGCGTCTCCGCCGGGGTTGTCCTGGTGCAGCAGACGGTGATGTTCCGATTCTACAGGCTGGTCCGAAGTCACCCCGCCTGGTCGTTCGGATATGTAATCGGGGCCGCGCTCTGCCTGGGAATGCTGGTCAACGCCATGCTCAAGCTGGGCGGCGCCACGCGTACCGTCTGGCGGGGAACGGCTTACCGGGGACAGCGACTGGATCCGGATGCCCCAACGGCAGGCAGGACCTGACGCACAATGGAATGGTTCAAAGCACATCCTGGCTATACGCTTGTGATCCTGGTGATCGTCCTGGGCGTACTCTGGCGCTACGCTCGCCACTGGCGACGCCTCCGACGCCGCTCCCGCCCGGTGCGGCTGCATCCGAACCTGCAGAAGTACTCCGGCCCTCAGAAGCTGGCCACCGAACGCCGGCGCGAGGCGCAGAAAGTTCTGACCACCTCCAGCACGGCCCAGATCGCCGGGTACCAGATCGTGGAGCAGGTGGAGGCCGTTTTCGTCGACGGGTTCAGCCGCCCGGAAGAGGCCCTGGAGGGCCTGAAAGCCGCCGCGGCCCTCAAGGGCGCCAACGCCCTCGTCAACGTCCGCCAGGAACGCTCGTCGGCCGGGCGATACTCCGCCAGCGGCGATGCGGTCAAAGTCGTCAGCATCACGCCGCCCGCGGACCCGCCCGATAACTCGGTGGGCGGCCCTCGCCGCCAGGACCCAGCCCCCTGACCGGCCGTTTCTGCTCTGGACGCCGGACACCGATATGGGCTAGGATAGTGGCGGTTTCCCGTCCGCGTCTGGCGGCCCGGGTGGGTTGGGGCCCGGGCGTGAAGTGGAATCGTTCCTGCCGGTAAGTGAGGTGCCGCCCGTGGCGCGTGCAAGTCTTCGACGATACGACGTACAGGCCCGGTGGTCCGTGATCTGCTCGGTCATCGCGTTGATCGGGCTTGTTCTGCTCGCCGGTCTTCTCTGGCGGAACTACGACGGCGAACTCAAGATGATCCTGTTCGGCAACCCGATGTTCCAGCACGTGATTCTCCTCGGCGTGGCCGGCACCATGGGGCTGGCGGCCATCGGGGCCCTGCTCGGCATGAACAGCGCCGGGCAGCGGCGGAATGAACACCAGGGCCGGTCGTGGGCGGGGTTCTTCATCGGCACGGTCGCGCTCTCGCTGACGATTGTCGCGTTCGCCGCCTTCTGGCTGATGAGGAGCAAGGTCGGCTAGTCCGCCTGCGGCAGGAATTCCATGCTCCGGGCCACACACAACAAAACAACGCTGGACGTACTGTCCCTGCCCACCGCGCCGTTCGTGGAAGGCCGCGTTCATTCCTGGATCGCCGGATTCTGCGGCAGGCTGCGCGGGGTTCGGATGAAATCCGATCCGGCGGGGAACCTTCTGGTTCACTATCGCCATGGCGCCACTCGTGTGGCCCACCCCGTCTGCCTGACCGCCCATACCGATCATCCCGGCTTCGTCGCGGAGGACGTGAGGAGCGGCCATCGGGTTCGCGCCGCCTGGCGCGGCGGGGTGAAGCCGGAGTATTTCACGGATGCCCGCGTCCGCTTTCGCGTGGACGATCACTGGGTCCGCGGGCGCATCGTGTCCACCCGGACCACCGGAAAGGGCGCTGCCCGCAAGGTGGCCAGCGCGGAGATCGACGTACCCGCCCGCGTCCCCGCGGGATCGCCGGGCATGTGGGACCTGCCGGATGCACGGATTCGCAACGGCCGGTTCTACGCCCGGGCCTGCGACGATCTGGCCGGCGTGGCGGCCATGCTCTGCTGCCTGGAGACGCTGGCCCGCACCCGTGCCCGGACGGAGGCATACTTCCTGTTCACCCGGGCGGAGGAGGTCGGCTTCGTCGGGGCCATGGCGGCCTGCCGCGCCCGTACCATCCCCGGTCGATGCGTCGTGGTGGCCATCGAGACCAGCGCGGAACGCCCCAACGCCCGGATCGGCGACGGTCCGATCCTGCGCGTGGGCGACAAGGCCACGACTTATTACTCGCCTGCGACCCGCTACTGCCAGGCCGTCGCCGAGGATCTGCGCAAGACCGACAAGGTCTTCACCTACCAGCGCCGACTGATGGACGGCGGCACGTGCGAATCCACCGCCTACTGTCAGCTCGGCTACGAGGCCACCGGCATCTGCGTCGCCCTGGGCAACTATCACAACATGAACACCCGCACCGGGCGCATCGGGCCGGAGTACATCAGCGTGTCCGACTTCGCCAGTCTCGTGAAGTGGTTCGTGGCGCTGACCACCGCCCGACAGCCCTACACCGGCGTGGACGCCGCCTTGCAGAAACGCCTGAAAAAGATCGAGAAGGAGTACGCCGCCCTCCTCCGCCGCACGCGACCGGCTCCGAAACGTTGACCGTATGCGTCTGCCTTACTCGGTTTTCAGCAACGCGGTCACCAAGACCGGCCGGGTCCCCGTCTCAGACCTGTTGTCGGAAACGCGCTAGTCCACCCACCAGCGGTCTTTCTCGCGGAGGATGGGGCCCTCCAGCCAGGTCCGTTGATTGCCCGTGTGTCTCCTGGTGCGGATCGCAGGAGAACGGGACCCGCCGACGGCAGGATCATGGAGGTCCAGCGTGAC
The DNA here is from genome assembly GCA_964586145.1 of uncultured Phycisphaeraceae bacterium. GTDB lineage: Bacteria > Planctomycetota > Phycisphaerae > UBA1845 > UBA1845 > JAFGJQ01. The sequence goes on along the minus strand of CAZPHH010000073.1, from coordinate 18,592 downwards.
CATCAGGATGTCCAGACCGTCCACCCGGGTCTTCACCACATCTGGATGGGCCGACCCGTCGCTTTTTTCGGAAGAGGGGGCGAGCACCTCGTTGCCGTCGCTATCCCAGACGCCACAGCCTCCCGCGCGAGAGCTGGCCACGATGTTGATGCGATTGTCCAGCGAGCGCGCGTGCATCAATCCCCGATCGTAATTCAGGCTCGGGAACAGCAGGATGTCCGCGCCGCGCAGGGCGACCAGCTCGGCCACGTCCGTGAACCAACTGTCGGCACAAGTCATGAAGCCCACCTTGCCGAAGTCTGTCTGGAAAACGGGGGCATCGTCGCCTGGCGTCACGCCGCCCGGGTGAAGCTCCGGACCGTGAAGGTGAATCTTGTCATATCGCCCGATCAGTTTTCCTTTCCGGTCAAAGAGAAGCGCCGCATTGAAAAGACGATCCGACACCTTGTCGTACAGGCCGATGGTCCCCGCGACGTACATCCCGTACTTGGCGGCTTTCTCCGACATCAACGTCGCGGACGGGCCGGAAAGCGGTTCCTGGACATCCTCCCCGTGGAAGCACTCAGGCAGCAGCGCCAGGTCGACCTTCGCCTGCCCCATGACGTCGAGGGCCTTGCGAAACGCCGGCAGTCCGTATTTCTCCAGGGTGTCCGGACCACCTGTGCAGACGATTCTCGCCAGACGTGATGGAACCGCGTCGGTCTCAACCAGGGAAACGTTTTCAATCCACACCTCGCCCCGGGCGCACAGGCGGTAGAGGATGCGCACGTCCGCGTTTACGAGCCCTTCACCCGGAAAGCAGACTCTGGCTTCGCCTTCCACCCAACCGTCTTTCAAGCGATGGAACTCCAACATCTGCCGGGAGCTTTCGTTCGCCGCGACCTCGAACAGAAGGGGCCGAATGGGGTTCACGCAGTCGCTCTTTCGGAACCGCACGCGGAACCAGTACGTCTTGCCGGCGATGATGCCGGCCTGCGTCGACACTCCCCCGACGCAGTCGGGATTGCCACCACCCGTCATGTGCAGATAACGCCGGCCGTCCTCGTCCGCGGTGCGGGTCTGCGGGGACAAGGCGGGTCTCGTCGCCTGGACCACCCAGCCCGTCGGCAGTCCACCGACGACGGAGCCTTCAAAGGAGCCGTGGCTGATCAGGTTCTCCCCGTTGGCGACGGCGAAAACACCACTCGTCGACACAACGAAGGTCCAGGCGGTAAACAGCCATTTCGCAACGCAATGCTTCAAGCCGATCATTGAACTCACCTCCGTTGCAGACACTTGCGCCGAGTATCCGATATCGTCCGGGCGAAATGCCGGCGATGAATCGCCGGACTGCATTCATGGGCCAGACACCTCAGCATCCGCGCAAAGACCGACCTTTCAAGGCCGGGAACGCGCAACCTCTTCCCAACACCCCGGTCCCATAGGGACGGCTGACGGTTCTGCGAACGATTCCGTCAGCGGCTCCGCTGACAAGGATGCGGCAAGATATGGACACTGGAAAATGCCAGGACGATGCCTGCAATCATCTCTATTCGCGCGGCATGCCGCATTCCGGACAGCGCAGAACGTCGTCCCCCAGACCGCGCAGCCAGTAACCGCACTGTGCGCACACGTCGTAACCGTGATGGCGAAGAGCCCGGTACACGCAGGGCGCGAAACGCAGCCGCTGGAGGACCGCCCCGCCCACCACAAAACAGGCGACGAGCAGCGCAAACGGAGCCCCGGCCCGGAACAACCGATGAATCCATCCGCCCACGCCGATCAGGGTGGCCAGTTGTCCGCCCGCCTCGCTGGCGGAAAACACAGTCAGCAGGTAGACGGCGGGGAGAGCCAGATACAGCACAAGGTTCCACTTGTTTGCCCACCAGAGCTTCCAGGCATCACGGTGGACGGCCTTGCGATCCTGCGGAGTGAGCGGCAGCTCGCGTTGAACATAGTCCGGCCAGATCCAACTCATTCCTTGGCGCCTTTCATCATCCACGCATATCCGCACTCGGGACACACGGTCGCACCGTCCACCGGGTCGGTGGGAAGCAGGCGCAGATCGTAGCCGCAGTGCGGGCAGCGCTGGTTACGGAGCATCGCTCCCGCGACGTCTCCAAAGCGTTTCCGCTTGATGCCGTACCAGATGATCCAGGGGAGAGAGCAGAGGTAGAGCAGGCCGGCAGACTTCGCCAGGGGGGCATTACCAATGTCGCCGGTGAGCAGCGCATATGTGAAAAGCCCCATCACGAGCAGGGCGGCACAGAGACCACCCACCAATGCCATGCGCTCCCTGATCCCGATGCGTACACCCTCTTCATTCGCAATGGCCTGCAGCGCATCGGAATCGACGACGTCGTGTTGGCGCAGAATGTACAGGGCGACCGGATCCGCCTGGGTCACGGTACGACCGCGGGCGTCCACGATCCGCCACTGATGCGCAAGCGTGATTGCGTCGGGTCCGCGCATCGTCACCCTCTTGCCCGGGTCGCCCCCGAGCGTCCCCGACTCGACCGAGCTTTTCAAGGCCACCCGTATCGTCCGGGCTCACCGCGCTGTCTCCTCTCCACGACCGCCCGCCACGTTCTCCACGGGCAGGCTCCTCACATGGATGATCCTCCTTATTCGTATGTCCGAACGGCCTCGAGCAACGCCGCGGTGATGCCAGGCTCCGATTCGGAATGTCCCGCCTCCTCCACGATCACGAGCCTGGATTTCGGCAATCGCTCGTGCAACCGCCAGGCCGTGATCGGCGGGCAGATCAGATCGTACCGCCCGTTGATGATCGTAATGGGAATATCTTTGAGCCGGTCTGCATCCTGAAGAAGCTGGCCTGGTTCAAGGAAGAACCCATTCGCCGCATAGTGGCAGTCGATCCGGGCGCCCGGAACCGCATCGTAATCGCCCCAACCACCCTTCAACTCCTCGTCCGACAAGTGCAGCTTGCCGGTCCGGATCGCACAGCGGATCCATGCGTCGGCCACCCGGCGCTGCGTCGCCTTGTCGTCGCCGGAGAACAGCTCGAGCAGCCGCTTCGGCTCGAACGCCCGGTACTCTGCGGGCAGGGCCGCGTCGAACTCCGCCGCCGCATCCGGAAAGAACGCGCGCGGCATGGGGCCGACGAAACCATTCAGCGGCTCTTCGGCACTTGCCGTGAAGACACCACGCACGATCAGGCCCCGGACTTGCTCCGGATGCGTTTCGGCGTAGGCGAGGGCAAGAGTCGATCCCCACGACCCGCCGAACATCAGAACCTTCTCCGTGATGCCCAGGTGCTCCCGCAGTCGCTCGATGTCCTCCACCAGGTGCTGCGTGGTGTTCTCCCGAATCTCGCCTGCCGGCCGGCTGCGCCCTGCCCCCCGCTGGTCGTGAAGCACGATCAGGAACTTGTCGGGATTGAAGTACTGCGTCAGTCGGGGGTAGCACCCGACGCCGGGCCCCCCGTGAAGAACGAAGACCGGCCGGCCCTCCGGGTTCCCATGCAACGCATAATAGATCTCGTGGAGGGCGCCGACCTTCAAGTGTCCACTTCGAAGAGGTGGACCGACCGTATAGAGCTCAGCCGACTCGACTCGGTTCGGCTCCGTGGCAGAGGCTGCCGACAGGCCGGTCACCATCCAGAGAAGAACTCCGCGCCAGGCAGACATGAACGCCTCCTCTCCTCCGGCCCGAACAGCGGAATGTACTCGCTTCGTCGCCTGACCGCCATCCCGGGCGGAGCGACACCCCGGAACTGACCGGACGCGTCGGGGACGTCAGCGCGGGTGGGTCAATGAGGGTTTGACGCCCCGACGGGCGTCAGTTGTCTGCGAATCGTCTCGATGAGCGCCTTGCGGTCGATGGGCTTGATGGCGTAGTCGTCGCAGCCGGCGCGAAGGCACCGCTGCCGGTCGCCCGCCATGGCATGTGCGGTCAACGCCACGATCGAACCCGTATAGCCATGCCGACGCAAGTGGCCGGTGGCCTGATAGCCGTCCATGACCGGCATCTGCATGTCCATCAGAATGACGCTGAATGGGTCGCCGGCGTCGCGTGCCGCCGTTGCGGCCTCGACGGCCAGCCGGCCGTTCTCCACCAGGGTCACGTGCGCGCCCGCCCGCTGCAGGACGTGGCAGAGCAGCCGCTGGTTGTCCGGGCCGTCTTCCGCGAGCAGAATGCGGCACCCGGCCAGCACGGGCACGTCGATCTGGGATCGGCTTTCGGCCGGTCCGCCCTTCACGGTCGTGGCCGACCGGGGGTCTGCGGTACGCTTCACTCCGGACAACGATCCCGTGGCCACCGAGATGCGGAACCGCGTCCCCAACCGCTCGACGGTCTCCACGAGGGTGAGTTCGCCCCCCAACTCCGCCGCCAGCCGCTTGCTGATAGCCAGACCCAGGCCCGTGCCGCCGAATCGGCGCGTGGTGGACGCGTCCGCCTGGGTGAACGGCTGGTACAGCGCGGCGACCTGTACGGTGTTCATGCCTACCCCGGTGTCCGCCACATCGAAGTGCATCATCGGGGCGTGCAAATCGTCCGTCAGCGAGACCCGAAGCTGAACCCGGCCCACTTCGGTGAACTTGATCGCGTTGCCGATTACGTTGATGAGAATCTGCCGCAAGCGCATCGGGTCGGTCTCGATCGTCTCCGGAATGGGCTCGTCGTACTCGATATCAAGCGGCAGCCCCTTCGCGTCGGCACGCACCCGCATCATCGAGGCGACGTCGGCCACGATCTGGCAGGGCGAGCAGCGGATCCGCTCAATCGTGAAGCGGCCGGCCTCGATCTTGGAGAGGTCCAGAATGTCATTGATGATCCCCAGCAGATACTCGCCGTTCCGCCGAATCGTCCGGAGCGCCTCCACACGCTCCGGCGGCATGGCGTCGAGCTGCTCTTCCTCCAGCAGCACCTCCGCATACCCCAGAATGGCCGTCATCGGCGTGCGAATCTCGTGGCTCATGTTGGCGAGGAATTCACTCTTGGCGCGCGTGGCCGCTTCGGCGGCGTCCTTTGCCTGTTGCAGATGCGCCTCCACCTGTTTGCGTTCGGCAATCTCGTCCAGCAGCCCCTCGTTCGCCCGGTTGGCCTCCTCCGTGCTGATCCGCAGGGCTCGGCGAGCGCGATGGGCCGACTTCGACAAATGAACGTGCCGGACGCGGATCTCCCGAAACAGCGCCAGAACGTCCTCCGGCGAGGCGCAGCGCAGGTAGTCCGACAGGACCCGATCCCCCTCGTCGGACTCCGCCGTCAGAAACGAATCCACGATCTGCTGCCGAACCTCATTCGACATCAGGCGCGTGCCTCACACAGCGTTGTGATGGTCATGGTCTCGTTGTGGAACGCACAGCGGCCGGTCGGCGGGAACGGGCTGATCTCCCCGTTGGAGTAGAAGCCCGTGTAGCGGAAATCCGCCCCCAGCTCCCGGATGACCGCACGGACCTCCTGCGAAACCCGCCCCTCCAGCAAAAGCCGCCGACCGACACAACTGATCAGGATCGCGAGCGCATCGTGCGGCCCGGGCGCTTCGATCCGGCTCTGCGACGCCGACAGCACCGCTCCTGCAATCAACTCCGCCTCGTCCGCACACATCAACTGGACCACGCTGCCCTCGTCAATGCCGCCCGCAAACGCGACGGACCCCTCCTCCCGATTGATTTCCAGCATCGTGCGGATGATCCCCGTCTCTTCCCGGTTCTCCGAGAGGATCGCCAGCGGATAGAGCAGACCTGAGATCGGAAGGCCCTTCGCCTCCTCGCCCAGGTATTCCTCATACATGTCCAGAATGCGCCGGCCGTCCAGTTCGTAGACCACGTTGTCCAGGACCTTGGTGACCTTTCGTCGCGGGCCGAACACCGTCCACCCCCCGGCACACCCGTGCCGGACCCGCAGGGCGTTCCCGTAGAACCCCACCGCCAGAACGACCTTCGTCTGCACCAACTCGTTATGCACCAGCCACGTACGCTCGAACTTGCCTGCGTCGCCGGCCAAACCGCCGGAAACGGACACGCCCGGATCCATGCACGCGGTGACACCCTTGACCAGCGCCGCCCCGTTCACGCCCACGCCGTCGCCCAGGACCAATACGTACCGCAAATCCGACCCGGCCAGGGCCGCGCCCAGCCGCCGACCGGCATCTTCGGAATCCTGCATCCGGGGTACCGGCTCGCAGCAGGTTCGAATCGTCGCCGAGTCAAACCGGACGGCCGTCAGCGTCAGCGAATCATCCGTGACCCCCGCGCCGGAAATCTCGCCGGCCGTCGTGCAACCGACGATCGACGCTTTCGGAAAAGCGCTCCTCAATGCCGGGGCGAGGTCGGCGCGCTCAAACCGCGCCACCGCGCCGAAGACAAGTACGAGACCATTGTCATCCTGACTCGCGATCTTCGAGAAATCGTACGTCTCACACCCGCCCGGGACTGTCAGTTGCTGAATCTGCATGGCACCCCCTTATGCACGAACCCCGTTCGGAGTCGACGCGCGCGACGCCCACCCGGGACCGGATGCACCGTGCCACCTGCGGCACATACGGATGGATCGGAAAAGCGGGGCACTTCCTGAGGTGAAACCCACACCGTCCGCACCGCCACGCCCGATAACCCGCCCTCGGACCTGTCGGTGAGTGCGTGCAATTGCGGCAGACGCTATCTTCCGGAAAGAAGCAACGGTGTCAGCGTTCCAACGACATTGAACGTCACATGCGCCGCAATGGCCGGAAGCAGACTCCCTGTCTGTTCACGGTAGTACCCGGCCACCAGCCCGGCCACCGTCGTGGACACCAGAATGGACGCCAGCAGCGGCGGCGGCACCATGCCCACCAGGCACAGGTGGCTGAGCCCAAACAGCGCAGCGCAGAAGGCGACGGGAAAGCGGATCCGAACGAACCATAACCGCACGCCATACGCAGCCAGCGGCGACAGAAACCCCTGCAACAGGCCTCGGTAGAAGACCTCCTCGCACGTACTGGCGATCAGCCAAACGAAGAGAATCGTGTGGAGAAGGCTGCCGGAGGCCGGCCCCGGCCCGCCCGGTCCCTCGCCCGCGGGCGCCGGGCTCACCATCCACAGCACCAGCAGCGGCGACATCAGTACCAGCATGGCCGCCGCGCTGATCGCAACCGCGCGTAGCACGATGGCCGGCCGCGCAAGCTTCATTCCGAAGCGAGCCCAGTCGCCGCTGCCGATCACGCGCATGAAAACCAGGGCCAGCACCAGGAATGTTGCCTGTGTAACCAGGCCCGACCGAATGCACCAGGGGCACAGCGGCCCGAGCCCAGCCTTCATGCAAAGCCAGGGCACGCCCATCATGGCGAGAAAAGAAACCAGGACGTAGAGCCCGAGGGCACAGAGAATTCGCGCGGAAACATGCATGGGTAGAACAACCCCCAGCCCGAGAAAACACAGCATGCAGCGCGCCGAGAAAGGCCGCCACGTGACGGCCGCTCACGACGCTTCATGAAGCCCTCCGCGGCCGCAAGCATCATGGCGCGGTGCATAACGGAAGGCAAGGTCCGGACGCCGACTGAACGCGGGAGGGCCGGTCGGCCTGCTCTGTCGATCAAGGACGACTCAGTGTGTGCCGGCCGTCGCTCCCACATCGACGCCCGGAAAGTCGAACACCCGCGTGGTGGCGGTGGGAACCTCCCCGGGCTATAGTGCAAGCGCAGACGAGCGTTGGTTCGCGGGCAAAATCGCATGGCGGTTGAACAATTGTACGAAGGTCACCAACCGACCGTCGTGGGGCAGGCGGCGGTCCTGATGGCGCCACGCCTCGGAGCCGTCACGGCCTATGCACTGGTTTTCCGGGCGCTCGCCGCGCTGGTTCTGGTGCCGCTCTCCGCCTTTGCCCTGGCCCGGATCATCGCAACGACCGGCCGCTTTTCCGTGGCAAACACGGATATTGCGTCCTTTGCGTTTAGTATCCCCGGCCTGCTGGCCCTCACGTTGGCCGTCGCCTGCGCGCTGTTCGAGACATACCTCGAACAGGCCGGGCTGATGCTGATCGCGACCGGGCATCCGAACACCGCAGGCGGATCGTTCGTTTCCGCGCTGCTGCGATCCCTGCGGCGAGCTCCGCAACTGATGCTGCTGGCCCTGATCCAGTTTGCGGTGTTCCTGGTGGCCGCCCTTCCCTTTCTGGCCCTGGCCGGTCTGGTTTGGTGGTTGGCGTGGTCCGCGCTGGACATCAATTACCTCTGGGTGGAACGTCCGCCGATCTTCTGGGTGGGCGTGTCGATCGGGGCCGTTCTCGCGGCAGGACTGCTGACCGTGCTCGGCTGGCTCTACGTTCGGTGGGTCTTCGCGCTGCCCTTGTGCCTGTTCCTCGGCACGGGCGGCGTCGGTGCCCTGCGGTTGAGCGCAAAGTGGACCCGCGGCCGCCGGTGGTACATCGGACGTGTCGTGCTGGGCGTTGCCGCCATTCTGGCTCTGGCGACGGGCGTCGGAGTCTGGCTGCTGGATGGGGCAAGCGAATGGCTGCTGGGGCGGTTCGGCACGTCGCCGGGCCGAGGCGCGCTATTGGCGGCAGGTCTGCTGATGGTCCACGCGGCCGGCATTTTTCTACTGTCGCTTCTGACCGCGGTAACCCATGCGTTCCTGATCGTGGTGTTGTATCGACAGATCAGCCGGGCTCACTCGTACGGTTTGTCCGAGCTCACCGCAACGGACGAGGCACCCCCGGTCGAACCTCCGCGTCGCTGGTTGCGACCGGTCGCGCTGCTTGCGGGAGCGGCGATCGCGGTCGCCCTGAGTGCAGCGGCCGGCGTCGCAATCCTGGAGAGTCTGGGCGTGAGTGATCGCATTGACGTCACGGCCCACCGCGGAGACTCTTCGCGAGCCCCGGAGAACACGGTGCCCGCCATCGAAATGGCGATCGACGCCGGCGCGGAGTACGCCGAGATTGACGTGCAATTGACCGCCGATGGCGAGGTTGTCGTTGTCCACGACGAAGATCTTCGGCGGCTGGCCGGCCTGCCCCGCAAGATCACGGAGGCCGGCCTCGAGGAGCTGCGATCCGTGGACGCCGGGGGCTGGTTTGACGCCCAGTACGCCGGCGTTCGGATTCCGACCCTGGCGGAAGTGATCGACGCGGCGGGCGACCGCATCCGCCTGAACGTCGAATTAAAGCCATACGGATCGCCGGACGTGCTCGTGGCCCGCACCATAGAAGTCATCGAGGCCAAGGGCTTCGCGTCGCGCTGCGTGCTTTCCTCCCTCTCCTATGACGCCCTGATGCAGGTGCGGGCTCGCACGGATCGAATTCCGATCGGCTACATTGTGGCCAGGGCCGTGGGCGATCCGACCAGGCTGAACGTGGACTTTCTGAGCATCAACCGGACGCTCGCCACGGAATCCCTGATCGCATCGGCCAAGTCACGGAATATGCCTGTGCACGTCTGGACGGTCAACACCCCGGAACAAACGGACCGCATGGTGGAGCTCGGCGTGGACAACATCATTACCGATCACCCGGCTGCCATGCGGCAACGCATCGAGGACATCCGATCTCTCAGCGACACGGAGCGAGTCCTGCTCCTCTTCCGCAATCGGCTGGCGAGGTGACGCGATGGCGGTCGCGCGGAAGGTGGGATGGACGAACTCGCACTGAAGGACATAATCTCTCGTCGCGGGGTCACGCATACGCTTCGGAGGAGTCTCCCATGAACGGCGTACAAAAGCAGACGCGGCGGTTCCTTCGCATCAGCGTGGGAGTCTTGGGGCTGGCCGCGCTGGGGGCAGGCGGCGGTTGCCGGGCCACGGGGGCTGACCGCCCGGCCCGCATGAAAGAGGGCTGCATCTTCTACTGCGACGGGGCGGGCGGCGGCTCCGTGTTTCGCAACTGGAGCGGCGGCATCCGCAGAGGCATGAAGCGGGCGGGCTACGCGGGCAGCGGCACGATGTTCCGATGGCAGACCGGGCTCGGCGCCGCGGCCGATCAGGCCACCAGCGTCGAGTACAAGCGCCGCAAGGCCGGTGAGCTCGCGAGGAAGATCCGGCAGTATGCCCCGGCGCACCCCGGCGCCCCGGTCACGCTGATGGGCCTGTCCGCCGGGACGGCCATCTGCGTATACGCCCTGGAAGCGCTGCCCGAGGAGGTCACCGTCCGAGACGTCTTTCTCTTCGCCGGCTCGGTAAGCTCGACCTACGACCTCACCGCAGCCCTGAAGCGTGTGGATCGCCACGCGTTCGTCTTCAGCTCCGACAACGACGCCGTGCTCCGCTTCCTGGTGCCGCTCAGCGGCACCGCCGACCGCGAGCCCGCCTCGGTCGGCACCATCGGCGTGGACGGCATTCGATGGCCGCCGTCGGCCGGCGCCGAAACCCGGCGCCAATACGCAAAAATCATCGACGTGCCCTGGGAGGAGGAGTTCGCCCAGTACGGCTACCTGGGCGGACATACGGACGTGGTGAACGCGCGGTTCGTGCAGGCGGTGGTCGCCCCCCTGGTGATGGGCAAGGCGATCCGGGGAGGGGCCGAAGCGCAGTTCGCGGCCACCCAGGTGCCCAACCCGGACTACGAGCGCTGGGCGTCCTTCCGGCCCGGGACGTGGACCCTTCTCGAGGGCTTTCACATCCAGGAAGACTGGCGAGAGCCGATCCGCATCCGCGAGACACTCGTCTCCGTGGAGCCCGACAAGCTGATGCTCGAACGTACGTTTGTGCTGGTCAACCAGGAGGAGACCACGGCCCCCGTACACCGCCTGTTTGTCGTGATGGCCCGCATCGACTCCTACGAGCATCCGTTCACCGCGCCGGACAGCACGATCCGGGAGGGCCTGGAGGAGCAGCCCCTTTCCATCGGCGATCAGACGCACCCCTGCCGCGTTCGGACCGTCTGGGCGAAAGGAACGTACGAAGAATGGGGGACCGCGCCGACCGCCACCGTGTACACGAACCCGGACGTGCCCGGCGGAATCGTACGGATCGACCTGACCACCCGCACGGAGGGACAGGAGGCCCGCTACCTCGGCCAGGTCACCCAGGTTCAGTACGCCCCGTAGCCCCTCGCCACCGGACCGGCCTTCCCGTGAAACAACGCCGCGCGCACCCGCGAGCCATCCCTTCGCCCGATTCGGAGTTGCACCCGACCGGACGCCTCGGTATAGAGTTCTTTCGTGCCACCGCTGCCGGAGCGATGCCGGACAGAAGCCGGTTGGCACGCAAGACTCGTCCACACGGACTACGCGATCGCCGACTGCGCGCGAAAGGACGACAAACATGGGCAAGCTGGTCAAGACCCTCGTGATTCTGGGGCTCCTCGTGGCAGGTGTCGTAGTGGCGATGCGCTACACGGGCGATTCCGGCGACTCCGACCCGAAAACGAAGCAAACCGAATCGCAACCTCCGATGCAGCCGCAGGAGCGGTACGGCTTCGCCCCGATGGGTGAAGAATAGCACAGCCGCCGATTGCCTGCTGGTCCTGCTCCCAGGTCCGGTCTTCCAGAAAGCGATGGATCAGGCCCATCGTCACGCCGGCGGCGCAAGTTTCGTCACCGGCAGCAGGGCTTCGCGGCGAGCCGCACGTCGTCGGTAGGCCTCATCCTCGGCACGCCGCGGGGCGTTCTCTTCGCCAAACCGGTCCCGGTTGTCGCGCACCTCGAACAATGCGGCATAGCTGAACACGCAGTAGTTGCCCGTCTTCGCCTCGGCAGACTGGATCTGCTGCCGCACCACCTCGATGCCTTCGGCGGTTTCCAGCCGCGGCGCGAACCACAGCCCGGGCACCACCGTCACCGTGTCCTTCAGCGGCATCCAACCCGCCATTTGGGAATCAAACCCGGCCAGGTCGGCCTGGTAATTCATCAGAAATGCGGCGTCGATCAGTCCGTCCTTCACCCATTGCCGATCATCGCGGAAGAAGCGCAGGCTTTCTTCGTACGCGGCCCCGACGGACGCCGTCAACGCCGCCGCCGGCTTCGTCCAGCGCATCATGGAATGAATGTCGGCCACCAGCTTTGTCACCTTCTCTGTGCGCCACCGGTTCCACGCGGCGCGGTCGTCGTCCGGCGTCAGGCCGGTTTCCTTCTTGTACAGCGCGAGCGTTCGGGCGTCGCGCGGGTAGTCAATGTCCGACCCTTGCGGAATGGCCGGCGGCTCGCTGGGGAACCGGATGTAGTCCATATGCAGCCCGTCCACGGGATAATTCGCGACGATCTCCCGGAACACGTCCACGAGATACTCTCGCACCTCCGGCAGGCAGGGGTTGAGACTGACGTAGAACGTCGCGGTGAGCGGCTGGCGGACGCCGTGCTGGTCATACCAGAACCACTCCGGGTGTTTGTGGTAGAGCTGGTCCGGGCAGGCCGGCGGCTCCGCACCGCGCCAGGCAGGCAGCACGTTGACCCAGGCGTGCAGTTCCAACCCGCGCGAGTGGGCTTCCTGGCACGCCACCTTCAGCGGGTCAAAACCGGGCGACTGAAAGTCAAATTGCTCCGCCCACGGCTCGAACTTCGACGGATAGAAGGCGGTGCCGTTCCCTCGAACCTGGAAGATCACCGTGTTGAAGCCGCCCTGGCGGCAGTCTTCCATGATCTGCGTGACGTCCTCCGCCGTTCGATAGTCGCCCCGCGTGACCCAGATGGCACGCACGCCGCCGGTGGTCATCCGGCCCTGCTGACAGCCGGCCGTCAGCGCCAGAACGAACGCCGGCGACAACAACATCAACCCTCGGGTCCACGCACGCACATCTGGACGAGTCATGGGGGGCTCCTTGTCGGTAGGACAGAGTCAATCCAAAAACGGCCAATCTCTTAAGCGTATCGTTACACGCTGTCAAGAACAAGATGCATAGTGACCCTGCATATACGGTCCACGGGAGACCTCTGGCGCCGCGGGCCGTGGCGTCACGCCCTCCATGCACGCCGCAGAGTGAAGTGCCTGCGCTCGATCATCCCCGGCACGCCTTCGCATGTCCGCTGTCGACCAATGAACGCGCACGAGCTTCGCGCCGTACCACAACAGTCGCGCGCGAGCAACGCAAACCGCCGGTCGACGAACGCGGACTTCGCAACCAAGCCGCGCACAGCCCACAACCAATGCTCACGCCGAAACCCGACGCGCGCGATGCTGTCGCTCACTTCGCAGTCGCATGAAACAGTTGCAGCCCCGATTCCGCGCAAAAACACGAGGTGCAGCGCCTTCTTTTGGAGTCGCGCTCGCCATCGAGTACGATTGCCTCAGCGACCGACGTCAACACGGCCTGTCGCCGAGGCGTCACCAGAGTCCTTCAAAGCGATCGTTCCGGTCCAATCGGGAAAGGGCTGATGCACGATCGAGAGTGAAGAACGGAATACGCGGCCGGCGCAGAAGTAGCGTCGCACGATCCGTCGGTCCTGGTTCCGCTGGGTCCTTCTTTACGGATGGGAAACATGCAAACGATCGCACGATTCACAACGGCCCTGATTCCGGCCGTGCTCGCGGGCGCGGCTTCCGCACAGACGCTCATCTGGTCCGACGAGTTCAACGGCGCCGCCGTGGACCGCGGCACGTGGACCTTCGACGGCGGCGGCGGGGGATTCGGTAACCAGGAACTTCAGTACTACACCGACCGCCCGGAGAATGTTCGCATCGAGGACGGCCTGCTCGTCATCGAGGCCCGGCGCGAGGCCTTCCTGGGCAAGCAGTTCACTTCCGCTCGACTCAAGACGCACGGCCGGCTCGCCTTCCGCTACGGACGCATCGAGGCCCGCATCCGCGTGCCCGACCTCGCAAACGGCCTGTGGCCGGCCTTCTGGCTGCTGGGCGACAACATCGGGCAGTCGGCCTGGCCCAAGTGCGGCGAGATCGACATCCTGGAAATGGGCCACCACGACGCGATCGCGGCCGGCGTGGTCAACCGGCGCGTCTTCGCCGCAGCGCACTGGGACTACAACGGCGCGTACGCCGGCTACGGGAACAACTACAACGCGCCCGTGGACCTGAACGAGGACTTCCACGTCTACACCATGGACTGGACGCCCCAACTGCTCACCGCCTCCATCGACGGCACGCCGTTCTGGACCATGGACATCTCCACGATCGAGGAGAACTCCCTGGAGGAATTCCACCGGCCGTTCTTCATCGTGCTGAACCTCGCCGTCGGAGGAATCAACTTCGTCGACATCACCGACCCGAACCTCATCACCGCGCCCTTTCCGGCCCGCATGTACGTGGACTGGGTCCGCCTGTACGACAACGGATACACCGACCTGACCCACGGGGTCGACCTGGAGGAGACCGGCGACTTCGGCGTCTTCACCGAGACGACGCCCGTCGAAAACGCCGTGCAGTACGACGTGGACGCCGACCTCTTCGCGTGGCACAACGTGACCATCGGCGCCGCCCCCGCCTACGAGGGCAGCAGCGCCTGGCGGTTCAGCGTGACTCCCGGAGACTGGTTCGGACTCGGCGTCGCCTGCCGCACCAACCGCAACATGCGGAACTACTCCGACGGCTTCCTCCACCTGCACATGAAAACCACCAACACCATGACGCTGGGCATCGGCGTGGCCAGTTCGGCCGCCGGTGAGAGCTGGCTGAACCTGGTCAACGGAGGGGAGCAGTTCGGCCTGGTGAGAGACGGGCAGTGGCACGAGGTCGTGATTCCCCTGACCCGCTTCGGCAACATCGACTACGCAACCATTCGACAGGTGTTCATGCTCCGCGGCATCGGGCCCGCCTCCGCATTCACCATCGACGTGGACAACGTCTACTGGTCGCCCGGCCCGCCCGCCCCGGCCCCCCAAAACGGCAACTTCGGCATCTTCACCGAAACCGCCGCACATCAGACCGCCGGTGCGGCCGTGCTGGGCGTCGACCAGGACTTCTGGATCTGGGAAAACACCATGGTGCCCCTGCCCCAGACGCCGTATGAGGGCACGGAAAGCATGGCCCTGAGCACGGCCACCGGGCTCAACTGGTTCGGGGCGGCCTTCATGCCACGGGTCAAATACAACCTGAGCGCGTTCCGCCTGCCTTCCAGCCGGCTGCGGTTCGCCCTCAAGAGCACCTCCACCCAGGTCTTCCAGATCGGCCTCAAGAGCGGCAACGCGGACAACGTCGGGCAGCACTGGATCACCTTCCGCAACGGGCAGGACCCGTACGGGTTCGCCCGCGATGGGCAGTACCACGTCATCGAGGTCCCCATGTCCGTGTTCGGCGGGGTGAACCTGCTGGAGGTCAGCCAGTTCTTCGAGCTGCTGGGGGTCGACTCCAGCGTGGGCAACATCGAGATCGACGACGTCTGCTTCCTGGGCGGCGGCGAACCGCTCGTTCCGGGCATCCCCGGCGATCTCAACCACAACGGCCTCGTCGGGGTCCACGACGCGGCGCGCTTCCTGCGCTGCCTGGCCGGCCCCGGCCAGCCCACTCCCCCGCACGCCAGCACCGCCGAGTGTGCGCGGGCGGACGCAGACCAGGACGACGACGTGGATCTGGCCGACTTCGCCGCATTCCAGGCGGCCTTTGCCGGAGGGGAATGACGCATCCGGTTCAGGACGCGCGAGCCGGGTCTTGTGGCACCACCTCTGCTGTGGGACCGGCTCTGCTGTGGGACCG
>CAZPHH010000073.1:0-3001 GCA_964586145.1 uncultured Phycisphaeraceae bacterium | reverse complement strand
TGCTGTGGGACCGGCTCTGCTGTGGGACCGGCTCTGCTGTGGGACCGGCTTTCCAGCCGGTCTTCCCCCCCCATTTTTGCTTTTTGTTCTCTGCTTTCTGTCTTCCCTCCGTCACGGAGCCTGCCCGCCGCGGCGGGCGCCTTCCTCTTCGTTTTTGCGTTTCTGCGTTTCCCCGTTTTTGCGTTTCCCCCCTTCTGCTATACTGCCCTCCATCGATTTCTCCCCGGCCGGCGGAGGAATTGGGGCGGGGTGGACAGGTCCGACTGAGCGCGAGGGTGACACGTGCCGAAGACCCCGGAAGAGCAAGCCCGCGAGAACATCGACCGGCAGCTTGACGCCTGCGGATGGCAGGTTCAGGACCGGGCCGACGCGGACATCACCGCCAACCGCGGCATCGCGATCCGCGAGTTCCCGCTTCTGGGCGGCGACGAAGTCGACTACATGCTGTACGCCGACGGCAAGGCGATCGGCGTGGTCGAGGCCAAACCCGAGGGCAGCACGCTCACCGGCGTCGAAATCCAGTCCACCAAGTACACCCAAGGCCTCCGGCCTGACCTGCCCGCCCACCGTCGCCCCCTGCCATTCGCCTACGAAAGCACCGGCGCAGAAACCCGCTTCACCAACGGCCTCGACCCGGACGCCCGCAGCAGACTGGTCTTCACCTTCCACCGGCCCGAAACTCTGATCGAATGGGCGCAACAAGCCAGCCAGCTCCGCGCCCGGCTGCGCCGCATGACGCCCCTGGTGCCGGGCAGCCTCTGGGAGGTCCAGCAGCGGGCCATCATCAACCTGGAGCAGTCGCTGGCCGACTTCCGCCCCCGCTCGCTCATCCAGATGAGCACCGGCTCCGGCAAGACCTTCACGGCGGTGAACTTCATCTACCGCCTGATCCGCCACGCCGACGCCCGGCGCGTGGTCTTCATCGTGGACCGGGGCAACCTGGGCCGCCAGACCCTCAAGGAGTTCCAGCAATTCGTCACGCCCGACGACGGCCGCAAGTTCACCGAGCTGTACAACGTCCAGCACCTGCACAGCAGCGCCATCGACAAGGTCAGCCGCGTCTGCATCACCACCATCCAGCGGCTGTACTCCATCCTGAAGGGCGAGGAACTCGATCCGGAGCTCGAGGAAGGCAGCATCTTCGACACCGGCCCCACGCTCGACCGGGAACCCATCCCCGTCGAGTACAACCCGGGCATCCCCATCGAGACCTTCGACTTCATCGTCACGGACGAATGCCACCGGTCCATCTACAACCTCTGGCGGCAGGTCCTGGACTACTTTGACGCCCACATCATCGGGCTCACCGCCACCCCGTCGAAGCAGACCATCGGCTTCTTCGACAGCAACCTGGTCATGGAATACAACCACGAGCAGGCGGTGGCCGACCGCGTAAACGTCAACTTCGACGTGTACCGCATCCGGACCCGCATCACCGAGCAGGGCTCGCAGGTCGACCGCGGCTACTACGTAGACAAGCGCGACCGCAACACCCGGGCCAAACGCTACGAACTGCTCGACGAGGACCTGGTCTACGACGAGAAAAAGCTCGACCGCGACGTCGTCGCCCCCGACCAGATCCGCACCGTGGTCCGGGCCTTCCGGGACGCCCTGTTCACCGACCTGTTCCCCGGCCGGACCTGGGTGCCCAAAACGCTGATCTTCGCGAAGGACGATTCCCACGCGGATGACATCGTCCAGATCGTCCGCGAGGAGTTCGGCAAGGGCAACGAGTTCTGCCGGAAGATCACCTACAAGACGACCGGGGCCAAGCCAGAGGACCTCATCGCCGAGTTCCGCAACTCGCCCATGCCCCGCATCGCCGTCACCGTGGACATGATCGCCACCGGCACGGACATCAAGCCGCTGGAGGTCGTCTTCTTCATGCGCTCGGTGAAAAGCCGCACGTTCTTCGAGCAGATGAAAGGCCGCGGCGTCCGCGTCATCAATGACACCGACTTCCAGGCCATCACGCCCGACGGCGGCAGCAAGACGCATTTCGTGATCGTGGATGCGGTCGGCGTGTGCGAGGCCTGCAAAACCGACACCCAACCCCTGGAGCGCAAGCGGACGGTCCCCTTCGCGACGCTCGTGGAAGCGGTCGCCCTGGGCAGCACCGACGAGGATGTCATCTCGTCCCTGGCCGGCCGCCTGGCCCGGCTGGACCAGCGACTCAGCAAGGACCAGCGGGCCGAGATCCAGGCGGCCACCGGCGGCCGGACGCTCACCGAGGTGGTGAGTGGCCTGGTGGCCGCGATCGACCCCGACCAACAGTTGGAGCGGGCCCGGGCGGAGCACAACACCCCGGGACCCACCGACCCGCAGGTTCGCCAGACCGCGACGGCCATGATCACCGAGGCCACCACGCCGCTGCGGAAAGCGAAGGCCCGCAACACGATCGTCGAGATCAAGCGGTCCTTCGAGCAGACCGTCGACACCGTCAGCCAGGACGAACTGCTGGAGGCCGGCTTCGACGCCAAGGCCCGGGACCGGGCCAGGCAGGCGATCCGGTCATTCGAGACGTTCATCGAGGAGAACCGCGACGAAATCACCGCGCTGCAGGTGCTCTACAGCCGGCCATACCGCCGCCGGCTGACCTTCTCGGAGATCAGGGAACTCACCGACGCCATCAGAAAGCCGCCGCTGCAACTGACGCCCGAGCACCTGTGGCGGGCGTACGAAACCCTGGAGAAGTCGAAGGTCAGGGGCAGTGGTGGCAAGCAGCTCACCGACATCGTGTCGCTGGTCCGCCATGCCCTGCGGCAGGACGAGACGCTGACGCCGTACGGCGACGTGGTCGAGCAGCGCTTTGCCGACTGGCTGCGGTCCCAGGAGGCCGCCGGCCGGCGGTTCACGCCGGAGCAGATGCGCTGGCTGACGCTGATCCGCGACCACATCGCGGCCAGCATGATGATCACCGTGGACGATTTCGAGTACACCCCGTTCAACGAGGAGGGTGGCATCGGGAAGGTGTACCAGGTATTCGGCAACGAGTTCAACA
>CAZPHH010000072.1:0-26252 GCA_964586145.1 uncultured Phycisphaeraceae bacterium | reverse complement strand
ATCGCCCGGGCCACCGTGGCCCTGAACGCCGCGCCGCCGTTTTCCGATCTGGGCGGAGCCCCGACCGCGTTCGACACGCTGAACCGGCTCCGCCCCCGCCGCGGCTACGTGGCAAAACACCTCTGCCCCGCCGATGACGACCATCCGGACCCCGAACGCGAGCGGATGTTCTTCACACAGGCGAACGGACGCCGGATGGACGCCATGCGCGAGCAGATCGCCGCGTGGGAGGCTGCCGGCCGGCTGCCGGCCGACGAACGAGCGTTCCTGCTGGCGGCATTCGTGTACGCGGTGAGCTACGTCAGCAACACCAGCGGCGTCTTCAAGGGGTTCCACTATGGGTGGGGCGGCAAGACCGGCACGGCCCTCTATCGCATTCTCAGCCGCATCACCCTGAGCCCGCCTGCCACCTGCAACAACGGACAGGCCAACCTGGCATTGCGTGAGGACGCCCAGTCCCTGGCCGGCGATCTGCCCGGTGTCTGCGGGCACCGGCCGGACATCGTCTACATTGATCCGCCGTACAACCAGCATCCGTACGGCAGCAACTACCACGTGCTGAACACGGTGGTGTTGTGGGACAAGCCCCCGCTGAGCCCGACCATCCGGGTCAACGGGCGCAAGCACAACAAATCCGCCATCCGCACAGACTGGCGGACGCAGCGGCGCTCGCCGTACAACGCTGCGGCTCGGGCGCTACCCGCATTTGAGGATCTCATTACGGCCATCGAGGCCCGATGGCTTCTCGTGAGTTACAGCACCGATGGAAACATGCCGCTGGAGGGCCTTCTGACCGCACTGGCCCGGCGCGGCGCCCTCACCGTGTTCACGCAGCGGTACAAGCGGTACCGTGTCAGCACGCCCCGCATGTCTCCCCGGCCGCACACGGTGGAGTTCCTGGCGGTGGTGGACACCGCCGGCCGCCGCTCCACCGGACAGGTCCCCCGATGGGTGAAGACCATCCGGGATGGCGCCCCTGACTGAGCAGACGAAGCCGGAGATCGCCGCGAGCGACGCCCGCGCTGTGGATTCTCAGGCCATTCGGCTACAATCTCGACATGCGCAGGGCGATGGACTTGCCGGTTGCCTCGTCCGGCCATTCGTTCACCGCAGCGTTCCACGGAAATCCGGAGGCCGTCATGGACGCGTTCACGCTGGAGCGATTCAAACAGTTGCCGCAGAGCCCGGACCGCTTCTTCGTAGGCGGAGTGCTCACCGGCGAGGACTTCACGCCTTCACTGCTTGAATCCGAAGCGGGGTCTCGGATCGCGATGTGGATCGGGCCGCCCGGGGTTTCCACGCCCGCGCCCAAGCTGGTCCGCCCGGGCGAGGACGTTGCCGAGTCGCTGTTTGACGCCCTGGTTGAGTGGGTCCTCGCGAAGGACGGCCCCGGGTTCCGTCCGGTGGAGGTTCGGTTCAGCGATCCGACCCTGGCCGACGCAATGAGGCCGCGGCTGCTGACCGTGGGCATTCCGTGCGCGGTCGGCGAGATGTTCGACCGTTTGCGCGAACGACTGGTGAGCGAGGTGATTGCGCCAGGAAAGCGGCTGATCAACCGTATGCGCGGTCCGCTGACAGGCCGCAACGTCACCGTGGAACACATGCGCGCCTTCGCCGAGGCCGGACGATTGTACTACGACGCGGCGCCCTGGACGCAGCTTACCAACGAAGACCTGATCGAGGTCCGTCACCCCAAGCCGCCCGCCGGGTTTCGCTATGTGTCCGTCCTGGATGGCGGGAAGGACATGCACGGAGCGGCTTTCTTCCGGACGGTCCGGGATTTTGCGGAATCACTTCACAGCGCCGACGAAATGGAGGCGCAGGGGCTTGCGGCGGGCAAGTGGTGCCTGATGTACTTCGGGGCGGACCGGGTCGCGGAGGATGACGCTGAGCTGTGGGCGGAGCATCAGTTGCCGCTGTCCGACGCCGGCCGGTATCCGATCGTCCTGATGTTCGATCCGAGCGGAGACTTCCGGCGGCCGGCCGCCCGGCAATTGGAGTTCATCACCGGCCTGCTGCACGCCCTGGCCGCGATCCGGCCGGCTGATCTTGACGCAGAGGCGTGGACCTCATGCAGCCCGGGAGCCGAAGGCCCCGTCGAGTATCAGCTTCGCCTGTTGCCTGCGGAGGCCATCGACCGCTGGGTCCCGGCCTCGATCTTGGGCCTGCCGGAAGACATGCGGCGGCACCTGGAAGGTCCGCTCGCGCGGGCCGAGCGAGAAATGAAACGTCGGAATCTTCGCTCTCCCAAAGAGGTGGAACGCCTTCTGGAGGTACTCGGCGAGGATCCTTTCTTGTCGAACGCGACTACCCCGCTGGAGCAAGCGCAGGATGTCATGTACGAGGCATGGGCCGCGCGCGGACGGCGGCGGCGACGCATGGCGGAGAAGGCACTTGCGATCTGCCCCGATTGCGCCGATGCCTACGTGGCCCTGGCGGAAGCCAAACAGAACGACGAGGAAGCGGTCGCCCTATATCGAAAAGGACTGGAGGCGGGTGAACGATCGCTTCTGCAGGACGAGATTGAGCAGATCCCGCCCGGCCATCTCTGGACGCTGTTTCGCGCTCGGCCCTTTCTGCGGGCGCTGGTGGGCCTGGCTCATCAGTTGTGCGGGCTCGGCCGTTACGACGAGGCCGCGAAACACTACCGCCGTGCCATTACGGTGGATGCTGACGACCATCAGGGCGCTCGATACCGCCTCGCCGGCTGCCTTCTTCAGATGGGCCGCGATCGGGAACTGCGGAAACTGATCGACGAATACGGCGACCCGCACGAGGCGTATTGGCTTTACCTGGACACCCTGATGACGTACCGGATGGAGGGCGATACGCCGCTCGCACGCAAGCGGCGTGCTCAGGCCGTCCGCGCCAACCGTCTCGTGGCCGACGTTCTGCTGGATCGGCTGGACGATGCGCCGGACGACGTCGACGACGGGCTTGATGTCTACGGTCGCTTGTCCTGGCACGAAGCGGACGACATTGTGGCGCTGGTGGCCGATCGATGGATGGGCACGCCGGGCGCCTTGGACTGGCTCGGCGAGCAGAAGCCCCGTTGAGCCTTCTTCTGGTGATCGTGGCCGCGTCGGAGTCTCCTGCCGCTCAAGTCTCCCTTTGCGCATCCCGAAAGACCTTTATCGAGGGTGATCGGGCACCTGGTGCATCCGATAATTCGCCGTCCGGGCTGCATCCCCGTCTCCCGGGGAGCATGCGGCTTCGGACCGGCGCGGCACAGGAGAAATTCCATGCGCATTCTGACCGTGATTCTTGGCGGAATCCTCGTGACCGGGTGCGGCCAATCTCCGAACAACGAAAGTCGTGACATTCTCGATCGCCTCGCGGCCCTGCCCGACGAAAACGGAAACGGCCTGGCGGAGATCCCCGTTCCCAACGGCGTAGAGCCCACCGCGGCGGTGGGCATCTATCTGGCGAGCGACATCACCCGGCCAGAGGCGGAGGCGCTGGCCCGCGTCGAAATCCCGGCGGCGGTCAAGACCCTGGTGGGCATCCGGACTGACATCGTGGTCGATCTGGAATATGCCGGCGACGTGAAAGACCGCCTGCGCGGCAGCCGTCCCCTCGGCCCATTCGAAATCGCTGCGGAGGCGGAGTGCCCGCTGGTCGTGGACGTGCGGATCGGCCTGGTGGCGGAGGTGCCCCTTGTGGGTGACCAGCGTATTTGCGACCTCGGTCCCTATCGCTTCGATCGCGACACGCCCGGCGGGTTCGAATGCGGGTCGGTGATTGCCGTGGAGACCACAATCAACAGCAACGGCGTGCCCGTCGTGACGAAGAGTGTTCAGCCTCTGGACACGTTTGTCCTGAGTGAGTGAGACCGGGAGTCCTGCACGGCCCGCGCCGCCTGTCCGAAACAGCATGCGTCCCGTATCATGCGTGGATGCTGCCAATCGCCGCGACACGCTACACAGAGGTGGCGTTTCCTCCCTATTCGTTCGTCCCCGGACGGACGCCGCACCCGCACAACAGCCCTGCGGGGCACCGATTTCACGCGGCGGCCGTGACGGGCGGACCGGTCGAGTTGCCATCGCCTGCTCGGTGGCGGGAGAGCGCGCCGTACTTGTTGGGGTGCGATCTCTACAATCACGCGTTCTGGTGGGAGGCACACGAGGTCTGGGAGGCCGTCTGGCGGCGGACAGACCGAACGGGTGCGCTGGGGCGGTTCTTCAAGACACTCATCCAGGTGTCGGCCGCGCACCTGATTCTGCACATGGGCAACGGTCCGAGCGCCGATGCTCTGCTCGTGCGGGCGGAGCGCAACGCCGACCGTGTCTGTTCGGCCATACCAGCCCTGCCATACATGGGCCTGCACCTGGACGAATGGATGCTCGCCGTGCGGCGGTACTATGACAACCTCCTGCAAAACAAGGTCATGGAGTTGCAGCATGACGCATCCACCTATCCCTTCCTGCGACTGATCTGATACGAAGCCGGGTCGCCTGCCACGGCGCTCGCCCGTTCACTGCGTGAAGCAGCCGTGCTGCGCTGTGACGTACCTGGAAATCACATCCCGTGAAGCTGTGAAATTGCAGCCGCACTGACAAGCAACGCATTGCAATGCAACAGGTTACGATGGCGGTGGTACAGACGATAAAGGTCGCGATGGGATCGCATGAATTTCCTGTGAAGTTATCCCCGCTTAACGCGTTTCTATGTCCTTGTCGCCGTGCCACTTCGCCCAGATACCGCTCGTTTTCCAATTCCTCTCAAGATTATCAGTACTGGCAGCCGATACTTTGGGGATAAGGAATGGTATTATCGGGCGTTGTGCGCTGCCTGCGTCCTGGGTGGCCGGCGGCCGGGATACGAGCGCGTCAGTACTGATTCCCAATGCATTGGAGCCCCACCAATGAGAATCCTCGCCATCACAAATCAGAAAGGTGGTTGCGGTAAAACCACCATCGCCATCAACCTTGCCGCCTCCATGGCGCGCGAGGGCCGACGCGTGTTGCTGGTCGATCTGGATCCGCAAGGGCACTGTGCCCTGGGCATGGCCGTTCCGGACGAGCAGATTGACCTGAGCATCCTCGACTGCCTGCTGGGCTCGCTTCGCGGAAACCTGGTGGAGCTTTCGCGGATCACTTGGCAGATCACGCCGTCGCTGGATCTGGCGCCGTCGCGGTCGGACCTGGCCACGTTCGAGCCGACGGTGGCCGGCCTGGAGAACGCGGATTGCCTGCTGGCGGACATGCTGGCGGGCGTGGCGGGGATGTACAACTACATCATCCTGGATTGCCCGCCCCACGTGGGGCTGCTTACGCAGAACGCCCTGCGGGCGGCCACGGACGTGTTGATTCCGGTGGACACCGGCTACTTCTCGCTGCAAGGCCTCACCAAGCAGTTGGATACGATTACCGCTCTGTATCGGGGGCGGCAGATGGCGCCGCGGGTCCGGATTCTGCCGAACCAGTACGACGTGCGAACGAAGCTGGCCCGGGAAATCCTGGCGGAGATCCGCACGCGGTTTGGCGACCAGGTGCTCAGCACCACCGTCAACTTCAACACGAAGCTGAAGGAAGGCGCGAGCTTCGGGCAGCCCATCACGGAGTACGCACCGACCAGCATGGGGGCACGCGATTTTCGAAACCTCGCCCGCGAGGTGATTGCCCAGGAAGCGGCGGCCGCGGCGGATGCCGACGTGCTGCTGGAGTCGGCCAATCGGCTGGCGGCCGACGCGGAGCGGCTGCTTGCCTCCAGCGCGCCACTGATCGGCGGCCGCCCGCGCGAGGCACAACCGGCGGCCAGCCACCAGGAAATCCAGGACAAGATCGACCGGGCATATGGCATCCGGCAGACGAACCAGGGTGTTGAGGTGTGCCTGCACTACCCGGGGGCGAACCGGGTGGAACTGGCGGGCGACTTCAACAACTGGGACCCGTCGGCCACGCCGCTTCAGCGAACCACGGGCAACGGAGATTTCGAGGCCCTGCTGCGCCTGGCCCCGGGGCGGTACAGCTACCGTCTGGTGGTGGACGGGCGCTGGATGCACGACAAAAGCAACCCGCAGGTGGAGACCAATGAGTTCGGCGAGCTGAACTCGGTCCTCAACGTGTCCTGATCTGCTCGATCGAATTCGACTCCCCGGGCGAGCGCTGAGGGCCTTATGGCCTTCGGCGCTCGCTTCATGTAAGGATCCGGCGCCGTGTAATTCGACCGAGCCGGATCGAACCGCCCCGTCGTCGCGGGCCGCCTCCCCGCCACACCGCCCGCCGTGCGATCGCCGCCGATTCCACCTCCGCCGCGTCCGTCAGCACGCATCCGTCAACCACCGCACGGTCCGCCACACGTACATGATTCCAGATGACCGACCGGGTGATCACCGCATCCGATCCCACTGTGCAATCCGCGCCGATGATGGCCGGCCCCACGATCAGGGCGCCTGCGCCGACGCGGACTCCGCCGCTGACCAGCACCGGACCCAACAGGCGGGCGTCCGGAGCCACATGGGCCGACGCCGCGACAAGCGCGTCGCCGGATCGACGGAACCCGCACGCGACGGGGTCCGCCGCGACGAGGTCGTGCAGCAGTTGTCGGTTCGCCCGCAGGTACGACGCCGTGTCGTACACGGGGATCACACTGCCGGCCGGAACGGGATGAGCGGTCACTCGCTCCCCGCGATGGTGCAAACTGGGAATCAGTGATTCTTTGAGGTCGTGATAGCCGTGTGAGGATACGTCCTCCAATACTCGCCGAGAGATAACGTACACACCAGCGGGCGTGGGGGCCGTCCCGTTTGATCCGGAATCCGCCGGGCCGCGCAGGGCCACCGTCATGGCCGCACCGCTGTGTTCGTGCGCCGCCAGCATGGCCGCCAGGTCCAGACGCGGGATCACGGTTCCGTAGGCGAGCACAAGCGCGGACGCCGTGCAGGTGACCGCCGCATCCCGCGCGCAGCCCGCCGGTCCGCGCGGAATCCGATCCTCGCTGAACTGGATCGAGCATGCCGGCACGGTGCTCCCGGTGACCGCCGTGCGGAGTGCGTCCGTGTCGCCGTTTCCACACACGGTGACGCATGAGATGCCCGCGCCCGTCAGCCAGTCCAGTGCGTACTGGACGACGGGCCGGGCCATCACCGGCCAGAGCGGTCGGGCCAGGACCCGGTCAAGCGGGTCTTCCGCCCACCTGTGCACGCCTGCGAGAATGACACCCCGAATCGCCGGGCCGCCCGCCGGGCATTTGCAGCCGTTTGATGAAGGACCCAATACGTGGAGCCTGCTGGTGTCCCTTGCCCGCGCCTCCTCCATTCTCCATACTCCTGTCGACCGCCTCCACGCAACGGAAGACGGCGTACCTCCCCGGGAGGACCCGATGGCTCACCCCACGCGCGGCGAGCACGGCTCTGCGAAACCCGACCCGGGTACTCCGGCGCATTGCCCCGTCGGCCGCGTACGCTGTTCTCACCGCCGGACGCACTTGTGCGCTCCGACGGCCGCGCCTCCGGACGCAGGGCCGCAAGTGTTCGATGCGCTTCCGTTCAACCGATTCCGAGGTGCAGCAATCGCCGAGAATTCGTTGCCCCCGCTTCCGCTCGCGCAAACCCGCACGGTGCAAAGCGGTACACAGCCTCTGTTTGTCTGTTGGCAAAACGTCAGCCCGAACGCGGGCATTCTAGCAGGGCAGAGCCGGGAACTCCAGAGCGCGACCGAAAAGAATCGAGCTTCAATCGTGCTTTGCGCCCCGGATCGGAGACGATCGGGCCGCATCGGCCGCCGTTTGCGTTGGAGCGCGGCATGGGGCCGGGTCGTCGATCAATCGGTCACGTGGTATTCGCGGCGCAGGCGGGCCAGTTCCGATTTGAGCTTCGTCACCACGTCCGCGTAAGCCGGGTCGTTGCAGACGTTCTTCAATTCATCCGGGTCTTTGACCAGGTCGAACAGCTCCCACTCGTCCAGTTGGTAGAAGTGGATGAGCTTGTGGTGGGGCGTGCGAACGCCTTCGTGTCGATTCACGGCGTGCTCGGCCGGGTACTCGTAGTAGTGGTAATAGACGGACGTGCGCCAGTCCGGCGGCGTCCGGCCCTTCAACACCGGAACCAGACTGCGACCCTGCATGTCGGACGGTACGGGCACGCCGGCCAGATCGAGAAAGGTTGCTGCGAAGTCCAGGTTCTGGCAGAGATCGTCGTTGGCGGTGCCGGGTTTGATCGCGGCCGGCCAGCGCACCAGCAGCGGCATGCGGAACGACTCCTCGTACATGAAGCGTTTGTCAAACCAGCCGTGCTCACCCAGGTACCAGCCCTGGTCGGACGTGTAGATGACGACCGTGTTGCGGGCCAGACCCGTCTTGTCCAGGTAGTCCAGCAGGCGGCCGACGTTCTCGTCAACGGAGGCCACGCAGCGAAGGTAGTCCTTCGCATAGCGCTGGTACTTCCACTTCACCAGGTCCTTGCCGGTCAGGTTCGCCTCCTCGAAGTCCTTGTTGATCGGATCGTAGTAGGCGTTCCACGGGACGAGCTGCTCCTCGGTCAGGCCCTTGGGCGTGGTCAGCTTCAGGTCGAGCTTCGTGAGGTGCCTGGCGATGGTCATCTCCTGCACCTTGGCGGCTGTGCCGCGCCCGGCCCAGTCGTCAAACAGCGTGTCCGGCTCCGGGATGGTCGCATCGTCGTAAAGCTTCAGATACTTCGGGGCCGGCTGCCAGTTGCGGTGGGGCGCCTTGTGCTGGGACATGAGCATGAACGGTTTGCCGGCCGCACGGGCCTTCTCCAGCCACTCGAGGGAAAGGTCGGTGATGATGTCGGTGGTGTAGCCGGGGTGGTCCACCTTCTCCCCGTTGCGGATCATGGTGGGGTTGTAGTAGGGTCCCTGGCCGATGAGGATTTCCCAGTGGTCGAAGCCGGTGGGATCGCTCTTGAGGTGCCACTTGCCGACCAGAGCGGTCTGGTAGCCGGCTTTCTGCAGAAGCTTCGGGAAGGTCTGCTGGGCACCGTCAAAGGTCTCCGCGTTTGTTTTCTGGCCGTTGATGTGGCTGTGCTTGCCCGTCAGGATCACCGCCCGGCTGGGGGCACAGATGCTGTTCGTACAAAAACAGTTGACAAATCGCACGCCCTCTTTGGCCAAGCGGTCGATCTGCGGTGTCTGGTTCACCCGGCTGCCGTAGGCGCTGATGGCCTGGGCCCCGTGGTCGTCGGCCATGATGAAGATGATGTTCGGCCGGGCGTCCTTGGGCTCTTCCGCAACCGCGGCCTGTGCGGCGAGAGCGGACAAGAGCAGCAGCCCCACGCCTGTGCAGATCGAACGTCCCATGCCTGTTCTCCCTTCGGGATATGCCGCTTGCACCGCCGGTCTGCGCCCGACCGGCCTGGATTTGCCGACAGTACGCCTCCGGGGCCGGATGTCAACAGCCGCAACGACAGGCTGTGGGCTGTGGGCAGTGGGGAGGGCAGATGCTCGGGGGAAAGGTCGAAAGAAAGCAGGGACGAAGGGACCCGCTGCGGCGGGCAAGCTCCGGGACGAAGGGACGAAGGGAGGGTGCGCAGCACAGACCCAGGCGGATTGCCATGGGCGTCCTGGCGAAGGTCGATGGGCACAGCCTTACGGCCTTCGCCCGGCAGACGATCGCCGAGGGCTCGATGCTTCGCACGGATGGATGGGGCAGCTACCGCGCGCCGGCCCGGGCGGGGTATGAGCACGAACCGATCATTACGGGCAGCGGGAGACAGGCGGTGC
The DNA here is from genome assembly GCA_964586145.1 of uncultured Phycisphaeraceae bacterium. Classification (GTDB taxonomy): domain Bacteria; phylum Planctomycetota; class Phycisphaerae; order UBA1845; family UBA1845; genus JAFGJQ01. The sequence continues at coordinate 16,572 of CAZPHH010000072.1, read as the reverse complement.
AGACGTTTCCCTGGCTGCACACGTTCATCGGGAACATGAAGCGGATGATTCTGGGCACATATCACAGCGTGTCACCCAAGCACCTGGATGCGTACCTGGCGGAGCTCACGTATCGCGCGAATCGTCGAGGGATGGAGCCGAATCTGTTCGAGCGACTGTTGGTGGCCTCCGTGGGCGCTAACCCCGTCACGCGCAGGCAGTTAGTCACCGGAGACCGGTAGAGACTCAGGTTTGCTTTTTGTTTTCTGCTTTCTGCTTTGGCCGCCGCAGGCGGCAGCCTCTCAGCCACACGCCCCACTGCCTCCGCGGCGCGGACCTGGCAAGAGTTGCTGCATACGCTATCGCGGTCTGACGGGCCGCACGCCACAGACCGGCGCCCCTGGAACCAGCAACAGCAGCACGAACAGGAGCCCATGCCAACCCATGTGGGCGCCCTCCCATGTGATACGGCCAACGCCTGCACGTGTTCCACCGGGTTGGCCCGTCACGGGAAGACCCGAGTGCCTGGCCTCGCCACCACTCCAGCACGGCACACCCCCCCATGCGACACCGCCGATCTGGAAGGCGGCAACAACCGCGACGTGGACGAGGCCGACTTTGCCATTTTTCAGGCGGCGTTCTGAGTTCCCCCACACCTTGCTACACGATCAGCAGACGGCGGCGGCGGACGTAGTCCCAGACGACGTAGCGGTCCAGGTCGTGGCCGCCTGAGAAGAAGACCCGGCCGCGAGTGGCCTCGGCCACCCGGTGGGCGAACTGCACGTCCTCGCTCGTCTGGGCCCAGTTCGGCAGCAGGAAGATGTTGATCGTGATGCCCTGCTGCGCGCAAAGCTGGGCCTCGCGAAGCGTGGCCTTTTCCGTGGCCGGGTGCGGCGGGTAGAGTAGGTAGAGGAACTGGCCTTCGTAGTGCGCGGTGGGCAGGCCGTCGGTCAGCAGGATAATCTGCCGGTTCGGCGTGTCCTGGACGCTGAGATACTGCCGGGCAAGCTGCAGCCCGTGCTGAATGTTCGTGAAGTGCGGCGGAATGTCGAACTCCGTGAGGTCCGTCCGGCTCATGTCGGCCTTGAGGGCCACGGTCGGACTGGTCAGCGTGACCGGCTTGGGCATCAGGGCCGGCAGCTCGGAAATGTGCCGCGGCTTGGCGAACGTGTACAGCTCTATGAACTGCAGGAAATCGCCGGGGTACTCCGTCCGAATCAGCCCGTGCAGGGCCAGGCCCATTCGCTTGGCGTTGATGTACTGCCCGTTGTAGCGCATGGAGCCGCTCATGTCGATCAGCACGGCCGTGGCGCACTTGGGGTTGTTCCGCGTACGATGGATTTCAATGTCGTCCGGCCGCATCCGCACGGGCAACCGGGCGCCGTCGCGCAGCATGGCGTTGATCATCGAGGCCGGCATGTCCATGTGCGTCAGCGAGTCGCCGAACTCGTACGGCTTGACCTGCTGCATCTCGATGGCGCCCTCGCCGACGATCGGTCCGCTGTGCCGGCCGGAGCGGGCCGCCTGCAGGTCGCTGAAAATCTCCTGCAGCAGCCGGCCCTGGAACAGCCGGAACGCCTTGGGCGTCAGCCGATAGCCGCCCTCGATCTTTTCCAGCCCCTGACGCTCGGCCAGCTCCCGCAGGTAGTCCTGGATGTACTGCTGCAACGCCGAAAGCTGCTCCATATCGCCCGGCTCGGCGAATTCCGACAGGGCGTCCATATCGATCACGCCGATCTGCCCGGTCTTCGCGGCTTCTTTGAGCTGCTCGATCAGCCGGTCGATCGCCTCCAGCTCCTCCTTGACGGCCAGTGCCTTCGGAATGTCCATGGGCGTCTGGCCGGTGAACTCGTACCTGGCGGCCAGCTCATCGACCTGGTACTTCTCGCCCAGGATTTCCATAAGCGTCAGCAGCCTGGCGGCGAACTCGGGTGTCTTACGCTCCGCCTGGTACCACAGCCGTTCCAGGTCGGCCAGTTGCTCGCCGCGAGCGGCGGAATAGAATGCGGGGGCAAACGGCTTGGGCACGCGAATGCGGCGAAACGCTCGCTGCCACCGGTCGCGGGCCTGCTGCTGGACCGTGTCACTCTCGTACGTGGAGAGAATCTTGCGCTTGCGCTCCAGCAGCATGGCCAGCAGGCTTTCGAGACTGGGGCCCAGCGAGGCGATCTGGCTGGGATCGATGTGGACGGCCCGGGCCAGCTCCTCTTCGGTAAGGTCGCGCAGGCTGCCATAGTACAGCATGTGCTGGAACGCGGGTGACACCAGGTCCGGCGGCGGGACGGTGGGGCTGGGGAAGTCCTTCGGGTCGAACTTCTGGTACGTGTGGATGATGCCGCCCAGCCGCGGGGCCTGCTCAGAGCTCATACGTGATCCTGCCGTGATGCTGGCTTCGCGAGATCTGGTCCGTGGCGTACAGGCCGGCCAGCACAAACTCGACGCACGATGCCCGCACCGCGTCGTTCTCCGCCGGGTTCGCCTCAAAAGCCTTTTCCCAGACCTTCGGGACGCGCTGCACCCGCTGGGCGTAGTGGGAAGAGGGCAGCATGTCGCCCACCTCGATCTTCACCCCCTTGCCGAATACTTCCGTGACTTCTTCCAGCCCGTGCTTGTCGACGTACTCGTCGAACACGGTGCGGATCGCCTCCGCCAGGATGGCGTCCAGAACCTGCCGCTCGGTCATCTGGTGCGAGCCCATCATGTCCAGCTCCAGCTTGCCCAGCGACGACGCCTGCAGGTGGGCGAGGTCGGAAATCCGCGGCACGGCCGGCCGCTCGCCCAGCCGCACGGCCCGCTGCCGGGCGCTGGCCACCATCGTGCGATAGTTTGCGATGCTGAGCCGGGCGCTGACGCCGGACTGTTGGTCCACGTATTTCGATCGCCTCGCGCAGATGCTCATCTGCTCGACGATCTCCTTCATGAAGGGCGGAACCTGCACGGGGAATTCGCCGTCCAGGCGGATGCTAGCCTCCTGCTCCATGATCTGGATGCCCAACTCCCGCCGGCGCGGATAATGCGTGTGGATCACCGTGCCGATCCGGTCCTTGAGCTGCGGAATCACCTTGCCACTGCGGTTGTAGGTGGCCGGGTTGGCGGAGAAGAGGATCAAAACGTCGATGTCGAACCGGATGGGGAAGCCGCGGATCTGCACGTCGCGCTCTTCCAGGATGTTGAACAGGCCCACCTGGACCAACTCGTCCAATTCCGGCAGCTCGTTCATGGCGAAGATGCCGCGGTGCATGCGCGGGATCAGCCCGAAGTGCAGGGCTTCCTCCGCCGACAGGCTGGTGCCCGCCGCCAGCTTGGCCGGGTCGATCTCGCCGATGATGTCCGCGAACTTCGTGCCCGGCGACAGCCGCTCCGCGTACCGTTGCTCCCGCGGCCACCAGGCGATGGGCACTTTGCTCTCCGCGTGCTCGGCCACGAAGCGCTTGCCGATGGTCGTGATCGGGTGGTAGGGGTCTTCGTGGACCGGGCACTCCGGGATGTTCAGGTAGGGAATCTCCGGATCGAGGAACCGGACGAGCAGCCGCATGAGCCGGCTTTTGGCCTGGCCCTTTTCGCCCAGAAACAACAGGTCATGCTGGGCCAGCAGGCCGATGTTGATCTCCGGAATGACCGTGTTCTCGTACCCCACGATGCCGGGGAAGAGATCCTCTCCGCTGCGCAGCATGCGCAGAAAATTGTCGTGCATCTCGCGCTTGACGGTCCGGGATTCCCAGCCGCTGTCACGAAGCTCCTTCAGTGTGGTTGGTTTCGATGCCATTGTCTTCCTTGCGGGTCCGACGGGCGGACCGGGTCGTCGTGCAGGTGCCTCGCCGGCACCCGAAACGTCTGCCAACGGCCGATTATAGACCGCGCCGCGAACCCGGACCAAAGAACGGTGTTTCTGTGCTATGGAGGGCTTAGGGCGCCCGGCGAATCGGGCGCGCCGGGCTCGGGAGGGGGCACGGGGGGCCGGTTTCGGACGGCCAGGAAGATGCCGGCCAGGATCAGCCCGCCGCCGACGATCTGCGACACCGTGACCGATTCCTCCAGCAGGATGCAGGCCAGGACCGCAGAGCCGATCGGCTCGCCCAGCACGACGATCGCCACGAGAGTCGCACTGACGTACCGAAGCGAGAAGTTCAACGCACTGTGGCCCACCAGTTGCGGCCCGACGGCCAGCAGCACGAAGTACAGGTAGGTCGCGGGCGCATATCCGGTGAATGAGTGCCCGCACAGCAGGGCGACGGACGCCAGAATGACCGCGCTCACGGCATACACCGGCGTGATGTACGAGAGGAAGTGTACTTCCCCCCGCACCCGCCGGCCGACGAGGAAGTAGCTCGATGCCATGACCGCGCCGCCGAGGGCCAGGGCGTCGCCATAGAGCGAGCCGCCCTCGTGCCGGGCGTCGGAAAGGGCGATCAGGGCACCGCCCGCCCCCGCAACCAGGATGGACGCGACCAACCGCCGGCCGACTCGCTCCCGAAACAGCAAAAACGAGGCGATACCGACGAAAATCGGGTTCGTCGTCACGATCACCACGGAACTGAGCACGGATGTGTGCTTCAGCGAGGTGATCCAGAACAGAAAATGGGCGGCCATGAACACGCCGGCCAGAACCAGGTGCTTGATGTGCCGGCGGGGGATATCCCACAACGCCCGGCCCTGAATGGCTGTCGCCGTCGGGACCAGGATGAGCGTGGCCAGCCCCAGGCGGGCGGCCGCAATCACGACGGCCGGCGCGTCCGCGCAGAGCTTGATCAGGATCGCCGCCGTCGAGATGGCCAGCACGCCGACGACCAAGGCGGGCAACACCAGCGGATGTCGACCGGAACCGTCCATCGAGCCTCTCGCATGCTCCACAACCCGTGGCCCACGCCCACGGACGCGCCGAGGGAGCCGAAGCGGTGTCGGTATCCCGCCCGCACCGTTCCGGCCCGGAAGCGTGCGGTGAATCACTCCGGAAGTCCAGTCCCCGGGCCGGTTGAATGCTGCGGCAGCACCCGCCCATGCAGGCCGCCCGGTGGCCCGGCGGCGGCTGTCCCGGGTCATCCCCCGCCGCGAGACGATGCCCACGTTGCCGTCCCAGCGTGCGGTGGAGGAAGCGCCACGGACGGACCGCTGGGCGCCTCGCGGAAACAGAGGGGAAAAACCTCAGCCCCCGGCGGCGCGGGCGGCGGCGACGAACCGCCGCATCTTGTCGGGGGATTTGTGGCCGGGGGAGGATTCGACGCCGGAGGAGACGTCCACGCCCCAGGGTCGGACTACGGACACCGCCTGCGCAACATTCTCCGGTGTCAGGCCGCCGGCCAGGATGAGCGGGGGCCAATCCGCGCACGCGCCGGATTGCCGCGCGGCGGCCAGGCAATTCCAATCCACCCTCCGGCCGGTGCCGCCGAGCCGGCCGGTGCCGACGGCGTCCAGCAGAATCGCGGCCGGCCAGCGCGTGCCGCAGCGAGCGAGGAATTCGCGTGTCTGGAGCGGGAAGCTCTCGGGCGAGACGCGCTGGACGAGCAGCGTTTGCACGCCCTGCGTCAGCAGAGCGGCCACGTCCTGCGGAGTCACACGCCCATACGGCTGAACGTACGGAACGTGAAACCGGGTCAACAGCTCCGAAACTTCATCCGGCATACGGCCGTCCGCCCACGACGTCAGGAGCACCGCCGAGACGGATGCGCCGAGTGCGGACAGAATGGACTCCGCTGTCCGCCCGTCAACAAGCCGGGGGCCGGCGACAAGATTCAGACCCAGGGCGTCGGCGCCCGCCTCCGCCGCGGCCGCCGCGTCCTCGACCGATGTGATTCCGCAGATTTTCACCCACATGACACGCCGTCCGGGCTACAGCCGCCGGCCTCGGCCGGGCGGGGCAAGCGTACGCAGCAGTGGCCGGGCCGTCAAACCGCGATTCAGGCGGCGGCTTGTGCGGAGAAGGCAGATGCCTACACTATCCACCCGTCGGGTCCCTAACCTCCCGGTCCTGTTGGCGGTCGAACAGAGGGGAGGCCGGGGGAACCGGCTGGACGGGGCGAGTCTATTGGGGGCGGATGAGCACATCATGCGTCATCGAGGGATCTTTCTGCTGGTAGGCTTTGTGGCGGCGGGACTCTGTGCGGGCTGCGAAAAGCGAGGCGCCGCGGAGCGATTTGGCAAAACGTTCTACCTGGACGGGGCCGGGAACTGGGGCTTCGGCGCATCGGACGTGCCGGAGGGGCTGCGCCAGGCCGGCTACCACGGCGACGTGGAAGTGTTCATGTGGACCATTTCCTTCAACCCGCTGGTGGACCAGCTTGTCACAGGGAATGCGAGGCTGCGCAGCGCGATCCTGGCCAACAAAATCAAGGAGTATGCCCGGCGTCACCCCGATCGCGAGATCAACGTGATTGCGCTTTCGGCCGGGACGGGCGTAGCGGTGTGGGCCGTCGAGCAACTGGACGGCAAGGCCCGCGTGAACAACCTGATCCTGCTGGGATCCTCGTTGTCCTCCACCTATGACATGCGCAAGGCGCTGCGCCACATCGACGGAAACGTCGTGGCGTACTACTCCCCGCACGACAACGTGCTGGATGCGGTCCGCGTGGTGGGCACGATCGACGGCAAGCGCGGGGTCGACTCCATAGGGCAGGTGGGCCTGCACCCCCCGGGCGGGCCGTTTCCGCAGATCGTCAACATCGGGTGGTCGCGCAAGTACCTGCCGCTGGGGTGGGCCGGGGCGCATACGGACTGCACGAATCAGCTCTTTGTCCGGCGGGAACTCTCTCGGCACCTGATCAAGCAGGCCGAGGAGGCCCCGACGCAACGGGCGAGCGGAATTCCGCCGGCCGACGGCCCCCTCGCCGCCGCCCGCTGAGTCCGACAAAACAAAGCCGCCGCCACCCGGCCCGTTGCGGACGGATGGCGGAGGCAGGTTGTTCACATGCAAGCGTCTGCGGCTGACGCCGTCGGATCCTACGTGCCGGCGTAGGGCAACAGGGCCAGGAAGCGGGCGTGCTTCACCGCCGCCTTGAGATCGTTCTGCTCCTGGGCATTGGTGCCGGCTCGCTTGCGCGACATCAGCTTGCTGCTTGAGGAGAGGAACTTGCGCAGCAGTTCGACCTCCTTGTAGTCCACCAGCGGTCCGACCCAGTCCTTGCCGCCGCGCTCCGGGAAGCGACTCCGCGCGCGGCGCGTTGTCTTGCGTGGCTTCCTACCCATTGACGACCTTGACTTTTCCACTACGACTCCGTGCCTTTCTGCGTAACCGACTTCGGTACCGGATGCTCTCGCATCACTCGCTCAAACTCGTCCGGCGACACCGACTCCGATTCGTCAATCAGCATCGTCGGGATGCCATCGCGGATCGGATAACGACGCCGCGTGCGCGCGTCGGTGGAGTACAACCACTCCCCCATGCGTACGAGCGGGGCCTTGCTCAGCGGGCAGACCAGCCTCTCATACAGCCAAGCCTCAGCTTCACTCATCATCCACCCGGACGGGCCTGCAACCGGGCCGCCTTTGAACCCGGTCAGCATACCGACCCCCACGCCGTCGGGCAAGGGGGCATCCCGAGCCGAGTCGCGGTCGCCCCGGCAGCGGTCCGGCGGGAAGCAGGATCATAACATCTGTTTTAACAGCCGTTTATGGATCTTGCCCGTCGGGCTGCGCGGAAGCTCCTCCGCCACCCGCACGAATCGCGGCACCTTGTAGCCCGCCAGACGCTCCCGCACAAAGGCTCGCAACTCCCCGTCGGTGGCCGACCGGCCCTCGCGGCAGATCACGAACGCCGCCGGCACCTCGCCGCGCGAGGCATCCGGCACGCCCACCACCGCCGCCTCCGCAACCGCCGGGTGATCCAGAAGTGCTGCTTCAATCTCCCGCGGAAATACGTTCTCCCCGCCGACAATCATCATCTCCTTTTTCCGCCCGGTGATAGACAGAAAGCCGTCCGCATCTTGCCGGCCAACGTCGCCCGTACGGAGCCAGCCGTCGGCGGATACGGCAGCTTGCGTGAGGTCCGGCCGACCGTGATAGCCCTGCATCACGCCGGGGCCGCGAACCTGGATCTCGCCGTCCGTGCCATGCGGCACGTAGACGCCGTCATCGTTCACGATCCGGACCTGCGCGTTCCGGATGGGCCGGCCGATGCTGCCCGGTCGATGTGCGTCGGGTAGGTTCAGCGAGACCACCGGCGAGGTCTCGGTCAGGCCGTAGCCCTGGAGCAGCTCGATCCCGAACCGCGACCGGAAGCCGTCGGCCACGTGGGTGTGCAGCGGTTCGCCGCCGCTGATGGCGAGGTACAGGCCGCGATACGTGTCCGGCGGCGTGTCCTTTGCACGCAGCAGCGCGGCATACATGCTGGGGATCGCCATCAGAATCGACGGATGCTCCTGGCGCATCGCCTCTACGACCGCCGCAGGCTGGAAGCGTGGAATGCAGTGGGCCGATGCCCCCAACACAACGGGAATCAGCACGTTGGCCGTCAGGCCGAAGACGTGAAACGGCGGCAGGATATTGAGGAACCGGTGCGCCGGCGTGATCCGGGCCGTCGCGATGCAGTCTTCGCAATTGCTCAGCAGGTTGCCGTAGGACAGCACGACTCCCTTGGGCGAGCCGTCGGTCCCGGACGTGTAGAGCAGGACCGCCGTATCCCCCGGCCCCACGCGAGGCGGGGCCGGCTTGGGCCGTAGCAGCGCCCGGAAGATGCGCGAGCGGAGGCCCAGATCCTCCAGGGCCAGTGATCGGGTCGGAAGCGACCCCAACATCTCATCAAAATGGTGGACGCTTACGATCCGGTCGATCCCGGCGTCCTCTACGACGGACCGGAGTTCGGCCGGGTTCAGGAGGAAATTAAGTGGAACCGCCACCTTGCCCGCCCAGAGCGTGCCGAACAGGGCGGCGGCAAACCCACCGCCGGCGGGCAGCATGATGCCCACGCGTTCCCGCTCGGTCTCGGCCTGGAGAATGCCGCGCAGGGCGAACGAGGCGGCCACCAACCGACGGTAGCTCAGCCGAAGCCTCGCGTCGGAGACGGCTGGCTTGCCGGGAGACCGGGCGGCGGACTGCAACAACGCATCAACCAGCATGAGAACGTGTTCCGTGGCGGCCCCGGTCCGACACCGCGCGCGCCCGACCGGCGCGCCGGAAAGACCGGCTGGAAAGCCGGTCCCACAGAGGGTCCGACACCGCGGGCGCCCGACTCGCGCGACGCAAAGACCGGCTGGATCTCGGCGCGCCGGCACGGTCCCACAGAGGGTCTGACAGTGCGGGGGCCTGCCCCACGCGCACAGGACCAATTGAGATTACCCGTTGCATTGTCTTCAGTCCATTGGCATGATCCCCCGATGTCCAGAATGGAGGGCCGGCCTTTCGGCCCGACGGAGGCAGATGACGTGCGAACATCAACCCGAAAGGACAGAACGGCGAGGCGCGGGGGCGCGCTGCAACTCCGCGCATCTTCCCGTCAGGTCGCGTTGCTGTGGGGCGGGCTTCTGGGGGCGTTGGGCGGCTGCACCGCTCTTCCGCCCGGGGCCGTGCGGCAGATCGAGAACGCGAACCTCGCGTATCGCGCCCGGGACTACGACCGGGCGGAGGGACTGCTGACCCCGGTGATCCGGAGTCATCCGCAGTCGCCGGACACGGCCGAGGCGCTGTACCTGCGGGCGCTGTGCCACATCCACCGGCATCAGCGCGACACCGCCCGGGCGGACCTCAAGCGAGCGATCCCCCTGAGCCAGCGCCCCGAAGTCACGGCCCTGGCCTACGCGCAGCTCGGCAACCTGGCCTTCGACGAGGAGAACTATCCGCAGGCGGCGGGCTGCTATCGCCACGCGGCCAGGGGGTTGCCCCGGCAGCGCCCGACGGACCAGATTCTCTACCAATACGGCCTGAGTCTGCAGCGCAGCGGGCGATTCGCGGACGCCCGATTCGCGTTCGGTGACGTCATCATGGACCATCGCGGCAGTCCATACGCAGCCTCGGCCCAGCGGAAGCTCGCCTGGCCGTATGAGCATTTCAGCATCCAGTGTGGCGCCTTTTCGAGGCTGGAATCCGCTCGTGAGTTGGCCGGTGAGCTGAAGTCGCGGGGCTTCGCGCCACGGGTGTTGCGAGACCCCCGGGCCGAGAGCACGTTGTACATGGTGTACGCGGGGGAGTATTCCACGTACGCGGCGGCCCTCACCGATCGCGAGGCCATCCGCAACGTGGTTCACGATGTGTTCATCGTGCCCTGAGGCACCGAGCCCCGGACGGCTTGCCTCACGCCCCGCCAGGAGGGCTCGTGCCTTCCGCAGCGGGCTTGCCCTCCCCGGGGATCGTGGTACCATGGTGGGTGTGTGAGACCCCGCCGGCGTCCAGGCGGCGGCGGATACAGCGGGGCGTGGCGCAGCCTGGTTTAGCGCGCTTGACTGGGGGTCAAGAGGTCGCTGGTTCGAATCCAGTCGCCCCGATTTTTCCGCCCGCAGATACGTGTTTAGTATGACAGCGCTACGTCATTCCTGTTCGTTCTGCTTTTCGGCGTCGACTTTTGTATGACGCCTCGTTGCGCCACTGGTAGTAGTCGCTTCGCTCAATCAGTTCCTTGTACGAGTGCCAGTGCCGGTTCCAGACCTTCGAAGCCAGGCCGTTGGTCGCCTCGGACACCTGCTCGAACGTGATCCGCGGAGTTTTCCCCCCGAAGCCGCTTCGTCTGAGCCGCCAGGAAGTACATCGCCATCCGCGAACATAACCAATGGCGGATCAGGCTCTGGTACGTTCGCACCTCGAACGCCCCGAAGCCGGTCTCCTGCTTGGCCCGTTCAAACCACATCTCCACATGCCAACGCGCAAACGCCGCCCGCAGCATGTCCGCCACCCTCGTTCGTAGGGGCGCGTTGCTCACAAAGTACTTGTATTCCTTCGTGCTCGGATTCCGAGCCGCCATCAGCCAATACCGCCGATCGGTCGGCCGGGAAGGCCCCATGGACTTACGCACCAGGTGGACCCGTGCCGCCTTGACCTCCCAGTTCACCGGTCCCCGGGTAGTGGTTTTGATGTGCACCGTCTGCCAGGCCTGGTCCCGGAACACCGGACTGAGTCGGCACACGTTATCCGCACGCTTGGCCGCGTGCGCGGCCTGGTGTGACCGGCAGTGCGGCCTCTTCGGCCAGCAGTAGAAATTGGCCGGCACCTCGCCGATCGCCCGCTGGCCCAGGCGGTCCAGCTCAAACCAGAACGTTGGAATCCTCCCGTAATCCTCGTCGAACGTGACCCAGGCGAACCGCACACCCTGGCCGATGGCCGCCTCGACCTGATCGATCGCGATCCGCCATTTCGGACGATAGCCCAGGTCCTCCGGGATCCCGGCCTCCCGGCAGCGGTCCCGATCCGTCGCCCACTCTTTCGGCAGGTACAGGTCACTGGCCAGCATGCAGGTGAAGGGGTCCTTTCCCGGCGCGCCGGGGTCGTCGGTGTACAGCAGGTGCTGGCCCACCACGCAGTTCTCGATCTTGCCCGTCTCCCCGCAGTATTGCCGCTGGACCCCCGGGGTCTTGTCGCCCTGCTTGGGGTGGGCCGAGGCGTCGATCACGCCGATCGCCTCCGTGCAGGCGTGTTCGTCCATCACCCGATGCTGCAGCCGGACGTTCACCCGTTCATGGTCCCACGCGAAAAACGCCAGGAACTCCTGCAACGTCCGCACCGCAACGCCAGCCGCCAGGGCGATCGGCTCGATGCTCTTGCGCTTGAGGTCGGTCATCAGGCCGAGCAGGTAGTTCTGCCAGTGTTGGAACGTTGATTGCCGCTGGAAGCAGTCTCGAAAGTCGCCCAAGAGCGCAGCCAGGGCCGGCTGCAAGGACCGCAACTGATCCGCATTCATGTCAGGTCTCCTGATGCTCCGTTCAGGAGAGCGCGCTCCTGAGATCGCTACCAGGACACCCATCGGCTCAACCCCCTTCGCCGCTTGAGCACAAATAGCGCTGTCATAGTAGCGTACGGGATTGGGCACGAGGCCCAGTTGCGGGCGGAGGGACTCGAGAAAGTCTTGCCCGCGCTGGTGACAGGTGGCGGCGAGGGCGACATGCGGTCCGGGCGCGCGTCAGTCGTGATTCTCTGTCCAAGCGGCACAGGCCGGGGCAGCGTTGCGTCGGCCTTGGCGGTCGCTAAGATGAAGCCTGTTCGCTCTGGATCGAACACGAAGGGAGTACGCGTCATGAAGCGATGGGTGTGCATCTGCATCCTGGCCCTGGCCTGGACCGGCTGTAACCGGGAAAAGCCCGCCGGCGGCAGGGATTCGACAACCGCGGCCGACACAACCGGCGCGGCCGCGAGCGGCGGCTCGGCCAAGACGCGGGAAATCGCGGTCATCCCCAAGGGCACCACGCACGACTTCTGGAAGTCCGTGCATGCCGGGGCCGTCAAGGCCCAGCGTGAGCTGGGCAACGTCAACGTCGTGTTCCGCGGGCCGGAGCGCGAGGACGATCGGGAACAGCAGATCGCACTGGTTCAGAACTTCGTCAGCCGGCAGGTGGACGCCATCGTCCTGGCGCCGCTGGATGACCGGTCCCTGGCGGCGCCGGTCCGGCAGGCCACGCAGGCCGGCATTCCCGTGGTCATCATCGACTCCGACCTGGCCGCCGAGGCCGGCAAAGATTTCGTGAGCTTCGTCGCCACGGACAACTACCAGGGCGGCGTGCTGGCCGCCGAGCGGATGGCCGAGATTCTCGGCGGCAAGGGCAAGGTGCTGCTGCTGCGGTATCAGGAGGGCTCGGCCAGCACCGTGCAGCGTGAGAAGGGCTTCACAGACACGCTCGCGAAGCACGAAGGCATCGAACTGGTCGACCCCAAGCGATACGCCGGGGCCACGCGCGACACGGCCCAGCAAGCCAGCGAGAACCTGCTGACCGCCTATGACCATGTGGACGGCATCTTCTGCCCGAACGAGTCCTCCACGTTCGGCATGTTGCTGGCCCTGCGAGCCCGCGGACTGGCCGGCAAGATCCGCTTTGTCGGGTTCGACTCCAGCGTGGGCCTGGTGGAAGCCCTTCGCAGAGACGAGATCGACGGGCTGGTCGTGCAGAACCCGATGCGAATGGGATACCTCGGCGTCAAGTCCGCGGTCGATCACCTGGACGGCAAGCCGGTTCCGCCGCGGCAGGACACGGGCGTCACCATCCTCACGCCGGAAAACGTCGAACTCCCCGAGAACCGCGACCTGATCGACCCGGACATCGGCCAGTACCTCAAATGACGCACTGACATGGCATCACCGCCCGCTACGCACGGTCCCCGCCTGCAGATGCGCGGGGTGGTCAAGCGGTTCGGGGCCACACTGGCCCTGGACGGCGTAGACCTGACGGTGTCGCCCGGCGAAGTGCATGCGCTGATCGGCGAGAACGGCGCCGGCAAGTCGACGCTGATGAAGGTGCTTTCCGGCGCCGTCCGCCCCGACGCCGGCGCCATGCACCTCGACGGACAACCGTTCGCACCGGCCGGACCGCTCGCCGCCCGGGCCGCCGGCGTGGCCATGATCTACCAGGAACTCACGCTCGCCCCGCACCTGACGGTCGAGCAGAACCTGACCCTGGGCGTGGAGCATCATCGGCTCTGGCTCATCCGTCGTCGCGCCTACCGCAATCACGTGGCCGATGTTCTGGCCGGCCTGAACCACCCGGAACTCCACCCGGACACCCCCGTGCGCCGCCTTTCGCCGGCCAGCCGCCAGCTTGTGGAAATCGCCCGGGCGCTTCTGCTGGACGCGCGCATCCTGGTCATGGACGAACCGACCAGCAGCCTCGGCCTGGCCGACATCGAGCACCTGTTCCGCGTCATTGACGGATTGCGGCAGTCCGGCGTGTCCGTCGTCTACATCTCCCACTTCCTCGAAGAAGTGCAGCGAGTGGCCGATCGCTACACGGTGCTCCGCGACGGCCGCACCGTCGGCACCGGCCGCCTGGCAGACGCCACCCAGGACCAACTGGTAGAGCTTATGATCGGGCGCAAGCTCGACGAGATGTTCCCACAGGTCCCTCATGCGCCCGGCCCGCCGGTGCTGGAGCTGAAGGACCTGCTTGGCGCCCGGATGACGGCGGGTGCCTGTCTGACCCTGCATCGCGGCGAGATCCTCGGCCTGGCCGGCCTGGTGGGGGCCGGCCGGACGGAGTTGGCCCGCGCCGTCTTTGGCCTAGACATCGTCCGCAGCGGCGTGGTGCGCGTGGCCGGTGTTTCGCGGAACAAGCACAGCCCGGCCAACCGGCTCAGCGAGGGCGTGGGGCTGCTCAGTGAAGACCGCCAGAGCGAGGGCCTGGCCGTCGGGCGCACGGTGGCGGAAAACGTGACGCTGAGCCGGCCGGCCCCGTTCACCCGCTGGGGATTCGTCAGTCTGCGCGGGATGCACCGGGCCACGTCGCGCTGGATCGACGCTCTGGGGATTCGCGTTCGAGGCCCCAACCAGGCGGTCCGCGACCTGTCCGGCGGCAACCAGCAGAAGGTCGCCCTCGCCCGCCTGCTGCACCACGATGTGGACGTGCTGATCCTCGACGAGCCGACCCGCGGAATTGACGTGGCCAGCAAGGCCCAGATCTACCGGCTGATCGGCGAGTTGGCCGCCCGGGGCAAGGCGGTGCTCGTCATCAGCAGCTACGTGCCCGAACTGTTGGGCATTTGCGATCGCATCGCGGTGATGCATCGCGGCCGGCTGGTACCACCCCGACTGGCCAAGGAATGGACCGAACACGCCATCATCGCCGTTGCGGCGGGTGGCCGGGAGGCTTCTGCGTGAGTGCCGGCTTCTCCGCATCCGCCCGCCAGACGGGCTCTCGCCTGATGAGCGTGCTGGCCCCCTTCATCGGGCTGGCCGTCGTCATGGCGATCTTTTACGCCATTCCGCCGCATCGAAGCGTCTCGTTGCTCGACGTCCGAACGATCGCCGTGCATACGGTCATCGTCGGGACCTGCGCCATGGGCATGACGCTGATCATCATCAGCGGCGGCATCGACCTGTCCGTCGGATCGGCCATCGCCCTGTGCAGCGTCATGGCCGCACTGACGCTGGCCCAGGGACACCCCGTCGCGGCGGCCGTCGCCGTCGCGATCGGCACCGGGGCGCTTTGCGGACTCTACAACGGACTGCTGGTGACGGGGCTGCGGCTGCCGCCTTTCATCGCCACGCTGGGCACGCTGGGATTCTTCCGCGGCGTGGCCAAGTGGATCTCCAACAGCCAGCCGGTCAACGCTCCGACCCACGGCCTGGAGCTGTGGGTGCAGCCCGTACCGAACGCCGACTGGCTCGTGTTTGCCCCCGCCGTCTGGGTGACGCTGGGCCTGGCCGTTCTGATGGCGGTCGTGCTGCGGTATTCCCTGCTCGGCCGCTACGCGTTCGCCATCGGCTCCAACGAAGCGACCGCCCGACTCTGCGGCATCCGCGTGCCCCGGGTGAAGGTCTTCATCTACATCACTGCAGGGCTGCTCGTGGGGCTGGCCGGTCTGCTCCAGTTCGCCCGGCTCACCCAGGGCGACCCGACCGTGGCCGTCGGCCTGGAACTGGACGTCATCGCCGCGGTGGTGATCGGCGGCGGATCGCTGGCCGGCGGGCAGGGCTCTATTGTGGGCACCCTGACCGGCGCGTTCCTCATGGCCTACCTGCGCAACCGCTGCACCGCCCTGCTCTGGCCGAACTACATCCAGGAGATCATCGTCGGCCACATCATCATTATCGCGGTCGCGATCGACCAGTGGCGCATGCGAAGGGCCACGTAGGTCAATGGCGAATGGGCCGGCGGCGCAAAGCGACCAGCAGCGTCTGGCCCAGCAGCGACAGCAGCACGCCCGGCAGAATCCCCACGCCGCAGAGAGAGAAGGAGGGCACCCGACGACCCGTACTCGACGGCCCGTCCAACACCTCCTCGGGCTCCTCCGACTCGGGGACCTCCTGGCCCGGTTCGGGCGACGCCGCATCCACGCATCTCCGGCTCGCCTCGTCGCACACCTGGTCTGCCCCGCAGTCGGCATCCGCCAGGCACTCCACGCGCCGGCCCGTCGCCGGGTCGCAGAGGTCGGCGCCGTAATCCACGGGTTCGGAAACGCAGACACCGTCCTCGCACGCGTCCGTCGTGCAGAGGTCGTCATCGTCGCAGTCGGCAGCCTCCAGGCACTCGACGCACGCCCCCGTGGCCGGGTCGCAGAATTCATCACCGCAATCCACAGGCTCACGCACGCAGACCCGGCTCACGCACGTGTCCACGGTGCATGCGTCGTCATCGTCGCAATCGGCAGCCGCCAGGCATTCCACGCAGCCACCCGTGCCCGGGTCGCACACGCCAACGCCGCACGTCACCACCTCGTGGACGCACGTCTGATTCACGCATGCATCGATCGTGCAAAGGTTGGCGTCGTTGCAGTCGGCGGCCGACAGGCAACCGACGCAGGCCCCCGTGACCGGATTGCAGACGCCGTCGCCGCAATTCACAGCGGTATGCACACAGACGCCGTTCACGTTCACATCCGTCGTGCAGAGGTTGCCGTCGTCGCAGTCGAGCAGCACCAGGTTTCGCTCATACATGTTGCCCGTCACCACGCCGATCCGGATGTCCGCCGTCGTCGCAGCGCTCGGATGGCCGGTCTTGGTGGCCGTGATGGTATACAAGCCCGTCGGCAGGT
>CAZPHH010000071.1:19392-26350 GCA_964586145.1 uncultured Phycisphaeraceae bacterium | reverse complement strand
CGTCCCTCCGTCCCTCCGTCCCTCCGTCCCTCCGTCCCTCCGTCCCTTCGTCCCTATTCCCCGGCACCTTACACTTCGGATACACCACCCCCTCTTCCAGCTTGATGTCCGTGCCGCGGCCGGCCATGTTCGTGGCGATGGTCACGTTGCCGATGGGGGTCTTGTCGCGGTCTCGCTCGGGAATGGTGCGGTGCCCCGCCTTGGCGACGATCTCCGCTTCGCGGGCGTGGTTCTTGGCGTTCAGCACCTCGTGCTCGATTCCGTATCGGCGGCTCAGCAGGGCCGAGAGCTTCTCGGACTTCTCCACGCTGGTCGTGCCCACCAGGATCGGACGTCCCGTGGACAGCTCACCCATGGAGCCGTCGTAGGCGTCCAGCAGCGCCTGCATCAGTTCGTCGGTCGGCTCCTTCGCCGCGTCGAACTTCGCCAGGGCCCCATCGATGACCGAAACGTCCATGCCGGCCGCCTGATTGATCGGCCGCAGCGCCCGCAGCACGTCTGCCAGCAGGAACGGGTCGGCCGGTCGCCCCCGCCGGCGCACCTGGTAGATCTCTTCCACGATGGCGTCGTACTTCCGCTCCACCGTCCGGAGGATCTTGTCGTTGTGGTCCATCCGGTTGACCGGCCGGTTCGTGGGGATCTCCACCACGTCCAGCTTGTAGATTTTCATGAACTCGTTGGCTTCGGTCATCGCCGTGCCGGTCATGCCCGCGATCTTCTTGTACATTTTGAAGAAGTTCTGGATGGTGACCGTGGCCATGGTTTGCGTTTCTTCCTTGATGGTCACGCCTTCCTTGGCTTCCACGGCCTGGTGCAGGCCGTCGGACCACTGCCGGCCGTACATCAACCGGCCCGTGCTCTCGTCCACGATGATGACTTCGCCGTCCTTGACCACATAGTCCTTGTCGCGCTTGAAGGCCACGCGCGCCCGCAGCGACTGCTCGATCAGGTGCGGGCGGTCCATGTTCATCCCGACGTAGAAGCTGCCGATCTTCGCCTCGTCCTGGGCGGCCGACACCCCGTCGTGCGTGAGGTGAACGTCCTTCCGCTCCAGCTTCACGACGTAGTACTGCGTGTGGCCGATGGACTCCGCCTCCTCGTCGCTGACCAGGTACGGATCGATCCGGAACCGGTTCACCGCGTCGACGAATTTCGGATTACTGGTCAGCTCCGGCGGCGGGCTGTCGCCCCATTGCTGGAGGCGCCGTCGCGTCTCGTCGTTCGCCTGGTCCTGCTTACGTTCCAGGAAGGCGGCGATGTTGTTGGCCCACCGGTAGCGATTGACGTCGTCGTGGGCCGGCCCCGAAATGATCAGCGGGGTGCGGGCCTCGTCGATGAGGATCGAGTCCACTTCGTCGATGATCGCGTAATGCAGGCCCTGCTGCACCTGGTCCTCCACGCGCAGCTTCATGTTGTCGCGCAGGTAGTCAAACCCGAACTCGCTGGCCGTCCCGTACGTGATGTCACACGCATACGCCGTCTTGCGGATGCCCTCGCGCCCGCCGGGATCGAGCATGGCCTGGATGTACCCGACGGTCAGCCCCAGCAGCTCGAAGATCGGCGCGGCAAACTCGGCGTCCCGCCTCACCAGGTAGTCGTTCACCGTGACGATGTGTACCTTCATTCCCTGGAGGTGCCGCAGGTACGCCGCCAGGTGACAGACGATGGTCTTGCCCTCGCCCGTGCGCATCTCCGCCGCCATGCCGTCGAACAGCACCTTGCCCCCGATGAGTTGGCAGGGAAAGTGCCGGTGCGCCTGGGCCCGCCGCGACGCCTCCCGCAGCACCGCGAACGCCTCCCCCATGATGTCCGTCTCAATCTCGCCCGCCTTCAGACGACTGCGAAACTCCTCTGTTTTGGCCCGAAGCGCTTCCGGCGGCAGATCGCGCACGGCCGATTCCACCTGGCACGCCGTCTCCGACACCTTCCACAGTTTTTTGACCAGCCGATCGTTCCGTGAACCGAACAGCTTCCGCATCAGACCGCCGACCGCCTGTTGAACACCCACAGGATTGCCCTCGCAAATGAAGAATCGAATGGACCCGGAAAGAAACCCGCCTGGAAGAAGGACTCGCGCACGCCGGCAGGGCGGGTTCGGAACCTACGGGCCGTACAGGCCGCCTCGGAGGGAGAGAATGACGAGATGATGCTGCTCCAGCACCGCAGTGGCCACGACCATCGGGTCGCGGAGCGGCGGCGGGAACCCCAGGAAGGCCGTTGGGTGCGTCACGGCCGGGACGGCCGTCACGTCGGCCTGGTCCTGCGGGGCCGCCACCCAGTGGATGCTCGGCGCATCGGCGGCCCGCAGATGTCGACCCGCCTGGGCAGGGTCCGGACCGGCCAGAAGGACGTAGGCCGACACCAGCGTGACCAATCCGAGCCCCGCCGCGGCGGACTCTCTGACCAGCGGTTCGATTGTCGGCTCCGGTCTGGGCATCACCCATCATTATAGGCCATCCTCGGCCCCGTGAACAGCACGCCACAGGCCGCTGGCTGGTGGGCTGCAGCCTCGGTCCCGCCCCTGAAAAGGGCGGGCTCCATTCGGCCGGGCCTACGGTCCTCACCGGGAAACGTGGAAACGCACAAAGCGAGTACGAACACATCTCCGAGAGTGGGGAGGGTACCTCGGGGAGAGGAGACCGGCTGGAAAGCCGGTCCCACACAAGAAGTGCCGGTCCCACACAAGAGGTGCCGGTCTCACATAGGAGTTGCCGGTTTCACACAAGAGCCGGCGGTCCCGCACGAAAACGGCTGTTTGTCTTGCGCGCGAGTCGTCGCGAACGGCCCGGATGGTTCATCGGCGAGCGAGCCGGGCCCGTGGGGCCGGGTTTTTGACACGCAACGTGGAGCGAAACCGATGCATTGGACGCGACGACTGGTACACGGCATTCTGCCACCCGTTCGCAAGCGGCCGGCGCCGGGGCGGGTTGTTCAGCCCCGACCGGAGGATGCGTGGCGAGACTATCCCTCCACCGGGCTGACGCCGGCGAAGCTGATGGCCATCCTGCGGCAGGCGGACGCGGGCGACCCCGCGCAGGCGCTCGCCCTGTTCGAGGAGATGGAGGAGAAGGACGCACACCTTTACGCGGTGGCCAACACCCGCCGACTCGCCCTCACCGGGCTGGAATGGCAGATCGTCAGCGCGGCCGACGTGCGGGAGGGCGTGGACCGGTCCGCGGCGGACGAGGCGGCCGCCTACTGCCGCGAAGTGCTCTCGGCCATCGAGACGTTCGACGAAACGCTGCAGTTTCTTTCCCTGGCCCTCGGCCGGAACCTGGCGCTGGCGGAGATCGTCTGGGACCGCGTGAACCATGAGACGCGCATCGTCGACGTTGTGCCGATCGACTTCGCCCGCATCGTCTTCGACGCGCACGACCGGCCGCGCATCCTCACGCAGACGGAGCCGCACGACGGCATCGAGGTCACCTGGGGCAAGTTCGTCGTGCATGCGCCGCACGCGGTGGCCGGTCATCCGCCGCGCGGCGGCCTGCTGCGGGTGACGGCCATGGTCTACCTCGCCAAGAACCTCGCCCTGAAAGACTGGATGATTTTCGTCGAGGTTTTCGGCATGCCGGTGCGCATCGCCCGCTATGATTCGTCCGCCACCGCGGAGGAGAAGCGCGAACTGCTGCGGATGCTGGAGACGCTCGGCTCAAACGCGGCCGGCGTTTTCTCCAAGGCCATCGAGCTGGAGATTGTCGAGGCGAACCGCGGCACGCAGCCGCCGCCGTACGACAAGCTGGTGGACTTCCTCAACCGCGAGATGAGCAAAGCGTGGCTCGGACAGACGCTGACCACGGAGACCTCCGGACTCAGCGGCGTGTTTGCCGCGTCCAAGGTGCATGAGCGGGTCCGTAAGGACATCCGGGCCGACGACATCCGCAAGGAGGCCCGCACCATCCGCCGCGACCTGCTGGCGCCGATGACCGCGTTCCGGTTCGGCCCGGAAGCGCCGGTGCCGTACTTCCGACGGGTGCCGGCCGGTCCGACGGACACGCAGGAACTGGTTGCCGTGCTGGACGCGGCCGTCAACCGCCTCGGGGTGCGCGTTCCCACCGGCTGGGCGCACGATGCCCTGGGCATTCCCCGTCCCGCGGACGACGCGACGGTGCTTTCCGGAGGGAACACCTGATCGCTTTGCGGACGGCCGTTCGCAAGCGGTCGCAATGGTAGTTGAGTGACACGACGTGGCAATCGAACAACGCAAGTGAGACCAACCATGAACGACACTTCCACGCACGCCGAACCGGAAACGGATCAGCAGACGGCACTTCCCTCGTCGGAACTGGCGGGCGATCCCGTGCCCGACCGCATTCTCATCGCGCCGTGGGGCCGGGTGGACAGCACCCACGGCCACTTCGTCGTGGATGACGAGTCGGCCCAACAGGTGATCGACGCTTTCGCCGCACACGGCACCGACCTTCCCATCGACTACGAGCATCAGACGCTCGGCGGGCGTTACGCGTCGCCCTCCGGCACGGCGCTCGCGGCCGGCTGGATTCAGACGATTGAGGCGGAGCCGGGCGTCGGGCTGTTCGCCCGCGTCCGCTGGACGGACGCGGCCCGGGAGCATCTGGCGGCCGGTCAGTATCGGTATCTCTCGCCGGTGGCGGTCGTTCGCGCCGCAGATCGCAAGCTGATTGCGCTGCACTCGGCCGCCCTGACAAACAAGCCGGCCATCGTCGGGATGAGGCCCATTGTGAACGGTGACGGCCCGAACGCGGAATGCGAGGCGGCGCTGCTCGTGTTGCGGCAGCAGCTTGGCCTGGCGGGTGATTGCCCGGACGCGGCCCTGCTGATGACGGCGTCTCACCGCCTGGCGGAGCTGGAACACGAGCGTCGCCGGCGAGAGGCCCAGGCCCGGCTGGAACCCGCCCTGCAAACCGGCCGGCTCTGTGAAGCGCAGCGGGAATGGGCCCTGCGGCTGGCCCTGCGCGATGCGGAGCTGTTCGACGAGTGGCTCCGGACCGCGCCGGTGCTGCACGCGACGGGCCGGACGCAGCCGCCGGATCGGCTTTCGCCGCACGCGGGGGCGCATCACGTGGAGAGTGCCGCCCGCGCGGAGTTCCGGGCCTGCTCGGGCCTGGCTGGTCTGACCACGGAGGACGCATTCGTGGCCGACGCGTTGCGACGGCATCAGCGGATCGCAGGCTGACTCATCTGACGGAGCATCGGCACGAGCGTTCGCCCGTGCCTGCACACGCACCATACACGCGGGTCCGTCCCGCAGAGGGGAGACACACCACCCATGACACTGACCGCGAATCGAGAAGTGGACCATTACGTCGACCAGGAGCTGCGGAGCTACCCCCTGGGCGAAGGCGAACACGTGTTCAAAGGCGCCTTCGTGGGCCTGCGGCCCGACGGGTGCGTCTGCCCGCTGGCGGCCGGCGACCGCTGCGTCGGGCTGGCCTACGAGGAGGGGGACAACTCCAGCGGCGCCGCCGGCGACGTCCACATCCGGGTGTTCACGCTGGGCGACTTCGGCTTTTCGCTGACGGGGGCCACGCCGGCCGACATCGGACGCCCCGTCTACGCCGCCGACGACGAAACGCCGGGCTTCCAGCCGGGCGGACGGTCTTTCGTGGGCTACGTCCAGGACTGCCCGGCGCCCGGCGAGATCGTGCTGCGGCTGGTCACCACGGGCCCGCTGGGCGCGGCCCGGATTGACCATCACACCGCCAGCTTCAACGTGACCCGCGCCGACAGCGGCACGGTACACACGAACCTGGGCGCCGCCGGACCCATCACCGCCAGCCTGCCGCAGCATCCGCCCACCGGCACCGAGCTGAAGTTTGTCTGCATGGCGGACCAGGAGCTTCGCCTCGCCCCCGGTTTCGCCGGCGGCATCTACATCAAGGGGGCCAAGCAGGCGGACAACAAGTACGTGGCCATCGCCGACATCGGCGACTTTGTCCACCTGATCGCGGACGGGAACGGCGACTGGGTGGCGGTGGCTTCCATCAGCGGCGCCGACGCCGACATCATCGTGCAGGCCTGACGGGCAGGCCGCACCTGCGTTTTGACGGATTCCGTGGTTCTTCCATTCTTCTCGGAGACACACTGTGGCCATCATCAACACCGGACTGCTGACCAAGGGGCTGCGAAGCGAGTTCTTCCAGCGCTTCGGCGCCGTGCCCACGTTCTACCAGGACTTGTCCACCCGCATCCCCTCCACCTCGGACCATGAGACGTATCGCTGGCTGGGCACCGTGCCGCAGATGCGCGAGTGGGGCACCGGGCGCATCGCCAAGGGGCTGCGTACGGAGAGCTACTCCGTCGAGAACCTCAAGTACGAGGCCACCCTGGAGGTGGATCGCGACGAAATCGCCGACGACCAGACGGGGCAGATCCGCATCCGCGTGGCCGAACTGGCCGAGCGGGCCGCCACCCACAAGGACTACCTGATCGGCCGGCTTCTGGTCGTCGGCACGGCCGCCGAGGCGGCTGGATACGACGGCGCGCCGTTCTTCTCGGCTGGGCACGTGTCGGGCCAGTCCGGCGCGCAGGACAACGACCTGGCCGCCGAGGCTTCGGACGCGACCAGCCCGACCAGCGAGGAGTTCAAGGCCGCGCTGAAGCAGGCGATCGCGCAGATGCTGACCTTCAAGGACGACCAGGGGCAGCCCATGCCGCTGACGGCCGGCGGGCTGGTTTGCGTGGTGCCGCCGATGCTGTACTTCACGGCGCTGGAGGCCGTTCAGGCCAGCATGCTCAACAGCACGTCGAACGTGCTGCAGGGCATCGCCCGGGTGGTCGCGTTTCCCTGGCTGGCGGATGCGTCCACGTGGTACCTGCTCAAGACGGACGGCGTGATCCGGCCGTTCATCTTCCAGGATCGCGAGCCCGTGGAGTTCAACGCGCTCACGGAGGACAGCGAGGAGGGGTTCAAGCGCGAGAAGTTCCTGTATGGCGTGCGGGCCCGGTATCGCATGGCCTACGGCTACTGGCAGCACGC
>CAZPHH010000071.1:0-19292 GCA_964586145.1 uncultured Phycisphaeraceae bacterium | reverse complement strand
ACCCGGCTGGGGCCCGCCGTCTTGGTGCAACTGACCGACGACGCGCGAGTGGGCGAGGTCAACCTGGCCGTGGTGACGGAAACGGTCGACGGTGCGGAGGGCGAGGTACACAGTCATCTCGCCCTCCGCTATCCGGTGCCGCTGGATGGCATTGCGCATCCGGACGCGGTGGCCCTGCTGCGGTCGATCGTGCTGGACCTGGTCGAGTACCGCCTGCACGCGCGGCGCCCGCCCGTGCCGGCGGAGGCCGCCGCGAAGCGGGCCGCCGCCATTGTCTGGTTGAGAGGCGTGGCGGAAGGCCGCGTGGCTCTGCCGGTGGCGGCGGACGGATTCCGCGCCGCGATCACCGGCAGCGCCCGGGTCCTGTCACGCGAAGAGATGGACAGCTTCTGATCCTGGCCGGGGTGTGTCGGACATGAGCGAATTGAGTGATCTGGAAACCGCGGTCGTGGCGCTGGTGCGAAACATCACGCTGGGTGGGGCGCCGGCGTTTGCGACCGTTCGCGGGTTTGCCGATCCGGACCGCCGGCGGGCCCTGAGCGCGCTGGCCCGCGAGAACTCATCGGCCGCATTCGTGCTCTGCACGGGACGAACGCGAACCGGTACCGGCTCGAAGCGGGTCACCCGGCTGTCCGTGTCCGTGCTCATCGGGAACCGCGACCTGGGAGGCGAAGACCGTGTCCGCCTGGGCGATGCGGGACACCCGGGCAGCTTCCAACTGCTGCACAGCACGATGCAGGCGCTGGACGGGGCGGTGGCGCTCGCGGGCCGGCGGCTGGTGGCCACGAACGAGCAGATCATCGCGGCCGACGACCGTTTCCTGGTCTACGAACAGCGATACTACGTCGAGCGGCCGGCGTAGGCGGCCCGCCCCGGCCCCGTCGGCCGGTCCGCTCGGGCCGGCGGCCCCGGGGGTGCGTGCGGGCCGGCCTCGTTGACAATCCGCCCGGGGCCGGGCACAATGGCCGGTCCGTCGGATGACCGAGCGGTCGACCCCACAGGAAACACCGGCCGGTGCGTCCGACCCGCCGAGGGCGATTGCCCGAAGCACGCGGATGTGGCGGAATTGGCAGACGCGCAGGCTTCAGGTGCCTGTGCCCGCAAGGGCGTGGAGGTTCGACTCCTCTCATCCGCAAGTCACGCATACGAGAGCAGTTGGGAGAAACCCTGACTGCTCTTCTGTCTGTTCGAATCTCTCCAAAGACGCCGGTGTTCGCACGAAGTGGGTGGGCGGCGGGCATGCGCGTCTGCACGAGAGGTGGTGTCTTGCCCGGGCGAACAGCCCCTTGCCCAGGCTGCAACCGCTTTCGATCCGTCCGGGGCTCCTGCTCTCGGCGATCCGAGTCAGCAACTCAAGAAGCCCCCGCCCAGCGTGACTGCGGCCGACGATGTCCGCAAAGGTGCATGTTCCCCGCAGTTCTTCGCGTAGCTGTTTCACCATGCTCAGGTTACGGGACTTCTGCGCCCCGCCAACGGTCCGGCCGGCGGCGTTCTTCAGCGTGGCAGCCGAGATTCGGATGGGAATGCGCTTACACGCGGCAATTCATGAACTCACCGTCGACGACATCGCAGTCTCCGGTCAGGTTGCCCTGTTCGTCCCAGGTCTTGTAGATGCCATGTATGACGTCGTCCTTGTATCCGATCTCGGATTTGAGCTGTCCGTGCGAATACCAGGCTTTCGTGACGCCGTTCGACTTGCCGTCAACGTAGTTGCTTTCGTATTCCATTTGGCCGTTTTCATACCAGCCCCTGCAGACGCCGTTGCGCAGGTTGTTGACATAGTAGTCTTCTTTCCATAGCTGGCCGTTCTGCGAATAGTGCCACTCGCGACGCACCCCCTCTTTCATGCCATGGTTGTACTGCATTTCTATGCTGGGCGACCCGTTTTCGAACCAACCCCGGTACCATCCATGCTCGCGCCCCTCGCTATCGTAGCACAGATCGACTCGTTTCCTGGTCTTCGCCAGATCCCACCACCCCAGATACGGCCCCACGTACCCGATGTTGTCAAGCCAGTAGTAATCGGTCGTCCTGCCCTCCGATGTCGTCTCATGGCGCAGCTCGGCGCCTGTGGGGACGGGACAATCAGCAGGTGTCACGTCCTCTATGTTTGGATCGCGCGGGCCGCAATCGAAGCAGTCGGTTCCGGGGTCGCATGAGGCGTATGTGGCCCCGGTTCCTCCGTCGTCGCACTCGCCGTCCCGGTTGGAGTCGCACGTATCCCTGCAGCCGGGCCGATCAAAGTCACCGATTTCCTGCAGCTTGATGTCCCGATACGCCTTGGAGTTCAGGAGGAGTTCGAAGCCGTGCTGGCCACAGTACTCCCCATTGGTCGCATCGAGGGTTTCGCCCAGGGTCAGCCCGCTGGCGAACTTCTCGAAGAAGAGCTGCATCGCGCGGGCGGATTGCCCAGGGTGCAGTTTCTTCGAGAACCCCAATACGATTCGGTACGCTTCGTCAAACTGAGAAAGCATGTCCCCGGTCTGGCAACCCGCAAAAAAGATGAGACCCGGACCGCCGTTGGGATTATCTCTCAGCTTCTCGAGCATGCGATTCTCGGAGTAGTGCAGGGAAAGCCAGTACCACTTGGCGGTGCTCATCCCCACGACTCGCTTGCGTGATTGGGACTCATCCCCGTGCGCAAAGATGGCCAGCACGTCTGCCCGTCCCAGACTCGTCAAATAGGTGTCGAGTTCGGTCTGGTTCACGTGATGATCGGAATGGCTGTCCGTAAAGCCCGCGTTGCGCATCGTGTCAACAACTCCGTCGAAGCTCACTTCCCAGTGCTTTCCGAATGCACTCACGACGCGGAATACCCGATTGGCCGGCAATCGGGACGTTGGGGAAGTACCATCCTTCTCTGCATCACTCACGCCGCGAACGGCTTGGGAGGATCCCACCTGGAGCAGCGCAATGGATCGGGCAGCGGATGCGGTCACATCCATGGGGGCGATGACGGCTGTGCCGTCGGGATCGCTTTCGTCAATCAGGCGCAGTTGATACGGGACCTGTACGGTGCGCACGGGTACAGGCCCATCGGGAGTGGACCACAGGATTTCCTCGTCCCCTCCCACCTCTGTTTGCCGAGCGGACAGGCAATCGCCGTCCTGACAATGCCGCACCACAACCACTTCCTGCCCCACGGTGTCCATGGACATGACCCCAAGGATGAGCTCCGCGCCAGCCTGGTCGACCACGCGGCCAGCCGCGGTGAACTCGCCCGCTCCTTCCGCCCAGCGAGCCGTGTCGACGACCACCTGCAGTTCGGGATCGTCCAGAACGATCGCTTCAAAGTCGGTCAGTGGCATCCTCTCTTGTGTCGTTGCCACGGGTCCGAGGTCCTCCGCGTCTGGCTGATCCGACCGGCCGCCACCGGACTCCACAACCACCACACATCCGATCAACGCGCACAGTCCCAGCAAGGAGCCAAGGACCCACAGCTCTTTCTTGTGCGAAGACATGGCTGTATCTCCTACGACATTATGGGAAGATGAAGTGCCTCTGTTAGGTCGTTCTAACCGTCATCGTACCACAACCCGCGGCGCGAAGACAAGAACCGGACCATCGAATCAGGGACAGGCGCCACTCATCGCGAGGGGGCGTGTTGCCGGTGGTTTGGAGGATGCCGGCGGAAGTGCCGCTCGGCAAATCTCTCAAGCGGCGCATAGGTATCCCGCTGCAGCTTGTACCCCCACTCGGCCCGCTTCTTGTCGCCTTTTGCCGACAGGGCCCGCAGCGCTTCGGGATCTGGCTGGGTCAATAACCGAACCCAGTTGCACGCTCTTCTCTAGCGCATGCGGAGATTCGGTATCAAGAGAGCAAGGACGGTCATGCCAATCACGGCAGTAATGAAGGAGATGAGAACAGGCGCATCGAGGGGGGTTCTCAGTCTCCTGGTGTCGGACTGACCCAAGTAGATTCTGCGGACAGCGCCAAGGAATGCAGCGGACGCAAATGCCGAGAAGGTAAAGAGAAATGCCCAGGCGCCGGCACCGTCCCTATCCAAGACATGCCGACATGCGAAAAGAGTAAGGACCATGGCAGAGGATACTTCAAAAGAGAAGTGAAGAAACCAATGGGCCTCATCGACCTTTGCGGTACGGTACTTGCGTCTGTAGCTGATTGCGCCTATGGCAGCAAGAACGATGATAATTGTGAACTGAACGAGATCGTCCACCATGGCCGGCCATGCTAACGCCGGCGCGGATGCGGCGTCAAACGTCCATGGAGAGCAGAGGGGGGCGGGCGGTCATGCCCCGGCACGTCAGATTCGACTGGAAGTGGAAGCGACATCGACTCCCCGCGGTGGTCGGCTTCAGCCGACCGGCCAGTGCCCCCTCCTTCAGGCGGGAGTGTGAGGCAATGCACCCCTTGTCTGGTTTTCCCGATTGACTGCAGGGAGCCGGCTTCCAGCCGGCTTCTCCACGCGGGCGCCGAAAGCCGGCCTCCAGTGGGTGCCGCGAGTTCGGAACCACATGAAATGGTGTGCCGTGACACGCGTTGTTGCGGCTGTGGGACCTGCGCAAAAATGACCCCAGGTGAGGGGGCGGGTTGGGCCGCCCCACCTGGGGGAGAGAGCATCGCTTTCGCACGATCGTTGTCCCGCGTGCGTCGGGTCAACCGTTAGGGTCCCAGGCAAAGGTTGCTCGGGAGAGCAACCTAAGCCTGGGAGGGAGAGAGAGAGCTCTATGGATCCAACCGCCGAAGAGGGGCATCCTCTCGGGCGGGGGTCCCGCTGGTTGCTGCATCGGAGCCGTGGTAAAAGGGACGTACGGCCAAACCGCCCGCCAGGCCCCGTCGGGTCGCCGGCCGGAGCCGGGCCGCGGGTACGATGAGTGGCGTGTACATGCCCTCTACGTCCACAATCGCGAAGTGATCCTTGCGAACGCCACTGTCGCTCAGGCAGACCACCTGCCCGACCACGCGCAGGTCCGGGCCGACGTGCTCGAACAACGGCGTGAGGTCGGGGCACTCCACGTGCCTCAACCGGAACGTCACGCCATTGCCAACTGCCAGCCACGGTCCTCGCATGGGATGCTCCGAATGCGTCACTTCCTGACAGGGCACGGGCCGTGCCAACGGGTGGCAGTTCGATTGGCATCGCGAGATTGCGCGCAATTTCCGCCAAAACAACAGGTTAAGAAAAGGTCGGAATGGGACGAAACGCCCCGGCGCAGGGGACGCGGCCCGGGCCGGGAAGGTGAATGCACGCCGTGGGCACGATGATGCACACGCAGCGCGCCGGCAAACGCGAGTAGGCTCGGATGGGGCGAGGTGGTTACGGTCCGGTAAGCGAGGCGGTCAGTTCGCCCTGGCCCACGACGTGGCCGGCGATGAGGGCCTCCAGCGCCGCCAGCGAGACCCGCTGCCCGGCGGTCAGCCCGGCGTTTCGGATGTCGAGGGCGTAGACGCGGAACACATATGTGTGTACCTCGCCCGACGGCGGGCAGGGTCCGCCGTAGCCGAACAGGCCCTGCTGGTAGTCGTTGAGGGTCTGGCCGCCGGGAGCGGGTCCGCCTTCGTTGATGTTGGTGACGCCCGCGGCAATGTCGAACACGACCCAATGGATGAAGTCACCGGCGCTGCGGTCGAAAATCACGACGATGAAGCTCTGGGTCTCTTGCGGCGCACCGGTCCAGGAGAGCTGCGGTGAGACGTTGTCCCCGCCGCACCCGGGGTGGTAGGTGAAACGCCGGTCGATCTCGCCGGTGTCGTTCAGCAGCAAGCGGCTCGTGACGGTGAGCCGAGCCGGGGGTGAGTCGGCTCCGTCATCGTCGGTGTTTTCGTTAGCGTTCTCGTCGCCGTTGTCATCGGCGTTCTCGTCGGCGTTGTCGTTTGTGCTGCCGTTGCCGCCGCCGGAGGAGTTGCCGTTGTCCGGGACGATGAACTCACCGTTTTCGCTGCCATCCAACGTCGGGATGCCGCCGCCGCAACCGACGACCATGCAGATCAGGCTTGCACACAATGCGGCCGGAGCGAGCCGGTTCATGATGAGCTCCCTTTCTCGCGGGTGTTTGGATGCGCCACCACGGGGCGTGCATCCCGCGACCTCGCTTCATTGTCGTTCGGTCTGAAGGTCCGGGCAAGTGTCAGCGAAGACCCAATCGCAGCACCAACACCGCCCACGCGTACGAAGATTGCAGGGCGAAAGCCTTTGCGTACGTGGCGGTCGTCGGTTCGAGCTCCACGAGGGCGCCGTGGCGATGGCCGTAGGCCATGGCGGCCACCGTTGCGCCGGCGGAAAGCAACACAAGCACGACGGCAACCATCTGGAGGGCGCCCGCTTTGCGGGTCAGCAGCACGCCGGCCATCGCAGCGCCCAGGAACACCAGCATGGCCAGGACACGCGGGACGCCGGCCGGATACACGCGCTCGTATTCGCGCCAGGTAAACGCGATCAGGCCGACCAGGACACCAAAGGCCAGGACCGCCAGCACGGCCGCGGCGGGGCGCGGCATGAATGTGCAGGCCGACGCGACGCAAAGCAGAACGGCCAGCGCGAAGCCGACTTCCGCCGAGGGCGGGGGCTTGGGCAGATCATACGTCCACAGGCCGAACGCCTGCTGCAATGCGAAGATGCCGCCCGCAACGGCCAGGATGATGGCCACGGCAATCAGGAAAAGGTTGAGGGCGTTCCATTTCCGCTCGCCGAGGAACAGGCCGCCCAGCCCGGCGCCGCCGCACAGGGCGAGCCAGGCCGCAACCACCGTGGTGTCCGTGAGCCAGGCGTACATGGTGTATCCCAGTCGTTCCATGACGACGTTGGGGTCGGGGGCATCGGCCGTCGTGGGGGCGGCAGGCTCCGCCGCTTGGAGTGGCGGCGGCAGCGGTTCGGTCCGCGGCGAGGGCGGACGCCTCCTTCGGAGCGGTTCGTTGAGGGGGGCGGTCTCCGGTGCGTGGGGCGGCGCGAGGATGCCGGCCGGCGTTTCCTCGTCGCCTCGCGGTTTGCTCGGACGGTCTCCCGGCGGGTCCGGGTACATGAACGACCAGTCGATCTCGAACGGCTGCGCGAGGGCGGCTTTGATCATCGCTCGAACCAGAAACCGGTCAACGGGAAACCAGGTGACGTAGATCCAGCCCATGGCCACCACGAGGCTCAGCAGGCCGACGATCCGAACGCGCGCCTGCGCGCGGGTCGAGGGGGGCAGCGGCGGCGGCTTCGGGGCCTCCGTGGTGTAGACGGTCCTGACATCCAGATCGTGCGGGGTCGTCATCTTCTGTGGCGCCGTGCCGGGGGTGCGGTCAATCGCTCGCGGGCCAGTTCCGCGGCCCGACGCTGATCAAACACCCGTCCCCATCCAATGGATACCGCCGAAAGCACTCCAGGATGCTGTCGGCCCCGATGGCCGCCACGGAAGCCAGCCGCTCCTCCACCGTGCGGGGCCGGCCGCGGTAATCCACGTCGTCCATCACCTGGGTGAGCCGATGATACGGCGATTCGCCCTCGACGGCCAGCAGGGTTTGCTGCTTGTTCCGCACCCGCTGGATTTCGTGATCGGCCACCGGCTGCCGGCAGATCGCGGCGGCCTCCGCCCGCAGGGCGTCCGTGAGCTGCTCGGCGTTGTCCGGCTCAGTAACGCCGTAGAGGATCATCAGGGCGCAGTCTTCGTAATCCAGCCGGAACGAGCCCGCCCGCGAGCTGATGCCGGTCTGCACGATGTTCCAGAAAATCCGCGAGTTCTCGCCGCCCAGGATCACGGCGGCCGCGTCAGCCGTGTCGTTCAGGGGGTCCACCGCGGGCGGGGCGGCGTGGCACAGGGCGATCACCTGCTGGTTGAACCGCGTGACCTGGCGGACAGCCGTTCCGGTGTGGACGGCCGGCGGAACGCGTGTCCGCCGGTATCCCGAGGGCTTCCAGTCGCCGCACCAGCGCTGGGCCTCGTCAAAGATCATCTGCGGTTCCACGTTGCCGGCGCAGAGCAGGATCATGTTGTCCGGGGCATAGTGCTCCTGGAAATACGCGTGCATCCGATCGCGCGCGAGCGGGCCGATGGTGCTCTCATAGCCCAGCACCGGCCAATGCAGCGAGTGCCCGGCAAACACCGTGTCCAGCAGCAGGTCAAACGCCACGCTTTCCAGGTGGTCCTGGGACATGGCGATCTCGTTCAGAACGGTCTGCTTTTCCAGGTCAAACTCGTCCGGCGGCAGGATGGATCGCATCAGGTCCGCCAGAATCTCGATCTGCCGGGCCACGTCCGAGGCCCGCGTGACCGCATGGTAGAACGTCCGGTCTTGCGAGGTGAACGCGTTCGGCCGGCCGCCCAAATTGTCGAAATCGAGGTTGATCTGTCGGGCGTCGCGGTTGGGCGTGCCCTTGAAGCACATGTGCTCCAGGAAGTGCGAAACGCCGGCCACGTCGGGCGTTTCGTCACGGGCGCCCGCCCGAACGAGAAAGCCCGCCGCGGCCGTCTGCACCCCGGGCATGCACTCCACCACGATGCGAAGCCCGTTGCTCAGCGTGTGACTGTGAAAGGTCGACGTCATTGGGCCGCCTCCCGGATTTCCTTTGGACCCAGCGTCACCACGCTGAAAGGCTGCCACGGATGCTCAGCGAAATACTGCCGGATGTCATCCAGGGTGACCGCCTTGATCCGGGCAAGCTTCTCCGCCGTCGGGATCAGCTCGCCGTAGTGGAACAGGTCGTCGGCCAATTCCCGGCTGCGGGCCTGGGTGCGGTCGCCGCGAATCACCAGGTCCACGTCGATCTGGGTCTTGGCCCGGTCCAGCTCCTCGATCGTGATGTCTCCCGGCAGCCGCTCCAGCTCGCGCAGGATGGTTGCGTACGCCCGATCGCAGTGTTCCAACCGGCTGGAGGCGCCGACAAACACCATGCCGGCGCCGCGGGGGAACTCCGGCCACGCGCTGACCCAGTACACCAGCCCCTGCTTCTCGCGCACTTCCGTGAACAGGCGCGAACTCATGCCCGCAGTCAGAACGGCCAGCACAACCGCCTGAACGTAGTATTGCGGGTGGCCCTTGGGCAGGCCCTGGAACGCCAAGGCAATCTGCACCTGCTCCGTGTCTTTCTCGACGTGAGTGCGGATGGGGCGGAACTCGACGGTCCGCCGCTCGCGTCCCTGCGGTTGCGGCGGGCCGAACCCGTCGAAATGGCGGCGCAGGCAGTCTGCCACATCTTCGGCCTCGACGGGGCCGGCCACCGAAACCTGCATCCGCCCGGCGCCGAACAGCGACCGCCAGAAGGCACACACGTCGTCCCGGGTGATGTGGTCCAGGGTCTCGGGCTCACCCAGTGGATGCCGGCCGAGCACCGGGCCGTACGCTTGCTGCCCCAGATGCCGGTCGGCCAGGGCCTGTGGATCGTCCTGAAGGGACTGCAATTCCTGCCGGCCGAGCTCCAGCGCCACGTCGACGAAATTCTGTGGAAACGCGGCCGTTCGGAGGAACTCGGCGTGAAGACCGACGGACGCATCCAGGTGTTCCGGCAGGGTCAGCGAGGAAAAACGGATGCTTTCGCGTTCCGTCCACGAGGTGTGGGGAGAGCCGATCGCGTCGAAGGCGTCGGACACGCCGCGGGCGTCCCGCGTGGCCGTGCCTTTGGACACCGTCTCTTCCACAACGCGGGCCAGCCCCAGCCGGTCGGCAGGCTCATCCACAGTGCCGGCCAGCAGGCGGAACTCGATGGCGACGGCCCGTCGGTGGGGCAGGGTGGCGCAGGCCAGCTCGATGCCGTTGTTCAGGTGTTGGTGCGTGGTGCCTTCGATCATTCGTGCATCGTCGGGAGTGTGCGGCCCTGCCACGGGGGTCCGTGGTGCGCCTGCACGGTTGCTCTCAGTGGGCCACCGGCGTGCCCAGCAGCTTTGCGACCTCGGCCAGTTTGTCTTCCATGAGCTCGGGCTTCTCGGCCTCCAGGTTCAGCCTCACCAGCGGCTCGGTGTTGGACTTGCGGACGTTGAACCACCAGTCTTTGAACTGGATGGTGATGCCGTCGAGGAAGTCGATGCGGCCGTCCTTGTAGACCTCCTGAAGTTTCCGGATCGTGCCGTCCGCGTCCGGGTTCTCGAAGTTGCGTTCGCCGCTGGATGCGTACCGCTTCACGGGGGCGATGATCTCGCTGAGCGGCTTGCCCTCCCGGGTGAGCAGGTTGATCAGGTGGACGAGGGCCAGCATGCCCGAGTCGCAGTTGAAGTTTTCCCGGAAGTAGAAATGGCCGCTGAGCTCGCCGCCGAACGGGGCCTTGGCGTCGGCGAGTGCCCGCTTCATGAAGGCGTGGCCCACCCGTTCGCGGCGGGGCACGCCGCCGGCCTTCTTGATTTCCTCGGCGACGGCGCGGCTGGAGCGCAGGTCGTATACGATCGTGGCTTTCGGGGTCCTGGCGAGGAACTGGCGGGCCAGCACCGCCGTCAGCATGTCGCAGCGGATGATCTGCGCCTTCTCATCGACCACCATCAGCCGGTCGGCGTCGCCGTCGAAGCAGACGCCCACGTCCGCCCCGATCCGCCTGATCTCGTCCTGCAACTGCCGCAGGTTCGTGTCGATCAGGGGGTTGGGGTCGTGTACGAACTCGCCGTTGTGCTCCATGTTGATGCAGGACAGCGTCAGTTCGGGGATGTCGTCAAAAATGGCGGGCACCCAGCGGCCGGCCATGCCGTTGGAGGCGTCGATCGCGATCTTGAGCTTCCGCGGCGGATCCAGGAACTGCCGGATGAACTCTCGGTATTCCGTCCGCAGGTCGAGCAACCGCAGCTCGCCGCGCTGCCCGGTCTCGTGCCGCATCAGGTTCGTGACGATCTTGCGGATGTCGTCCAGCCCGGTTTCGCCGCTGATGGGCACGCCCTTGGCCCCGGACACCTTGAAGCCGTTGTAATGGGCCGGGTTGTGGCTGGCCGTCACCTGCACGCCGCCACACGTCCGCAGGTGGTTGATGGCGAAGTAGATCTGCGAGGTGTCGATCATTCCGATGTCGATCACCGTGGCCCCGGTGGAGAGGGCGCCATCCATGAAGGCCCGCGCGACCGAGGGGCTGCTTTTTCGCATGTCGCGGCCGACCGCAATGGCGGAGGCGTTCGGATCGGCCCGGTCGAGCCCGCGGATGCTGGATTTCAGGTAGGAGGCCGTGCCGTGCCCGATCCGCCAGGCCACCTCCTCGTTGATCATGTCAGGGTACGTGCCGCGAATGTCGTACGCCTTGAAAATCTTATCCAGCATGAAGGATCTCGCTTTCTCCTGTTGATGTCGGGTCAGAATGAGGCCGGGCAGGTCCGCCCGGCTGACGCTGCCCTGCTCCTCGTCGTTGAACCGGCAGCCCTTGCAGAAGGGGTAGTTGGCCCGTCGCCGGCCCAGGCAGATCGAGTCGGAGATCTTCACCTTGGGCTGATTGGGGCAGAATCGGTAATAATCCGTCGCGTTCTGCGTGTTCACGTTTCCTTCGTGCTCCCGCGTTCCGGGGCGAGGCCCGTCCGTGGCGACAAGCGGGCGGATTCTACCCGACTCCGGGCGACGAGGCCAGCGAAGGTCCGGGGCGGCCCCGGGGGAAATCGGCAGCCGGCGTCCGGAAGATCGAAGGCGGCACGTCGTTGACGCCCGGCACGGCTCGCCGATAAGATTCCGGCGTCGCTCCGGCGTGGCGCGGTGGTTACGGCGCGGGCTGCGGCCACGGGGCGAGTCGGCGCGGAGTGTCTCGACCCTTCGTGCCGAGGGGATCGTTTTCCCGAACGAAAGGGACGGGCGAGTACCATGTCACGATTGACTCATGCCATCGGTCTGTGGGTGGCCATTGCCGCAACGACGATTTCTTTGGCGCCCGCCGCGGCCCAGGTGCGGCCCGACGAGCCGGTTCTCGACCCGGCGGTCGAAGCCCTGCACCGCGAGCCGGCCCTGCCCACGACGGCCATGCCCATCGGCGACCTGGTGTCGACGACGGGAATCGAGCCGCATCGAATCGTCTGGCACCTGCCGGACCCGCACGAGTTCGCGGCGTTGACCGAGGCCAAGATCGCCGAGTGGGAGACGGACGTCCGGGAAGGCCGGCGATTGGAATCGGACATTCGCGACGCGCGGAGCTTCCAGGTGCGCCTTCTGGAGCTGTTGCGGGCGGTGGATCGACCGCGACAGGTTCACACGAGCCGACAAGACGTTCTGCACCGAACGCTGGCGAACAGCTACGCCATTCGGGTGCAGAGCTACACGCCGGCCGTTGACCAGACCCGGATCGTCGAGGCGGAGGCGGCGTTTGACGCCACCTTCTTCGCAACGCTCAACAGCAACAAGCAGAACACTCCGGTGGCGTCGGCGCTGCAGGGCTCCAACGTGGAAGCGCTCCTGATGGAAGGCGGACTGCGGCAGCTTCTGCCCGGCGGCATGCAGGTGCAGACGAGCCTGAACCTGCAGCGGCAGTCCAACGACTTTCAGTTTCAGACGATCAACCCGGTGTACGAGAGCCAGTTCAAGGTGGAGTTCCGCCAGGCGCTGCTGCGCGGGTTCGGACTCGATTACAACCGGACCCAGATTCTGGTGGCCAAAAATGACAAGCGGATCAGCGACCAGGAGTTCGCCCGACAGGTGCAGACCACGCTGCTGAACGTGGAGACGGCCTACTGGCGGCTGTACCAGGCCCGGCGCATCCTGGGGGTCCAGGCCCGCATGCTGGCCACGTTCGAGCAGTTGTACCGAAAGCTGGAGCAACGCAGGGAATTCGACGCGATTCCCGTGCAGATCAACGAGACCCGGGCCCAACTGGAGTCGGCGAAGGCGGACTTCATCCGCATCTGCAACGAGATCCGCAACGCGGAAGACAGCCTGATTGCCCTGATCAACGACCCCGCCCTGAACCTCGCGGACGACGTGGAAATCATCCCCACGGACGTGCCCCTGCTGGATCCGATCGTGCTGGATCGGCTGGCCGAGGCCCAGGCGGCGCTGGACCATCGGCAGGAGATCGCACAGGCCAAGCTGCGCATCCACTCGTCCCGCATTCTGGTCGGGGCGGCGAAGAACCAGGTCATGCCCAAGCTCGACCTGTTGTTTCGGTATGCGGTGGACGGGCTCGGGCTCAACGCCCACAACGCATTCAGCGAAGTCACCAAGAATGACTACCACGAGTACTTTGTCGGCGTGGAGTTTGAGATCCCCGTGGGCAACCGGGCGCGGCGGGCGGCCGAGCGGCGGGCACAGCTTCAGCAGGGCCAGGCCATCGCGGCCTTGAAATCCGCCTTCGAGCAGGTGCTCCTGGACGTGAACGTGCGCGTTCGCGAGGTGATCACCCAGCAGAACCTCATCCAGCCCAACCTGCAATCGGCCGACGCCAGCGAGGCCCGGGTGGATTCCATCCGCGTGCGGGCCGAGACCAGCGACTTCCTGCAGATCAGCAACGAACTGTCGGCCATCCGCTCCCTGGCCGTCACCCGAAACGACCTGCTGCAGTCGGTGGTGGAATACAACATCGCCATGGTGGAGCTGGAACGGTCCAAGGGGACCCTGCTGGACTACTACAACGTCGCCATCCCCGTGCACGAGCAACACATGGCCGACATCACGCCCTGATACCGATGCCCCCAGACGCCTGCGCCCCGGCGGCCGAACCCTGGAAGCCCCAGGCCCCTTCCTGCTACACTGCACCCCCGCGGAGCACCGCCGTGGGTGTGGGAGACTCGGTCCGATGCTTTCCTGGGCAGAAACCCCGACTCTGGAACTGGACCTCGATCGCCCGGTCGCGACTCGCTACGCGGACGTGCCGGAGTGGGCCGTCCAGAACGGCCTGGCGCTGCTGGATGCGGTCATGAAGTTGATCCCCCCCGCCGCCCGCTTCCTGGCCGACGCGGTGAACCTGCGTACGCACGGACGATTTCGCGAGGAGGCGACCGCGATTGCCCGGCGAGTCGGAGCCGACTGGCGCAGCGTCATGCTGGCCAACGTGTCGTACGATCTGGCCCTGGCCACGTTCGGTTGCTCCACGGCGGCCCTTCCGACCGCCGACGGGCCCGTGATCGCTCGCAACATGGATTGGTGGCCGGAGGCGGTCCTCGCCCGGACGAGTGTTCTGATCCGGGCGGTGCGTGGGGGGCGGCTTCAGTTTGCGATTGCCGGCTGGCCGGGCTCCATCGGGCTGGTCACCGGGCTGTCCGGGCGCGGGTTCGCGCTGGTCCTCAACGCCGTGCTCAGCCCGGAGGGGACCCGCCGAACGGGCTATCCGTTGCTGCTCTTTCTTCGCCGCGTTCTGGAGGAGGCCGCCGACTTCGACGCCGCCGTCCACATGCTGACCCGCCAGACGCTTGCGAGCCCGGGCCTGATTACGGTCGTCGGCGCGCAGAACCATCAACGCGTGGTCATTGAACGTTCGCCCGGCCGCCACGCCCTTCGCTGGGCCGAGCCGGATCAACCGCTGTTCGCAACCAATGACTACCGAGTCCTTTATCCGCCACGGTCAGAGCCGGCCGGGGAGCCGCTCTACCAGACCGCATGCACGCGGTACCAGGCCCTTGCGTCGGCCTTCGCCAAACACGCGCCGGACCGTACGGTGACGGATGCGGAACTGCTCTACGTGTTGACCGATCCCGGGATTATTCAGGGCATCACGGCCCAGCACGTGATCCTCCGGCCGCGCGAGGAGGGGGTCCGACTGCTCGTTCCGCGCCGGTTGCTGGGCGAAACGCCGGAGGGGGCCGCAACGTAGCGGGCGCCGACAACCCCGGCTATGCTATCTGTCACGGCGGGCGTGGCCTCCCCGTTCGGGGGGCCGATGAGAGGCATGACATGGGCGAGAAGATCTGGAAGACCGCAATCACGTACATCGCGCCGAATGAAGTGCGGCTGCGCGGATACCGAATCGACGAATTGATGGGTCGGGTGGATTTCGGCCAGGCCCTGTATCTGTTGCTGAGGGGCGAACTGCCGGACGCGAAGGTCGGGCGGCTGATGACCGCCATGCTCGTGTCGTCGATTGACCACGGCCCGACGCCACCCTCAGTGGTGGGGGCGCGGAACGCGGCCTCCACGAGCGCCCCGCTGAACGCCTGCGTGGCGGCCGGCGTGCTGGCCATCAATCGCTCCCACGGCGGAGCGATCGAGGATTGCGCCCGCGCCCTGCAGGACGTGATCCACGAGGCGGACCGGGCGGGGGTGTCCCTGGCCCAGGCGGCCACGGCGGTCCTGGCGGAATACAAGAAGCAGGGGACCCGCGTGGCCGGGTTCGGGCACCGGCTGCACACGGCCGACCCGCGAACGGCCCGGCTGTTCGCCCTGGCCCAGGAGGCGGGTGTGGCCGGTCGGTACGTGGAAGCGTGCCGGGCCCTGGAGTCCGCCCTGGCGGCCCAGACGGGCAAGCCGCTGCCGATCAACGTGGACGGGGCCATCGGGGCCGTGCTGTGCGAACTGGGGTTCGAGCCGGAGGTGATGAACGGGTTCTTCATCCTGGCGCGAACGGCCGGCCTGATCGCGCACGCTCGCGAAGAGATGACGCGGGAGAGAGTGATGCGGCGGATCGATTTCGCCGCGGCGGAGTACGACGGACCTCCGCCGCGCGACCTCGTGTAGGGTCCGCCCCGCGGACCGAATGACTGGCAATCAATCGGGTTCCTGGAACAGGAAACAACACATGCGTGACAAGATTGT
Organism: uncultured Phycisphaeraceae bacterium; assembly: GCA_964586145.1. GTDB lineage: Bacteria > Planctomycetota > Phycisphaerae > UBA1845 > UBA1845 > JAFGJQ01. The sequence goes on along the minus strand of CAZPHH010000071.1, from coordinate 3,725 downwards.
CGAACTTCTCCCCGAGGTAAATGAGATTCGCGACGCGTCGCTTCGCGAGAAGGTTATCGCTGTCTGGCAGGATTCGCTGACCCGCGGCGGCTGGCAACCGCAAGAGCTGGAGGCGATCCCCTTTACCCTGCTGGCCGGCAAGATCGACATGCGCTTCATCGAGCACGTGCGATCGTGCGCGCAGATGTGCCTGGCCGTGGAGGCCGTGCTCAACCGCATTTGGGGCCGTCGCGTGCCGATCGACCACGACACGCTGCTGGCGGGCGCGCTGCTGGCCGACGTGGGCAAGCCGCTGGAATATGCCAAGGAGGCCGGCCAGCCGGTCAAGGGGCATTTCGGCGACATGCTGCGCCACCCGTTCAGCGGCGTGGGCCTGTGCTTTCTGCACGGGATTCCGGCCGAGGTGATGCACATCGTGGCCACGCACTCGAAGGAGGGCGACCACGTGCAGCGAACGATCGAGTCGATCATCTTCCACCACGCGGATTTCATCGACTTCGACATCGCCAAGGCCGTGGGCAAGAAGTAGGGCCGGACCGGGCCGCCTTGGGGATCGCGAGGCCGCCGTGGCAGACCAACCGGATTGGGGTTTCGAGAACGCGCTGGATCTGCCTCCGCCGGATGCGCCGCTCGAGGCGTCGAGCCTGCCGGCCGGCGGAGGCGTGTACGCCCTGACCGATGAGCGCGGTCGCGTTCTTCTGACGCTCGGGACGCAGAGTTTGCGCCGCTCGGTGATGCACCGGTTGCAGGCACCCCCCACCGACGGCCCCACGCGCCGTGTGGACCTGCGGGCGATTGCACGCAGGCTTCACTGGATTCCCACCCACTCCGTCTTTGAAACCTACCTCGTGTACCTGACCACCGCCCGGCGGCTGTCGCCGGATCGCTACCGCAAGGACCTTGCGTTCGGGCCGGTCTGGTTTGCCCGCGTTGACCCGTCGGAGCGGTTCCCGCGCTGGGAGGCGGGCACCGTTGCGTTTCGCGGGGGAGTGGAGATCGGGCCGTTCGCGGAACGCGGCCAGTGCGCCGCCTTCATCGAGTTGCTGGAAGACATTTTTGACTTGTGCCGCAAGCACGACATCCTTGTCCAGGCGCCCAACGGACAGGCCTGCGTGTACCATGAGATGGGCCGCTGTCCCGCCCCGTGCGACGGGTCTGTTTCGCTGGAGACGTATCACGAGCAGATTGGCCGGTCCGTTGACTTTGCGGTTGGTGGTCACGAATTCCATCTGCGAATGCTGGAGGATCGCATGAGGGCGGCTGCCGCCGGGCAGGCGTTCGAGCAGGCCGGTCGGATCAAGGGGTTGTGGGAGCGAGCCGCGCGTCTGCTGAAGCGAGACGGACGACTGACCCTCACGCCGGACCGGTTTCGATACCTGGTGGTGCAGCGCGGTGGCGGGACGACGCGGGTCCGGCCGTTCTTTGTGAATGCGGGCGTCATCGAAGCGGGTGAACCGGTCTCGCTCCGAAAGCTGGACGAAACCGTCCCGACGTGGCTCCATCGCGTGGCGCAGCCGGGCTCGGATGCGGCCGGCGATCCGGTGATTCGCAGCGAAGGGATCTGGTTGGTGAGTCACTTCCTGGGCAGAGGGGACAAGGCGCCGGGCGTGTTCCTTCCCGTTTCATCCTGCGGGGATGCGACGGAGGCGGCCCAGTGCATTCGAGACCGACTGGGTCGGCGCGACCGATCGTCCGAGAATATGCGCGATACCGGTGCGCCGGCCGGGGATGTTGAATCATGAACGCGGGTTTCTACAATGAATGGAATCGGAGGTCCGGGCGCGCTGTGGATTGGACGCATGGGGTGACGGCGGGGCGACGGACGGGGAGCGCATCGCGTCGGTCGCGGTTTCCGGTTCGCCCGGGCCGAGGCGTGACGCGATTGGAACAGTCACACAACAGGGGTGAGTGAGTTTGCCGCTCCGGGACGGACGGAGCGTTCGGGGGAAACAGCCGTATGACGGTTCGGCAAGCACAACGCACGGACGCGCAGCCAACGCTGCCGCCGCCGCTGGTCAAACGATTCCTGGACTACCTCTTCGTCGAATGCGGTCTGTCCGGCGCCACGGTGACCGCGTATCGCGCCGACCTCACCGAGTTCTGGGACCACCTGACCTCGCGGGGCGTATTTCCGAAAGAGATCGGCCTCGAGCACGTGCAGTCGTATCTGATGGCCCTGCACAACCGGGGCCTGTCGCTGGCGTCCGTGGCCCGGCACCTCGCGTCGCTGAAGATGTTTCTGCGGCACCTTTTCGTCGAGGGCCGGCTCCAGCGTGACGTGGCCTCTCTTCTGGAAACCCCGCGCAAGTGGCGAAACCTGCCCAAGACCCTGCGCTACGAGCAGGTGGACGCCCTGCTGGCCGCCCCCGACCCCAGCGACGACCTGTGGCTCCGCGACCGGGCCATCCTGGAAACGCTCTACGCCACCGGCATGCGCGTCAGCGAGCTGACCGGCCTGACCGTCCGGCACGTGAACCTGGACGTGGGATACCTTCGCTGCTTCGGAAAAGGCAGCAAGGAGCGCATCATCCCGATCGGGTCGTCCGCCCTGCAGGCCCTGCGCGAGTACCTCACGCATCTGCGCCCGGGAATGCTGCGCGACGTGTCGCAGGATGCGGTGTTCCTGTCCCGCACCGGCCGGCCGCTGGATCGGACCAACGTCTGGCGGCTCATCCGCAAGTATGCCGAACAGGTGGGGCTCAAGAACGTCTCGCCGCACACCATCCGCCACTGCTTCGCCACGCATCTGTTGGCGGGCGGGGCGGACCTGCGGGTCGTGCAGGAACTGCTGGGCCACTCCGACATCTCCACCACGCAGATTTACACGCACGTGGACTCCTCGCGACTCAAGCAGGTCCACCAGCAGTGCCATCCCCGCCAGTAATCGCCGCAGGCATCCCGGTGCCGGTCGTTGCCAACCGGCCGTCCCCAGGGGATGATCCGCCCATGCCGCGGTGTTGCGGCCGGACATCCGAACGCAGGCACGCGCCAGGGAAGGCATGAATCTCACCAATCGCACCCAGTTGAACACGGACGAGCTGCAACGGCGAATGCGAACGGCCGCGGACGGCTGGCCGCTCGGCCGGCTCCGCGTGCATGTGCGCTACAGCCGACGCGCCGATTACTCCGGAACGTGCTACTACAAACAGGGCGTCATCTACGTGAACCTGGGCCGGCACTTGGCGTATCCCTACCGGCTGGGCACGTCCGTCGCGCCCGCGAAGTCAAACGCCCGTCACTGGTGGAAGCCGATCTACACGCTCGAGCTGGTGGACGGGTACCAGGTCGTCCTGTTCGTCTTTCTGCACGAGCTCTATCACTGGCTGGTGTACCGGGCCCGCCGCAACCCCCGGCAGAAGGAGTCCATGTGCGACCGGTTCGCCGCCCGCATCCTTGTGGACCGGTTCGGTGTTCGCGTCCGCGACGAGCGCGGCCGGCCGGCCCGCCGGGAGGCGTGGGACATCCAGAACGTCGAGGCCTTCGTCTCCGCCGCCCGGCCCCTCCGACCGGCCCGGGCCGCGGTCCGGCCGGTCCGCTCCGCCCCCATCCGCGAGGGCCAGTGGCTGCTGTTTGACCTCTGACGGACGTGCGAACGCCGGGCGTACGGCGCCCCTCTCCCCCGTACTACAAACGTGCGATTTCTTCGCGCCGCACGCTGCTTCTGTTTCTGCGTTTTTGCGTTTCCCCGTTTTTGCGTTTCCCGGCTCCCCCCGTGGGGGTGGGCC
>CAZPHH010000070.1:23141-26602 GCA_964586145.1 uncultured Phycisphaeraceae bacterium | reverse complement strand
AGGGACGGAGGGACGGAGGGACGGAGGGACGGAGGGACGGAGGGACGGAGGGACGGAGGGACGAAGGGACGGAGGGACGAAGGGACGGAGGGGCGGGGGCTTGCGTCGGCGCGGGCGGGAATATCCGCGCGGGCCGAGACGAAACCGCAGGTTCGTAGTACAGGAGCATTGAATGGCCTCTCATCCGCCGCGTGGGACCATCGAGGTGATCTGCGGGTGCATGTTCGCCGGCAAAACGGTGGAGTTGCTGCGGCGGCTCCGCGCGGGCCCGGAGGGGCAGGTCCGGGCCTTCAAGCACCGCCGGGACGACCGGTACTCGGAGACGGACATCGTCAGCCACAACGGCGACCGCTTTCCCGCGCGGCTGGTGACGGGGACGGGGGAGATTCTCCAGCACGTGCAGGGCCGTGAAACCCTGATCGGCATCGACGAGGGGCATTTTTACGACGCCTCTCTGCCGGACGTGTGCCGCCAACTGGCGGCCGGCGGGGCCGAGGTGGTGGTCACCACGCTGGATCCGGACAGTTGGGGCCGGCCGTTCGCGCACATCGAGCAACTCAAGGCGGTGGCCGACCGCGTGACGAAGATGTGGGCGGTCTGCGCCGTGTGCGGCCACCCGGCCGACCGCAACCAGCGGACGACGCCCATTCAGGACGGCAACATTGTGGGCGGTCCGGAGGCGTTTGAACCGCGCTGCCGCGCCCACTGGGCGGCCCCGCCCGAGCCGCACATTGCGTAAGGCCGGAACGCACGCGGCATCCGATCGCAGCGGCAATGGCGCACCTTGATCGAGGGACGACGCAGCAGTACATTCGCTCTGTGCCCAAGGACAAGCGGCAACCGGCCAATTCGCTCCGGTTGGAATTCGGAGGTCAGCCATGCTGAAACCGCCGGTTCCGGTGAGTGCGACACCGCAAATATGGTCCCACGCCCCGGTGACAGGCTGAGCCTCTGGCTCGACGGCAGCGGCAGGTGAACGAGTTGGGCCGCAATGGCCCCCGCATTTGCGGGCGTCCTATAGGGCAATCCGACACGTGTTTGGAGTATTCGGCGCATCCGCCTGAGCCCTGTTTGGAGGAGCGAGGACATGGCAAACGAGCAATATGCGTTTCTGAACAAGGCCCAAGTCCCCAGCCGACAGGCGTGGCAAGCGGTGATTGACGAATGTGGATTCGATTTTCAACTCGATCCCGATCTGAAACCCTTCGAGGATTCGGGATTCTTGCCGTGCAAGTTCATGGGCGTAGAAGGCGGGTTCGAGATCTACTGCTTCCCGGCAGCAGACGTGGCCGCAGACTTCGGGGACATCGTCCGAGGCCGCGATTTCTGCATCTCCTTCCGCTGGGGAGGAAGCATGGTCGAGTGCGCGTGCGTAATGATTGCGTCGTATGCCTTGGCCAGAGGGTTCGACGCGGTTGTTTCCTACGAGGGAGAAGAACCGGCAGAGAGCTTGGAGGCATTCCTGAGGGAAACGCAGGAGTGCGTTGAACTGGCAAAGAAGGACTTGTGACAAGGCCGCGGACAGATACGTTCCGAATCGCGAGCTGCGCGGTCCGAGACGATCGTCACGCTAGGCGTTGTGCGGCTGGTTCCATGGCACGTCGAGCCTTCAACATCGTGGCCGTTGCGTCGACCGTGATGCTCGTCGTCTCGGTCCTGCTCTTTTTCGTGGGTCATGTCCTGAACCCGTGGGATCACTATCTCTCACTCGGCGACGATTTCCATGTTGGTGTGTGGGGACGCGGACTCGATTCTCGGATCGTCTTCTTCAACGATGCGGAGTACGGCCCGTATCGTGGCAGCATCGTCGGGATTGTCGATTCCGATGGGAATGTATACCCACCACGCGAACGAGAGGCGGCGTTCGGCGATGCATGGGGCATCTACTACCGTTACTTCCAGTGGTCCGACGCCACACTCTGGACGTTGATGGTCACCTTGTGGTATCCGATCTCCGTATTCACGATAACGTCTGTGGCCACGTTGCTGTGGAGGGCGCGGCCGCGCCATGCGGCGAACGCTGCATAACAATCACATGCACCCGAGCGCAATGATCGGCCTGGTTTCTTCGTGAACGTCAAATCGCTCGCGGCCATTCCGACGGGCAGGGTACGCGTCTGACGGCTCGCCGGAGCCGACGGCCACACGCCGACTTCCGCGCGGGCTGATTTGCCCGGTTGCGCGGGGGAGGGTGCGATTGGCGGGCGCGGGGGCTATTTGCCCCCTTCGGCGATCCACTTTTCCAGCAAGTCGCGAGCTTCGGAATCGCGGAGCTGGCGCGGCGGGTGCTTCATGGCGAAGCTGGAGATCTCGTGCAGCGGGCCGCCGATGGCGCGGTCCAGGGCCAGCTTGGCGCAGCGGATGGCGTCGATCGCGACGCCGCCGCTGTTGGGCGAGTCTTCCACGCTCAGCCGCAGCTCCAGGTTGTTCTCCACGTCGCCGAAGCCCCGCCACTCCATGCGGATGAAGCAGACCTTGTTGTCCTTCTGCCACGGCACGTAGTCGCTGGGGCCGATGTGGATGTTGTCCGGGTCCAGCGGCACGTCCAACTGAGATTGCACGGACTCCGTCTTGGAGATGCGCTTCGTGCGCAGCCGAGACTGCTCGAGCATGTTCAGGAAGTCGGTGTTGCCGCCGGTGTTAAGTTGGTAGGTCCGGTCCAGCCGCACCCCGCGGTCGCCCATCAGCCGGGCGAGCACGCGATGGCTGATGGTAGCGCCCATCTGGCTCTTGATGTCGTCGCCGACGACGGGCACGCCGCGATCCTGGAACTGGGAGGCCCACTCCGGGTTGGACGCAATGAACACCGGCATGCAGTTGACCATGGCCACGCCGGTCTCCAGGCAGGCCCGGGCATAGTGCTGGACGGCGTCCTCGGAGCCCACCGGCAGGTAGCAGACCAGCACGTTCGCCTCGGAATCGCGCAGCGCGGCCGCCACGTCCACCGGCTCGGCGTCGGCCACGCGGGGGGCCTGGTCGTCCGGGTAGTTCTTCAGGTGGTCCGCCACGCCGTCCAGCACCGGGCCCATCAGTACCATGACGCCGCTACGCGGAATCTCCGGCTGGAACACGGTGGTGCAGTTCGGCTTGGCGAAAATGGCCTCTTCCAGTGGGCGACCCACCTTCCGGCGGTCCACGTCGAAGGCCACGACGGGCTGAATGTCCGACAGGCCATACCCGCCGATCGTGCGGTGCAGCAGACCGGCCGAATCCACCGACGCTTTACGTTGGTAGTACTCGATGCCCTGGAGAAGGGCACTTGCGCAGTTTCCCACGCCCACAACGGCTAGCCTGATCTTGCTCATGCCGCGCCTCTCGATATCCCTGACCGGCCAACGGGAGATTCTGCACCATCGTACCGCTTCACGCAACCTTCACAATAGGTTCCGCCTGGGGGCGGTCAACCGGCCGTCTGCCCCCGGCCGGGCCCGAACGCCATCCGGCCTTCCTTGTGCGTCGCG
>CAZPHH010000070.1:0-23041 GCA_964586145.1 uncultured Phycisphaeraceae bacterium | reverse complement strand
GGCCGTCTGCCCCCGGCCGGGCCCGAACGCCATCCGGCCTTCCTTGTGCGTCGCGACCGGAACCTCCGTCCAAGCCAAGCGTTAGCCCGCTTGTTCGGGACGACAACCGTTCTGGTAACGAGACTTGTACTTCCGCCCCATTCGCTCTTCAAGGGGGGTTCCGCCGGCCGTCAAGCCATGTAACTTGGGCTTTTCCCACAGGCGGGTCGGTGCGACTCGTCCTGGAGCCCGCCGCAGCGGGTCGGTACGATTGGGCCATGCTGCCTTCGGTCCCGGAAACGGCCCGCTGTCTGGTTTGCGAGTACCCCCTGCGCGGCTTGCCGACCCCCGTCTGTCCGGAGTGTGGCCGGGCATTCGACCCATCAGACCCCAAGACCTTTCGCGTGGGGCCCAGGCCGCCCTGGTGGCAGCGACGGGAGAATCCGCCGGGCGTCTGGCACGCTGTGCTGACCGTTGCGGTCAGTCTGATCCTGCTGGACGGCCGGAGCCGACCGGCCGGAGCGATGGGAAACTTCGTCTCGGCGTGGTGCTGCATCGTACTGGCGGCGGCCCCGATTCTGCTTGCCACGTACGGTCTGCACACAGTGGTCGTGCTCGTGTGCCGCAGTTCCACCGCCGTCGCCCCGCACACGGGACGGCGTCGTCGGCTGCGCTGGATCGTGTTGCCCGTTTGCCTGGCACTCGTTCTGTCGGCCCTGCCGTGGAACTGGCCGTTGTTTGTCCGATTCGCGTGCAGCCGCAGCGCCATGGAGCGCGAGGCGCGACAGGCGCTGAGCCGGAGCGCAACAGGGCTTGCGCCGACGATGCGTGGCAGGGTGGGTCTGTATTGGGTGGATCAGGTCGTCGTGGATGCGACGGTGCCGTGCGCGTACTTGTTCACGGACTCGGGCGTGCTCGCCCCGATCGGCTTCGCATGGTGTCCTTCCGGTCCGAGCCCGGAATGCGTGGACGTGAACCTGCCGGCGGGGTGGTACGTGCATGAGGACGTAGAGTGGCGACGCCGATAATGTCAGGTTTTGTGTGATCGGGGAAGGCCGCGCGATCGCGTGTCCGATAACGGGGAGTTGTCAGAATTTCCGTGAAACCGGCCGCGCGGCTTGTGAAGCACCGCCCGGCGTGCTACACTACCGGAGACTGGCAGGGGAGATAGAGCAACAGGTATGGGAGGTGGAGAGTCACGTCTTCCCCTACAGGGGATGAAGGCACTCTCACAAACGGACATTCAGATCGGGCGGCGGTTGTCAGTTGCTGCACGTGGGGACATCCGGTTCGCCCGGAAGTGTGTTCCGTTTCAACCTTTCTTCGCGGCGTGAACGCCTGCGCGAAGGCCGGAAGCGGTGTGATCGGGGCGCGTCTGCGCGGCACTCGTGTCACGAGGATCGTGCGGAGGCCGGAGGGCGAAGGCGCCCGGGTCGCGTGCGCAGGGTGAGCAGACGGATGGTTCAACGGGCCGGGAATGCCGTTGGGGTGTTCCGGCGGCGGTCCGGCAGCCCGTAGAAGTCATGCGCTTCGGGGTTCGTATGCCTCGAGGCCGGAAGTACACGATTATGGGAGGAGCGAGCAAGATGAAAAAGGCATTGGCTCTGATGGCGGTGCTGGCGCTGGCGGCGCCGGCGATGGCGGGGTTTACGGCAACGAATGCGGGACCGATCAACTCGGACGGGCCGGTAGGCGACCCCACGAACGGTGTGTTCACGTACAATCATGCCGGTCCGGACTTCGTGCCGGGCACCATGATTTTCTCGGGCACGGCGACCAGCGGCGGCGTGGGCTCCTACCTGAGCGAACTGCGGTGGCGGATCACCAATCCCGCTCTCCAGGCAGGCGATGTTTCGGTCACCAGCGGGACCACCTGGGTGGGCGCGCAGTCCATCGGCCCGAACACGTACACGGGGCTGCAGGGTGTGTTCACCGGGACGTCGGTCGGCACGTGGGAGTTCCGGGCGTGGGAGAGCTACAACGACACCGGAGTGGACGCCACCTGGACGAACGTTTCGTTCGATATCCAGGACTATGTTCCTCCGCCGCCGTGGACGGCCACGAACTACTTCAACGAGCCGAGCTTCCTGGCGGCCCTGGCCGGCCCGTACTACGTGGAGGACTTCACGGGCTATACCTACGGCTCTCCGCTTGACGGCACGCAGACCAGCCAGGCGTACGGCCCGGTCAACGGCTTTGCCTACAACGCGTTGTGCGCGGGCGGCCTGTGGTCCAACGACAGCGCGCTGTCCACCAACAGTGCGTTTGACACGATCACGCTCGATTTCACCGGCGCCCCGGTGACGGCGGTGGGCGGCAACCTGGTTGTCACGGACATCAACGGCAACATCATCTCGGGCGACGTGATCATCACCCTGGAGGATGGCAGCCAGCAGACCCTGACCAATCAGACCGCCAACGATTTCTTCGGCTTCAGCACCACGATTCCGATCGCCTCGGTGCAGTTCACCGCGGACGGCTCTGTGAACTCGTGGATCCAGCTTGACCACCTGTACGTGGGCCAGATTCCGGAGCCGGCTTCGCTGGCGCTGCTGGTCCTGGGCGGCCTGGTCGCCATTCGTCGCCGCCGCTAGTCGGCCGCGACCGGATCGCCCGCAGCGGGCGGAACATGCGATTCCAATCCACGAGGGCCCGACCGGCAAGCCGCCGGCGGGCCCTCGTTGCTGCGCCCACGCTTCGGCGTTGACGCGACGGCTGGGGCGGGATAGCGTTCCGCATCGGAGTACGGAACCATGCCGGTACGCGCGCCGGTCTGCCACAGGATGCCGCTCCGTGGACTGGAAGTGGATTCATTCGAGGGATCAACCATGTGCCGAGTTCGGGTATGGGTTCTGACGGCGAGCGTTGTGTCGCTCACCCTGATCGTCCTGAGTACCGGCTGCTCCGCCGCCGCCGGCGGGGGTGGAGTCGGCGGGGCCGGCAACACCAATACGAATTCAAACGACAACGGGAACACCAACGCCAATACGAACACGAATGACAACACGAATACAAACGACAACACCGGGCCGCAGACGTATTCACTAAGCCTGACGGTGATCGGCGAGGGCGCCGGCACGGTGGAGCTGGACCCGGCCGGGGGCGTCTATTCCCCCGGCGCGGAGGTCCGAATTCTCTCGCGTCCGGCGCCCGGGTACTCCTTTGCGGGTTACCGAGGCGATGTCGAGGTGACGGAGCAGGTCGTCTCGGTCACCATGAATTCGGACAAGTCGGTGACCGCCGGCTTCACGGGCAATCTGTTCGTGGCGCTGTTCAACCAGGACACGGTCTTCGAATTCAACGGAGCAACCGGGGCGGGAATCCGAGCATTCCCCCGGGACGGCAACCTGCTGGGGCCCATCGGCGTGCTGTTCCGGTCGAACGGAAACCTGCTGGTCGCCAGCCGGTTGTCAAACGACATCCAGGAGTACAGCGGATTGAACGGCCGGTACGTCGGATCGGCCCTTCACGAAGGGTTTGAATCCCCTCGACTGATGGCCTTCGGGCCGAACGGCAGTCTGTTCGTGGTGGACTCCGTCAACAACCAGGTGGTGGAGTTTGACGCCGAGACGGGCGAGTTCGTCGACGTGTTCGCGCAGGGCGGCGGCCTGGACGACTCGCGGGGGCTGGCCTTCCGCGCCGACGGGAACCTGTTCGTCGCAAACCGCGGCACGAAGGACGTGTCCGAGTTTGACGGCACGACCGGAGCGTTCCTGGGAGCGTTCACGCCCGAGGGGGCCCTGGACGACCCGCACGGCCTGCTGTTCAACCCGGCCGGAAACCTGCTGGTGGCAGATCGCGGCCTGGGGAAAATTCTCGCGTTTGACGGGCAGACGGGCGAGGCCCTGGGCGAGTTTGCGCAGGCGGAGGAACTGGCCGAACCCATTGAGATGATCATCGGCCCGAACGGACACGTGTTTGTCACGGATCGGACGAATGCCGCCATCGTGGAGCTCAGCGCGGTGACCGGGGAGTTCATTCGCGTCTTTGCGACGGCGGAGGCGGACAGCTTCCCCGCCGGACTGGCGTTCAAGCCGCTGCCGTAATCGGGCGGCCGGGCGCGACCTGCTCGATGCGGACCCTGTCATGACGACACTGAGAATACGCACACTCCAGAGCAACGATCTGCCTGCCGTGGTGCGCATCTGGAATGCCGGCCTGCTGCGCAACCCGACGGACGAATCCCGCTTTGCCGCCTGGCTGCTGGGAGATCCGGACTATCAACCCGGGCCGGATGCCGGCTTCTTTGTCGCAACCGACCGCGACGTGCCCGTCGGCTTCGCCCGGGCGGTGATCCGGCATTGCCCGAACGACCGGCTGGGCCTGGAGCCCGACACGGGCTGGATCCCAGTGCTCGTGGTGCATCCGCTGCACCAGCGACAAGGCGTGGGACGGGTGCTGCTGGAGACTTTGCTGCTCTACTTCCACAGGCACGGCCGGCGCCGCGTGTGGGTCTGCGGCACACCGCCGTCCTGCCCGGGCTCGATCGTTCCCGGCGTGGATGTGGACGCCGGGCCTGCCGGATTGCGATTGTTCGAGCGCGCCGGGTTTATGCATGACCAGTACGGCTGCTCCATGGCGCGTGACGTGGCGGACTTCGCCTGGTCGGGTCAAGGCACAGCCGGCGCCGACGTGGTCATCGAAACACCCACGCCCGCGCAGGCACACGATCTGCTGGCGTTCGTGGCCGAGGCCCTGCCGGGCTCGTGGGCTCTGGCGGCGCGGGCGAAGATTCGCGCCGGCGAATTCCACGAGATGCTCCTGGCCGGCTGCGACGGGCAGATGCTCGGCTACTGCCAATGGTCGGGCGAGCACTTCGGGCCGTTCGGCGTCGGCCCGGCCGCGCGGAATCGCGGCGTGGGAGCGCGGTTGTTCGCCGCCGCCGTGGAGCGTATCCGGCAGGCGGGAGGTCGCCGGGTGTGGTTCAACTGGGCGGACGAGAACGCCCGGCGGTTCTACGAGCGGTTCGGGCTGCACGTGACGCGGCGGTTCGCCATCTTGCGGAAGGACCTGCAATAGGGTTTACTCTGTCGTGGTGGTTGCGGACGGCGCAGCACTCCGGCGGCTCACCCGTCTGAGGATGTGGCGAGATGAATGAGATTCGTGCATATCGGGCGACGGACCTGGAGGCGGTGGTCTCGATCTGGAACCAGGCCTTGCGGCGCGACGCGATCTGTGCCGGCCGGTTCACGTCATGGCTGGTGGGCGATCCGGATTACTGGCCGGGGGAGGATTCCGGCTTTCTCGTCGCGGTGCGCGGCGGCCGGGCGATCGGCTTCGCACGGGTAGTGATCCGGCGTTGGCCGAATGACCGGGTGGGGCTGGAGCCGGAGAACGGGTGGGTGCCGGTCCTGGCGGTCGATCCGGCGCACCAGCGGCAGGGAGTGGGCACCGCGCTGGTGCAGGCCGCGCAGGAGTACCTGCGAAGGGCCGGGCGAAAGCGAATGTGGGTGTGCGGCAACACCGGTTCGGCCCCGGGCTACGTGTTCCCGGGCGTGGACAAGGATGCGTATGCCGGCGCGTTCGCGCTGCTGACAAAACTGGGCTTCGAGGTGGATCACGAGCCGGTCGCCATGCTGGGCGACGTGGTGGACTTTGACGTGGCCCGGCACGAGCACGACGCGTGGTCCACGGGAACGGACGTGGAGGTGTCCGCGCTGACGCCGGAACGGGCGCAAGACTTCATGAAGTTCCTCGCCGAGGCGTTCCCCGGAGACTGGAACCTGGCGGCGCGGGCGAAGATTCGGGCGGGCGACTTCGGGCACGTGCTGGTCGCATCCGCGGGCGGTCGGATCATCGGATACTGCCAGTGGGAGGGCGAGCATTTTGGGCCGTTCGGCGTGGCGGCGGAGGCCCGCAGCCGGCGCGTGGGCGCCAAGCTGTTTGTCGAGGCCGTGAAGCGCATCCGGGCCGCGGACGGGCGAACGGTGTGGTTCAACTGGGCCGACGAGGACGCGGCGCGGTTCTACGCCCGGTACGGGCTGCGGCCGACGCGGCGGTTCGCGATTCTGCGGAAGGACCTGTAAGCCCATGAGCGACGGGAAGCAACACCTTCTGGCCATCGGGGCCCACATCGGCGACGCGGAGATCACAGCCGGGTTGCTGGTGGCCAAATATGCGGCGGCGGGGCATCGGACGACCCTGCTGCACCTGACGGCCGGGGAAAAGGGCAACCCGAAGATGGACGTGGCCCAGTATCGCCGGCAGCGCGTCCGGGAGGCGGAGGCCGCGGCCGCAAAGCTGGGCGCGCAGGAGTGCATCGTCCTGGATCACCCGGACGGCGAGCTGCACGCCGATCAGGACACCATTCACGAAATGTGCGACCTGATTCGCCGGTTGAAGCCGGACATCGTGCTGACGCACTGGCGCGGGTCGTTTCATCGCGACCATCGGGCGGCGTACGAGATCACGATGGAGGGCGGGTTCCTGGCGGCCCTGCCGGGGATTCAGCGATCGGAGCCGGCGCACCTGATCCGTGGGCTGTACTACCTGGAGAACTGGGAGGACATGGACGAGTATCACCCGGATCTGTGGGTGGACGTCAGCGCCGTGTTTGACACCTGGGTGGCCGGCTGCCGCGAGCACCAGTTGCTCCGGGGCGAGGTCTCGTTCGGCTACCTGCACTACTACTGCGGCCTGGCAGCCAAGCGGGGCGCGGAAGTGGGCGTGAAGCACGCCGTCACCGTGAGCCTGCCGCCGATTTCCCGGATGCGCAAAGTGGACTTCTTCCCGATTGAACGTGAGCCCGTATTGATTTTCTGACGGACCGGCATTCCGGTCGGACGAGCCATGCCGCAACCCGCCGCGCAACTCCACGTCATCGACTGGATTGTGATTCTCGGTTTCGTTGCACTGTCGTTGGCCGTCGGTGTGATCATGAGCCGGCGGGGCCGGCGTTCCGTGCGCGAGTACTTCACCTCGGGCGGGTCCACGCCGTGGTGGCTGCTGGGCACGTCCATGGTGGCGACCACATTTGCGGCAGACACGCCGCTGACGCTGTCGGGCTGGGTGGTTACCAAGGGCGTGGCCCAGAACTGGTTCTGGTGGTGCGGGATTCCGGTGGTGATGCTGGGCGTGTTCTTCATCGCCCGGCTGTGGCGGCGGGCGGCGCTGGTGACGGACACGGAGCTGGTGTACCTGCGCTATTCCGGGCGGTCGGCGAACGCGCTGCGGGGATTCAAGGCCCTGTACCTCTCGCTGGTGACCGGCTGCCTCGTGATGGGCTGGGTGAACCTGGCGATGACGCGGGTCATCCAGCTTGCCATTCCGGACATTCCGCGGGCGCCCGTGGTGGATCGGGCGCTGCTGCACGTGTACCTGGCCACGCCGCTGTCCAACGGTCTGCCGACAGAGCCTAGGGCGTCGATGCGGGAGAAGAGACTTGACCCGCTGCAGTTGTACTACGACGACTGGTCATTCTATCGAAATCCGCAGCGAGCCCCGGTGATGAGCGAGCTGGGAGACGTGTTTCGCCGGGTGACGTATTACCAGGAACAGACCCGCGAAGGGCGTGCGGACGCGCCCGGGATCGCCGCGCTGCGGACGTACGTGGAGGACCTGCAGGCAGCGCCGTGGCTGGAGCGCCTCGGACTCGCAGCAGATCGCGTTGCGTCCGTCACGGCGGCCGCATACCGGACGAAAACGAGCAGCCGCAACCTGGACGTGCTGGAGACGATCCACGCGGTGAACCAGGCCGTCTCCGACGTGAACGAACTCAAGATCATCCTGCTGCTGTTTGTCGTGGTGATGGGATACACGGTTCTGTCCGGGCTCTGGGGGGTGCTGGTGACGGACTTCATCCAGTTCTGGATCGCCATGATCGGCTGCATCCTGCTCGCGTGGCTGGCGGTTCGGCAGGTGGGCGGCGTGGACGCGTTGTTCCGGCGAATGGGGGAGCTGTACACCCCGGAGAAGGCACGCGGCATGGTCAGCCTGATCCCGGTGAAGGGATCGGGCGCGATGGGGCTGGCCCCGGCGTCCGAATTTCTGCTGTACATCTTCGTGGCGTGGTGGGCGGCCGGGCTGACGGACGGTGGATCGTATCTGGCGCAGCGAATGCTGGCCGCCAGGGACGAGCGACACGCGGCGCTGGGGTACCTCTGGTACGCCGTCGCGCATTTCTGCCTGCGCATGTGGCCGTGGTTGATCGTGGGCTTCGTGGCGGCCGTGATGTTCCCGTACACGAAGGACGCCCTGACCGGCGAGTACCCGGGGCAGGCCGTGGCCGAAACGGGCTACATCCGCGTCATGCTGGCCGTGCTGCCCACGGGTCTGCTGGGGGTCCTGCTGGCGACGTTTCTGGCGGCGTACATGTCGACGATCTCGACGCAGCTCAACCTGGGCGCGTCGTACCTGCTGAACGACTTCTACCGGCCGTTCGTGCGGCGATCGGCGTCGGAGCGGCACTACGTGCGCGTGTCGCAGTTCGCCACCCTTCTCATGGCGGCGCTGGGCCTGGTTTGCAGCCTGTTTCTGAACACCATCTCCGAGGCCTGGCTGCTGGTGGGGACCCTGGGGGCCGGCAGCGGACTGATCTACCTGCTGCGGTGGTTCTGGTGGCGGGTGAACGCGTGGACGGAGATCGCCTGTCTGGGATCGCTGCTGATGTGTGTGCTGCTCGTCTGGTGCTTCCCGACGACGCTGGGGCCGCATCTGCCGGCGTTTCCGCTGAACCTGGTGATTCTGGTTCCCTACTCCGTGGGGATCGCCCTGATCGCGACCTACCTGACCCGGCCGGTGGATCGGGAGCGGCTGATCGATTTCTACCGCCGCGTGCAGCCGGGCGGGCCGGGATGGCGGCCGGTCGATGCGTGGGTGCGTCAGACCGATCCGACGTTCGTCTGCCACACGCCGTTGACCCGGGCGAACCTGTATCGCGGCCTGTACGGCTGCGCCGCGGTGTGCTGCTTCCTGTTCGGCATCAGCAAACTGATCGTAGGGGACGCGTTCACGCCGTCGCCGTGGGTCCCCGGACGATGGGTGGGGGCGCTTCTGATCGCCATCAGCGTTCTGCTCGGCTGGCGGGTGGCGCGGTCCCTGTCCGAGCGCCGATGGGACCGGACGAAACCGCCGGCGTAAAACTCATCGCGATCGGCGCTTCTTCAGCGGCTGATTGTTCAGGCTTTGCCACAGATACCAGGTCGCCACGCTGCGGTGGGGCCGCCAGGATGCGGCCAGTTCCGTGAGCACTTCAGCCGAAGGCAGATCGGCCAGGCCATAGTGCTGCTGCACGGCCTTGCGCAGGCCCAGGTCCGCCACCGGCAGCACGTCCGGCCGGTCCATCACGAAGATCAGGAACATCTGCACGGTCCAGACGCCGATGCCCTTGACGCGGGTGAGGACGGCGATGATCTCGTCGTCCGCCATGCGGCCCAGGCGGCGTGAGGGGACCTGCCCGTCCGCGAAGTGCCGGGCCAGGTCGCGCAGGTACGCCGTCTTCTGACGCGACAGCCCGGCGCCGCGCAACTCCGCGTCGGACAGGGCCAGGACCGCCGCCGGCGTCGGGGCCTTGCGAGGGAACAAGCCGCGGAAACGGGCACACAGCACCGCGGCCACTTTCGTGGAAAGCTGCTGGGAAATGATCGCCTCACACAGGGCGGCGAAATAGCCGCGCCCGGGCCTCAGGCGGCAGGGGCCGACCCGGCGAATGATCCGGGCGAGCGTCGGATCGCGTCGTTTCAGGGCTCGAACGGCCTCGGTATGCACGGGAGGGAATTCTCCAGGCGGCCGGCTCACTCGACAATCCGGCCCGAAAATGCCATCATAACGGTCTTTTCATAAGCTCGTAAGACCCACGAGCCCCAGCAGGACGATGGGTCGGGATGACCGGAATGGACGTGGAAGGCCTCGTACAACTGATCGGCAGCGGCAACGTGCGGACCGTGGAGGATGCGTGGCTCTCCGCGCTGACGGAGGAGACGGCCTCTGCGCAGGGGTGGATGACCCGCGTCGCGGTGCTGGAGGCGCTGGTCGCTACCGGCAAGCAAGCCGAAGCCGCGGAACTGGCCGCAACGGCGCTGGAATCGCTTCGCGAACGCGTGGCGCCGGCAGACCTGGTGCCGCTGGCGGGCGCCATGCTGCTGGCCGTAGGCGAGGCCCCGGACGTTCGCGACGCGGTGCTCGAGCTGTACCAGGCGGCCTTCGCGGATCGGCCGAACCTGCCGGGCCTGCTGGAGGCGTCCGGCCTGGCCGGGGAGAAGACGCCGCGCCGCGCCCTTCGGACGCTGGAGGTCTGCCTGGCCTTGTCGCCGGGAGACTTCCTGATCGGCCGGCATGATGACTCGGCGGCCCGGGTGGACGCCGTCGAACCGGGCACGTGGCGGTTTTCGGTCGCCACGTCCAAGGGGAGTCGGACGCTGGATCCGACCGCGCTGGCCGACGCCTACGCGCCCACGGCGGCCGATGACTACCGTGTGCTCGCTCAGTTCGATCGCGAGCGGCTGGCCGCGTTGCTGGAGAAGGATCCCGCCCCCATCGTCCGGACCATCGTGCGGGCCCACGGCGACCGAATGACCGGCGACGACCTGGAGGTCCTGCTGACGCGGGGCCTGGTGCCGCCGGACCAGTGGACGAAGTGGTGGTCCAGGGCCCGCAGCGCGCTCAAGAAGTCTGCGGACGTGACGGTGGAGGGCCGCAACCCGTACATCATTCAATATGATCCGAACGCCGACTCCCTGGAGCAGCAGACACGGGCGAGCCTGGCCCGGATTCACGATTCGGCGGGAAGCCTCAAGGCACTGCAGACCTACCTGCGTGAAGCCAGGGCCCGCGGGACGTCCCCGGATGCGGACCTGTTGCGGCACATGGCCGCGACGCTGGACGCGCGGGCCCGGCGACAGCAGGAGATCGGCAATCGGCTGGCGCTGGAGACCTGGCTGATTGCCGCTCGCGTGCGGGAGGCGCTGGGCGACCCCGAGCCGGACGCCCCGGCGGTGGCCCTGCTGGCCGCGGCGGACAACCCGGAAGACTGGATTCGGGCCATCGAGATCAACGACCTGTGGGACGACGGCTGTGCCTGCCTGGAAAAGGCCCGGCCGGAGGGGATCGCGGCCCGACTGGCGGACTTGCTGCGGACCGCCCCCACCGCGGTGTGTGACGACATTGCGGAGCGGCTGGTCCGGCTGAGCTTTCCGCCCGAGGAGTTTGATGAGCTGGTCCAGGAGATCATCGCCGAGCCGATGGGGTTCCACGGCGCGCTGTTCTGGCTGTGGCAGGGGCCGCGCCGCGCGGACATCGTGCGCTCGGTCACCGTGCCGGAACTGCTGCACCGCACCCTGGTCATGCTGACCGAGATGAAACGCAACGACAAGCTCGACCGCCGGATCGTCAAGGCAGTGCGGGCGGGCGCGCGATCGGCCCTGTCGAACCGCAAGTATGAGCGCGTGCGAGCCTGTATCGAGGGCATGGACCTGAGCATGGCTCGGGCGGTCTACGCGCAGGTCCGGCGGCTGGAGGAACTGGGCCGGGCGGTGCAGGAGGACATCCTGAAGATCATCGGTGACGCCTTCCCGGCCATCTTCGCGCGCGAGAAGATCGAGCCGTGGGCCGACGCCCGTGTGATGTATGTCACCAGTGCCGGCCTGGCCGCCAAAGAGGCGGAAATCCGCGACCTGGTCAACGTGAAAATGAAGGAGAACGCGCGGGCGATCGGCGCGGCGGCGGAGCACGGCGACCTGTCGGAGAACTCCGAGTACAAGTTCGCCCTGGAAGAACGCGACCTGCTGCGGGCCCGGCTGGCCCAGATGAATGAGCAAATGGCGATGGCCCGCATTCTGGAGCCGGAGGACGTGCCGAGCGACCGGGTGGGCATCGGCAGCCGGGTGGTGCTGCGGAACACGGAAACGGGAGCGACCCGGGAGCTGGTCATCCTTAGCGCATGGGAGGCGGATACGGCCCGGGGCATCGTGAACTACAAGGCACCGCTGGCTCAGGCGGTGCTGGGCCGACGAACCGGCGACACCGTGGAACTGCAGCTCGCGGACGGGCTCGGCGCGTTTGTGGTGGAATCGATATCGAACGTCTTGCGAAGCGCGGGAGGTGCGCCCGGATGAAGACGGTGCTGGTGATCAACCGATACGGGATGGGCGAAGGCGACGACACGCTGGCCCACGAGCTTCTGACCACCTTTCTGAACAAGGCGTCCGCCCTGCGCGATCTGGAGGCGATCTGCTTCTACAACGGAGGCGTGAAGGCGGCCTTCGAAGGTTCGCCCATGCTGCCCGCCCTCTCCACGCTGCACGAGCAGGGCGTGGACCTGATCGCCTGCGGCACCTGCGTGAACCACTTCGCCTCCCCCGAGAAAGTGAAGGTGGGCCGCGTCGGCTCGATGGACGACATCCTCTCCACCCTGCACAAGGCGAAGAAGGCCATCACGCTTTGACGCGGCCGGATGGCCCGCATCCATTTCAGGGCGTGCCCACCGGGCGCCGCGGCAGGGATAGGGCCGGGAACGTCAGGCCCGGCATCGCGACCGCGCCGCGAACGACCAAGCATGGGCTGGAGCCGGACAACGTGTCCCCGCTCGGGGAGGCGACTCTTCCGGTGGCCTGGGAAGCCGCGGAATCCGCAGCGCAACCGGAAGCGCAAGACCCCTTCACCCTCCAATCCCGCCGTAACAGCCACCGGTCGGATTCGAACCGACGACCTGCGGTTTACAAATCGATCTTCCAGGCGGCCGAGGCTCGTATCTAACGCTACCAGCGAGGGTTGCGAATTGCAAGCATTTTGCGAGTTTGGACGCAGTTAGGTATATTTGTACCCGCCAGCGCGGTCAAAACGCCTTTTGACCGCGCTGTCCGGCACCGAATCATCGTCTAGCATGCGTGTGATGAGAGTGCTTTTCGAGACACTCTTGCGTTCACCGCCACGTCGGCGACAAGACCTTCAGAGTGAATCAGCACACGCACGAAGGAAGTGCCGCCAATTCCTGTGGATGAGGAACGTTTGGCAGCCCCTCAATCGCTGTCCGTACTCCCTGAGGCGTGCCAGGCAGTTCCTCGTGGTCCTGGTACCGGTTTGACGACATGAAGGGCTGCAACTGTGATCACCACTGAGTTGGTCTGGTTCGAAGATCGCAAGATCAGGCTCGAGCACCCCAAGGGCATGCGCAAGAAGCGCAGCAGAACTCCCGGGCAGTACTTCTTCATGAGGCCTGTGGTGCGTACATCCGCCGGTGGCCTGCTGGAGCATCTCGATATCTGTATCGATCCGCCTGCTGATTTATTGGACGCATTCGAACAGGGGATTAGCAATCTTGTGGTTTGCGACAACGAAGCTTTGCGAGTCACACTGCTGACGCGAGGCAGGTCCGATGTGCGTCCAAAGGCACGCGAAATCGCAGTACGACACTTGCGTGTCGCCATCCGGTGTCGTCGAGTATCGCTGGCACATCATATTCGACTTTGAGGTACACGTCATTCTGGTGTCGCCGGGCGATTACGAGAGCGATCGGCCGCACTGGCTAGAAGTCATCCGCAGCATCAAGTTGCTGCATTGAGCCTGTATTGGCATGGTCATCCCGGGCGATTAGAAGTCCATCCAACAGAACGTAGCCGTGCACGGGGGTTCACGCTAGAACGGCAGGGACCATCCTGTCAATTCGGCATCAATTCTACGATCAGTCGGCACCAACGCGTCGTGCCGAACGACAGCATCTCATATAGTTCCGCACTGAGCATCCAACTTCTCAAGCAAAGGAAGAACGCACCGATTTCGGATCGCCGTTGCAGCATCTGCCGGTATCCGACCGCTCCTGACTACTTCAGCCCACTGAACGCGGAGGTCGATGTGGCCAAGGGTTGTGGGTATTCCTACAGCCCCTTCCGCACCCGCCTCATCGAGGAGCACAGGTATGATGTGGCCCTTACGCCCAGAGCGAGTCATAATGTCCTTTTCGTATTTCGCCCACACCTTCTCCCGGTAGTGGCGATCGAGAAATACGAGGTAGAAGCGACAGGAGTCGGTATACACTTGGCGCAGGGTGGGTTCAAGATCTAGCGCCAGCAGAAACGCTTGCTGATCGTAGTCGTAAAACGTAACGACGTCCTCGTTCTTAAGTTCACGGTTTACGGCCTCTACGATCTGGCGCGCTTCTCCTGCGAATGAGAACCCTACATCGTAAGTGAAGAGCTTGGAAAGCTCGACGTTCTCACGCTCCACCCCGAGCTCGCGATAGAGGTCGCTGCTCTCCATGTTGGACAAGAAGTACCGGAACAGCGGATCCTCAATGGAGAACCCCGATTCGGGCTCGAACGCAAGCTGTTTCCGCAGGTCCACGCCACGGTCGGAGTCACAGATGACCTCCGCAATGCGCGTTCGAACCGCCCTGATCCCCGGCTTCCGGCGCTCAGGAACAACATTGAGGATCTTGTCAAAGGTGACGACGGAGTCAGGGATCTTTGCTAAAGCGAGCAGTACCTCTAAATACGGCTTGTTCCCGCCTGGGCGCCATTTCTTCCCCTTGGCAAACGTCCTGGCAATCGGCATGAATCGCTGGGAGAGTTCTGCCATCAGGCGCTGACGAATTCCGAGAAGGTCGAAAGAGAGAATCTTCACGTCGTCTTGTGCCTCAAGCACTTCCTGGGTAGCACACACTTTGTGGCACACGTACTGGGCTAACCAGAAGTTACCAGCACTCTCGCCTAGGAGAATGTCGCGGTCCTCGAAGAGAACGTTAAGGGCCTGTTCGCCTTCGGTGATGAGCTGGTCAATTTCACGGTCACTTGCCCGCGACACTCTGTAAGAACCAAGGCGCGGTCCAAGGTCGTATGCTTCGGAGAGCAGGGATAGTCCGCTTGTCGGGATGCCGATTAGAATCGCCTTCGGCGGCGATGCTTGCTCGAACGCGCGATCACTAAGGCGCTTTAGGCTGCCGCCGATTTCGGCCCTTCGATTTGGGGACAGTAGATGGAAGTCGTCAATAACGACGAGCGAAGGGGAGGGGCACTCCCCCGCGGATGCGGCGTCGAAAAACGCCCTGATGCGCGCATCGGAGTTCTGGTCGCGGCAACTGACGTAGAGATAGCCTTCGCTGTCTTTCCATCCGAGCTGCTCAAAGACTTTGTAAACGACACAGGTCTTGCCGGTCCCCGAGGGGCCCTCGATAAGCAAGTGCTTTCCGGGCTGTTCGATGTCGGCTCGCACCTCACCGTAGTAGGAAGGCTTGACATAGGTGTACGGTGGTAGTCCTACCGTTTTGAACACATCTGCAAGTCGTCTTTTCTCTTTCATCGCGCGACCTTCCATTCCGGCCCCGGCGGTTCACTTAGCTGACATTTCCCATTTTTCAGACCTGAGGCCGCCAGTGTACCCAGATGATGTGCCTGATCCAAGCGAAAACCGCCCATCTTGCCGTTGCTCCTGCCCACCAAGCCGCCTTCCGGAACGCCGAGATGCCCGGTCGGCGGCTCCCGGCTTCGCACCAATGGTTTTCGCCTGTCACTCATGGGGTGCACCTGTCAAAACGGCCGGACTCCCCAAAATACAGACAAAAGATGCACGAAACATGCCGTCGCGAAGATGCCATCCGGGAAATCCGGGTTAAGACCGAGCAGCTTACGCGCGGCGGGACCACAAACATCGTGAGAATGCGTGTGAATGCTGATCTCAGTTGAAATTCCAGAAAAGCTGCTCCATGAGCGGTTGGTGTAAACGGGCCCATCAAACAAGAGCCGTGGAATGGCCGAGACTGTCGTGCCGATCGGCGGGCAAGGCAAGGGGCAGGCACCAAGTCATTGCCAATCCGCGTCGGCCAGGTCGCGTTCTCGCTGCTCCAGACGCCACGTGCTGAAGCTGTGCCGCTCGATGCGGCGACCCGGGCCCTTCTTCCCGTTCGTCTTCAGTTTGCCGGCGCCCGCGGCCCAGGAGACCCGGGCCTTCGCTTTCTGCAGGTCCAGGCCCGACACGTCATCGAGCAACATCAGGGCGCATTGCTTGACCGTCAGCCATTCCGATCCGTCGTCGCCACTGCTGGGTGTTTCCAACACACTCCGCACCACGTTGGCCAGCGTCCGCCCGCGATCCGGGAACGGCTTGGCGATGAACTCGCGGGCGCCGTTCTCGGTCAGCTCACGCGTGAGGTCCACGCAAGCGCCGGTCTGGCCCGTCATGATGATGACGGGCGGGCACTGGCCGTTCTTGCGCTTGCGCATCCAGCGCAGCAGGTTCAGGCCGCAATCGATGCTGGCGCCGCCACGGCCGGGACGGGCCGGGATCTGTAGGTCCAACAGAACATAATCGAATGCCGTCGCGGCAAGGCGTTCCTGGGCGTCAGCCTGGTTCGTAACCCAGTCGTGCTCATGGCCGAGTGAGAATAAAGCGTCCTCGACCGACGGCATGACCCGTTCGTCGTCTTCCACCACCAGCGCGCGATAAGATTTCATGTCGTGCCTCCCCTTGATGGGCTTGGCAGCCGCACGGTCACGGCGGTGCCTCGCCCCTCCTGACTGTCAAAGTGAATGCTTCCGCCCTGCGAGACGATCTTTCGGGCGGCGTTCGGCAGGCCGTAGCCGGTGCTGTTCCGCTTGGTCTTGTTCCGCCGGCCAGGCGTGAAGAGGTGCAGCGTATCGGCCTCCTCTTGCGCGAAGCCCATGCCGTTGTCACGGACAACCAGTTCCACAGCATCGTCGTCAGAGTGTGCCGTGATCTCGATCCGGCTGGCATCGATGGCCGGCGGCTCGGTCGCCGTCGTCCCGGCAGACGCGAGAGTGCGACGCGGCCAGCCGCCGACGAACGCCTCGAAGGCATTCTTCAAAACATTGGCCAGTGCCGCGACGACGTGATGGCGTGCTGCCACGACCATGATGTGGTCAGCCACGTCGACACGGACCTCGATCGCATCGGGATCGACCTCGCCGTTGGCGCGAACGCTTGCGACCGCGATCTCCAGGGCAGCACGCACCATGTCCACGAGCCGCTCGGGCCGGCGGCCAGTGTCGAGCGGCTCGGTGAACTGCTCCATATCCATCACCGTCCGTTCCAGGAACTCCAGGTCGTCGCGGACCCGGGCCGGCAGCCGGGCAGGCCGGGTGCCCGCCGCCGGCGACGTCTCAGCCAGCAGGGCAAGTGTGTTGGCCTTCAGGTGCGTGAGGATACTCCGCAGATCATGCACCATCGATGCCACGAGCAGCTGAGTGTAACGCTCGCACAGCCTGGACGCCTCTCGCGCCGCGATCGTCCCGTGCTGCCTCTCGATCCGCTGGAGGTGGGAGGCGACCTGGTCCACACCGAAGCGCGTGCGCTGAGCCGCACGTGCCGCTCGCTCACGTCGCGTGACGGCACGGCGTGCCGCGTTCAGCACGTACGCGTTGTCATCGCGCTTGAGCTTCATGCAGAGCGGTGCAAAGACGGGCTCGGGCAAATGCTCGAGCACGATCGCGACCGCCTGGCGCACCTGCGGCAGCGGGTCATCCGCCAGCAGCTCCAGCACGGCAGCCGCCTCCGCGGTCTGGAAGAACGCCGCCGGCCGTTCTGCGAGCTCCCGGATCACCGTCAGCCGCTCGTCGCGGCTCACGCCCTGCGGGTCGCCCTGCAGGCGATCGAGCACGTCGGCGACCCCGTTCTGATCAGGCTGCGTTTCCATGGGTGCACCCGTAGCGGAGCTGACGCTGGGCAAATGCCTCGGCGCCGCCCTCCAGCAGTGTCAGGATTTCGTGGCGGCAATCGTCCACGCCGCCGGTGCGGGTCACGAACGCACGCGTCCCGTCCGAGTCGAGCACGAAGACCCGCTCCGCGTCGCCCAGCACCGGGATGTTGGGATTATGCGTGACGAACACGAGCTGCCGCCGGTGCTTCACCTCGCACAGGCTGCCGACCACGTGCTCGAAGATGAACCGGTTGTCGAGGTTGTCCTCGGGTTGGTCGATCAGCAGCGGGTTGGCGCTGTCGAGCAGCAGGATCGGCAGCACGGCGGTGCACTTCTGCCCGGTGGACAGCGCCGGGGATGGCTTGTACTCGCCGTTGTCGTTGAGCTCGATCGTGGGCGTATCGCCGAGATCGACGCTCTCCAGGCGATAGAGCGTGTCCCCGCCGGCCAGGGCGTCGAGGACCTTGCGGGCTTGGTCGAGGCTCAGGTCCGCCTCGTCGACGAGTGGCCGCGGGTCGCCGGCCCGTACGATCGTCGCCAGGCGGTCCGGCCAGAAGGCCTGGACGAGCTTCGGAACCACGTTGCTGGTTCTGAGGCGGGCGTTTCGCAGCGATGTGGCCAGCAGGTCGGAGTACTGCTGGGAGTCACCCGCCTGGCGGACACTCACGCGGATGCGCCCGGCCAACTGGGTGGTGATCGCCTCGGCCACGCCTCGCCGTACCGCGAAGCGCTGGTCCCGCAACGCCGTAAGCTGGCGCAGCAGGTCCTGGCGCTGCTTGCGCAAAGCACTCAATCTGGACTGCAGATCGGTCCGCGTGGTCTGCTGTGCGAGTAGCTGATTGCGCTGCCGTTCGAGGCGGCTGCGTTCGGTCGCCTGGCTCTGGGCCGCCTTGTGCTGCTCGATCAAGGACCGGAACGCGAGCTCCTGTTCATTGTGCTTCAGGCGGAAGTGCTGCGCCGCCCGGGACAGTTCGGCCAGGGTGGCCGCGATCGCCTTGTGGGCCGTGGCCAGTGCCGCATCCACCTGGGCGCCACACTCGAGCGTGATCCGCTTGATCGCCGCGACGGCCTCCGCGTTCGGCCCGCCACCGAGGTCACCGCCGAACAGCAGGCCCGTCCGCTCGCCGATCTGGCCCTTGAGGCCGGCGACCTGCCCATCGAAGTCGGTCAGGTAGTGTGCGAGCCCATCAAGCGCCCGCCGTTCGCGATCGCGGAGGGCCTTCTCCGCATGGGCACGATTGACCGCCTCGCCATGGCCGGTGTCCATGTCGGCCACCGCGCTCGCGAAGCCCCGCAACTGCTCCTCCAGCGCCGGAAGGCCCGCCAGCTCATCCGTCAGCGTACCGATCTGGGCCTCCAGGGGGGCAAGCTGACCGGCATTCGCGTTCAAGCCGTGCTGAACGGACCGGATCTCTCCCGCCACGGCCGCCAGTGCCTCCGCTTCGAACCGGTCGATCAGGGCGAGCTGCGCCGGGCCATGATCGGCGATGCGTTCGATCTCGTTCTGACTGTAGATGTCGGCGGCGAACAGACTTCCGGCCCGCAACGTTATCGCTGTGGGCTGCCGGTCGGCATCCAGCACGATCGGCTCCTCACCCGCCGTCCGCGTTACGACGAACGTGAGCCCGTCCTTCGTCTCGATGGTCAGCTCGACCCGCCCGCCCCGGAGATTCTCAGTGATGAGCGCATCCACGCGACGCCGGCCCGTTGGGTCAGTATCGCCCGCAGGGAGGGCGTCCAGCGCAAAGCGGACCAGCTCAAGTACGGTCGTCTTGCCCGACCCGCGGGCCCCGATGAGGCAATTGAGGCTGTCCGCGAAGTCGAGACTCGCCCCATCCAGGAACCCGCCCACGACCCGCAGGTTCCTGAGCCGGTGTCCGCCAAGGGCCTTCGCTGGGACTTGCCAGCCATCCGTTACAGCAGTGCTTTGTGTCATTTTCCAACCTCCTGGAGATGTGCGCAGGGAATCTCCGCCACGGATGCCCGTGTTGCGTTTGCCCAGATTCGCCTACGTACTTGCCGAAAAGCGCCCGACGTCCCCGTCCCTGGGGAGCAATTCCATGGCCGCGCCGGGCAGCCTATTGGCTGGCATCGACCGACGACCGCGGCCGATCACAGGTTAGAATAATGTTCGGGTACTGCCGTGTCAAGCGCCCAGCGGAAGAATTCTATTCCCCACGCCCTGCGATCCCTGCCGCCCAGCTGGGAACCTTCGTTCCGACAGCCGGGCCCCTTGGCAGAAGGCCACCAGCGAGAGCCCGTCAACCCTGTTCTACCGCGACGCAAGCCGAGACCCAGCAACATTCCGGACCCTTGCTCGCGGACCTGCGCGGCGATTCAGCACGTCCTCTGCCCCCAGCGGCCCTCTGGCTGAGCTGCCCGGTCGACTCAGGACTCCGCTTCGACGCTCGTTGCACCGGCAGCCTTCAATAGCCACTTGAGCGCTCCCCAGGGAAACGGCCACTCTGATACCTCAATCGCTAGGACGATCTTATCGGGCGTAACCGCTTGCGCGTCCCACCAATACCAGAATCGGTTTTCCGGCTGGAACCAGTGCAACCAGCCTGCCAAGTCCCAGTTTGACTCTCCCCACTGCATCCGCTGCTCGTACGGCAGTCTGAGCATTGCATCGAGTTCCTGGCGTGACGGTTCAGGACGAAAGGACTCAATGAGCCATTCAGGCAAGCGCCGACACCAGTCTTCGACTGACGGCCAGCGCTCGGGATCGGCGGTGCTGATGTTCTCCATAGCGCGCCGAACGCGTTCCAGGACCTCGGTGGCATTGCTGGAACACTCTGCGATGATGCTGACGCAGCCCAATCCGCCCGGCCGTTCTCCGGATTCAGGTCCCGCACGGATGCGATCGGCCTCAACTCTTCTCATGGCTCTACCGCTACAGCCCGGTGGCCCGCGGCGAGGGTCCCGCCTCGCTCCTGCCCGCGGTCTGGAAGGCCGAGCAACTCGCCCGTTCCGCCCCCGCCTCCTGACCCCGCCCAACCGCAGCCTGTCACTCACACTGGCCAGATTGCCCCGGTGTAGACGACCGAGCGCCTACATTCGATCAGGCCCAATTCATGCACGAGCGGGCGTTAGGAATCCAAGACCAGGCTCTCAGCCCGGACCAGCCAAAGGTGCCATGATTCACGATTCATGGAAAGTCACAACCCAGTCAAATGGTGCCCCCACCGGAGCCCTCGAACCATTGAGGCTGATCAGCAATGCTGCCATTTCATCGCGTGCAGATCCGTCAAACACGAAATCTATAATCGAACCACGGGGAGCGTTTAGAACAAAAAGTCCCATTGGGTCGTCAGCATCCGCTATCGAACCCCCTGCCCTGACTTGCAGTCGCCGGTCCCCCCCGAACTGAGTTGTCCAGTCAGAGTACCGATCGCACAACATCATGACAGGCCTCAGGTGAAGCCCGAATCGACTCCCGACGAGCACTTTTACACAGTCTCCTTTCGCCTCGACAGTGTTCCGCAGGCCATAATTAATCGCTACGCGATAGCGGATATACTCCTCTGAGTTAGCGAATCGCCAAGGATCCTTTTCATTGTACTGAAACAGAATACCGCGAGGTGAAAGCGAGATGGGCTCTGCACATTCACCATACTTAACTCCGATGCTCTGCAGCCACTTGTCTGCAGCCGATGTCTTCCAAGCAACACCAAGCGACCGTGGCTCAAATAGGCCTAACATTATGCGTGCCTGTGGCGCTGTCGGAGGCCTACCCGGAGGCTCAGCAAAATCACCCTTTGCAAACCGTCTCGCTACGAGAAAGTCCATGAACTCTGGAATCATGAAGAATAGGAAGCTCCCGTATGATGAGAGAAAGCCCGTTGTCTGCAGATCAAGCCAAATGGTTTCTAGATGAAGGTCTGCCTTGTTCTGAAACCGTCGGCAAAAGGTGTCGAAGTAGTCGAAAGGAATGACATTATAGGAATTTTCATACATCCACCACGCCAATTCGTAAAGAAAACTATACCGGTCGTTAGTCGTAAGCAGCCATCGGGAACGACCTTTCGTAACATCCCTTTCCAGCCAGTACTTGATGAGCTCACGAAGAATGTCTGCACAGGACGCAACGGCCGGCTGAGACCAGGGGCGTGTTGAGACCAACAAGGACAAGAAGAGCGGGCATCGGGCGATGCGCCGCAACACGTTGTACGGGTCGTTCGCCTCCAAGTCCTCTAGAAATATGGCCTCTTGTTCGGTATTTTGCCGCGTTCCCCGCCCCACATAAGCGTCGATTTGGTCATTGTTAAATGCCTGGAGCATGATGGCCTGAGTCAACGGTCTGCTACTTAATTGTGGAGAGCTCCTGGCCAGCGCGTCCCACAAGGGAGAGTCGCCTTCCCGCGGGAATAGACTCCATAGATCTGCTACGCCTCGGAAGTACGAGGATCGCGCTGTGATTATCAACTTGTCAGTAAAGTGAGAAGCCTGCAGAATCGCTAAGATATTGCCTTTCTTCTGGACCGGCTGCATTGCCTGCGGCAACTCATCGATCCCGTCAAGAATAGCAACCACCCGCTTCTCTTCTCCATACGTTGCCTTCGCGAGCCTGTTCGCTTTCTTGACAACTGATGCCATGTCGAGTGGTTCTGCAAGCTCGCTTAGCGCAATGTAAATGGCAATACTGCTTCCATCCATGCGTGAATATCGATGAAGAAGTTCGGCACAGAGCGACGTCTTGCCCGCCCCGTAGCCGCCTAGCACGATGAAAACACCTCGCTCAGGATCGTCGACAAATGACTCGCATTCAGTCAACGCCGGCACGCGCGAACTGAGCCACGTGTATTCCATGTCGGGTCCTGGTAAGACGACGACGCAATCGGGTTCAACGAACACATCGGCGATGCCGATTTGTCGCTTCAATTCCGTGGCTGCAATCATGCCGCATCGGTAAATCTCTTTGGTTGTCAAAGCGATCAACCTTCTACGCAGGTCGCGTGATGTTAGAAGGGTCACGCCCGCTTTAAGTCCATGTTCCACCTCCGTTGGGGACACGTCTTGAGGAACCACAATGATCTGCTCAGAAAAACTCCCGTAGCGATGTGATCTCGCGACAATCGTGTCGATGTCATTAGCTGTAGGTGGATAACATACTGCGCAGAGAAACACGGTGGTCGCGAATACGCTGCCGGGATCGAACAGTTGGATGTCAACGCAATCTGTGTTGCGGTCCAATATAATGTACGTAAGTTCTGCAATCGAAAGGAAAGTAATAACATCATCAGTTGGATCATCGCGAAGTGGCCGTTCCGAGGCGATTGGACCCCTTAGCTCTTCAAGTGAGAGCCTTACGGCCTCTACAGTTTGAGCGATCTCAGTTGACATCCCGAGAAGTTGCAGAGTCGCGAGGCTTGGATCCGCAGTAATATAAAAGCGAACGTATGCTGCGTAGAAATCATTGACCATCTCCTGAATCCGTGACGCCTGGGCGGTGGTATCGTGGAATTGGGCGTACGGGAAGTT